>NZ_NFHT01000016.1 GCF_002161445.1 Alistipes sp. An66
CCCTTTAAGAAAGGGGATTTGTGGGCTGCGGAAACTCACGAGGTTTCCGAATCGTGAATCCGCGTCCAACGTTCGAAGCGCAGACCTGAATCCGAACCTTTCGGACATACCTCCGCCCACAAAACCGGCTTTTTAAGCCGGCGCCGGGCGACTATTCGCGGGTTTGCAAGCAAACCGTCCCCGGCGCTCGCATTTTTAGTCCGCATCTTTCTTTTCGATTTTTTCATCAAGCCGGAGATTTTCCAGCGCACAATTTATGAATATGAAAAACAGTTCCGCGCGTCGACGGTCGACGCGCGGAACCGGATCGGAAACCCCGCAAAGGCTCCTCCGTTCCTGAAACCCGGCTTTTAGCCGGGGTTAGATTTCGGCGAAGGATGCCCGGACGTAGACCGCCAGCGCCTTCGGGTCGAGCCGCAGCTGCAAGCCCCGAACCCCCGCACTGATGTAGATGAACGGCAACGCCTCGGCCGAAACGTGAATGTAGGTCGGGAAGAGTTTCTTCATGCCGATCGGCGAACAGCCCCCGCGGATGTAACCCGTCACGGGCAGCAGCTCCTTCATCGGAATCAGATCGCACTTCTTGTTGCCCGAGACCTTCGCGGCGGCTTTCAGGTCGACCTCGTGGTCGCCCGGAACCACACAAACGAAATATCCCGTGCGGTCGCCCTTCAACACCAGCGTCTTGAACACGGTGGAGATATCCTCGCCCAGCTGCTCGGCGACGTGCGTCGCGGCCAGATGCTCCTCGTCGACCTCGTAAGGAACCAGTTCGTAAGCGATCTTCGCCCGGTCGAGCAGACGGGCGGCATTCGTTTTTTCGATTTTTCCGCGTGCCATTCTGTCCTGTTTATCGGCTGTTTTCGCGCAAAGGTAGTTTATTTTCGCCGGATCTGTTCTTTTTTCTTACATTTGTCCCATCATGATACGGAGAATGATCCTCGGGATTCTGGCGCTCCTCTCCGGAATTGTCGGAACACAGGCGCAGAGCACCCGCGTCCGCGGTCAGGTGACCGACGGAAACGGTGTGCCGCTGCGGTTCGTGAGCGTCGTGTTCCCCGGGACGACCGTCGGCATCACCACCGACGAACAGGGCGTCTACGCGCTCGAAACCCGCGACACGGTGAGCCGCGTCCAGGCCTCGATGATCGGCTACGCCACCCGCACACGCCCGGTCACGCCCGGAATCTTCAACCGCGTGGACTTCGTGCTCGAAGCCGTGGAGTTCGACATCGGACAGGTGGTCATCACCCCGGGCGAAAACCCCGCCTTCCCGATCCTCGACGGCGTCCTGCGCAACAGATCCCGCAACGACCCGGACCGCCACGACTCCTACCGCTGCCGGACCTATACGAAAATGGAGCTCGACCTGACGAACATCCGAACGAAGTTCCGGAGCCGGAGGCTGCAACGCAACTTCGGATTCATCTTCGACTACGTGGACACCTCGGCCCTCACCGGACAGCCCTACCTCCCGGCGATGATCTCCGAGGCGACGGCCGACCTCTACCGGAGCCGCAACCCGGAATTCAAACGCGAGGTGATCCGCGCCAGCCGCATTTCGGGCGTCGAGAACGACTTCGCCGTGGCGCAGTTCACCGGCGGAATGCACGGCGACGTGAATTTCTACGACAACTTCATCGACCTGTTCAACATCCGCTTCGCCAGCCCGCTGGCCGAGGGCGGAAGGAGTTTCTACGACTATTTCCTCGTGGACAGCACCTGCCGCGAAGGACGCAAGGTCTACAAGATCCGCTTCCACCCCAAGCGCACGACCACGCCGGTGCTCGACGGAGAGATCAACATCGACTCGGCGAGCTTCGCGCTCGTATCGGCCACGGCACGCATGCCCCGGGGTGTGAACGTCAACTGGGTGCGGCACCTGCAACTCGAAAACGAAAACCGCCGTCTGCCCGACGGAAGCTGGTTCCGGGCCCGCGACCGGGTCTCGGCCGAATTCTCCGTCTCGGGGGCCGACTCGACGAAGCTCACCTCGTTCCTCGGAACGCGCGAGGTGGTCTACTCCGACGTGCGCATCGGCGAGCCGATCCCCGACGAGGTGCGACGCATGGACAACAACGTCGTGATCGAAAAGCACGACCCCGGAGAGGACGCCGAAGCCTACTGGGAAACCATACGCCCCTATCGGTTGAGCGACCGCGAACGGCGTATCTACAACATGGTAGACTCCGTGCAGCAGGTCCCGCTCTACCGCAACATCTACACCGTGATCAACACGCTGATCGCCGGCTACTGGAACACGAAGTACATCGGCATCGGACCCTACTACAAACTGGGGAGCTTCAACGATCTGGAAGGATTCCGCATGCAGGCGGGGCTGCGTACGACCTCCGAATTCAGCCGCCGGGTCCGGCTGGGCGGCTACGTCGCCTACGGCACGCGCGACGAGCGGGTGAAGGGCGGCGGAAGCCTCGAACTGGCCTTCTCGCGGCGGCTGACACGCAAGCTGACCCTCGCCGGACGCCACGACGTGGTGCAGCTCGGCGCCGGACAGAACGCCCTGACCGAGAGCAATATCCTCGCCTCGATTCTCTCGCGCGGAGACCAGCGGCTCTCGATGGTCGACCGCGGCGAGGCGACCTACGAGCACGAATGGCGCCACGGCATCAGCACCAGCGTCGGCATGCGGATGGAACGGATCTACGGCAACCGCTACGTCCCGATGGTGCGGCCCGACGGACTCCCGACGGGGGGAATCACGGATGCCGCAGTGCAGATCGGCATCCGCCTGTCGAAGGACGAGATGGTCTACCGCCTGCCCTTCGACAAGCACTACCTCGGGACGGTCTATCCCGTGGCGACGCTCTCGTTCACGGCCGGAATCCCCGGACTGCTGCGCCACAGCCCCGAATATTACAGGCTGGTGGGGAGCATCCGCTACCGTCCCGACCTGCCGCCGATCGGCTATTCGGAGATCACCGTCCAGGGCGGGCGGCTCTTCGGGCGGGTCCCCTACCCGCTGCTGAAACTCCACGAGGGAAACGGCACCTACTTCTACGACACCTACGCCTTCTCGTGCATGAACTACTACGAATTCGCCTCCGACACGTGGGTGTCGTGGTTCTGGGAGCACCACTTCAACGGAGTGCTGCTCGGGAGAGTGCCCCTCGTCAAGAAGTTGAAATGGCGGGAGGTCCTGATCTGCAAGGGTGTCTGGGGAACGCTTTCGGAAAAGAACAACGGGGCACGGATCGGCACACAGGCCCCGCTGCTCTTCCCGATCGGCATGGGATCCGTATCGGACCCCTACGTCGAGGCGGGGTTCGGCGTGGAGAACATCTTCAAACTCTTCCGCGTGGACTGCATCTGGCGGCTGACCCATCGGAATGCGGTTCCCGGTCAGGAGGTACAGAATTTCGCCGTGAACCTCGGCATCCAGCTCAAATTCTGACCCTGCGGCGGTGCCGAATCGGAGGATTTTCCCTATCTTTGACGGCGCAAAAACAAACCGAACCATGAAAAAAGCAGCTCTGTTCGACATGGACGGCACGCTGGTGGACAACACCGCGGCCCATATCCGGGCCTTCGAGATCTTCTGCGACCGCTACGGCGTCACGGACTGGAAGGAACGCCTCTCCCGGGGATACGGCATGGGCAACGACGACATCATGCGTCTGATCATGCCCGAAGCGATCATCCGTGTCAAGGGCACCGCGGCGCTGGCCGAGGAGAAGGAGGCCATCTACCGCGAGTTATATGCCCCGGAAATCCGGCCCGTCGAGGGGCTTCGCGAACTGCTCGCGGCACTGCACGACCGGGGCGTCCGTTGCGCCGTCGGGTCGTCGGGATGCCGGAAAAACGTCGATTTCGTACTGGAAAAGTGCGACATCGGGGCGTGGTTCGAGGCCCGGATCTCGGGCGATGCGGTCACGCGCTGCAAACCCGACCCGGAGATCTACCTCAAAGCCGCCGCGGCCGCAGGAACGGACCCGGCCGACTGCGTGGTCTTCGAGGATGCCAAGGCCGGCATCGAATCGGCACGCCGGGCCGGCGTCGGACGTATCGTGGCGCTGGCGACCACCCTTCCGCGCGAGGTGCTGGAACGCGAAACCGACGCCGACCGGGTGATCGACACCTTCGCCGACCTCCTCACGGACCTCGACGCCCTGCTGGCCTGAACCGGAAAGGGAACGGCAAGAAGAGCGGGCAAAGCATGGAGACGCGGCGAGGAGACGCGGCGAGACGGCATGCCCATGAGCCGCTTTTCCGGCCCCGGAGAAGATGTTTTTAAGCCCCGAAGAGCACGCATTCGGAAAAATTCGCTATTTTTGCGCCGTTTTCAAATGTGCGACTTATGTTCCGGGGATTTGCCACCGTTTTGCTGCTCGTCATCTCCAACGCCTTCATGACGCTGGCCTGGTACGGGCATATCGCCTTCAAATCACGGCTCGAACGTTTCGGAGCCATGGCCATCATCTTTTTGAGTTGGGGCATCGCCCTCTTCGAATACTGCTTCCAGGTGCCGGCAAACCGCATCGGATCGGCCGAATTCGGCGGTCCCTTCTCGATCTGGGAACTGAAAGTCGTTCAGGAGGTCATCTCGCTCACGGTCTTCGCGATCTTCGCGCTTGTCTTCATGAAATCCGACTCGCTGCGCTGGAACCATATTGCCGGATTCCTCTGTCTGATTCTGGCCGCCTACTTCATCTTCCGCAAATAAAAGACCCCGGCCCCTTGCCGGGGACCGAGGCCTCGGATTATTCCTCATCGCCGGGCGCTGACCGTCCGACGGGTCGCTTCGCGTGCCGGGCCGGCTGCCGGCCGGGCGCGGAGGCGTGCTGCACGGATGCCGGCCGGGTGCGGGCCGGGTGCGGGCCGTGCGGCGGAATCACTTCACCGTGATCCGCTCGACGGGCTGCTGCTGCACACGGTCCAGCGGATGCGACTGGTAGCGCACCTTCCCGAAGTCGATCTGCGAGAGGTCGATGCAGCGGATCGTGTTGTTGTAGGCCGTCTTGTAGTAGACCGTCCGGTGGGTCAGGTCGATGGCCGAGGTCCACTGCGTGGCGCTCGGAATGTCGGGGCACTGCCCGGCAGGGTGTTCGAGCCCGATGGGCACGTCGAAGTTGTTGAGCAGGTGGAAGCACTCCTGCACCGTCTCGAAAGCCGTGGCACGCTGCGGCGCCGTAGCGCGGAAGAAGGCCGCACGCACGAAGCGCGACGGCGGCGTGTCGTCGCCCGGAAGACCCAGAAAACCCGCCGTGGCGCCGAAGGCCCGCAGGGTCTTTTCGCCCACCTGGTAGGGTTCAACCTCCCCCGGGCGGAGATTCACGTAGTTGTTCAGGTTGGTCACCTGCCACTCGAAACCGGGCGCGTTGGTCAGCACCCCGACCTCGTTCTCGTAGAAGTGAGGCACGCCGCCGACGATCTCCAACACCACCTGGCGTCCCGAAGGTTCGCCGATGCGCCAGTGCACGACGGCATTCTTCTCCAACCCCACGATGCGGACCTTCCCGATCGCGGCCTTCACCTCGTCGATCGTGGAGAACTGCGTGAGGATCCACCCGGCAACCTGCAAATCGACCAGCGTGCGAGCCTCCTGCGCCGGGTCGTAGGTCTCGTAACCGCCGTACTGCGGGAAGAAGAAGAGCCCGGCCGAAAGCCCGGCCTCGTTGATTCCCTCGGCGATGAACGCCTGCTCGACGACGGCCAGCCCCACCACGCCGTAACGCGCCGTGTAGGCGAGCCCCTGGCCGCCGGTGGGCGTGAGCGAGCGGAGCTGCTGTCCGCGCGGAATGACGACATACATGCTTTCCAGGGCGCTGCTGCCCCACTCGATGGTGCGGGACTGGACGTAACTGCCGTCGGCGGCCGTCAGCGAAATGCCCGTGCAGGCCAGCGCCTGCATGGTGCCGCACAACGCGGCGACACCCAACAATCCGTATTTCAGTTTCATGTTTTTCTCAATTAAGACGATACGGTCCGGGTCGGACGACCGATCCGGAATCTCCTGCTGCTACTCCGGGCGGAATGCCTCCTTCGAAAGTCCGCAGAGCGGGCAGGCCCAGTCGGCGGGAATCTCCTCGAAAGGCGTGCCGGGGGCAATGCCCGTCTCGGGATCGCCCTTCGCGGGATCGTAGACGTAGTCGCACGCCGTGCACTTCCAGCGCCGCGGGATGCAGCGCTCCGCAACCTGCTTCCAGTCGACCAGATCCCACCACGCCGCCACGAAATCGGCCCGGCGGTTGCGGTAGTCGATGTAGTAGGCGTGCTCCCAGACATCGACCGTCAGCACGGGGCGCAATCCGTCGGTCATCGGGTTTCCGGCATTCGGTTTGGCGACGATCGAGAGGTTTCCCGACCGGTCGGCGGCGAGCCACACCCAGCCGGAGCCGAACAGCCCCACGGCCGCCTTCGTGAACTGCTCCCTGAAAGCCTCCACCGATCCGAATGCGGCGGCAAGTTTTGCGGCCAGCGTCTCCGGCATGGCGCTCTGCGTGGGGGTCAGCGACCGGAAAAAGAAGGTATGGTTCCACGCCTGCGCGGCGTTGTTGAAGACGGCGCCGTCGGCCCGGCGCACGATCTCGTCGAGCGGCATCTCGGCGTAAGGCGTTCCGGGGATCAGCCGGTTCAGGTTATCCACGTAGGTTTGCAGATGCTTGCCGTAGTGGTAGTCGAGCGTCTCGCGGCTCATCTTCGGGGCAAGGGTTTCCGGAGCGTAGGGAAGCTCGGGCATGACATGTTTCATAATGATTCGTTTTAAAAGTTGGACACGTATCGCGGATCGTTCCGCAATACGTGTCCAATTTAGCAAAAATTTCGCAGGTTGGTACTCCGCAACCGAAAAGAAAGATCTTTCGGCCGGTTTTCGTTGCGGCACGGAAGTTCACCCGCCCGCAGGGTCAGAAGTTGGCCTTGACGCCCACCGTGAAGTTGGCCCCCAGTTCGGGATAGCGGGCAAAGTCGAAGAGCCGCTGATCGGCCAGGTTGCGGCCTTCGGCGAAGAGCGTTACGCGGTGCGAGACCCGCCAGTCGAAGTGTGCGCGCAGGTCCACCGTAAAGGGCGCCTTGAAGACCGGCAGGTAGCGCGCTTCGTCAACAAACATGTAGTCGAGCGTCGACCAGCTGCGTTCGCTCTCCATACGGGCCTCGATCCCGAACGAGATCTTGCGGCCCGTGTAGTCCACCCCGATATTGCCGACGAACGACGCCTCGCCGTTGGCCCAGTCGCACTCCTTGTTGTAGAAGCGGCCGTGCACGCCGAGGTCGAACCGCAGCGAACTGATCGGGCGGTACTCGATTTCGCCGTTGAACGACGTCACGGTCTGGCGTCCCAACTGCGGGATGAAGGTCGAGGCGAAGGTTTCGTATTCGCCGGCCGCCCCCGAGCGTTCGAGGAGTGTCGCCCAGAAGAGGCGGTTGTCCTGCACCGAGAATCCGGCATAGACCCGGTAGGTGAATCGGTTGCGCCACAGCGAGCCGCTCAGACCCGCCCGGAAGTTGTAATCCACCGAACTCTTGTCCAGCCACGTCCCCGGCGCCACGTAGGGATTCACGGCGGTCAGTGTGCGGAAATCGTTGGGGCTGACCCCGCCGTCGGCCTCGAAGAAGGGTTTCAGGCCCGGAGTTCCCAGATTGAAGACAAGGCGTGCGAAGGGAATGAAGTAGTCGCCCGTCTCGGCCAGCGCCTCGGGTTCGCCCGGCGTCTCGACCCGGTCGTGGTAGTAGTCGGCCCCGGCTTCGAGCCCGACGACACCGCCGGCATAATGGTAGCGCAGCGAGGCCCGGATCAACTGCTGCCAGCAGCCCGACAGCCACTGCTGCCCTCCGAAGGCATCGTAACCGATTCCCAGCGAGAAGCTGCTGCGTCCGAAGCTCCTGGCGATCCGCCCTTCGGCCCCGAGGTTCAGCTGGCGGGAACGCTCTCCGTCGCCCGGCAGGTCGGAGTGGTCGAAGAAGAGGTCGCCATGCAGCCCCACCTCGAAATTCACCCGCGAAAGGTCCTGGAAATCATCACCGAAGCGCACCGAAAGGGCCGCATCGCCATAGTCGTTCATTCCCCCGATGCCGAGCGCCCGGAGCTGTTCCTCCGGGAGATCCGGATCGGTCGTATAGCTTCCGTAGCGGTGGTACATGCGGTTGTCGTAGGAGAGCTCCCCTTCGAGAACATGCCGTCCGAAGTACTTCCCCGCCGCAACCCCGGCACGGTTGTACATCCGCGTGGAGTTGTTCTTCACGCCGGCCTCGTTGGCGATCTTCGCATAACGCCCCTCATGGTTCAGATACCCGATGACATAGCCCGTCGAGGGATTCTGCGTCGAGGCATAGAAGTCCAGCACCGAATTGAGCGGATACCCCGCCCCGACTTTCAGGTAGAACGGCAGCGGACGGTTGAACTCCCAGTAGGTCACCGTCGCCGGACGGATCGGGCGCGTCGCGAGCGTCGTCTGCAACGACAGCGGCGTCACCGTATAGTCGATTTCGGGACGCATCCGCGTCGTATCGGTCATGTCGGGCTCGACGGCCAGTTTCAGGGCGCTTTCCACCCGCGGGACATAGGCCTTCGTCACCTCGACCCGTTTCTCGACCTGTGCCGCAACCAGCTGCGGCACCACCGCCGCACAGGCGGCTATCATCCAGAATCTTTTCATCGTCAGTTGAGTTTTGCGATTCGCGCCCGGGCCTCCTCGACGATCCCGTCGTCATCGGGCGAATAGCCGTCGGCCACGCTCTGCCACGTGGCGCGCGCCTGGAACGTGTCGCCCTTGCGGACATAGACATCGCCCAGCAGCAGGTAAGCCTTCGCAAGCCAGTAGGGCTGCGGCTCCCGATCCGAGAAGGCGAAGACCTCCTTTTCGGTGCGGTCCATGTCGCCGCTTGCGAAGGTCGTCTCGATCAGGCGGTAGGCGGCCTCGGAACCCTCCTTCGTGCGCACCTCCCCGGCCAGTTCGCGGTAAAGTTTCCCGGCAGCGGCCGCATCGCCCTGTTCGCGGAGCTGCGTGGCCAGGGCATATTTCGACTCGCGGACCGCCACCGTGCCGGCATCCTTGCAGGCTGCGACATCGGCGGCCATCGCGGCGATCTTCGCCGCATCGCCCCCGGCCACCGTGGCCCGCACGTAGCCCGTCATGGCATCCTCACGCCCGCCCCGGCTCGGGGCGGCGTCGTACAGCCGCCGGTAGGCCGCCGCCGACTCGTCCCAGCGTTGGTCCTCGAAGGTCATCCCGGCCAGTTTTTCCAGCACCGGGAGCGTATATTGCGTCGTACCCTGATCGGCCAGCGCCGTGAGGGTCTCGATGGCATGCTCCCGCTCGCCCGCCACCAGATAGCAGTCGCTCAAATAGTAGAGCGCATCGGTGCGCCAGGAACCCTTCGGATAGTTCTCCACATAGCTGCGCAGCGAACGGGTCGCCGCCGCACGGTCGCCGTCGAGGTAGAGTTTCTGCGCCGCGGCGAACGACAGCGAATCGCGCGACAGCGCCGTCAGGTCGCTCTCCATGCCCGACTTGGCAGCATAGTCGAAATAGGCGTCGGCATCGCCCTCGGAGACGTAGATCTCGCGGATGCTCTGCATCGCGCCCCGCGCCTCGGAGGATTGCGGCGCCGCCCCCACCACGCGGTCGTAGCAGGCCAGCGACTTCTGCTTGTCGCCGAGGTTCAGGTAGGCCAGTCCCAGGTCCGACCACGCCGACACGACGCGCGGCGACGAGGGATATTTCGCCACGAAGCGCTCCAACTGTGCGGCGCCCTCGGCGTATTTCTCCTGTGCAATGTAGCTGCGGCCCAGCTCGTAGGAGGCTTCGTCGGCATAGTCGCCGCCCGCGGCCTCGATCTGCCGCAGGGCCTGCTGCTTCTGCTCCGTGCGGCCCAGAATGCCGAGCGTCACGGCCCGCTTGTACTGCGCATACGCCGCTTCGGGAGTCGCCAGCGCAATGGCCCGGTCGTACTCCCCGACGGCCTCCTCGAAACGGCGGTCCGAATAGGCCACGTCACCCAGCCGGTTCAGCGCATCGGCCCGGTAGCGGTCCTGCGGCCCGTAGGCCCCGAGGAACTTGCGGAACGACGTCCCGGCCTGTTCCAGGTCGTTGCGGTCGAAGGCGCAGTAGCCGAGGTTGTACCACGCCAGCGCATATTCGCGTTCGCTGCGCGGCGCCCGTTTCAGATAGGCGTTGTATTTGGCCGCCGCCACGGCGTAATCTCCCTCGGAGAAGGCGATCTCTCCCTGCCAGAAGGTGCTCAACGCCGTGTATTTGGGGCTGACGTTCGCCGACTGCGACTCGGCGAAGCACTCCCGTGCGGCACGCATGTCGCCCGCCTTGAAGGCTTCCAGACCCCGGTAATAGGCGATCTTCTGCAACGCCGCGCGGATCTCCGCATCGCCCGTCGGCATCGCCTTGATGGCGCGGTAGGCGGCATCGTAGTCGCGCGAGTTGTAGTAGGCGGCGATGAGCAGCGTGCGGGCCTCGGGCGTGCGCGGCGACGCGGGGTAACGCTCGATATAACGGGTCAGGACGTTGATCGCGCCGTTGAAGGCGCCGCCGCCCAGTTCGTATTGGAGTTTGGCGTAGTTGAACAGCGCATCCTCGGCCACCGCGGCGTCCAACGAGTCGTCCGAAGCCATCGCAAAGGCCTGCATCGCCCGCTCCTTGTCGCCGGCCCGCAGGTAGCAGTCGGCCAGGTGGTAGGAGGCGTTCTGCGTCAGGGCATCCTCGGCGCCGCACGCCTTGCGCAGCCATTCGGCCGCCTCGTCGTAACGCGCCGTGCGGTAGAGCGAGAAGCCTTCCAGATAGCAGGCGTCGCGGTCCATCTCGCCGCCGGCGCTGCGGTAGGCGGCCAGATGCTCCAACGTCCGGTTGAAATCTTCCAACCGGAACCACGACTCGGCGATCACCCGTTCGAGCTCGGCACGCCGCTCCGGCACGGCATTCTGCGCCAGCTCGTCGCCGTGCTCCACGACATAGCGGTAGTTGCCCTCGCGGAACTCGATCTGCAACAGGTAGTAAGGCACCACGGCCCGGTAGGCGTCGCTCCGCAGCAGCGAGTTGAAGCCCTGTTTGGCCACGCCGTAGCGGCCCTCGGCGTAGTCGATGTAGGCGCGGTAGTAGCACGCATGGTCGGCGTATTCGCTGCGGCTGCCGATCCGGTCGAAATGTTCGTAGGCCTTCGGATAGTCGCCCTGCGTGAATTCGACGTATCCCATGCGGATGTCGTACTGTTCGCGGCGCTGCGGGCTCAACGTCCGGTAATCGGTGCGTTCGAAGGCGTCGCGGGCCCTGTCCATGTTCCCCACGGAGCAGTAGAACGACCCCAGCGAGAAGCGCACGTCGTTCGTGTAGACCGACTCGGGATAGCGCTCCTCGAAGGCGCGCAGGGCCCCTTCGGCATCGGGGCTTCCGAGTTCGACGGCGCATGCCGCCAGATAGTATTCGACCTCCTGCGCGAGGAGCAGCTCCGAGGGGTCGAGGGCCTCCTTCGCACGCAGGAATTCGTGGCGGGCGTCGCTCCAACGGCCGTAGCCGAAGAGGTCGCGGGCCCGCCGCATCAGGGTTTCGGGATCGGAGCCCGCGGCACGCACTCCGGGCATGCAGAGCGCGAGGGCCAGAATCGGCAGGAATATCCGGGATTTTCGCATAAGCACTTCCATTCTAAACGGGTCGCCGGGAGGTTCTTGCGGGCCGGGCCGTCGCTCCGCACAGGGGAGGACAAAGGCCCGGGGCGGTCTCCGTGCGGCCCCACATACGGTCGGACAAAGATAGGAAATTTATTCGACTGCACACGCTCAAAGGAACGGAATTTGCCGTCGCGTTATTGTTCAAACCAAAAACCAGAACTTATGACCGAAAAAGTGAATTTGCAGATGAGCCGTGCGGGTCGTTTCGAGCCGCGCGGGAGTGCGGATTGCGGGTCGATGAACCCCAAGGAGCAGCTGTTGCATGCCGCGGCGCAGTGTGCGGGGCGCACGGCGCTGGCGATCATGAAGAAGGAGCACATGACGCCCCGAAATTTCGAGATCAGCGTGTCGGGCGACCTCTCGACGGAGACGCTCCATGCCGAGAGTGTCTTCACGCGCTTCCACGTGATCTACCGGGTCGAATGCTGCGGCGAAGGCGACCGCGGCAAGGCGAGCCGGGCCATCGAGCTGACGCACGACCAGTATTGCGGGTTGATGCAGATGCTGCGCAGGATCGCCCCCGTCACGCGGGAGATCGCCGTCGTGAACACCGAGCCGGTAAAGGCGTGACCATCGGGCTGACACGCCGGTTTGCGGGCGGAGACTCCGGATCCTTCCCCGGCGAAGGAGGAGCTTCCGTCCGCTTTTTCATGCCGCCGACCGTCCTCACTGCACCGTGATGCGGCGGTAGTCCGAGACCGCCACCGCATAGTTGAAATGCGCACGGATGGCATTCGTGTAGATCTGGATCCAGCTCAACTGCGCCTGCAAGACGTCGAGGATCGTTGCCAACCCCTCGCTGTACGAATAGGTGCTGATCGAGAGGTTCTCGCCCGCGATGCGCAGGCTCTGCTCTGTGGCGTCGACCTGCGCACGGCTCTGCACCAGCGCCGTCCAGCCGTTCATCTCCTCGCGTACGATGTCGTCGCGGAGCGCCGCCGCACTCCACTCCTGCTGCATCGCCACGGCCCGCGCCGCCCCCGTCGCCCGGCGGCGTTCGCCCCCGTGGAAGATCGGGACCGACACCTGCAAGAATACCGAACCGTCGAGCGTCGTCGTCCCGTCCGTATTGGGCGTGTAGGGCTGCCACGAACCCCCGACGCCGACACTTACCTGCGGGTTGTACGAAGCCCGCACCGATCGTACCGCCGCCGCAGCCTGCGCCTGCCGCAACTGCGCCGCCGCATGGTCCGGACGCCGCGCCACGGCATCCTCCGCCGGAATCCGCTGCGGCATGGGGAGCGTGTCGCGGATCCCCTCCGCAAGCACGACCGGCTTTGCGGCGTCCGCACCGCGCAGGATGTTGAAGTTGTGCAGCGCCACCGCGCGGTTCTGCTCGACGCTCACCAGTTCGTACTCCGCCTCGCTCAACCGTGCGTCGATCATCAGCACGTCGCCCCGGGCGATGTAACCCTCGGAGAAGCGGCGGTCGACCACCTCCTTCAACGAACGGATCAGCGTCACGTAACGCCGCATCGACTCCGCATAGAGCTCCACGGCCGAGAGGTTCCAATAGGCGTATTCGGCCGCGAAGCGCACGTCGAGCCGCGAAAACTCCTCCTCGCAGAGCGCAATGTCGTAGCCCAGCGCGGCCTGATCGACCGCCGCACGCACCGACCCCCCGCCGTAAAGCGTCTGGACCAGCCGGGGCAGAACGCCGAACGTCCACGGCTCGACGCCCTCATAGCGGTGGAAGCTCTTCGTGAAACTGCCCTCCACCGACAGCCGCGGCAGGTAGCCCGTCCGGGCCTGTCCCGACTCCTCGTCGGCGGCCGTGCGCTTCGCTTCGGCGAGTTTCAGCGTCCGGCTGTACGCCGCGACGTCCGTGCGGTACTCCTCCAACGTGGTCTGGCACAGCCCCGGAAGGCCGACGGCCAGCATCAGGATCGACAACAGGTGTTTCATGGTCAACGGATGCGGTAAAACAGTGCATAGACGACGGGCAGCACGCAGATCGTCAGCAGCGTGGCCACCAGCAGCCCGCCCATGATCGTGGCGGCCATCGCCCCGAACATCGAGTCGAACAGCAGCGGCAGCATGCCCAGGATGGTGGTCCCCGAGGCCATCGTCACGGGAACGATGCGGCTGCGCGTCGCCTCGACGAGCGCCTCGCGCGGCGTGCGCCCCTCGCGACGCAGGGTGCCGATCTGTTCGACGAGCACCACGGCGTTCTTGATGTTCATGCCGACGAGCCCCAGCAGCCCCAGCAGCGAGAAGAAGTTGAAGATCTTGCCCGTGGCGGCCAGCCCGAGGACCACGCCGATGAAGATCAGCGGAATCATCAGCAGGATCACCGCCGGATCGCGGTAGTTGCGGAACAGAAGCAGCAGCACGATGAAGATCAGCACGAGGGTCAGCGGCAGGTAGCGCGCCAGCGCGGCGTTCGACTCCTGCTGGCTCTCCTGCTCGCCGAAGACGCGCATCGCATAGCCTTCGGGCAGGGCGATGGCCCGTTGCAGCGAGTCGCGCAACGTCGTAAAAAGCTGCATGGTATTGACGCCCCGGTCCGGATCGCACTGCGCCTTCATCACCCGCTGGCGGTCGAAGCGCCGGATCACCCCCGGGCGGAAGTCGAAGCGGAAGCCGTCGGTCGCCTGCCCGATCGAGAAGACACGCCCCGAGGGGTTGAAGATCGGCAGCGCCTGCAAGTTGGTCAGGTTGTAGGCCGCGATGTTCTCGTCTTTGAGCAGAATCGGCAGGAAGCGGTCCCCCTCGCGGTACTGCCCCAGCGGATAGCCCTGCGTGGCGATCGTGATGCCGCGGGCCAGCTGGCTGCGCGTGATGCCGATGCGCTGGCCCTTCATCTGCGAGTAGAGCGGCAGCCACGTCGGGATGCGGTTGCCCCAGCTGTTGCGGATGTTCGTCGTCCCGGGGGTCCGCCACATGATCCGCTCGGCTGCGGCCGTCAGGCGCCGCAGCGTGTCGGCATTCTCGCCGATGAAGCCGAACTCGATCGCCGCATCCGGCACGGGAGAGAGCTTGAAGAGCGACGAACGCAGCCACACGTCGGGGAACGACGCCGTGACCCAGGCGTTGAAGCGCGTTTCGACGTCCGCCGTCGTGCGGCGGTCGTGCAGTTCGACCAGCAGATTGCCGAAGTTGGGGCGCAGCGACGTGCTGCCGCTCGCCAGGTAGTAGCGCGGCGGCGTGGAACCCGCCGTCGCGGAGACGGTTTTCACCTCGGGCTGGCGGCGCAGCCACTGCTCCATCGCCGCAAGATGCCGCTCCGTGTCGCGGATGTTGCAGCCCTCGGGCAGCAGCACGTCGGCCCGGAAATAGGGCTTGTCGAGCGACGGGAAGAAGTTCTGCGGCAGACGTCCCATGACGAAGAGCGAGAGCGCGAAGAGCCCCGTCACGGCGGCCACGGTCAGCCAGCGATGGCGCAGCAGCGCCGCCAGCAGGCGGTCGAACCATCGGTAGAAGGGCGTATCGTAGGGGTCGCCGGCGGCCGGGGCGACGCGCAGCATGGCGTTGCCGAACAGGGGCGTCTGCGTCAGAGCCAGCACCCAGCTCAACAGCAGCGAGAGGGCCATGACCACGAAGAGCGGCTTGACGATCTCGGCCACGGACGACGGCGCCAGATACAGCGGCAGGAACGAGAAGATGGCGATGAGCGTCGCACCCAGCAGGCTCCACCGCGGCGTGTTGGCGCCCCGGACGAAGGCCTCGCGCCGCGGTGTGCCGCGCAACATCGCCTGACGGGCGTTGTCGGTAACGACGATGGCGTTGTCGACCAGCATCCCCATGGCGATGATGAAGCCCGCGAGCGACGTGCGGTTCAGCCCCTCGCCCAGGAACTGCATCGCGAGCAGCGTCCCGCCGATCGAGAAGAGCAGCGAACTCCCGATCAGCACCCCGGATCGGAAGCCCATCACGAGCATGATGATCGCAATGACGATCGCCACCGACTCGGCGAGGTTCAGCAGAAAGGTGCGCGTCGCCTCGCGGGCGATGCGGTTCTCGGGATAGAGCACCGTGAGTTCCAGTCCCACGGGCATCCGGGCGGTCAGGGCGTCGAGCAGCGCCTCGATCCGCGCGCCGACCTTCACGACATCGGACTCCGGCTCGGTCGATACGCCGATTCCCACGGCACGGCGTCCGTCGACGCGCATGAGCGTCTGCGGCGGCTCGGCGTATCCGCGTTCGATGCGCGCCAGGTCCCCCAGCCGGTACTGTTTTCCCGACGAGGAGATCAGCAACTGGTTTTCCAGATCGTCGAGGCTGCGGTAGGTGCCGTCCTCGAGGATGCGGATCTCCATTCCGCCGGCCTGTTTCTCGCCGCTGTCGACGATCGTGTTCTGCTGGCCGATCGTCGCGACGATCGTCTCCGGACGGATCGCGAAGTTCGCCAGCGCCGAGAGGCTCATGTAGACGTTCACCACGGGGCTCTGCTCCCCGAAGAGGGTCACCTTCTGCACGCCGTCGACGGTCACCAGCGCCCGTTTCAGGCGCTGGGCCCAGTCGCGCAGCTCGGTATCGGAGAAGCCCTCGTCGGCCGCGAGCCCGTAGTAGATGCCGTAGACGTCGCCGAAGTCGTCCGCCACGGTGATCGCCGAGGCTTCGGCGGGGAGCTTCGGACGGATGTCCAGCGTCTTGCGCCGCAGTTCGTCCCACAGCTGCGGGATCTCGCGCGAGGGCGTTCCCGGGTCCAGTTCGACCTGGATCTTCGAGAGTCCGTACCACGACTCCGAGGTGATCTTGTGGATGCGGCGCATCGACTGCACCTCGCGTTCGATGGGCTCCGTGATGATCTCCTCGACCTCCTGCGGCGTCGCTCCCGGGTAGGAGCACAGCAGCATGGCGCTCTTGATGACGAACGTCGAGTCCTCCTTCTTGCCCAGCGTCGCGAAGCCCGCCATCCCGCCGACGAGCAGCAGGAAGAGGAAAAAGCCGATCACCCGGGCGTTGCGCAGCGAATATTCCGGAAGGTTCATGGCCGCATCAGTTGAGAATCCGCACCTGTTCGCCCTCGCGGAGCCGGTAGACGCCGGCCGTCACGACCCGCTCGCCGGGCGCCACGCCGCTGTCGACGACCACACGGTCGCGGCCGAACAGCTCGCCGAGCGTCACCGCACGGCGCGTGACGCGGTCGTCCGCGCCCACGATCCAGACCCAGGTACCGCCCTCGGCCGGGGCGCAGATCGCCGAGACGGGCAGCGAAACGGCATCCGGAACCGGATCGGGACTCTGCATGGTGATCGTGCACGACATGCCGGGCGAGATGCGGTAACGAGCCGGCGAGGGATTGTCGAGCGTCAGCGACACGGGGAATCCGGAGGCGTCGGACGACGTGACGGCGTAATCTTTCAGGCGTGCCGCGAAAAGCTCCCCGCGGTAGTTGTCGAAAAGGACCGAGAAGCGCGTCGCCGAGTCGCGCAGGACGTCCAGCGCACTCTCCGGAAGGGTGAACTGTACGGTCGTCGTCACGGGATTCACCAGCCGCAGGATCGACTGTCCGGCCTGCACCCGCTCGAAATTGTCGACGTAGACGCGCTCGACGACTCCCGCGAAGGGTGCCCGCAGGCGGGTGTCGTTGAGCAGGTCGAGCGTATTGTCATACGTGGACTTGGCCTGTGCGTAGCGCGTCGCCGCGGCCTCGGCCTCCTGACGCGACACCGCCTCGTGGGCCAGCAGCCGCTGCATGCGCTGCTGCACGGAACGCGCCTCCTCGAAGGCCGAGCGGGTCGCCGCGACCTGCAACTCGATGTCCCGCGGGTCGAGTTCGGCCAGCAACGCCCCCTTCTCCACCCGCTCGCCCTGCGAGACGGGGACATCCAGGACCTGTCCGGCGAGTTTGAAGGCCAGCGTCACGGCATCGTCGGGCGTCGCCATGCCGGCGAAGTCCTTCTCGATGAGCCCCGCACCGGAGGCCGTGACGACCTTCACCGGACGGACCGTCTGCGATGCCGGAGTGCGGTGCGAACAGGACCCGGCGAGCAGCAGAATTGTCAACATTGGAATGATGCGCATGGATCGGAAAGTCTGAATCTGCGGCCGGCTCTCCGTTCCCGACCTCCCGGCGGCCTCCCGCCGCCCTTCGGAAAAAAGAAAAAGCCGACTCTCCGCCGGGAGAGTCAACTTTCATACCATATGCCGCACGAAACGGCCCGCGCGCCCCTACGGACGAATATCCCGACAGTTCCTTTTAGCCGTGATCGTTCCGTCGTCGAGCACCACGAGCCCGTTTTCGGCCCGCAGCATCGTCCGCATCGTCGAGGCGTCGATGTTGTAACACCGCACCTCGCCCGTTCCGAAGTCGTGCCACATCTCCCCGTAGAGCGGGTCGGGCGTCAGGCACACCACCCCGGCGCCCTCTTTGCGGGCGCGCTCGGCCAGACGCGCCATCCGCCGGGCACAACCCCGCGGCAGGCGGTCGAAATCCGTCACGCAGAGCATGTAGACCCGGCCGGGCCGGGTGATGACCTCCTCCGTGGCGTCACCTTCGGCATCGCGCAGCGCGAATTCGCTCACCAACGGACGAATCGACGGCGCTTCGCTCGTCGTGCGCGTGTCGACCCACTCCCACTTCGTGTCGTCCTGCCATTCGGGATCCTCCAACGCGAATTCGCGCTCCTCGCCCGTCGCGCGGTTGCGGTAGACGAGCACCGTCTCCGTCTCGCCCGCCTCAACGGCCGGGGCCTGCATCGCCTCGTGGATGTTCACACCCACCTTGTAGGGCAGGAAGTCGATCAGCGGCAGGTGGATGTAGCAGTAGTACCCCAGATACATCGACAGCGAAAAGAAGATGCAGGTCAGCGCAACCTCCGCAGGCTTGAAGGCGAAGATCTTGTCCGGGCGGTAACGCCACCACACCACGACAGCCATCGGCAGCAGCACGAGGTTCTTCACGAAGGTCTCCCAGGGCGTGAGTTTCAGCGCATCGCCGAAGCATCCGCAGTCCTCGACCGGCAGCACCGTGGCGCTCAACAGCGTCAGCACCGTGAAGAAGCACATCGACACCACCGCAAAGATCGAGATCAGCCGGATGCGCACCTTGAAGAGCAGCATGCAGCCCATCATCAGTTCGGCGCCGCACAGCCAGATCGAGAAGGTCATCGCCGCGGGCTGCAACCACTCCATGCCGTAGATCGAGAGGTACTCGTTCACTTTCAGCGCCGTGCCCCAGGGGTCGATCACCTTCGTGAAGCCCGACAGAATGAACGTGCACGCCAGAATCACCCGGCAGACGTTGGCCGCAATCTTGAATCCCCGAGTCCTTTTCATCGTGCGCCGATTATCGGGGCGAGGGCCCCGCGGATTTTTTCGAATATGCGCTCCGGCGTCTCCATCGCGCCCGTCGGATCGCCGCACGCCACAACACGCAGCGAAGCGTCCCGCGCCGCCATCGAGAGGTAGACCTCACGCACGCGCCGTTGGAGATCCAGGGCATCCTCGTGGATGTCCCGCGCACCGTTCAGGTAGCTGCGGTCGTCGCCTTCGCGCGTCTCGGCGAGTTTGCGTTCCGTGAACGAGAAGGGCACGTCGAGGAACAGCGACACGTCGGGACGCGGCAGCGCGTTGTGGCCGAATTCGAGGTCCAGAATCCACTGCGCCAGCCGCTCGCGCGCCTCCCCGGCCGGAAGTTTCGCACACTGGAAGCCGACGTTCGACCAGACGTAGCGGTCCAGAATCACCGCCCGGCCCTCCGACAGCCATTGCCGGATCATCGGACCCGCCTCGGCGCGGTCGCCGGCAAAGAGCAGCGCAACCAGATAGGGATCCACCTCGTTCACGCCCCCGAATTCGCCCCGCAGGAAGCGGGCGATCAGTTCGCCGTAGACCGGCGCGTCGAAACGCGGAAAATGCACGTATTCGCTCGCCACGCCCCGCTCTGCGAGCAGGTCGCGCAACAGCCGTATCTGGGTCGATTTCCCGGCCCCGTCCAGACCTTCGAGTACGATGAACATAGGTTTTCTTCGGTTTTATTGCGTTTTCTTCGGTCGTCTGCTGCCCGCTCCGCAGCTTTTTGCAGCGGTCCGCCGTTTTCTGTAATTCTGTTTGCTCCTTTTTCAGTTGCGCAGCATCCGGACGGCCCGCGCCACGCCGGCCACCAGTGCATCGACCTCCTCCGCGGTATTGTAGAGGGCGAACGAAGCCCGGCACATGCCCGTCACGCCGAAGTGCGTCATCACCGGTTCGGCGCAATGCTGGCCCGTGCGGACCGCAATACCCAGTTTATCGAGAATCATCCCCACGTCGTAGGGGTGCACGCCCTCGATGTCGAACGACACGATGGCGCACTTGTCCGGCGTCCGGCCGAAGATCCGCAGTCCGTCGATGGCCGAAAGACGTTCGGTGGCACGTGTCAGCAACGCCGTCTCGTGGGCCTCGATCTCCGCCGCGTCGAAGCGCCGGAGGAACCGCACGGCCTCGCCCAGCCCGATGGCGCCGACGAAGTTGGCCGTCCCGGCCTCGAATTTCAGCGGCACGGGCGCGAAGGTCGTCCGCTCGAACGACACCCGGTCGACCATGTCGCCGCCGCCCAGGAAGGGCGGCATGCGTTCGAGCAGTTCCCGCTTGCCGTACAGGACGCCGATGCCCGTCGGTCCGTAGAGCTTGTGGCCCGAGAAGGCGTAGAAGTCGCAGTCCAGCGTCCGGACGTCGACACCTCCGTGGACCACGCCCTGACAGCCGTCGACCACCGCAACGGCCCCCACGGCATGCGCCGCCTCGATCACGGGCCGCAGGTCGGGGCGCGTGCCGAGCGTATTCGAGGCCTGCGTCACGGCGACCACGCGCGTGCGGGAGTCGATGAGCGTCGGGAGCAGGTCCGTGCGCAGCGCCCCGTCGTCGTCGAAGGGCAGCATCCGCACCTCGGCGCCCCGCCGCCGGGCGACCAGCTGCCACGGAACCAGGTTCGAGTGGTGCTCCATCTCGCTGACGACGATGTTGTCGCCCGCGCCGACGAAGGCGTCGCCCCACGCATAGGCCACCGTGTTGAGCGACGCCGTGGCGCCGGCCGTGAAGACGATCTCCTCCTTCGCCGCAGCGCCGATGAAGTCGGCGATCTCCTGCCGCGCCGTCTCGTAGCGCTCGGTGGCCTCCTCCGACAGCAGATGCACGCCCCGGTGGATGTTGGCATTCCCCTCGCGGTGCAGGCGGTCGACCGTCTCGATCACCGACAGCGGTTTCTGGGCCGTAGCCCCGCTGTCGAGGTAGACCAGCGGCCGCCCGTAGACCTTGCGTTCCAGAATCGGGAACTCCCCGCGTATCTTTCCGACGTCGAACATGCCGTTACAGTTTTTCCAGTTTCTCCGCCGCAAGTTCCAACACGGCCTCGCCCAGCGGCTCCACGCCGCAGCGGCGCACGATGTCGCCCACGAAACCCTCGATCTGCAACCGCCGGGCCTGCGCCTCGCTCAACCCGCGCTGACGCATGTAGAGAATCGCATCGGCATCCATCTGCCCGACGGTCGCGCCGTGCGAGCACTTCACGTCGTCGGCATAGATTTCCAGCTGCGGCATCGTCGTGATGCGCGCCGTATCGCTCAACAGCACGTTGCGGCTCTGCTGCTGCGCATCGGTGCGCTGGGCGTCCTGCGCCACGTACACCAGCCCCGAGAACTCACCCACGGCCTCGCCGCCCGCCACGCCCTTGAACGTGGAGTCGCTGCGGCAGTCCGCCACCCGGTGGTTCGTGCGGAGCTTCACGACCGCATGCTCCCGGCCGCCGACCAGGAACGTTCCGCCCAGCGAGTTTTCGGCATCCGCGCCCGTCAGGTCGACCGTACAGCCTACATTGGCCCCGGCCAGCAGCACCGTCGTCATGCGGCACCGGCTGCGGGCCCCCTGCCGCACGTTCGTCGTGCAGAAGGTCTCACCCAGGAAGAGCTCCGTCAGTTCGAACTGGGCCCCTTCGGCCAGCTCCACGTCGAGCGACGACGTCGCGGCCTTCGTGTGGAGCACCACCAGATGCGCCGCGGCACCCGCCGCCAGCTCCACCCGCAGGTGTTCGGGATCCACCGCCCCATAGGGCTGCGGGACCGGCGTCGTGACCCGGAACTCCTCCCGGCCCGCCTTGCGGAGCTCGCCGATGATTTCCAGTATCCGGTCCATCACTTGTCGTATTCGTTGATCAGCCAGTCGTAACCCTCCTTTTCGAGTTTCAGCGCCAGCGTCTTGTCGCCCGTATGGATGATCCGCCCCTTGTAGAGCACGTGCACCACGTCGGGGACGATGTAGTCCAGCAGCCGCTGGTAGTGCGTGATGACCACCGTGGCGTTCTGCGGCGTGTGCAGCTTCGTGACACCCGTGGCGACGATCCGCAGCGCGTCGATGTCGAGGCCCGAGTCGGTCTCGTCCAGAATGGCCAGTTTCGGGTCCAGCATCGCCATCTGGAAGATCTCGTTCTTCTTCTTCTCACCGCCCGAGAAGCCTTCGTTCACGGCCCGCGAGGTCAATTTCGACGACAACTCCACGACGGCGCTCTTCTCCTTCATCAGGCGCAGGAACTCGGCAGCCGTCAGGGGCTCCTCACCGCGGTACCTGCGCTGTTCGTTGACGGCCAGCTTCATGAAGTTGGCCATCGTCACGCCCGGGATCTCCACCGGATACTGGAATCCGAGGAACAGTCCCAGCCGCGCGCGGTCCTCGATCGGCATCGCAAGCAGGTCTTGTCCCAGAAACTCCACCGAGCCCTCCGTGACGGTAAACTTCTCGTTGCCGGCCAGCACCGACGCGAGGGTCGACTTTCCCGAACCGTTCGGGCCCATGATGGCATGCACCTCGCCGGCCTTCACCTCGAGGTTGATACCCCGGAGGATCTCCTTGCCTTCGACCGTGGCGTGTAGATTCTTTACGCTTAACATATTGTTTTCCATTATCTTATTCACTTTTTTATCCGGTTTCCCGACCCCGGCCGCCGTTGCCCGCGCCCTGCGGCCGCGTATTCAATTCTACCCTCCTCTAAATCCCCTCCGCGGAGGGGACTTTATGGAGGAAAGTCAGTGCGGTATCGGAACGGAGGCCTTCTCGGAGGGAACTTTATGGGGGGGGGCCGTTATCCCACCGTGCCCTCCAATTGCAGGGCCAGCAGTTTCTGGGCCTCCACGGCAAACTCCATCGGCAGCTTCGACAGCACCTCCCGCGCGTAGCCGTTCACGATCAGCCCCACGGCATCCTCCGTCGACAGCCCCCGCTGGTTGCAGTAGAAGAGCTGGTCGTCCGAAATCTTCGACGTCGTGGCCTCGTGTTCCAGAACCGCCGTGCGGTTACGGCAGTCGATCACCGGGAAGGTGTGGGCGCCGCACCGGTCGCCGATCAGCAGCGAGTCGCACTGCGAGTAGTTGCGGGCATTCTCCGCACCCTTCGCCACGCGCACCAGCCCCCGGTAGGAGTTCTCGCTCCGGCCCGCCGAAATGCCCTTCGAGACGATCCTACTCCGCGTATTGCGGCCGATGTGGATCATCTTCGTGCCCGTGTCGGCCTGCTGGAAATTGTTGGTCATCGCCACCGAGTAGAACTCCCCGACCGCATTGTCCCCGGCGAGGATGCAGCTCGGGTATTTCCACGTGATGGCCGAGCCGGTCTCGACCTGCGTCCACGACAGACGCGCATTCTCGCGGCACAGGCCCCGCTTGGTCACGAAGTTGTAGATGCCGCCCCGGCCCTCCCGGTCGCCCGGATACCAGTTCTGCACCGTGGAGTATTTCACCTCGGCGTCGCGCTCGACGACGATCTCCACCACGGCGGCGTGCAGCTGGTTTTCGTCGCGCTGCGGCGCCGTACACCCTTCGAGGTAGCTCACGTAGGCGCCCTCGTCGGCGACGATCAGCGTCCGTTCGAACTGCCCCGTCCCGGCGGCGTTGATCCGGAAGTAGGTCGACAGCTCCATCGGGCACCGCACCCCCCTGGGGATGTAGCAGAACGACCCGTCGGAGAAGACCGCGGCATTCAGCGCCGCATAGAAGTTATCCGTGTAGGGCACGACACTCCCCAGGTATTTTTTCACCAGTTCGGGATGGTCGCGCAGCGCCTCCGAGATCGAGCAGAAGATGATGCCCTTCTCGGCCAGCGTCTCCTTGAAGGTGGTCTTCACCGACACGGAGTCCATCACGGCATCGACGGCCACGCCCGCCAGCGCCATCTGCTCTTCGAGGGGGATGCCCAGTTTGTCGAACGTGCGTTTCAGTTCGGGATCGACCTCGTCCATCGAGCCGAGCCTCTTTCGGGCCTTCGGGGCCGCGTAGTAGATGATATCCTGAAAGTCGATCTCGGGGATCGTCAGGTGTGCCCACGTCGGGGGTTCGAGCGTCAGCCAGTGGCGGTAGGCCGCCACGCGGCGTTCGGTCATCCACTCCGGCTCGCCCTTTTTTTCGGAGATCAGCCGCACGACCTCCTCCGAAAGGCCCTTGCCGATGGTTTCGGTCTCGATCGCCGAGGTGAATCCGTATTTGTACTCCCGCTCGCCGAGGTTTTCCAATATCTCTTTTTCGTTCTCTGCCATGGTGTGCAAAATATCCGGGCAAAGTTAATAATTTATTCGCAATTATGCACACCCATCGCCCGCAAACACCCTGCCGCAAAAAAAGGGCGCGACCCCGCAAAGGAGTCGCGCACCTCTCTGGAAAATTTTCCATTAATTATTTTTCACCAACAATTATGGCTTCAATAACCTTAGCATCTCCGGCACTTGTAGACATGATCTTGAAATAAGGCTTGCCACTCACGTCATATTTATAGTATCCGGCATACGTACCTTCACCCTCGACAGCAGACGGAGTATCCAGCGTCGTGAATACAGATCCGTCATCCGAACTGTTTACAGCCGGAAGTTTCGAACCCTCCACCATCTTCAAATAGATTGTCGAAATAGCCCCCAGCGAAGTCTCGTTTTTCAGATAAGTCTCCACGGAAAGTCCCTTTTTCATATACATCGAACTCGAAGAGGCAGCCATCGTCGACCCAAAGGTTACACCCTGATAAGTCCACGTCTGGATAAAAGGCGTACTGCTCGAACCGGAGAACTTCTCCAAGGCATCCGCCGACGGCGAGCCATCCATCGCAGTACCCGTAAGGATCTGAACATCCGTTCCGACCTTGTTCTTAATTAGGTCATAGTTCAACGTCAGGCTGTAAGGAGCCGTCTCCACGGCCTCCACATAGCTGAACTCGATTTTGTAGACATTGATACTGGCATCAGCATAAACATAAATCGTTGTCGGCGCGGAAACCGTAATATCAAACGTATTGGTTACGAGTTCTTTTGACATTCTGACAATGGCCATCTTCGATTCGGGCTCCGCACTACCTGCTTGTACAAGAATATTGCGCTCCTCATCCGTAGTGCTTCCCGTCGCAGATGTTACAACCGTCACCGTTCCCGATGCCGGGGCCGTAAAACTCAGCACCCGTTCCGTGGTACTGCCCTCCCCGCCAAGTCGCAAGCCTCGGGTATACGGATCGTTCGCGTTCGTATCAATCTTGATCGACTTGTTGCCGGCGGCTATATTCAAGCCATTCCATTCTCCCGAGTAGGTTTTGTTATCCGACGTGCCGATCGCGGTAGCCACGGCATCGAATCCGGCATCCGAGAAGTTCCACGACAGCGTCGTGGCGGCGCCGACGGCCTTGATCTCCAGCTCGCCCGCTCCCGCAGCCGAATCCACATAGTGCTCCGCATCCGTCGGTTTCGCTACGACCGTAATCTCGTAACGGCCCGCCGCAAGCAGCGCCACATCCGCAGCCGACAGCGTCAGCGTCGTCTCCGACTGGTTCATCGTCTGGCCGTTGAAGGTCACGTCATACGATGCCGCATTCGCTACCGCCGGCCACGAAACCACAACCGCCTGCTCCGTTCCGACGTTTACCGTCGACGGCGCAACCGACACCTCGGGCGTGCCCAGCGTGATCTTCGTCACCTCGAACTTCGCCTCGCCGGCAGCCGATGCCTTGTATTTCGTGGAGGTCTCCACCGGCTGTGCAACCACCGTCACCGGATAGCTTCCGATGGCGAGCGTTTTGACCGTCGCCGCAGGGATCGTAAAGGTCGGCTCCTCAACCGTCTCCGGCTCCTGGTCGCCCCACGTCACCGCATAGGCGGCCGCATTGGCCACGGCCTCCCACGACAGCACCACCTCCTGTTCGGCGCTCCATGCCACCGAGGCCGGTTCGGCCTTCACGACCGGAGTCGCCAGCGCTTTCAGGTCTCCGTCGACCGACACCTCGGTCGACCATGCCAGCGACGAGAACTCGACGGCTCCCGTCGTCGTGATATAGACATGCGTATCGCCCGTGATTTCGCCCAGGCCCACCGTATGCTCCACGCCGTCGCACGGAACCGTATAACGCTCCGTCCCGGCGATGATCTCCAACTGGACACCGATCCCGGCATTCGACGGCGTGAGGATCAACGATCCGGCCTCCGAAACGCGGATGGCCAGAGCGTTGTTCGTCGGCTCGCCGTCGGCCGTGAAGGTCGTCGCGCCGGAGAAGGTGATCGTATGATCCGAGGTGATCGACACGGGGAAGGTCTCGTTCGAGGCGATGAAGCGCAGGTTGCCGTAGATGATCGTCTCGGTAATGTCCTGCGGCTCGAAGATCAGGTCGTCCGACAGCGGCCACGCATAATCCTCCGTGACGGGCGTCAGCTCCGTGGCGATCTCCGTGACGGGAGCCGCAACGGTCCACCACCGCGGGTCGCCCACCTCGTTGGCGGCCACCTCCGAGTTGGTCAGCTCCATCTTGTTGCGCGAGGATTTCACGCACGGATCCGACGTCAGCACCTTGCCCCCGCCGCTCAAACACAGGTCCTTATTGACAGCCGTGGCATTGTTGCCGATCTTCGTCGTGAAGAAGTCCGCACCGGCATAGTTCTCGTCACCCGTCGAGTTGTAGCAGATATTGTAGAAATAGTTGCCCGACATGGAGGGAATCTGCGCATTGGCGTTCTCATGGATCAGACGCACGGTCTCGCTCGTCGAATACTCGTTCAGGAAAAGGTTCTTGTTCAGCGTGAAGGTCGGAACCGCGGTCCGCACGCCGATAATACCCTTGCGCGTATTGGTCAGACCCACCCGGTTCAACGTATTGTTGGAGATCTCGATCGTCGAGAAGTTCGCGTTGACGTCGCTGAACAGGAAGGCGCGGCCGGCGTCGATGATCGTATTGTTGCGGATGGTCAGCGTATTCACCGTACCGATCCGGAAGTCGATCAGATCGCCGCCCGCATTCAGGAAGTCGTGGATATAGAGGCCTTCCAGTCGAATCGTCCCGATGGTCGCCTCCGCGGTCTTGGACGAAGTGAAGACAACTCCGCTCACGTAATTGTACAACTCGCAGTTGAGAACCGCAACCGATTCGATCGACACCTTCGCGTCGGCACCTTCACCGGTCCGGAACAAAAATTCATCATCGCCGACTCCGGTTCCTTCGAACACGATGTTTTCAAAGCGATAGATGCCGGTGGCTCCATTCGCGGCGTCGGTTCCGCACCAGGATTCCAGTTCGAAACCCCGGATCACAGGCATCGACCCGTCATCTCCGAGCACGCCGACCAGTTCCAGATCGCCCTTCCAACCGGACAACGGATTCGTCCCGCTGAATTCGAGCACATACTTCTCGCCGGCCTTCACCGCAATTTTCGTAGCGCCGTCGGTCAAGGCCTGCATCAGCTCCGCGGAGTTCTTCACCAGCGTCATGCCCTCCGTATCGGGGGCCGTCCAGGCCGTCACGCCGCCGCGCGTCGACTTGCTGTAATAGAGCGTCACCACGTACTGCGTCGAAGGGGTCAGGTTCCCGACCGTAGCCGCGCCGGCAGCCCGCGCCGCCGCGTCGATCTCCACCGTGCCCGTCGCTGCGCCCGATGCCGCATCCAGCGGCACGGCCTCGATCTTCGACAGCTGCGTTGCGTCGCCGTCGTCGTTCGTCCACTTCACCGTGATCGAGTTCATCGTCCGCGTCACCAGCTCGGGGTTCAGCGACTCCATCACGTAGTAGGTCTCCACGGGACCCGCCTCCACGAGCAGCGATCCCGGCAGGTTGGGATTCGTCGCCGAGAAGGCCTGCAACGTCGCCTTGTAGATCCGCTCCGGAGTGAGCGTCACCTTGTAGGGCGTTTCGGCATCGGCGGCGAGGATCTCCTCCTCGATCGGCGAACCGATCGCCGCACCCTCCTCGTTGACCTCCTGGATCGAGAGCACATAGTCCGTCTTCTCGGCCACGGTCCACGAGAAATTCACGTCATATCCCGTTTCGCGGTCCACCGCCGCCGTGAAGTTCAACGGCTGCAACGCCCGGGAATAGTCCAGCGTGTCGATTTCGGCATCCGGCTGGTGGCACCCCGCGAAGCACACGGCACCCAGCATGAACAGCCCGCCGAAGAGTTTTTTATAGCTATTTTTCATGATTCACTCGTTTTAAGGTTTCGACTAATATCCGAAATCGTTCACCAGACGCGGATTCGCCGAAAGATCCTGCGAGAAGATCGGCCAGTACATCCGGCTGTTGATCTCGTCCCGGGTCTTGGCGGCCGCAGCGCCCAGACTGCCGTCCAGCGTCGCGATCTTGTTGTCGCTGAGCGAGCCGTTGTCGATATACTTGTCGGGCTCCGTGCCGTCGTCGTTGAACAGCTGGGTCCAGCCCTGCCCGCTCGGAGCATCCTGCTCGCCGGGGTTCAGACCCCACATCTCGACCGTCTCGCGCTTGCCCGCGCTGTTCAGGTCGCCCACATGGCGGTAGTAGAGGTAGGTGCCCAGCGTCGAATAGTCGTACCGGCGGCCCGTGATCGACGACGTATAGGTCAGATGGTCGCGGATGGCCTGCATCTTGGCGCGCGATTCGAGGATCGCATCCCCGAAGATGCCCCAGCGGATCAGGTCGCCCTTGCGCAGGTACTCCCCGCAGAACTCCAACGCACGCTCGTGCATGATCGCCTTCAACATGGCATCCCGGTCGGTGATCGAGGCCATGTAGGCCGTCACGTCACCCTCGTTGCCGGCATAGGCGCGCATGCGGACCTTCTGGAACTCGGTCTTCGCTTCGGTCAGCTGCCCCAGCTGGTTGTAGCACTCGGCGGCCATCAGCAGCACGTCGGCATAGCGAAGCACGATCGGCATGATGCCGTCGTCGGTGCTCGTGATGACCTGCGAGGTCCACTCGTAGCGGTATTTTCCGAAGTACCACTTGTTGAAGTCGGCCGGCATCTGCACGGCATTCGACTCGGCGGACCAGGCGTAGTTCACGCACGTCAGGTCGCGGCGCACGTCGTTGGCCTCGAACTCGTAGTACATCGTCGGGACGGGCCCCACGGATCCGCCGCCCGACGAATACTGGCAGTACTGGTCGACGGCGTTGTGCTTGATGGCGTTGTTCGAGAGCCAGCGTCCGCGCAGCGTCGTGTGGCCGAACGGCATGGCGAAGATCGTCTCGCGGTTCACGGCGTCGTTCTTCCACGTGCAGACGTCGCGCCACAGCTGTTCGTATTCGGGTTCGAGCATCACGTGCACGTTCTCCTGCGCGATCACGTCCTGGCAGGCTTTCAGTGCGATCTCATAGAGTTTGTCGTTGGCCCACTCGCCCGACTCGACGAGCGTGCTGCGACGGTACGACCCGGCGTTGCCCGTGCCGACCGTCCCGTCGTCGGGACGCCACGCATAGCCTGCGGCGGCCAGACAGATCCGCGCCAGCAGACCGTCGGCAAAGGCCCGGTTGGCACGTCCGGTCGTGGCGGTGAACGAGGACTCGCCCGGCCAGTACATCATCGGCGCAGCCTCCTGCAAATCGGCGATGAGCTGCTTGAAGATCACGTCGCGGTCGCTCTTCGGGATGTAGATCGTCGACTCCGTGACGGGCTCGAAACGCGCCGGAACGTCGCCCCACGCCTTGATCAGGTCGTAGTAGAACATCGCACGCATGGTCAGCGATTCGCCCAGCAGGTGCGCCATGTCGGGATTCGACGCCACGTTGCCGTAGGCGCGGAGTCCCTGGATGTTGAGGTTGCACTGCTCGATGGCCTGATAGATGATCGAGAAGAGGCGGCGTTCGCCCGACTGGTTGAGCTCGTTCGAGGAGTTGGCCGTCGTGTTGAAGTTCGCGAGGTTCGATTTTTCGTCGCTCTTCGAGGGGTCGGTGTTCGCCGAGTTGTACCACTCGATGTCGGTATTGAATCCGTAGTAGGTGTTGAAGCGGTTGCGGTACGAACGGTCGATGGTGAAGTACTGGTAGATGCCCACCACGGCGTAGTCGGCCAGCGAGACGTTCGAATAGACCGTCGCGGATTCGAACGACGAGGGCGATTCGGGCGACAACGTATCCTCCAACGCCGAGCAGGAGGTCTGCGTCAGCATCGCCGAGCCGAATGCGGCCGCCCCGATCAAAAGAAGAATTATCTTTTTCATCATGTTGTAATTTTAGACGGAGGGGTTAGAACGAAAGGTTGATGCCGAATACCCACGAACGGCTCTTCGGGTAGGCCGAGTAGTCGACGTTCGGGGTCATGGGCGTCGAACGCCGCGTGTCGACCTCGGGGTCGAAGCCCGAATAGGGGGTCCAGCAGAAGAGGTTCGTGCCCGTGGCGTAGATGCGCACGCGTTGCAGGCGCACCTTCGTCGTCCACGCCTTCGGGAGCGTGTAGCCGATCGTCAGCGACGACAGACGCAGGAACGACGCATCTTCCAGACCCCAGCTGTGGACGAAGTTGCCGGTCATGTAGGGCGACCACATCGTCGTGTTCCGGTTGGCCTCGGCCAGCGCCACGGGATCCGTGATGACCTGACCGGTCGACCAGTCGATGTTCGTCCAGCGGCTGCCCAGCGACATGAAGTCCAGCAGGTTGCGGATCTGCCCTGCGCCCGTGTAGGTGTGCGAGGCCGAATATTCGAGTTTGTTGGCGTTGTAGACCTTGTTGCCGTAGGAGTAGGTGAAGTTGGCCGCGAAGTCGAAGCCGTAGGCATAGCCCGAGAGCGAGAAACCGCCCGTGAATTTCGGCAGCACGTTGCCGATCTTGCCGTAGAGGGGTTTGCCGTCGGCATCCGTGGCCACGCGCAGCGAGCCCGGGCGGACCGTGCCGATCAGGTTGGCCACCTCCTTCGAGTCGTCGCCGTTGATGAGCGTCCAGGTCGTGTTGCCCTTGCTGTCGACCTCGCAGATGAAGTCGTCGACCTCATAGCGGCCCAGGGTCGTGTAGCCGTAGACGTCGCCCACCGAGCCGCCCTTGTAGATCACGTAGTCGGAGTCGGCGATGCGGTTGTTCCAGCCCGACGAGACGCCCCAGCCCGTGGCGTTCAGGTCGGCCAGGTCGAGCACCGTATTCTGGTTGAAGGCGATGTTGGCGTTGAAGTCCAGTCCGTACTTCTCGGTGCGGAGGATCGAGGCGCTCACGGCCACCTCGACACCGCGGTTGCGCGTCGAACCGACGTTGCGGTACTGATAGGTGTAGCCGCTGCCGCCCACCGGGAAGCGCACCAGCAGGTCCTCGGTCGTGTTCTGGTAGACCTCCACCGAACCCGACAGACGGCTGTTGAAGAAGCTGAAATCAAGACCGACGTTGTGCGAATAGGTCGTCTCCCAGGTCAGATCCGGGTTGGCCATGACCGTACCCGGGTCGAGATACGACGTTCCGATGTTCAGGTGTGCGGACGACGAGGAGGAGAACTCCTGCGAAGGCCGCGAGGCGTAGGTCGGGATGTTGTTGTTGCCGGCCGTACCGAAGCTGTACCGGATTTTCAGGTTGTCGATCCAGCGGGCATCCTCGAGCCACTTCTCACCCGAGATGCGCCACGAGGCCGCCACCGAGGGGAAGTAGCCCCACTTCTGGTTCTTGCCGAACTTCGACGAACCGTCGGCGCGCATCGTCGCCGAAAGCAGGTACTTGCTCTTGTAGCTGTAATTCACGCGTCCGAAGAACGAGAAGAGGATATCGTCGGGCGAGATGTTGTTGTAGGCCTCCTTGACGTTCGACGCCAGACGCATGTAGCTCCACGCATCCTTGGCCGAGAACATCGACGGCAGGCCGTCGGCGATGGCCGTGAAGGTCTCGTCCTCGGTGATCATGTACTCCTGGCCGAGCAGCAGGTCCAGCGCATGGTCGTCGTTGCCGATCACGTTCTTGAAGTTGTAGGCCAGCGTATTGGTGTTGCGCGTGCGGCGGCGCGTCTGGTTGGCGTAGCGGGCCGCCGGGGCGCCGAGCACGGTCGACGACTCGCGCGAGTAGTAGGACGTCACGCCGTAGAACTCGTTGTCCTGCTGGCGGTAGTCGTCGATGCCGGCCTCGACTTTGAGTTTCAGGTCGTCGATGATCTCCCACGTGAAGCCCGCGTTGGCGTTCCACGTCGTGCGGTTGCGTTTCTTGTCCGAGTCGGCGATGGCCACCAGCGGGTTCACCGCATCGCTCGAATTGTCCGGCATGTCCACGTCGGCCGTCAGTCCCGAGATCGGGATCGGCGGATAGAGGATCGCGTTGCGCAGACGTCCCGACGTCGAGGTGCCCATGTCGTTGAGCGAGTTGGCGCCGGCGCCGGCCACATCCGTGTCGGCGTAACGGACCGAGAAGTCGAACGTCACCCGCTTTCCGGGCTTGTAGTTGGCTTTCAGGTTGAGGTTGTCGCGGCTGTAATTCGAGCCGGTCATGATCGCCTTGTCGTAGAGACGGGCGTAGCTGGCCGTCCACTTGAACTTGTCGCCGCCGCCCGAAACCGAGAGGTTGTGGCTGAACTGCTCGCCGGTGCGGCCGAAGACCTGGTCGATCCAGTCGTTGCCCTCCATCGAGTCGTAGAGTCCGATGTCGTTGAAGCTGCCGAAGAAGGGTTCGTAGTTCTTTGCCACGGTGTTGCTCGACGAGGTGCTCTGCAAGGCGGCGAGCTCATACTGGTAGCGGACGAAGTTGCCGACGTCCATGCTCTTCATCTTGTCCTTGTAGGCCATATCCTTGAAGCCCACATAGAGGTTGTAGTTCACGGTCACACGGCCCTTTTCGCCGCTCTTGGTCGTGACGATCACAACGCCGTTGGCGCCGCGCGATCCGTAGATGGCCGTCGAGAAGGCGTCTTTCAGCACGTCGATCGACGCGATGTCCGAAGCGGGGATGTCCGAGATGCTCTCCACGGGGAATCCGTCCACGATGTAGAGCGGCGAGTTGTCCTGCGTGATCGAACCGCCGCCGCGCACGCGGATCTTGATGTCGGCGTCGGGGTCACCCTCCGTGGCCGTGATCTGCACGCCCGCCATGCGGCCGGTCATCGCCTCGGCGACCGACGCCACGGGCATCTGGGTCAGCTCCTCGGAGCTCACCGACGAGACGGAGCCCACCACATCGCGCCGCTTGACGGTGGCGTAACCCACGACGACCACATCGTCCAGCGCCGTGGATTCGTCCTCCAGCGTCACGTCGATCTTCGTTTTCGAGCCGATGGCGATCCGCTGGGTTTTCATTCCTATATAGGAAATGACCAGGGTCTGTTTCGAGGCATCGGGGACATTGAGCGTCCAGGCGCCGTCGATTCCCGAGCTGGCGCCCAACGTCGTACCGTCAACGACCACCGAGGCGCCGATCACCGGGTTGCCCGCAGCATCCTTGACGACTCCGCCGATCTTCTGGGCCATGGCCGAGGCGGTCAGGCCCAGTCCCAACAGGAGCGTCAGGGCAAACTTCATCGTAAAGTTTTTCATAGAACAGGTTTTGGTTAATAATTAGGTTTTTCTTCATTTCGTCTCGCGAAATTCCGCGGCGGAACACATTTTTCCTATACAAAAATAATAGCCCCCGGAGGATTCGATTGGTAAATTTTATCACTTCTCATGGAGAATTTGTCAACCGCGCGGGAGATGCATCCAGACGGCATTTCAGCTCCCGGAAGATAAAAAATCCTCCCTGTTCGGGGAGGATTCCGGAGGTTCCGGCGACGATCCGTGCGGCATGCCGCGGAGCGGTGTTCCCGGGAGTTGTTCCGAAGACACGCCCCGACGGTCGCACCTCATCGGCCGGACCCGTCAATCGGCCAGCCGCCCTTTCGCGCGGTCGTACTCCATCGCCGCCCAGATGAAGGGCCCGACGCCCTTGCAGTCGTTCTCGATGACGGGCTCCGAGATGTAGTATTCGAACGTTCCGCTGCGCATCTGCTTGCCGCCCAGCCCGGCTACGGCGCAGCAGTCCGTAAGCGAGATCGTCCCGTCGGGGTTCTCGCGCACGAAGCGCTCCACGAACTGCTCGTAGCGGCGCATCGCCTCCCCGCGCATCGTCTCCGGGAGGTAGCCCAGCCGCACGCCCTTCAACTGCGCATAGACGAACATCGCCGAGCCCGTCGATTCGAGGTAGTTGCCCTCGCGCCCCGGGCAGTCGAGGACCTGATACCACATCCCCGTTGCGGGATCGGCATACTTCGGCAGCACCTCGTAGATATGGGCCAGGATGTCGATCATCGGCTGCGTGGTCGGGCTGACGCCCAGATATTGCAGCGTCTCGACGATGGCCATGGCATACCACCCCATGGCCCGGCACCAGGCATGGGCCGACTGCCCCGTGACCGAATCGCACCAGAACATCGCCCGCGAATCGTCGTAGGCGTGGCGGTAGAGGCCCGTGGCGGGGTCGAAGGTATGGTCGGCGACGACGGTGAACTGGCGGACGATGTCCTCGCAATACGCATCCCGGGCGCCATCCTCCCCATCGGCAAGGAAGCGCATGACATACTCGGCATAGAAGGGTTCGGCCATGTAGAGTCCGTCGAGCCACATCTGGTTCGGGTATACCTGCTTGTGCCAGAACCCGCCGTCGGCGTTGCGGGGCTGCTCCTGCAACTGCACGAAGAGCGTATCCAGCACGCGGCGGTAGCGGTCGTCGCCCGTGCGGTCGTAGAGTTCGAAGAGCGGGCGTCCCGGACAGATGTGGTCGAGGTTGTATTTCGACTTGCGGTAGGTCAGCACCTCGCCGTCGGGGCGCACGATCGTGTCGTAATAGCGGTCGGCATAGCGGATCAGCTCCGGGGCGTCGCAGGCGATGCCCGCATCGCGGATCGCCAGGAGTTCGAGCCCCGTGGTGTAGTTCCACTTGACCTTCCCGGCGGGGATTCCGTCGAGGGTCGTCGGCGAGGGGTTGCGGGCGATTTCGCTCCGTGCCATCCGCAGGGCGAGCGGTTCGCCGGAGTCGTACAGTGCCCGGCGCGATGTGCAGGCGGTCGCGGCGACGGCGCACGCCGCCGCAAGGAGAATGAGTCGTTTCATGCGGTTTTCGTATCTTGATTCTGTTTCAGATTATGCGTTTTGAGGTACTCCGCGGGCGACATGTGGTACTGCTCGCGGAAACAGCGGCTGAAATAGCCCGGATCGGAGAATCCGACCTTGTAGGCGACCTCCGAGACGGAGAACTGACCCGTGCGGAGCAGGAGCTGCGACTTGGTGATCCGGTACTCCTTGATCAGTTCGACGGGCGACTTTCCGGTGAGGCTTTTGAGCTTGTTGTACATCGTCGTGCGGCCCAGTCCGAGGTGGGACGCCAGCTGGTCGATGGTCAGATCCGAGTTCTCGATGTGCTCGCCGAGCCACGACATGACGTTCTTCATGAAGGCCTCGTCGCGGTCCGTGACGACCACGTCGTCGACGGTCAGTTCGACGATCTTGTTCCGGGCCGACTGCGCCGAGAACTTCTCGAAGAGCTTGCGGCGCTGCGTCAGCAGGTTGTCGATGCGCGCCAGCAGCAGTTCGATGCTGAACGGTTTGGTGATGTATCCGTCGGCGCCGAACTCCATCGCCTTGACCCGGTCATCGGGCGAGTGGCGGGCCGTGAGCATGATGATGGGCAGGTGGCTCATCGTGAAGTCGTGGCGCACCTTGTCGATGAGTTCGATGCCGTCCATGCGGGGCATCATCAGGTCCGTGACGATGATGTCGGGCATCTCGCTGCGGATCTTTTCGAGGGCCTCGGCACCGTCGTCGGCCTCCACGACGTGGTAGGTATCGATCAGACTGTTGTAGAGGAAGATACGCAACTCGCGGTTATCCTCCACGAGCAGAATTTTCTGGGCCTCCTTCGGCGGGCGGACGTCCGTGCGTCGCTGGCTGTCGGCCGAGGTGAAGTCGCTGACCATATAGTCGTGACGGCGGTTCCCCTCATGCCGTTCCGCTCCCGTGAAGTCGATCTGCTCCATGCCGAAGTGGGCGTTTCCGAGGCGGAGCCGCACCGTGAAGGCCGCGCCTTCGCCGGGACGGCTCTCCACGGAGATCTCCCCGTGGTGCAGCGCCACGATGTCGCGGCAGAGCGAGAGTCCGATTCCCGAGCCCTTCATGTTGCGGTCGACGGCCCGCGAAGCCTGTGCGAAGCGTTCGAAGATCTGCTCCTGCTTGTCCTTCGGGATGCCGATGCCCGTGTCGCGCACGGTCAGCAGGACGCACTCCTCGGCCTCGCGCAGCGTGAGGACCACCTCGATGCGCCCGCCTTCGGGCGTGAATTTCAGGGCGTTCGACAGCAGGTTGTAGACCACGCTCTCCATGCGCTCGGGATCCACCCACACCAGCACCGAGCGACACGACACGGTGAACAGCAGCTCGATCCGACGCTCGGCGGCCATCTCGCGGAAATCGTCCAGCGCATCCTCGACCAGCGGCACGAGGTCCACGCGCGAGATCTTCAACTCCATCTTCTCCTTGATGATCTTGCGGAAGTCGAGCAGCTGGTTGATGAGCGAGAGCATGCGCCGTGCGTTGCGGTGGGCCAGCGTGAGGCTGCTCTCGCCGCGGGGCGAGAGGCGGTCGTGCTTGCGCACATCCTCGATGCCGCCCAGAATCAGCGTCAGCGGCGTGCGCAGCTCATGCGAGATATTGGTGAAGAAGCGCAGTTTCAGGTCCGTGAGGTTCTGCTCGACGCTCGCCTCGCGGCGGATCCGCATGACGGTCCAGGCGATGCGCCCGGCAACGACGATCACCGCCAGCGCCGCCAGCACGTAGAGCGTCTTGGCCCACCACGTCAGCCAAGGAGGCGGCAGCACGTCGATCGCGATGGCAATCCCCTCGTCGGCGGCATCGGCATTCCCGGCGAAGGCGCGCACATGGAAGCGGTAGCTGCCGATCGGCAGATTGGAGTAGGCCGCCCGGTTCGTCGACCCCGCGACGATCCAGTCCTTGTCGTAACCTTCGAGTTTGTACATGTATCCGACGACATGCTGAATGGCATAGTTCAGCGATGCGAACTCCACGCGCAGGTTCGAGAAGTCGTAGGGAAGGACGATGCGCCGGGCCTCGGTCACCGACTCCGTGAGCGGCGAGCGGCGTTCGCCCACGACGACGGGTTTGTTGCGCACGTCGAGCCCCGTGAAGCGCAGGTCGTAGTCGATCTTCGCCGCGCGCATCTCCTCCGGATCGAAGCGGTAGAGCCGGCGTCCGCTGCCGAAGAAGACATCCCCCTGCGGAGAGGTCAGCGCCGTTGCCTCGCTGAATATGGCGTTGCGCATGTTGTCGTAGAGGTAGTAGTTCGAGAAGAGCTCGCGGCGCGGGTCGAAGCGCGAGACGGCGTTGTGGGTCGAGACCCAGAGGTCCCCCTGCCGGTCCTCGGTCACGGCCATGCAGATGTTGCTGACCAGCCCGCACGTCGTGTCGTAACACCGGAAGCGGGGCAATCCCTCGCCGTCATACCCCTCGATGCGGTTCAGTCCGCCGCCGAAGGTCGCCAGCCACACGCGCTCCTCCCGGTCTTTGAGCATGTGGATGATGTCGTTGTTGCCCAGCGACGCGGCGTCGCCCGGGATCTTCTGCACGAGGCGGAAACGCATCTGACGCGCCGGGACCCCGGGATCGAAGACCAGCAGGCCGTCGACCGTAGCCGCCAGCATGCGGTCCGGACGGTCGTAGAGCAGCCACCGCACCCGTCCCGCCTCGTCCAGCGGGTAGTGCGTCATCTGGTTGCCGGCGTGGATGAAGCGCTCCCCGGCAGGATCTTCCAGCAGGTTGATGCCCCCGCCGTAGGTTGCCACCCAGATGCGGCCGTCGTCGTCCTCCTCGACGCAATAGACCTGATTGTCGCTCAACGACCAGGGATCCGTGTCGGAGTGCGTGAAGTGCGTGATGCGGTAGCTTGCGCCCGCGGGGGTCATGCGGTAGAGCCCCTCGCCTTTGGTTCCCACCCAGATGTTGCCCGAAGAGTCCTCGCGCAGGGCGTAGATCATGCCCGTTCCGCGCGGGGTCTGACGGGGCAGCGAATAGACCGGACGCTTCGCGGCGTCGAAGGCGATCAGCTCCCCGTCGCGCGTCCCGACCCACATCCGTCCCCGGCTGTCGGTCATCAGCGCGCGGATCTCCCCCGAAAGGGGCTTCTCCGTCAGCGGATCGAGCATGAGGACCTCCGCGGGCTGACGCAGCAGCACCGCCTTGCGGAGCCCGCGCTCGCTGTACGTCGAGAGCCACAGCACGTCGTCCTGCACGTCGAAGCGCACCACGGCGTTGGTCATCTGGCAGTCCGGGCGTTCGGGGTCGTTGTAGAAGGGCTCGATGCAGTCCCGCTCGCGGTCGTAGTAGCCGAAGCCCCAGTTGTTCATCTTGACCCACAGCCGGCCTCCGCCTTCGGCGATCTTCGTCAGCGTGTCGATGTTGTAACTGACCGTATAGGGTTTCTGTTCGAAGTGTTTGCAGTCGTCCGTGGCGGGGTTGTAGCGCGTGATGCCCGTCTCGGGGGTGGTGATCCAGACGATGCCGTGGGAGTCGGCGGCCAGCGTCCGGATCCGCTGCGGGCGCACCCCGCGGGGGTGGAGCCGGGCCAGACGGTCCGCATCGACACGGAAGAGTTCGCCCGCACGGCTTCCCGCATAGACCTGCTGCCGCACCGTATCGGCCGTGATGGCCGTCAGGGGCGCCGCGCCGCCCGGCAGGCGGCAGACTTCCGCACCGTCGTATCCGCAGCGGACGACCTCGCCGGGCATCAGGCAATAGACATGCGCCGAATCGGCGGCGAAGTCGATGCCGGGAGCCTCCGACTCGCAGACCGCATGGAGGGCCTCCGCTCCGGCGGCGGCACGGCTCAACCGCCCCTCCGACGCGGCGAACCAGGCCCCGTCGTTGCGGTCGACATACATTGCCGTCACGTCGCCGCCCAGCTCCTCGAAGGAGTGGAACCCCGAGACGCGGACCGGCGATTCGTCGGCCGCATCCTCGAAGCGGACCACCCCGGCCCCGGCGATGGCGACCCACGTTCCGCCGCGGCGGTCGTGCCGGATGAAGAGCGTGCGGTAGTGTTGCGAATCGACGCCGTCGAGCAGCGAGACCACATCCTCGAAGCGCTCCGTATAGCGGTTCAGGCGGTAGACGTGGAGGTTGTAGGTCGTGAACCAGAGGTGGCCGTTCGCATCCTCGCTCACGGAGATGAACCGGTGGTGGGCCAGGGGCGAGAAGTCACCCGGCGCGGTGCTGAAATTCTTGAACGTATAGCCGTCGAAGCGGCTCACGCCGTACCACGTGCAGACCCACACGAAGCCCCGCGAATCGGTGTAGATGTCCGCGATGCGGTCATGGGTCATGCCGTCGAGCGTGGAATAGGTTCGGAAGAGGCACTGCGGAGGCGTCGCCGCAAAGAGGGGCGGAAGCAGCGCGGCGAAGGTCAGCAGCAGGGTCAGCAACGGTCGTTTCATGGTCGGCGGTTTACGGATCCGGACGGGCAGCACCCGCTCCGGGGAGTCTCTGGTTCAAACGGGCGGCAGGAGAAGGTCACTACCCCGCCGTTCCGGCATTTTTTCGGGAGGTGTCTCCCGTATCTTGTAAATATACGAAAATTTTTCGTTCAGCGATCGAAAGCGGCGACAATCCGGAGTGCCCGGCGTTCCTCAATCCGGCGGGCCCACGGCACGCGGCGTCCGGCAGCCCCGGGGCCTTCCGAGGCGCATTCGGCGTAGAACGCCGTGCGGTGCGTCCGGGGTTTGTTCCAGTCGTGCCACCCCTCGGGGCGGATGTGGGCTCCCAGGTGGCAGCGCAGGAAGAGCGTCTGCGCATAGTCCCGCCACGGACGCCCCAGCCAGCAGGCCGTCACCCCCTCGTCGGCCGTCAGGCGGCACTCCACGAAGATCAGCCCGCAACGCTGCCCGCGGCAGGTCGAGGCTGCCGTAACGTAGGAATCAGCCTTCGAGCGGATCTCGCAGCGCCGGAACAGCGCCGCCGCCGACCCGAAGATGAAGTCGGTCGTCCCCTCGATGTAGCACTCCTCGAAGCGGATCCGGGCATTCTCCGTGACACGCTCGCCGTCGCGGTTGCCCGTGCCGTAGAGGTAGAGCGTGTCCTGATTGCCCAGAAAGCGGCAGCCGATGAAGCGGAGTTCCGTAGCCAGACACTGCACCGCCACGGCCTGCCCGACACGCCCGGCGGTGTTCTCGAAGGTGATGCCGCGCACGGTCCAGCCGTCGCCCCCGAAATAGAGGGTCGACGAACCCGACGTCCCGAGCGGACGTCCCGTCGGTCCGATCTTCGCGGCGTAGTCGTCCCACGTCAGCGTCACGTCGCCGCGGCCCGTGAGCGCAACCAGCCGTTTCGTCGCCGGAATCGAAATCTTCTCGCGGTAGACGCCCCCGCAGATGACGATGCGCGTCGTGTCGCGCCCGAAATCGGGGAGGGCGGCAACGGCCTCCGTCAGCGTGAAGAAGTCCCCCGAACCGTCGCGCGCCACCGTGAAATCCGACGGCACGAGCCGTTCGCCGAGTTCCGGGACCGCCTGCGGCAGTTGTGCGGCGATCATCCGCGCGACGGTCCGCGCACCGCGGACGTTGAGGTGGGTATTGTCCTGCCGCCCCTCGGGGCAGAGCGGGCAGGTGCCCTCCTCCACCCACATGTAGAAGGCCTTCGAAGCCTCGTCGCCGAGCCCCGCAACCCACGCCCGGGTCAGGCGTTCGGCGTCGATCAGCGGTGTCTGCTCCCCGGCGGCCACCCGCCGCACCGCGTCGAGATAGGCGCCGTGGGTATCATCCAGCGACTCCCCGGAGAAGTGCCGGCGCACGATCGGCGTCAGCAGCACCGGGACGGCCCCCTTCGCGCGCGTCTCACGGACATAGCGCCGCAGATTTTCGGCATACTGCGCCGGATCCGCATAACGCGTGGAGTCCTGCGCCTTCTGGTCGTTGTGGCCGAACTGGATGAAGACCCAGTCGCCGGCTTGCAGGCGGTCGAGAATCGGGTCCCAGCGCCCCTCGTCGCGGAACGACTTCGTGGAGCGCCCGTTGACGGCGTGGTTTTCGACCGTGACCGACCCGTCGAACAGCGGCTGGAACATCTGTCCCCAGCCCCGTTCGGGATTCTGCTTCGCGAGATCCTTCGTCGCACACGTCGAGTCGCCGATCAGGAAGACCCGCAGCGGGCCGCCGAACGACGGAGCCGACAGCAACATACAGAGTGCCAATAGAAAAAGCCGTTTCATCTCACGCGATGCGTCAAAATGGAGGACGACGGCCCCGGAGAGTATCCCCGTCCGCGGCCATCGTCCGTAAGGTTCGTTATTTCAGTTCCGTATAGGTTCCTCCCTCGACCTGCGCGGCGGTGATGTCGCGCACGAGGTAGTGCAGGTAGACTTCGAGATTCGTATAGAGTCCCTTCGGATCGAGCGTCTTCGCATTGCCGTCGGCGGCGTTGTTCTTGTCCAGCCCGAAGAGCTCCTCGTAGTAGTCCGGAATACCGTCGCCGTCGCTGTCCTTCGCACGCGCGATCTCCTCGTCGGTGGCCGTCAGCACCGGATAACCGTCCGAAGCCACCTCGCCGAAGGCCTGCGAGGCCGTCGCCGTATCCGACGGGCGGTCGATCACACCGTTCTTGCTGCCGTTCGAGCCCTCCATCACGTTCGCCTTGCCGTTCTTCACGTCATCGGCCAGCCGTTTGTCCACGGCGTCACGGCTCAACGAGGCGCCCGCATAGAGCAACGTCAGTTCGAGGGCCTTGTCGGCCGCATGCTCCGTCACCCGGCAGCTGCGTCCGTCGGCCGCAATGGCAAACGGCGTCGTCGGGTAACCAGCATCGCCCAGTCCGCTCTTCGAGGCGTTCTTCGTCGTGAAACCCAGTGAGTTGTCCGCCGTCACGGCCGCACCCTTCGAGGCATCCGACACCGACGTGTCGAGCGTATTGTCCCGGTAGTAGACCTGCGTCGGGCCCGCATCGTAGGTCACGCCGCCCGTCGTATAGGCGCAGTCCACCTGGTAGAAATACTCGCGGCGGTGGCCCGTATCGGTTCCCTCCTTGCCGCTCGTGCTGATCGTCTTCCCGAGGCCGTTGACCGAGGCCGGACCCCACTTGTAGTAGTTGCCCACGAAGTTGATGTGAGCCCCCTCGCCGCCGTAGGCCGGGAAGTTGCAGAAGTTGTAGACCACGTTGTTGCGGAAGTCGATCATCCGGTCGTCGTTCGAGAAGCCGCTCGCACCCGTATGCGTCGCGCTGACTCCGTTTTTGAGTCCCGTGAAGTCATAGGCGTTCGGTTCGTCGAAACGCGGGTTGCGCGAATCGTGGTGCGCCAGGATGTTGTGGTGGAACGACGCCGGAGCCCCGCCCCAAATGCCGCCGTAGCCGTGCGAGCCCTTCGAGTGGCCCGAATTGTGGAGGCTCTCCCCCAGCAGGCACCACTGCATCGTGAAGTTCCGGTTCGCATAGAACGACGCACATTCGTCGACGCACCACGACATCGAGCAGTGGTCGAGGATGATATTCTGCCGGTAACGGCCCCAGATCGTATCGTCGCCGTCGCTCACGTTCGCATCCCCGAGCCGGAAGCGCAGGTAGCGGATGATCACGTTGTCGGCCTTGATCGTGACGGGGAAGTCCCGCAGGCAGATGCCATCGCCCGGAGCCGTCTGGCCGGCAATCGTCAGGTCGCCCTGCTTGATCTCCAACTCCCTGCTCAACGCGATGGTCCCCGCCACGTCGAAGACGATCGTCCGCGCGCCCGACTGCTCGACCGCATGACGCAGCGTCCCCACCGTATTGTCGTCCGTAAGTTTGGTCACGTGGTAGACCTTGCCGCCACGGCCGCCCGTCGTGTACATGCCGCCGCCCTCGGCGCCCGGGAAGGCCCGCACGACCCCGTCGTCCTCGTTGGCCAGCGGAAGCCCGAAATCAACTACGGCCGGAGTACCCGGATCCGGGGTGCCGCCATTTCCGGAGCCATTCCCGGTTCCCGGCGTATCGTCCGACGTCGTATCGCTGCTGCAACTCAAAAAGGCCATGAGCGCCAGCGCGGAAAGAAGGGTTCGTTTCGAAGTTTGCTTCATGGGATATGCTGTTTTTTACTCTTTTATTCGATGGTTACGCTGCGCTCCGCGCCGTCCGCAAAACGGCTCCGGGATGTCGTGATCTCCGACGTGCGGACCGCGATGGCCCGGTTGCGGCTTCCCGTCACGGAGAGCGCGCACGGCAGCTCCTCCGGGCAGGAGAACGACTCCACGGTGAGGTTTTTCACGTTGTTGAGCAGCAGCGCCGGGCCCTCCTCCGGGACGATCTCCACGTTGCGGAGCACGACGTCCGCCGACTCGTTGATCCGGGCGCCCGTCTGCGCGCGGATCGAGGTGTTCTCGACGGTGACCCGCTCGACGTTCATCTCCGGAAGTCCGTTGAAGAACATCGCACGCCGCGCCCCGCGGCACCGGACATCCCGGATGTGGATGTCGCGGAAGGCCGGCGTCGTCTCGTCCACCGGCAGGGCCGGCAGGTCGGTCGATGCGGCGGCCGACGTCCCGTCGGCATACGCCTCCGAGGCCGACTTCCCGCCGTAGAACAGGTCGAAGAGCAGCGGTTCCTGCATGATGTTGTTCATGGTGATGTTCTCGATCCGGATGTTCTCGACCACGCCCCCGCGGCCCCGCGTCGACTTGAAGCGCAGACCCACGTCCGTACCCGAGAAGAGGCAGTCGGAAACCAGCACGTTCCGCACGCCGCCCGACATTTCGCTCCCGACGACAAAACCGCCGTGGCCGTGGAAGACCACGCAATTGTTCACATAGATATTCTCGCACGGAATGCCGCGGTCACGACCCGCCTGGTCCTTGCCGCTCTTGATGCAGATGCCGTCGTCACCCACGTCGAAGCGCGAGCCCGTCAGCACCACGTTCCGGCACGACTCGATGTCGATGCCGTCGCCGTTCTGCGCATAGTCCGGGCAGCGCACCGTGATGTCACGCACGATCAGATTCGTGCACATTGCCGGGTGGAGGTTCCAGCAGGGCGAGTTCTGGAACGTGACCCCTTCGAGCAGCACGTTCTCGCAGTGATGGATCGCAACCATCACCGGGCGCAGGAAATCCCGCATGCGCTCGAAGTCTTCGCGCGTCTCCGCCCACGTCGAGACGTTCTGGTCGGCGCCCGACGTCGCACCGAACTTGTAGCTCTCCGACGGATACCACGTCCGGCCGTCGTCGGACAGCACGCCCCCGCTCTTCACCTTCGCCGCCCACTCGCGCGCGGTGAGCTTGTCGCTCTTCACCGCCCGCCAGGCGTCGCCGTTGCCGTCGATCACCCCTTCGCCCGTGATGGCCACGTTCCGCGCACCGGTCGCCGAGATCGGCGACTGGCACCGCCAGGTCTCCAAACCCTCGAAGGTGGTCTCCACGAGCGGATAGAGCGACTTGTCGTCGCTGAACAGCAGCAGCGCATTCCGTTCGAGATGCAGTTCGATGTTGTCCGTCAGCACGACGGGGCCCGTATACCACACGCCCGCCGGCACCGTGACCCGGCCTCCGCCCTGCTCCGAGAGCGCGGCGATCGCCAACCGGAAAGCCTCCGTATTGAGCGTGAGTCCGTCGCCCACACCCCCGAAATCCGTCACGCACACCGTGCGGGCCGGGATCGCCGGATCACCGACCGCCGGCATCCACGAGGGATAATCGCCGTCGCCGGCATTCGGAGTCCGCGTGCGGCAGCAGGAGACAATCAGCAACAGAACCGCCGCACAGGCCGTCGCACGTGTCAGGTTCATGAGAAGGGATCGTTTCATTTCGTATCCGTAAAATTTCGCAGTTTCAGGTATACAAAAGTACGTCGGCTCCTCCGTTCCGACCGGGATTTTTTGTCGCAAACGATGTATTTTTCGTCAATTCTGTTTCAAACGGCGCACTTCCGGCTCCGGAAGCTCCCCGCCGAGGCGTTCCAGCATCCGCGCGGGGAACCCCGCGTCGGGGATCTCCGACAGCCACGAACTCCGCCGCCACCACATGTCGAACACATAGTCGATGCGCCCCCCGGCATCGGGCGTCAGCTGGAAGAGGTAGCTCGTCCGGTCGTCGATGCGCGAGACGATCCGCGCCTCCGGAACGGCAATGGCAAGACCGACCCGTTCGCGCTCCCATTTCAGCGTGTCGTTCTCCGGGAAGTCGCACCCCACGGCCGCAATCGCGGTCTGCGTGCGGCACACCTCGTTCCCGGCCATCTTCATCACGCCCGTCGTGAAGAGCAGACCCGAAAAGTCCCCCTCGATGCGGTTCTCGACCCGCACGTCGCTGTGGCCCGCATAGAGAATGTAGCGCGACGTCAGCGTGATCTCCCGTCCACAGTAGCGCCAACCCTCGACCCGCATCTCGACCACCGTGCGCACCGGTCCCCGCGCCAGAATCCGCGCCTCCCGGCGGGCGAAATCCGTGATGTGGGTCATCTTCCGCGCTTCGGCGTCCCAGCCTTTGAGCGCCCCGACCCCGACCGATCCGAAAACCCGCAGGTTGTCGTAGCCATAATCGGCCGCCAGCTGTTCGTCCGTGGGGTACCACATCGTCTCGGCGAGTTCCAGCCGCGGGAGTTTCTTGCCGTAGGTGTCGATCGTCTGCTTCTTGTCGAAGTAGATCCGGTAGGCGGCATACTCCGACTCGAAGGCCGGGCCGTGGTGGTGCAGCTTCCGGTACATGTCATCCTTCGTCGAGAAGAGCGTATCCGCCGCCCGCAGCGTCTTGTCCGGGTTTTTCAGCCACATCTGCGCGTGCACGCGGTTCGGGAAGCGCGTCGCCGCCGATTCCGACGAGTAGAACACCACGAAATCCCGGCTGCGGGGGATATCCGCCACGAAGACCGCCTCGCCCAGCGAACGGTCCAGTTGCGACGGGATCTCGGCGCCGTCCACCAGCACACGGACGCTTTGGGCCCATGCCGGGACGTCGCGCAACACGACCGGGCAGGCACGGCGGTCGCCGTCCGTCGTCACCCGGTAGCGGGTTTTCAGGCTCCGGGCGGCCAGATCGCCGACCGTCAGGCACAAAAGCAGCAAAAGCAGGGAAAAGCGTTTCATATCATTCGAGTTTTTCGAGCATCCGTTCCAGTTCGTCCCGGCTTCGCAGCGCACGCTCCGGGAGTTCGTCGCCGAAACTCCGCAGCGCCGATTCGGGAAGCAGTTCCACGCGGCTTTCGTCCGCCTGCGCGGGGTCGAGGCCCAGCGTTTCGGCAAAAAAGGCGTAGACAGCCCGGCGTTTGTTCGCACCGTAGTCGTGGCGTTCGTCGGCGAAGTGGGCGTTGCGCACCGCATCCGCTGCCCCGTAGAAGCCCCAGATGCGTTGCAGGAAGGGGTATTCCAGCGTCGGGCAGGTCGCGGTCCAGTCTCCGCCGTCGCTCACAACCAGCGTCGGGCGCGGAGCCATCACCGCCGCCAGCAGTTCGGGCATGCAGCTCCCGCCGCCGGCCAGCGTCACCGGACGGCCGCTCTCGCACGGGCAGCCTCCGTCGAAGTGCGACACGAGGTGCACGACCGGCGCCAGCGCCGCAAAACGTCCGTCGACCAGCGCCAGCAGCAGCGCGTGCGTCGCGCCGCCCGAGCCGCCCGTCGCGGCCAGGCGCGCCGTGTCGATGTCGCGCCGTGCGGCCAGCACCCAGTCCGTCACGGCCTTCGACCACAGCGTCTGGATCTGCATCGAATAGCGTTGCGTGTGGGCGTCGCGTCCCACCTGCCGCTCCGAATCGCCCCAGCCGAAGATATCCATATCGACAGCCACGGCCCCCATGCGCGCAAAGGTCGCCATGCGCAGCTGCTGGTCCGGGCGATAGCGGCCGCCCTCCCAGTGTCCTGCGGGCGAGACGATCAGCGGATGCGGGCCCTTCGTGAGCGGGGCGTAGATCGTGCCGCAGACGTAGAGACCCGGCAGGGTTTCGAGGGCGTAGTTTTGGGTCGTGTAGCCGTCGCGGCGCACCGCGCGCCCCAGCCGCACGTCGGGATCGGCCGCAAGCCCCCGCAGGAAGGGTCCGAGATCCAGCGCCGCACGGGCTTCGGCGAGGAGCATGGTGCGGCGGTGCTCCCACGAGGCGCTGTCGGGCGCGAGCGACGCAAGCCACCGCAGCAGTTTTTCCCCGTCAGCGGGTGTGCGTCGGTGGTATTCGTAGGGCCGGACGGTGATCCGGGGCCGGCCGTCGGGGTCGTTTCTGCGGCTCCACACCAGATCGGCGGGCCGGAGCAGGTTGTCGAGCGTCTCGTCGAGCGAATAGGAGCGGATGCGGAAGGCGCCGAAGCGGATCCGCACCGTGTCGGGATCGAAGCGTTTGCAGGCAATCCGCACGCCGAAGCGCTGCTCCGTCTGCCGCAAAAAAAGGGTGAGCGGCTGCGGAGCGGTCGGATCGGCCGGGACGGTTGCGGCTGTCGGGACGGCCGGGGCAGGCACGGCGGCCGGGATGGTCGGGGCAGGCACGGCGGCCGGGATGGTTGAGCCGGTTAGGGCAAGTGTGGCAGTCGGGGCAGCCGGGAGGGCCGGATCGGAATCGGCCCGCACGGTGTTCGGGAAAAGGGTCAGGCAACAGGCCGCACAACAGATTCGCAGCGCAGCCCCTATCGGCAATCGGATCGGCATGGGAAGCGTCTTTTCATGCAAAAATAGGAATTTTCGACCGCATTTTTTTGTATTTACCCAAAAAGATTCTATATTTGCACACCCTTTCGGACGGAATCGTCCGTGAGCGTGCCCGGAGAGATGGGTGAGTGGCTGAAACCACCGGTTTGCTAAACCGACGTACGGGGTAACCCGTACCACGAGTTCGAATCTCGTTCTCTCCGCAAGGAGGGGGGGGGTGGAAGCGAGCCTCCAGAATCCCTGCTAACGAATCCCTGCAAACGGTCTTTGCAGGGATTTTTGTGTTTGGCGGTCAAAAACAAAAAATCAAAAATCGAGAATGAAAAATTCAGAAAAAACAAAAACAGCATCCGGCCGGGGTTAAAACCCCAAACCGGATGCTTCCCTACTTAAAAAAAACTAACCCCTACCAATCCTTTAGCCATTTCCCATATCCTCCTGTCCCATCAGGAAGGAGAGCTAAATTTGTTGTATCATTTGTATAATTATTATAATAACTTGTTAATCCCGTACCATTTCTTCCATCATCAGCAAAATTTAAACAAATTCCTCCATATGATTGCCCCGTAGATTCATATTCATTCTGGAGTCTGGTCATTAAATCCTGGAAAACCAGAATCTGACTTTGTTTGTTTCCTGCTGCTCGCCAGCGATAAACATTTTTCGTATCTCTAATTGATGTAGGATCAGTACCTTTATACCACGGAGCATTGATACATCCATATTTTGCAGGATCCAAACCGGCAAAAGGTTTGTGGGTATATTTGGAAACCTCCACGTCATCTGGATGCCATGGGTCGCAAATTTGTGTAACTTCATTTCCGTTGTTATATCCCGACCAGGCATAGTCCAAATATTGCCCGACTTCAATACCGCCAGTTGCCTCCGTATCCCAAAAATATTCGGTCGGCTCTTCGTGGTCGGTAACAGTCAGCAGTTTGTTTGTCCCAAGGGCTTCGCGCATTGCCTTGATCAGTTTCGGATAGGAAGTGGTATTCATTTCCGGCATTCCCTCCTTGCCATACCCCGAATTGCGATCCCAAAGGTTAATGCCATCGAGGTTGTAGGTCTCGACAACGGTCTTGACTTGTGCCACGAAATCAGCAATTTGTTCGTCTGTAAGATTACAGAATCCGAGGCCAGTCCCACCACCTTCCAGGCTGAGGCACACTTTGCGTTCCGTTTCCTGAATGGGCCAAATGTAAGTAGAGGCATGGCTCAATACATGCGTCATATCCGATCCTAAATCGAGCAGGGCGCGGCCGCTTGCCTCGTCATATTTCAAGGTGACCGTCCGCAGGTTGACAATATTGCCTACTGCACGGGTCCATAACTCAACAGGTGGTCTACGTTGTTTTTTGCGTATATAGAAGTCTGTAACCAATCGCGGATCATAATCTTTCGTGTTGACATAAAATACCATGAATATAGGTTCTTTTGCTCCATTTTCTCCTTCTTCGGGATAGAATTCCTCTTGATCCAATGGATTTTCGCCAACAAACGGTTCGCGGATGGTAATATTGAAATATATGACATTGTCTCTCAATGCATTCCCTTGTTCTCCGATTGAAACAGGCAACACATATTTGCCGGCAGCAAGTCCTTCGGCCAAAAATTTAATCTGTTTCAAAGCAGACTGCTTCCCGTTGGCAGATATTTCGAGCGTATTGCCTTCCATGAATTCATAGTTCGATTCAGGAAGGAGGGTGCGTTCTTCGCCGGTTAAAGTATTATAAGCCTCAATAACGGATTCGTCTATTTGCAGTTGGATGGACACGTTTTCAGATACCGGTTTTGTCTGTTCGAAATAGACGCCGTTAACCAAGAAGCCGTTGCCTTCAGTTAAGATCATATCTACGATATTCTCACAACTGTTGCTACAACGCAATATGCCGTATACATTCTCAATTCCTTCTTTATCGGGTAACTTGCCGCCCAACTGCTCCACGGTGTCCGTCTTGCAGGCTGTGAAGCCTGCAAGAACGGTCGCCGCAAGAAGCATCGTTCCTATCGTTCTGAACTTTTTGATTTTCGTTTTCATGGTTTACTCCTCCGTTTCGTTGATTTTCGGAATTTCAATGCCCGAAGGCCAAACGATGTCGATCTCGGCCACGCCGTCGTTGCCGTACATCGAGTAGTCCTTGACGGTGTTGCCGCTGCCCTCGTTGAACTTCCAGTAGCCCAGCAGGGTCGGGTCGCTCTCGGGATCGGTGATTTCGTACATGTTTTCCCAGATCTGTTCGGGCGTGCGGGCCACGGACCACACGCGCGCCTCGGCAATCTTGCCGTTCAGCGGACGGTAGTCGTCGTAGGATTTACCAATGAAGAACTGGTAGGCGTCGCCCAGCTTGTTGTAGCCCGTGTCGTCGGTTTCGTATTGCGGTTTATCAGCTTCCGAGGCCGAGTTCCACAGGTCATACAAGGCCCGCATAGCCAGATTGATCTGGTTCTTCTTGCTCGGAGCGGTGATGCCCACGCCGGTCTCCTCGCTCTGGATCTTGCCGTCGACATAGACGCGCACGGTCTGCGTCGCCTGGTCGTAGGTGCAGGCCACATGGTACCACCGTCCCGCTTCGAGGTTCTTCGAGGCGTCCTTGCCCGGAATCTTGCCGAACTGTGAGCCGCTACCCGAACCGTCGAACTGCAGCTGCTGGCGCTCGAAGTTCGTGTCGCCGATACGCAGCAGCAGGTACTGCTCGACACCCATCACCGAAGAGATGTTCACGGTGCTGGTATTGCCGCTGGCGTTAACGATCGAGTTTGCGAACTGGTCGATATAAATCAGCGCCTCGTAGGTTATGGCCGTAAGACCGTTCCACGCCTTGCTGTTCTCACCGTACTTGTCGAGGGTCGGGAAGTTGATCCAGTTGCCCTCGCCGAGCTGTGCGGCCACGGTGATTGCCGAGGAGCGTTTGACGACGTAGTAGGCCACGTCCGAACCCCCGAGGATCTCCATCGACGCCCCGCTGATGCGCACCGGGACAAGATAGGTCTCGTCCAAAGGCAGGGCCCCGGTCTGCTCCTCGCCCTCGCCCATGAGCTCCTTGAGCTGCAGGGTTACGACGTCCGAGGCGGTACGTCCCGCGGGAATGGTCGCGGTTTCGGACGAAAGCGTGTAGTATTTCGCGTCAAGCATCGGCCACTGCGTGCCGTAGCGGGCGTTGTACGTCCCGACGAGCGACGGGTCGACCTCGAGCGAAACCTGCACGTCCTGTCCGGCGGGATAGGTCAGTGCCGCCTGCAACGTGCAGTCATAGGTCGCGCGGTTGTTGCTGAACGTCGCCAACTGCACGGGGCTTGTCTGCGAGACATCGAGGTAGACCACATTGTCGAACTTGCGGTCGTCGGCATCGAACCGCTCGCAGCCCGTCAGCGTAGCAAGCAGCGCGAAAAGTGTTATGAGGTATCGTTTCATGGCTCTCTTATTTGGAAGGGTTCAACGTCTGAATCGCCGTGCGGATGGTCTGGTAGTTCATCTCGGCATGGTAGTAGTCCCCGGCGATGTTATAGGCTGCAAAGCCTGCCAGCGGGCCGTACTCCACCACGCAGCGCGCCATCAGTTCCACAGCGGCATACTCCGTGCGGTCCTCGTCCTGCAGCGGGGCGTCGATCTCCGCAGCCAAAAGCAGTTTTTCCGGGGCGATGCCCGCATAGCCCGTGGCATTGAGGACCAGCAGCTGCACCTCGGTGGTATTTTCGGCCTTTTCGGTGTCGAGGACCACGAAGTCGAGTTTAGCACGGTCGGCTTCGGCCACCGACAACGGGTTGCCCTCGAAAACGAGAAGCTGACCATCGCTCCGGGCTGCCGAGAGCGTCGCAACGATCGTAGCCGTAGCGGCGGCGTCCAGCGGGTCGGCGGTGAACGAGTAGCCGTCCAGGCCGTTGGCAGCTACCGCGGCGATTACGCCGTCGAGGTAGGCTTTGAGGGCAGCCTCTCCCGAAAACTCCGCTTTCCGTGCGGCGTAGTCCACCTGGTAGAGGACTTTCGTGCCCTTTTCGTGCATCGCAGCCAAGTCCTCGGCGTCATACGCCGAGAAGTTGTCGGCATTGGTCAGCGTCACGATGTCGAGCGAATCGGGCAGGCAGCGCATGAAGTCCTGCTCACTCGCGGCCGGCGAGGGCGAATTGTGGAGCCGGGCATACGAAAGGTAGTGTTCCGAAGCCTTGTAGGTCCGCAGCGCCGCCATGTAGTCGGCCCACAGCGCCGGGTCCTGCTCCCACGGTTTGAGAACCGTGTTCTCGATGTTCTCCGTCTCGGTCCAGTCGCTGCACGAGGCCCCGAGCAGCAACACAACGACCGGAAGGATCAGTCGGTATATGCTTGTCTGTTTCATATCGGTCAGTTGTTATAGGGTTTGCAGTCCCACCATACGCGCGTACCCATCTGGTCGCCCGTGCGGTTGCCGTTCTTCTGCTCGGCGTTGAGCGTCTGGATCGCGGCTTGCAGGTTCGTGTTGTTCTGCTGGTATTCTTCCACCGGGTAGGGAAGCCGCCGCGCGCCCTGCGCCACGTCGACCCCGCCGCCCGACTTGTCGGCCACCACCGGCAGCAGCCGCGGATAGCCCGTGCGCCGGTACTCGGACCACGCCTCCACGCCTAACGGGAAGATGGCGATCCACTTCTGGGTGATGATCCGCTCGAGATTTTCCTCGAAATGCTCGGCACCCGAAGCCCAGGCAATCGTAATGGTACTTTGCGCCGCGGCGCTGTACGAGCCCAGCGGGTCGGTATAGGCCGCCGGGCGGCTCGTGGCATCGGCGATGTAGGCGTCGGCGCCGCTGGCGCCCCGCTCCTCGAACGAGAGGCGGATGGCATCCTCGTAGAGCGACTGCGCCGTCTCCTCCGAACCCCAGCGCAGCTCGTATTCGGCACGCAGGAACGCAGCCTCCGCGGCGTTGAACCACAGGTAGGGGGTTGTCGACTCGACGATCAGGTTCGAATACTTCGACATAGCCGTCGACTTGCCCGCCACGTCGATCCCGATGCGGATGCCGACAAAGTCGCCCACGTCGTTCGGCAGGAACATCTTCTCCGTGCGCGGGTCGTTGTAGCCGGTCATGTAGCAGAGGATGTCCGCTCCCACGCGGTGGTCGCCCCAGTCGTTGTAGATCAGCGTCATGCGGTTCTCCGCGGCGTGCATCGCCGCGTTGTCGGCATTCGACGTGATGACGCCCCCGGCAATCGCCTCCGAAGCCTTCGCCTGCGCCAGTTCGGGCTTCACCTCCGTGAGGCGCATCGCCACGCGGAGTTTCAGCGAGTTGGCATACTTCAACCATTTTGCGATATTGCCGTAGTAGACCCCGTCGTAGCGGCTCCACGCATCCGAAGAGAGCGTCGTGTTGCGGCCCAGCGTCTCAATAGCCTCATCCAGCTCCTCGAACATCTTCGTATAGACCGTCTCCTGCGAGTCGTATTCGACGTAGACCGATTCGTTGTCTTCGAGTTTCGAGTACGGGATCGGACCGTAGGAGTCCGTCACGCGCTGCATGATCGCCACGCGCAGCAGCCGCGCAAAGGCAATGGCCACCTCGTCGTCCGTGCCGCCGATGATGCCCTTATAGGGGGTGTAGGTCTCGGTGATGACGTTCGCAAAGGGCCACTTCCGCCAGTCGGCCGAAGGGTTGAAGGTCTCGAACTTCGTCTGCCAGGAGTCCACCGTGGCGCCGATATAGCCCGCGAAGGGACCTCCCGAGAGCGATTCGTTGAACTGGTACATGTGCTCCTGAACCGGGATCACGAGACCCTGCAAGGTTTTGACCTTCGTTCCCGTCTTGTAGTTCAGGGCCTCCATCTGGTCCTCGGTCACCTGGTTGGGATTGCGGTTGTAATCCTCGAAATCCCCCGTGCAGGCCCCCAGCCCGAGCAGCACGACCGCAAGCAGCAGCCGCTGCACCTTATCTTTTCTTGTTTTCATGGTCTTGCTGTTCATTTAGAATTGGAATTTGACGTTGAAGCCCAGGCTCCGCAGCGACGGCATCATGAAATAGTCGATGCCCTGATAGTTCAGACCCGTCGACGCCACGGCCGCAGGATCGAACGGCGCCTTGCAGTAGATCATCCACAAGTTGCGCCCGACGAACGAGACGGTCATCCGCATCTTGTCGCGGAACCACTTCGAAGGGAGCGTATAGCCCAGCGAGAGCTCCTGCAAGCGGAAGTTCGTCGCCGAATAGGTGTAATACTGCGGCAGACCCGACTGCGAACCGATGGCCTGATACCACTTCTGCGCATCGACCAGCTCGCGGCCGTTGATCCACACGCCGCCCGCATCGCGCGCCGCGGCCGAAGCCTCCGAAACGCCGTACAGGTCGAGGTTGGCCTGCGTCGCGGAGTAGCAGATGCCGCCGATGCTGCCCGTGAAGAGCACGCCGAGATTGATGCCTTTCCACGAAAAGTCGTTGCGCCACGCGAGGTTGTAGTCCGGAACCACCGACCCGAGGTAGATGTCCTCGCCCTCGTCGGTGATGAGCAGGTTACCGCTCTTATCCACCTCGACGTAGCCGTTGTCGTTGAAGCGCAGGCTCGAGGTCGTATAGAGGTCGTTCAGCGTGCCGCCCTCCTTCAAGATGTACTTCGCCTTGCCCAGTCCCTTGATGTCGAGTTTTTCGAGATTCAACGGCTCGCCCGTCACCGGATTCATGGCGTTGGCCGCCAGCTCGATGATCTCGTTGCGGTTCCACGAGAAGGTGAAGTTCGTCCCCCAGCGGAAATCGCCCCAGCGGTTGTCATACCCCGCCGCGAGCTCGACGCCCGTGTTGCGGACATGTCCCGTCTGCAAGTAGATCGTCGTGTAGGAGGACGACGGTGGCAGCGAGGGGTCGAAGGTCTGGTTCTTCGTGTCGGCCTGGTACCACGAAACCGAAAGGTTGACATGTTTCCACAGGCGCGCGTCCAGACCCACCTCGTAGGTGATCGTCCGCTCGGGTTTCAGATCCCCGATCGGATAGTGCGTCTTGTCCTTCCAGACGCGGTTCGTAGCATCGTATTCGTAGGTCGGGATCGTCAGATAGCGCGGGAACGGTGTACCCACCGAGGCGATCGAGCCGCGGAGTTTCAGGTAGGTCAGCGCATTGCCCATGTCCCAGAGCGAGGTGGGTACCCACGAAAGGCCCACCGACGGATAGAAAAACGAGGATTCGGACGATCCGGCAATCTGCGAGGCCCAGTCGTTGCGGCCCGTAACGGTCAGGTAAAGCATCTGCTTCCAACCGACCTCCACCGAGGCAAACACGGACTGCGTCTGGTCGTGCCAGCCGGTCTTCTCGGCGCGTTTCTTCGTATCGTCCAGGTCGAAGACGTTGAAGACGTTCGGAAGGCCGTTCTCCTGAATCGGGCCCCGGTACGAAAGTTCGTCGCTCTTGACGTTGTTGACCGAGGCACCGACGTTGGCCTGCAACGACCAGTCGTCGCCGAACGTCTTGTCGATGTTGACCATCAGGTCTCCGTAGGTCTGCGTGTTGTAGCCGCGGGCTTCGGTGTAGTGGCCGTTCTTGCCGCCGTCGGTGATCGTCGTGTTCGACGAGGCGTAGAGTTTCTGGGTGTAGAGCGTGTTGGCGTTGTCAATCCGCACACGTCCCGTGACGTTCAGCCACGGCAGAATATCATACGAGGCCGAGAACGACAGCATGTAGCGCTTCTTGTCCGTATTGCGGAGGTTGCGGTAGGCGATCCAGTAGGGGTTCTGCATCCGCAAATCGCCGCCCTCCATATCCGCCGACCAGAACTGCTCCATGAGCTTCGTACCCTCGTTGTAACGTTCGAAACGCCGGTAGAGGTCGAAGTTCTCGCCCCGCGGGAAGAGGTAGGCCGGAACCAAAGGGTTTGAATAGACACCCTGGTTGGTCATGTTCTGATCCTGCTGGTAGATGTAGCTCGCCGAAGCATCCAGACGCAGCTTGTCCTTCAAAAAATAGGAGGTATTCCGGAAGGTGAAGTTGTAACGGTCGTACTCGTTGTTCGGGATGATGCCGTCCGAATTGACCGACGCGGCCGAAAAGTAGGTCTGGTTGCGGTCCGTGCCGCCCGAGACCGTCACGGAGTTCGTATAGACGTGGCCCGTCTCGAAAAAGTCATTCGGAGTATAGCCGTAACTTGAAGCGGGATTCAGCCGCTCGCCCCAGCTGTATATCTTCGAGCCGCTGCTCACACCGTTCAGCCCCGTGCCGTAGCGGTTCTGGAACTCCGGCAGCACGAAGGGATCGAGGAACTCCGTGTTGCTCGAAAGCGTCACCTTCAAGGCCCCGGCCTGCCCCTTTTTCGTCGTGATCATCACGGCGCCGTTTGCAGCCTCCGAACCGTAAAGGGCCGCGGCTGCGGCACCCGTCAGCACCGACATTGACTCGATGTCCTCCGGGTTGATGTCGGCAATCGACTCCGTCGCGCCGCGCGAATCGAACTCCGTGCCGCCGCCCCCGCCGAAGTTGTACATCGGGATACCGTCGATCACATACAGCGCATTCGACGACTGCGAGATCGATTTGTTGCCGCGCAGCACGACCTTCGTGGCGCCGCCGACGCCCGACGACGAGGTGTTGATCGTCACGCCGGCCACCTTGCCCGCCAGCGAATTCATGAAGTTGGCGTCCTTGACCGTCGTCAGATCCTCGGCGCCGACCTGCTGGACGTTGTACGAGAGGGCCTTCTCCTCGCGCTTGATGCCCAGGGCCGTCACCACGACCGACTCGATCTCCGACGTGGACTCGCGGAGCGTCACGCTGAAATCCGTCCGGGCGCCTACGGCTACCGTAGCCGTCTCATAACCCAGGTAGCTGATTTCGAGAACCTGCGACGCGGCCGGAGCAGGAACTTCCAGCGAGAAGCGCCCCTCGGCGTCGGTCGAAACTCCGACCGTCGTGCCGCGCACGATGACCGAAGCGCCGACAACAGGCTGTCCTTTGGAATCCAGCACCTGACCGGAGACCCTTACGGCGCGCCCGGACTGCGCAGTATTGCGGAAAAGAAGGATATTGCCCCCTTCGACAGAATAGGCGATGTCCGTACCGCGGACCATCTCGTCAAGGGCTTTTTTCAGGGGTTCGTTTTCGACATGAACGGTGACCAAAAGATCGGTGTCTACACTGTCGTCAATACCAAAAAGATAACGGGTCTGCCCTTCGATTGCACTGATGACCTGTTCCATTTTGACCTTGTTTTCCCGGATTGTAACCCGCACATTCTGTGCATGGATGACGGATGCAGGGAACAGCAAAGCAGGAACGAACAAAAGAATAGACAGACGGATTTGCTGAATAATCTTTTTATTCATACATTTGTGAGTTAAGGTTCAAGTAAAAATCGGTTAGTATTTTTGATTGAACTGCGGCCTGCGGGTGAGGCAACACCTGCAGGCTTTTTTCATGTCAATCAAAAACAGACGGTAATCGCTTCTATTTCAAATCCATAGGCTATTCTGTTTTGGGGTTTGACATAAATGAATAATTACACTGTTCTATCGGATGATGATTTTATTATCGAGTTCGTTGTACTCATAAGTGAAATCCGACGAGCGTTGCAGGATGCGCAGGATGTGGTCGACACCCTCCGAGGTGCGGACCTTCAACCGCTTGTATTTGATCTCGGGCAGTTCCTCTCGTTGGATCTCGATGCTGACGCCGAAATATTTCCTTAATTTATTGATGATCTGCCCGAAATCGTCGCCGCTGAACGAGATGATGCCGTCCGTCCACAGATAATTGTCCTGGTTTTCCAGATCGCTCAAATGAAGATGGCCGTTTTTCAGATGGACGATGGTGTTGGGCTCCATCAGAATTTCCTCGTCGTTCATTTTGTTCCGAACAGCGACGCTGCCCTCGAACAACGCCGCTGAAAATTCCTGCACATCCTTGTCGGCGGTCACGTTGAACCGCGTGCCGCAGACCTCGACATCGCAGGCGTAGGTCTCGACAACGAATGGTTGCGACGCATCGTGCGCAACCTCGAACATCGCCTCGCCTTCGAGACGCACGCGACGCTCCTTTCCGGTGAAGAGCGCCGGATAGGTGATCCGGCTCTTCGAATTGAGTTTGACGGTGGTGCCGTCGCCCAGAGCGATATTGATATGCTGCCCGGCCGGGGCCTCAATGGATGTCCGGGTACCCGCCAACCGATCCATTTCAGAGGAGAAAAACAGATAACTCCCTCCGATAACCAGAAGCAAGGAAGCCGCAATTCCCATGGTTTGACGAACCGGTCTTGAATGTGTGATGCGGTACCATAAGTTCGTATCGGCTTCGGGAACGGAGTCCGGTTCAGTCATAATACTTATGATGAACTTTTCATGAACTTCATTCATGTATTTTTGGTGCTCTTCGGGATTGGCATCCAGCCAGGCAGCAATCCGGTCGGTCTCGTCGTTCGTGGTCTCGCCGAGGAAAAACTTGAAAAGCAGCGTATCGGATATTTCGATCTTATTCATAGTACTGTTATTTTGCATATTCCCTTTTCGAGGTCGTGATTCGTTTCCCTCCCCCTTCTATATTATATATCCACGAGCAGGGCAAATTCGTACCCCTTCGTGCAAATAAATATTTTTATTAAATTATGCATTTTTCTTAATTTTACAACATGCTGATTATTACTCCGATACACAAAAGCCTCGTCTGATCGTTTTTTAAGAATTTTTTTCTATCTTTGCTTTGCAAGCAGAAGGAGTGGTATGCAGGAAATTGTATCAGAGAAATTGACGCAAGAATCATTCGAACAATCTTTTCATCGGTATGAACAGAAATTGTGTCGGATCGCATACTCTTACCTGCGCGACAAAGATGCAGCGCAAGACGCCGTGAACGAATGTTTTACCGCTGCGTGGCACCATCGGGAGTATATCGAAATAAAAACCTTCGAATCATATTTATACCAGTCGGTCAAAAACGAGTGCCTGAAATATCGACGGAACAAGGAGCTTAAAAAAGCAGTTTACGATAAGATTCTGATGAAGGAGCGGTGCGTTATGGACTACTATACGCGCACCATCGAATGCTGCAATCCGAACGAACTGTTCTGTGAGGAGATCATGGCGATATGCCGCAAACAAATCGCCCGGATGCCCGAACTGCGGCGTCAGATTCTGACGGCAAACAAGTTCGAGGGAATGAGCTACAAGGAGATAGCGGACAGAAACGGAATCACGACAACACGGGTCGACAACGAATTGCGCAAGGCTCTGAATACGTTACGGCTCTCTCTGAAAGATTATCTGACGATCCTTGTCATTTTATTCCTGAACATAAAGCATTAGGAAAAAGAGCGTTATCTTCGCAACGCTCCGGCTTTCGCAGGTTGGCGCATCCGCCCGATCCGGAAAGGCTTTCCGACACTCGGCTCTTCCGAAGGATGTATTGTCGGACGTTCGCGTGCAATTTGATTTTGGACTTCGGCATGCAACCGCGGTCCGGAGTGCCTGCCGGGACTTCCGGCCCGGCAGGGAACCGCCGGCAGCCCCCGCCCCCGAAACCAGCGGACAGACTCAACACGAAATCCCGCTCTCCGGACGGATTGATTGTTCCGAATGTCGCAAAAACAGCAACATATCGACAAAAAAAGAGACGATTTTTTGTTTTTTTCACTCCTTTGGTTATTTTTATATATGGTATATATTTTTCCGTATATAGTACATCGTCCAGAAACCATCGGAATTCCGGTTCCAGACCTTGCCCTTCGGAATGCCGAAATACTCGTTCCTTCCGGTTCAGAGGCGCCTTTCCGCAATCCGGCAAAACGAAGTTTCAGCATTGGCCGCCATCGCCGAATCCCGAAAAACAGGGACCGCCGCATCGATCCGCAAATTCCCCAATCCGCCGAATCCGCCGACCGAACCAATCACGCTCGATAACCCAAAAACCCAAACTTTTTTTCTCATTTTTTATGAATAAAATTTTACCTTTCCTCCTCTCTCTGGGTCTCTTTGCAAGCCCTACTTTCGGCCAACAGGCCCCCGAATCAAAAACTTCGGAGTATGAATTCCGCTTCGTGCCGGCCGACGACATGTTCTACATCCCCTGGAACGGCAACGGCGAAACGCTCGACCAACTGCTCGAATGTGTGGGCCAACACAAACAGTCCATCCTCGACGGCGAAACCCCTGTACGGGTCGACGGATACTGCGACTCGCAACCCTCGCCGGCCGAGAACCTCGCCGTGGCAAAAATCCGCTCCAACCGCGTGAAAACCGAGATGATCCTCCAACAGGGACTCTCCGAAAGTTGCTTCACAACCCGCAACCACACCTCGGGCGGCAACTTCGTGATCGTGCGGATCGCCGTTCCCGAGAATACCGCACCGGCCGTGAAACCACAGCCCGAACCCGAACCGGCCGCCATCCCGGAAGAAAAACCCGAAGAGAATCCGGCACCGAAAGCCTCCGACACCGAAACGGCAGAGCTTACCCCCGTGGCCGAAGAACCCGTGGCCGAACCCGTGAACGAGCCCGAAACCCCGCGCGAAATGTCGTTCGCCCTGCGGGCCAACCTGCTGCGCTGGGCCACGCTGACGCCCGACCTGGGCATCGAATGGCGCATCTCGCCGAGCGTGGCCATCACCGTCAACGGGGCCTGGACCGTCTGGTCGTGGAACAACAAGGACCGCCGCTACGCTCTCTGGGAGGTGGCGCCCGAAGTGCGCTGGTACATGGGTGCCAAGAAACGCGGATACCTCGGCGCCATGTTCAAGACCGGAGAATTCAACTACAAACTCTCCGACACCGGCAAACAGGGCGACATCATCGGCGGCGGTCTCACCGGCGGTTATGTCCTGCCCCTGTGCAAATCGCTCTCGATGGACTTCTCGATCGGAGTGGGCTATCTGAACGCCGACTATGAGAATTACAAGGTCATCAACGGCACATGCGTACGCCAAAACTCGGAAACCAAAGGCTGGTGGGGCCCCGTCAACGCCGGTGTCTCGCTCGTCTGGAAACTCTTCTAATTCCCGCTAAAACAGACAACAAATGAACATAACGAAACTCATCCTGACTACGGTATCGGCCGCAGTCCTGCTGACGGCTACGTCCTGCGTGAAAGACTCGCTCAACCATACCCCGCATCCCGACAAAGGTGCCGTTCTCCTGATGTTCGAAAAGAGCGCGACCGAAACCCATACGGTGCTCATCGACGACCAAAAGAGCGATTTCTCCGCTACGCCCTTCTGCTTCCCCGCCCTGTTGGAGCCGGGCAGCCACATGATGATCATCTGGAACCATGCCGAAGGTTTCGACTTCGACGGGCTCACGGCCCGCGTCAAAAAGGACGACACCCAGAACTCCTTCATCATCCCGATGCCGGGCCATCTCTTCTCGACCAACGGTTCCATCGAAATCATGGCTGACGACACGTTGCGGATCAATACGCCGCTCATCCCCCGCACCCGTGATCTGGTCTTGCAGTTCACCGTAGCCGAAGGGCGCCCCGAGCTGATCCAGAGCGTCACCGGAACGATCGACGGCATCGCCAATGCGTTCAACATCGAGGAGGGCGAGTTGATCGGCGCCCCCTCCTCCACCGTCGTAAACTTCACCCGGGACGGCGACCAGCTCAATGCCACGGCCCGGATTCTGGGAACGCGAGGCTCCGCACAGACCCTGACGTTCGACATCGTCTTCGTGGACAACAACCGCACCCAGCACACGGAGATCGACCTCACGGAGGTGCTGGCCGGATTCAACAGCCCGACCACCGAACCCTTCCCGGTAAAAGGCAAACTCAATACGCCGATCGGCATGGAAACCGGATCGGCCGAAATCATCGACTGGGAAGAGGGCGAAGGCGGCGATCTGGAAGCCGGCGTCTGACCCGAACCCCGGCTCCGAGGCCGGAGCGCGTCCCGTTGCCGCTCCTTCCGGGCACGACGGACTCCCCGACCGACGAGCGCTGACAACCATTCAACAACGAACGAATCAACCATAAACATATGAATTTCCAACACACATTCAACCTGTTAACCGGCAGTGCCGCCCTGCTTCTCGTCCTGACCGCCTGCTCGCAGGACGAAATCGCCGACGGCAACCGCCTGCCCGAAGGAAAATACCCGCTGATAATAACAGCCTCGGGACTGCAAGCCCCGGTCGCAGCCTCCCCCGCGGCAACAAGCCGCGCTACCGTGGACGGCACCTGGTAGGGATCCGAAACCATCGCCCTGCAAGTCCAGGGTGACGAGCATATCTACACCTACTCCGTCAATCAGGAGGGCAAGATGACCAGCGAAAGCCCCTATTACTGGGCAAACCGCGAAGCCATCACCGTTTCGGCCTGGTATCCCTATGCCGAGACGATGCCCGTCGCCGTCGTGCTGGAGGACCAAAGCATCCGGAAGAACTATGTCGCCAGCGACTTCATCTCCGCCGAGGGGCAGAACGTCGATTTCAACACCCCCGCCAGCTTGAAGTTCTCCCACCGCACGGCCCGGATAACGCTGAATCTCCAAGCCGGCGCGGGCGTCGACAACGTCGCCGACGCCGCGATCAGCCTGCTCAACCTCACCACCGACAACGGCAACCCCGCCGCCATCCGTCCGTACAATCCGGAGGGCGACACCTACGATGCGCTGCTCGTCCCGCAGACCATCGCCTCGGACAGGGAGTTCATCCGGATCGAACTGAACGGCAACGTCCATACCGCCCGACTCTCCAAAGAGACCGAAATGAAGGCCGGATTCGTTTATACCTATAACGTTACCGTGACCGACAAAGGGCTCAAAGTGGAGGAAGGATCCATCCTGAACTGGACGGAGGGCGGCAGCGAAACGGGAATCGCCTCCGTAATGAACTACGACTATGGCGCGTCGAGCAACACCTACACCGTTTATACGGCCGAAGGCCTGTATTATTGGGCGGAAGCTGCCCGAAACGATCTCTCAACCAACTGTATCCTCGCAGCAAACATCCCGCTCGAAATACCGGCCGAGAACGGCAGCAACTGGACAACCCTGGGCGACTACACCAATTCCTACTCCGGAGTCTTCGAAGGCAACGGACACTCCATCAGCAATCTGACGATCAGCGGCGGAGCCTACCAGGGAATATTCGGAACCATCAGCGAAAGTTCCGAAGTCCGGAATCTCACCTTGATCGACGTAAATATCTCCGGAAGCCAATATATCGGAGCAATCACCGGAGGCGTCAAAAGCAGCGACACCAATCAGGGAAAGATTTACAACTGCTCCGTTACCGGTACTGTCAACGGAAGCCATGACAATTCTTATACAGGAGGTTTTGCCGGATACAGCCAAGGCATCATTCAAGCCTGCCAGTTCTCCGGGACCGTGAAGGGTGTATCATACCTCGGAGGCATAGTCGGGAAAAACGAGGGCTCCGACGCTCTTGTCATCGCCTGCTCGACCCAGGGGAAGACAGAATGTACAAATTTATGGTCGCAATACGGCCGAATACTGAAAAACGCACAATATCATGAAACGATCTTTATATGCCTTACAGGCCTTCGGCACGGCGCTGCTGCTCCTCGCGGCAACGGCCTGCTCGCAGGACGACTCCTTTGCACCGACCGATTCCGGACGCCTGCCGCAAGGAAACGAGCCCATGACCTTCCTCGCCTCGGGCTTGCAGCGGACGGCAAGTTCCGCAACTCCCGCCAGCCGCGCCTCCATCGACAACGACTGGAAGGACATCTCGAAAATCGCCGTGTTGATGAACGGCGAAGCAAAGGTCTATGACGTAACGCCCGCAGAAGACTTCCTGACCGCCCGACTCACCGCGGCAGATCCCTTCCGCTGGACCACCGACATGACGACCGCGGAGATCAGCGCATGGTGGCCCTACACCGACAGCGACAACGACGGAATCCCCGACGCGACGATCCCGCCCGTCGTGGTGAAGAAAGATCAGAGTTCCGATGAAAACTATGCGAACAGCGACTATATCGCTGTCAGCAACCAGCAGGTGTCGTTCGGCACTCCGGCCGAATTGCAGTTCAGCCACCGCACGGCCCGCATCGTTCTGAAACTCGCAAGCAGCACGGTGGATCTGTCCAGCGTCTCCATCAGCATCAACAACCTCTCCGCAGTGAACGGCAACCCGCAGGTGATCACACCCCGCAAGGTGGAGGATGGCACCTACGAAGCGCTCGTCGCCCCGCAGAGAATCATGGCACAGACGCAGATCGCCTCCATCACCACCCTCGGCGGAAAGACCTTCATCTACAAGATTTCCAACGAAACCGAGTGGGCGGAGGGCAAGTATTACACCTACACCATCGAGCTCGTCGAATAACTCCCGCAGCCTGAAAAGCCGCACCATCCGGATCCGACCGGATGACGGCATCCGAAACGACCCTTCCCTCCCCTTCTTCCGGGGCGGGGAGGGTCGTCGGTATAGAGGGGGGG
>NZ_NFHT01000017.1 GCF_002161445.1 Alistipes sp. An66
TCGGTATAGAGGGGGGGGGCAGCAGGTCGGGAACAGCAACAAAAGGCAGGAACGACGGGCAGAGACAACGGGCGGCGGGCAGGCAGACGGCGGGCAGACGGCGGGCAGACGGTGGGCAGGCAAGGCGGGCAGGCAGACGGCGGGCAGACGGCGGGCAGACGGCAGGCAGACGGTGGGCAGGCAAGGCGGGCAGGCAAGGCGGCAGGCAGACGGCGGACAACGGGCGGTGGGCAGGCAAGGCGGCAGGCAGACGGCGGGCAGAGGCAACGGGCGGCGGCAACGGGCGGCGGCAACGGGCGGCGGCAACAGGAACGGAGGGAAAACGGCAGGCAGAGACGGCAGGGCGGCAGAAAATCGGATTTCGGAAAACCGGGATTTTTTCGTATATTTACAGAATAGAGAAGAATATAGAACGCGGCTCGGCTCCGCCAAACCTGAAAACTTCGTTTTCGTTTGCCTTTGCACCCGCCTTTCCCTATATTTCAGCAACCCAAAACCGAACCTATGGCCAAAAACATCCTCAACGAACTCTCGCCACTCTCGGACCGCGACTGCTTCTACATCGTCGAACGCCACAAAACCGAATTCACCTACCCCCTGCACCAACACCGCGAATTCGAACTGAACTTCATCGAAAACGGCGCCGGAGTCAAACGGATTGTCGGAGACTCCGTCGAAACGATCGGCGATTACGACCTGGTGCTCGTCGGCGGAGAGAATCTCGCCCATGTCTGGGAACAGGGATCCTGTCAATCGAAACTCATCCGCGAAATCACCATCCAGTTCGCCCCCGACACCCTCCCCGAATCGCTCCTCGCAAAAAACCAGTTCGCGTCCATCCAGAAAATGTTCCTCCGTGCACAGAACGGACTCGCTTTCCCGCTTCACACCATCATCCGGGTCTACTCGCTCATCGACACCCTCTCGGCCCAGCAGCAGGGATTCCGGCAGGTCCTGCAAATTCTGGAAATCCTCTACGAACTCTCCCTCTCGCAGGAGGCCTACACCCTGTCCAGCAGTGCCTTCGCTCAAATAACCCCCACCACCGACTCCCGCCGTATCGCCCGCGTCGAAGAGTACATCCGGACCCACTTCGAGGAGGATATCCGCCTCGCCACACTGGCCGAGATCGCCGGAATGACACCAACGGCTTTCAGCCGCTTTTTCAGCGTGCGGGCCGGACGCAGCCTCACGGACTATATCATCGACATCCGGCTCGGCATCGCAGCCCGGCAGCTCATCGACTCAACGAAGACCGTGGCCGAAATCAGCTTCGAATGCGGATTCAACTCGCTGGCGAACTTCAACCGCATCTTCAAAAAGAAAAAGGGCGTAACCCCCTCGGAGTTCCGGGAAATGTACCGGAAAAAGAAAATCATCTGTTAAAATAAGATCAGATTCGGATAAATCAAGCATTATTTTTCCATTCGAAGCTCTGTTTTGACCGCCTTACAGAGCTTTGTTCCCGCTTCGCAAGGCCGTTTCCGATGACTCCGGGACCGGAGATCATCTGACGACACATCCGACAGCAGCGCCGCGCCAACACCCATACACGCACCCGGATTACACAAAAAACAAACACAACCGCCCCAAAACCAGCTCTGCCGGAGCTTCCGCACGGATTTCGCTGTCAATACCCGACATATCGCCCGCGGAACGGCGTCCGACAGACTCAATACCGAACGTGTAGTTTGCGCCATGCCGGCAGGAGAAAGAAGCGCCCCGGGGAACTTTTTTGCGCACATGTTATCAAAGTATAACATTCTGACAACATAATATCATTTTAACACACGCAAAGTTCCTATCTTTGCAGTGACCTAAAACCCGTAAGACCAATGAAACTGTTACCCGCACTCCTCCTGTTGGGAGCCCTGCTCGTCGGCGGCTGCTCGTCCGCACCCGAAACCGACCCGTTCGTCCGTGTCGAAAACGGACAATTCATCCTCGACGGAAAACCCTATTACTTCATCGGTACGAACTTCTGGTACGGCCCGATCCTCGGCACGCCGGGCAGGGACGGCGACCGCGAACGGCTCGCCCGCGAACTCGACGCGCTGGCCGACTGCGGCATCACGAACCTGCGCGTGCTGGTCGGCGCCGACGGCGGAACGGGCGTCACCTCCAAAATCGAACCCACGCTCCAATACGCCCCCGGAAAATACAACGACGACCTGCTCGACGGACTCGACTTCTTCCTGTGGGAGCTCGGCAAACGCGGCATGAAAGCCGTCCTCTATCTGAACAACTCCTGGGAGTGGTCGGGCGGATACTCCCAATACCTCGCCTGGTGCGGCGCCGGAGAGATCCCAATCCCCGCCGTGGCCGGATACCGCGCCTACACGGAGTATGTCGGCAGGTTCATCCCCGACACAAAGGCCCGGAAACTCTTCGCCGATCACGTGCGCTTCATCGTCGGACGCACGAACCGATACTCCGGACTGAAATATGCCGACGATCCCGCCATCTTCTCCTGGCAGATCGGAAACGAACCCCGCCCCTTCGGCCAGGAGAACAAGGAGGCTTTCGCACAATGGATCGGGGAGACCGCCCGGCTGATCCGATCCCTGGACCCGAATCACATGATCTCAACCGGTTCGGAAGGACTCTACGGATGTGAAAGCGACGCCGAACTCACCGAACGCATCCACGCATTCCCGGAGATCGCCTACGTCAATCTCCACATCTGGCCCTACAACTGGCAGTGGATCCCGCGCGACAACCCCGCCGCCGGCCTCGACAACGCACTGGACGAAACCGACAAATACATCGCCCCGCATCTCGACCTGGCCGAACGCCTGCGCAAACCCGTCGTGATCGAAGAGTTCGGCTTCCCGCGCGACAGCGTCCACTTCGAACGCGGCACCCCCACAACGGCCCGCGACGCCTATTACGCCAGCCTGCTCGAACGCATCGTCGACTCGAAAAACCGGCAGGGCGTGCTGGCCGGCTGCAACTTCTGGGGTTGGGGCGGCGAAGCCCGGCCCGCACACGTCTACTGGCAACGCGGCGACGACTACTGCGGAGACCCCGCACAGGAGCAACAGGGACTGAACTCCGTCTTCGACGACGACCCCACGATCGCAATCATCCGTGATGCAAACGCCCGCCTGAAATAGGATTCATCTCAAATTCCGAACATATGAAAAAACTCCTCCTTCTCGGCACATGCGTGTGCCTTTGGACCGTCGTGTCCGCCCAGAAATGGGAGGGTGTGGCCGACACCCCGCCCATGGGCTGGAACTCCTGGAACAAATTCGCCTGCGACATCAACGAGGAACTCATCCGCGAAATCGCCGACGCCATGGTCGACTCGGGACTGGCCGACGCCGGGTATCTCTACATCAACCTCGACGACTGCTGGCACGCCCCCGAACGCGACGCCGACGGATTCCCGCAGTGCGACACCACCCGCTTCCCCAGCGGCATGAAGGCCCTGGCCGATTACGTACATGCCAAAGGGTTGAAAATCGGCATCTACTCCGACGCCGGACGAAAAACCTGCGGAGGCCGCTTCGGCAGCTTCGGACACGAGTATCAGGATGCCCTGCAATATGCCCGCTGGGGCTTCGACTACCTGAAATACGACTGGTGCGAGAGCGACAACATCAACCCCGTAGGGGCCTACACGCTCATGCGCGACGCCCTGCGCGCCGCCGGACGCCCGATCCTCTTCTCGATGTGCGAGTGGGGCGACAACAAACCCTGGGAGTGGGCCGCCGACGTCGGACACATGTGGCGCACGACGGGCGACATCGGACTGTCGTTCTCCGAACAGATCGTACACGGCACCTGGGAGCAGAACTCCGTGCTGCGCTGCCTCGATCTGAACGCCCCGCTGCGCAAATATGCCGGTCCGGGCCATTGGAACGACCCCGACATGCTCGAAGTCGGAAACGGCCTGACCGAAAACCAGGACCGCGCCCACTTCACACTCTGGTGCATGATGGCCGCACCGCTCATCCTCGGCAACGACATCCGCCAGATGAGCGACCAGACGGCCGCCATCGTGACCGATCCCGACGTGATCGCCATCGACCAGGATCCGCTCGGCGTACAGGGTCTGCGCCACTCCACGGATCAGGGACTCGAAATCTGGTTCAAGCCGCTGATCAACGGCGACTGGGCCTTCTGTCTCTTCAATCGCACGAAAACCCCGCGCGAATACACCATCGACTGGCAGCGGTTCAACTTCACCGACGACGAGGTATCGGGACGCTCGACCTCGTTCGACACGATCGTCTATGACGTGCGCGACCTGTGGTACGGCGGCAAGAGCTTCCGCACCGACCGCAAGCACGAAGTGACCGTCCCGGCCGAGGATGTCGTCCTCTACCGGCTGACCCCCTCCGCAAAACAACCCCGACGCAAATGAGACCGTTCCGTCTGTTCCTGCTCACGACGCTGCTTGTCCCCGCCCTGCTCCGGGCCGAAGGGGTCACGGTGCGCGTCTGCGAAGGCTCCTGCCGGGTCTTCCTCTCTCCGGAGCGCCCCGCCCTGCGGGCCGTCGTCTCCGCGGAGGAGCCGGCTGCCGGGGTGCTGCGCTTCGACATCCGGACCGATGCCGGAGAGCCCGTCTGCGTCTTCGAGCAGCCCTATACGCTCGGAGGCGGCGACTCCGTCCGGCTCGGGTTCGAATTCCAAGCCGCACCGGGGTTCTACCGCGCATCGCTCCGGGACGGGGAGCGGGAAGCCGCCGCGTTCACCTTCGGGTGCGACCCCGAACGGATCGAATCCCCCGTGGACGCACAGCCCGACTTCGATGAGTTCTGGGCCCGGGCCCGCGCCGAACTCGATGCCGTGGCCCCGCGCTACCGGCTGCATCCCGACCGGGAACGCTCCACGGAGAAACGCCGCATCTACCTCGTGGAGATGCGGTCGCTGGGCGGCGAGACCATCCGCGGCTACTACGCCGAACCGGTCGCTCCCGGGAAATACCCCGCCGTCGTCACCTTCATGGGATACGGTTCCGACGCCTGGTGCCCCGATGCCGACGCCGCACCGGAGCGGGTCGAATTCGTCCTCTCGCACCGCGGGCAGGGTCTCAACAAGCCCGAAAACCGCTACGGAGACTGGGTGGTCAGCGGGCTGGAATCCCCCGAGACCTACTACTACCGCGGCGCCTTCATGGATGCCGTGCGGGCCATCGACTTCGTGGCCTCGCGCCCCAAGGTCGACACACGGCTGATCTTCGCCGAAGGCGGCTCGCAGGGCGGCGCCCTGACGCTCGCCGCCTGCGCCCTCGACGACCGCATCGCCGCCGCGGCCCCCTACGTCCCCTTCCTGAACGACTTCCCCGATTACCTCGACATCGCACCCTGGCCCGCCTCGGCCCTGTTCCCCGCAGCAGAACGGCTCGGAATCGACCGGGAGGAGCTGTTGAGAAGGCTCTCCTACTTCGACATCAAGAACCTCGCCGGCCGGGTCCGCTGTCCCATTCTGATGGGATTCGGATTGCAGGACACCGTCTGCCCGCCGCACACCAACTTCGCAGGCTACAACCAGCTGCGTGTCCCGAAGGAATGGAAGGTCTACACCCGCCGCGGACACGATCTCCACAACGAAAGCGATTGGTTCGTCTCCCGCGACCGGTTCTTCCGCGAACACGAACAATCAATCCGACAAACTCAACATATCAACTAAAAAAGAACCTCTATGAAGAAGTTATTGCTGCTCTTCACGGCGCTGGCTTGCAGCGTCGGGCTCATGGCCCAGGGTCTGCGCGTCTCCGGAACCGTCTCCGGCCCCGACGGACAACCCCTCCCGGGCGTGAGCGTCGTGGAAAAAGGAACGACCAACGGCGTTTCGAGCGATGTCAACGGACATTACACCCTCGAACTCAAAGGTGCGGACCCCACCCTGGTCTTCTCTTTCATCGGTTTCGCCACCCAGGAGATCACCGTCCCCAAGGGGGGGGGTCGCACGCAGTTCGACGTCCGGCTCGCCGAAGACTCCCAGCTCATGGACGAAGTGGTCGTCGTGGGATACGGCACGATGAAAAAATCCGACGTGACGGGATCCGTGGCCTCCGTCTCGGCCGACAAACTCAAAACCTCGGTCATCACGAACGCCGACCAGATGCTCCAGGGACATGTCGCCGGCGTACAGGTCACACAGAACTCCGGCGCCCCGGGCGGAGCCTCGTCGATCCGCATCCGCGGAGCCTCGTCGATCACCTCCTCCAACGAACCCCTCTACGTCATCGACGGAATCCCCTTCTCCGGTGACGGTACCGAAATCGGCGGCTTCTCGTGGGCCGGCGGTACGGGCGGACAGACCAAGGTCAACCCGCTGTCGACCATCTCCCCGCAGGACATCGTCTCGATGGACGTCCTCAAGGATGCCTCCGCAACGGCCATCTACGGAGCCGCAGGTGCAAACGGCGTCGTTATCATCAACACGCGCCGCGGACAGAAGGGCGCCGTACAGATCAACTACGACGGATATGTCGCCTGGCAAACGCTCGCCCGAAAGATCGACATGATGAACCTCCGCGAGTATGCCCAATATCAGAACGATCTCCATGAACTGTATCCTTCGGTCGAAATCGACGAGGCGTTCCTCGATCCCTCGCTCCTGGGTGAAGGAACCGACTGGCAGGATGCCATCACCCGTACGGCCCTCACGCACTCCCACGCCGTATCCCTCTCGGGCGGCAGCGACAAGTTCACCTTCGCCGCGTCGGGCGGTTACATGGATCAGGACGGTACGATCTACGGCTCGAACTTCAAACGCTACAACGGCCGTTTCAACGGCGACGGAACCATCAACCGCTGGCTCAAGGCCGGAGGCTCGATCTCCTTCACGCACACCGAAGAGAGCATCACCCGGCAGGACGGCTCCGACGGCGTCATCCTGCAAGCCCTGACCATGCAGCCCTCCGTGGCCGTCTACGACTTCGACGGAAACTTCGCAGGCCCCGCCTCGATCTACGGATCGTCGGGATACAACCCCCTGTGGCAGGCCAACATGCAGACCAACGAACTCGACCGCAACCGGAGCATGGGTAACTTCTACCTGCAAGTCGACCCGCTCAAAGTCCTCAACATCCGCACCGAATTCGGATACGACCTCTCGGACAACAAGAACAAGAGCTTCATCCCGACCTACGACTTCGGTAACGGCATCGCCAACAGCATGAACATGATGATGCAGCGCGAAGACCACTCCGTGTTCTGGATCTGGAAGACCTACGCCACCTGGAACCAGACCTTCGCACAAAAGCACAACATCTCGCTCATGGGCGGCTTCGAGGCCCAGAAAAGCACATGGGAGGGAATCTCGCTCATCAAGAAGAACTTCTCGAACGACGACATCCACGTGATGACCCAGGACGGCGAGTTCGACAACAACTCCGGGTGGAAGGACGCCACGACGAAGGCTTCGGTATTCGGACGTCTGAACTACAACTTCGACGAACGCTATCTGCTCACCTTCACGATGCGCGCCGACGGATCCTCGAAATTCGGACCCAACCACAAGTGGGGCTACTTCCCCTCGGCCGCCCTCGCCTGGCGTATCTCCAACGAAAAGTTCCTGCGCAACTCCAAGACGCTCTCGAACCTCAAACTCCGCCTCGGATACGGTATGGTCGGAAACGACAACATCGGAACCTACAAGTACGGATCGACGATGAAATCGACGATCACCGCCTTCGGCACCGGGTATTTCGTGGCCAACATCTCCAATGCCGACCTCAAATGGGAGGCCTCCGAGCAGTACAACATCGGTGTCGACCTCGGATTGTGGAACAACCGCCTCTCGCTGACGGTCGACGCCTACCAGAAGGATACGAAGGACCTGCTCCTGCAAGTCTCCGTACCCTCCTACCTCGGAAACTCCGGAAACTCCGACAAGTCGGGTTGGGAGATCCAGATGCCCTACTCCAACATCGGAAAGGTCCGCAACCGCGGCGTCGACATCGCGCTGAACGCCATTCCCGTCGAAGCCGGAGACTTCTCCTGGTCGTCGAACCTCAACGTCTCGCTCAACCGCAACGAGGTGCTGGCCCTGAACGAAGACTCGCAGGTCCTCTACTACGGTGTGGGCACCTATTTCAGCGCAGCCTTCTCCACGGCCTCGATCGTCAAGGTCGGACAGCCCATGGGCGTCTTCTACGGATACCTCACCGACGGCTATTTCCAGAACGAACAGGAGGTCCTCGCGGCACCCGTCCAGGTCGAGGACGGCAACAACCCCGGGCAGAACCTCTTCAACAAAACCTCGGGCGTCTACGTGGGCGACATCCGCTTCAAGGACCTGAATCAGGACGGAGTGATCGACGCCAACGACCAGACCGTAATCGGAGACCCCAATCCCGACTTCACCTTCGGTTGGACCAACACATTCACCTATAAGAACTTCGATCTGACGGTCGGCCTCACGGGCGTCTGCGGCGGCGACATCCTCAACATCGCACGCTACCGCACCGAAGCGCTCAACAACCAGTGGGACAACCAGTCGGTGCGCGTGATCGACCGCGCCCGCATCGCCTACGACGCCGCCGGGAACCCCTATCTGGCCAACCCCTCGACGGCAAAGACGCCCCGCGCCGCCATGAACGACATCAACGGCAACAACCGCATGAGCGACCGCTGGCTCGAGGACGGATCCTACCTCCGCATCCAGAACATCACGCTCAGCTACAACCTGCCCCGGAAGTGGATCTCCAAGATCGGACTGCGGAGCATGAAGGTCTACGGAACCTTGCAGAACCTCTACACCTGGACCGCATACACGGGATACGACCCCGAAATCGGAGCCTACAACCAGTCGGCCGCCATGCAGAACTACGACATGGGACGATACCCGACTCCCCGCATGTACATCCTCGGCATCAACATCGGTTTCTAACGATTAACGGACATCTCGATGAAAACAACCATCATAAAACATTGCGCAATCCTGCTCGCCGCCTCGATGGCCGCAGGCTGCAACGAATTCCTGACCGTAAACCCCGCCGACTCCACCTCCAAGGAGCTCTACTACACCTCGGCAAGCGCCGTGCGCGCCAATACGGCCACACTCTACGGCGGTACGACCTGGTTCGACTTCTCGTGCCGGTTCATGTACATGGGCGGCGACATGCTCGCCGGAGACATCTTCTACACCTACTCCGACGAAGGTCAGTTCTACCTGAACACCGTCACGCAGAACAACCAGTTCTCCCGCGACGGTTGGAACTCCCTCTTCCGGGTCGTGGCCTTCGCCAACTCGATCATCCGCGACATGCCCGAAATGGCCGCCGAAAACGGAGTCCCGCAGAGCGTGATCGACAACGCCCTGGGCGAATGCCACCTCTTCCGGGCGCTGGCCTATTACCTGCTGACCGAATACTGGCACGAGGTGCCGATCATCACCGACCCCGAGGGTCTCGTCACCTCCGGAAACCCCCAGGACATCTACGTCCGCAAGGCAACCCGGTTGAGTCTCTACCGCTTCATCTGCGAGGATCTCGAACTCGCCGCACGTCTCCTGCCGGACAGCGACCCCGAAGCCGGGCGCGTCACCTCCTGGTCCGCAAAGGGGCTGCTGGCAAAGGCTTACCTCACACGGGCCTGCTATGAGAAGGGTTCGGGACAGAGCTACGACAACGCCGACTACTTCGAAAAGGCCCGCAACCTCGCCGAAGAGGTAATCACAGAATCCCCCTACTCGCTGTGCCGCGACTACGCCTCGATGTTCGAGGCCGGCACGGGCGACTACCACTCCGAAGCGCTCGTCTCGCTGCTCTGCACGACCGGAGGCTACGGCTGCGGAAACTCGCGCTCGACGGAATGGGGACGCCGCGACGCCCTGACGGGTGTCAGCTGCTGGGGACCGGGCAAAGGCCCGACGCTCTCGCTGCGCGCCGCCTTCGAGGAGAACCCCCGGCTGGCCGAAGGCCGGACCGACGGACGCCGCAAGGCCGTCTACATGCTCCCGGGCGACACGTACACGACCCTGGCCGTCGGCAACGACGCCTATCCGAACGGATACGTCTACCGCTTCTTCCTCGAACCCACCGAAGAGAACGGAACGCTCAAATACGACCTCCAAACCGAAATGCCCAACGAGATGCTCTCCCACCTGAAAAAGTACGTCATCAACGCCGACGGCGGAAACATCGGGTCGAGCCAGGACGCCAGCAACGACCTCCATCTGCTGCGTCTCTCGGACGTCTACTTCATCTACGCCGAGGCTTCGCTCAAAGGCGACCTCTCGGCCCGCCTCTCCGGACAGGGTGTCAACTACATCAACGACGTGCTCGACGCTCACGGTGCGAACTACACCGTCGCCGACGGCGAACTGACGCTGATCGACATCGTCAAGGAGCGCCGCAAGGAGTTCGCACTGGAAGGAATCAACTGGTTCGACATCCAGCGGCTGGCATCGCTCGACATGCAGGCGGCCCTCGACTACCTGAACGGCATGTACCGCGATCTGATCTGGGTATCCGACTGGACCCGCATCAACGAGGAGTTCGGATCGTCGATCACCGACGAGCAGACCTACCAGGTGCGCAGCGACCTGAACTACTACGTCCGGCAATGGTACACCCGCAAGGCGGATGTCTACGTCGACGTGCTCGGCGACGGCTCGCTCGCCGACGGCGACATCCCCGACACGTCGAACCGCGACGCGGCCATCACCATGAGCGGCAGCAACCTGGTCATCGCCATCCCGTCGGACGCCCTGACCAAAGCCCCGATTCTGCTCGAAGAGGCCGTGGATTACTACAACAACTAACCGTTAAAGCCGACAAGAGATGAAAAATATCATGAAACGTTTCCTCCTCTTCGCCCTCCCGGCGGTGCTTCTGGCCGCCTGCAACAACGAGGAAGGACTCAACAGCACGGCGACGCCCCGCGTCAAATACATCCGTTCGACGGATCCCGCGCTGGCCGAGATCTATCTCACCAGCGCCTCGATGGGCGAACTGATCGCCATCATCGGCGACGGACTCGAAGGGGTCTGCTCGGTGCGCTTCAACGACGTCGAAGCCAAACTCAACCCCACGTACATCACCTCCACGGCCGTGCTGGTCAACGTCCCGGGCACGCTCCCCACGGAGATCACCAACACCATCACGCTCACGACCAAGAAGGGCCGCAGCTGCGTGGTCGAGAACTTCATCACGAAGGCCCCCTCGCCGGTCATCAACTCCGTCTCGTGCGAGTGGACCCGCCCGGGCGAAGCCCTCGCCATCCACGGAAACTACTTCTTCGACAAGGCCGACGGAAGCCCGATCGAATGCACGATCGGCGGTATCGAGGCCGCCGTCACGGCCTGCACGGCAACCCGTCTCGACGTAACCGTCCCGGACGGGGTGGACGCCACGGCCAAGCAGCGCATCGTTCTTGCGAACGACAACGGAGAGGCCCGCTCGGCCTTCTACCTCTACGACCGCGACGACATCTTCATCGACTTCGAGGAGCTCAACGACCAGGGTCTCCCCGTCTGGGACAACTGGGGTCGCTGCAAGGACGACATCCACTCCGAAAACGGCATCGACGGAAACTACATGCTCATGACGGGCAAGGCCGCCGACTGGGGCTGGGACGAGAACCTCTCGCTCTTCTTCTGCAACATCCTCAACGAAGCCGGCGACCTGCGACGCGAACTCATCCCCGAACAGGCCGACATCGCCGATTATGTGCTCAAATTCGAAATCCGCGCCGACGCCTGGGATGATCTCTACATGGCAATGTGGTTCTCCGATCTCTACAACTCCTTCTCGGTCGACGGAACCGAGCCGCAATGCCACTGGCGCGGTTACAGTCTCGGACTGGAAACCGGCGTCTGGACGACGGCGACGGTGCCCCTCTCGGAGTTCTGCTACGGAAAGAGCGAGGACGAATCGCGCACGCTCACCGCGTCGCTGGTGCGGAACTTCTGCATCTTCTTCTTCGGTGCGCTCGATGATTCGGCCAACGCCGACACCCCGATCAGCATCGCGCTCGACAACTTCCGCGTGGTCAAAAAACAGTAAACCCGAAAAACGATGAAAAAGATACTAAACCTGTTGATCCCGATGCTGACCGGAGCGCTGCTCCTGGTCTCCTGCAAGCAGGACGATACCACGGGATTTACACTCTACGGATTCAACCCCAACCCCGCCGAACGAGGCGAACTGATCTCCTTCTACGGCGAAGGACTCGACGCCGTTACGACGGTCGTCTTTGCCGGAGGTGCCGAAACCTCGGAAATCACCCGCAACGGATCGTCGATCAGCGTCGTGATCCCCATGGAGGCCCAGCCCGGCTACATCGAACTGCGCTTCCCCGGCGGAAGCTACACGACCCGCTCGGCGCTGACGCTCGAAGAGCCCCTCGCCGCCGATGCGCAGCTGCTCTCCTATACCGATTTCGAGCACGAAACCAATGCCGTGACCACCGTCGGAAGCAAACTCTACATCGTCACGGCCGCCGAAACCGACTACCTGACCGATATCGTCCGCGTGGAATTCGAGGGTGACGACGCCGTCGTGGTGTACGATGCCGACGCCACAGCCGCCGCCGAAAAGGAGCTCGCCGACGGAAACGACCAGATGGAAGAGGAGGAGTACCTGCTGGCTCTCTCCGAACGGGTCGACTTCGTGCGCGGCGCCCACCTGCTCATCGTCACGATCCCGCAAAGCGCCCGGAGCGGCGCCGTGAGCCTCTACAACACCAACGAGGATCGTTTCGAGGCACAGTCCGTCGAGATCGCGCAGTCCGCAGCCGAATCCGTTGCGCCCGTCACGGGCGTGATCCCCGGCTTGACGCGCCTCACCATCACGGGCGAGAACTTCGGACTGGTCACTTCGGTCGTCTTCACCGGAGGCGTGGAGATCGCCGTCGGCGAACTCGACGAGAACGAAGACCCGATGGTGGAGATCGCCGAAGACGGCTCCTCGCTGACGGTCCTGACCCGGCGCGGCATGCAGGACGGTCCGCTGGCGCTGAAAACCCGCTCGGGCGAAGTGATCGCCACACCCGCAGTGGAGACCGTCGTCCCGACGAACCTCTCCGCATGGAGCGAAGGCGACCTCTTCAAGGCCGGGAAGGCGATGACCCTCTCGTGCAACGACACGGAGGATGACGCCACGAACTACGAAATCCTCAAACAGGTGGAGAAAGTGCTCCTCATCTCCGGCGCGGATGCCGCAACGCAGACCGAGGCCACCTTCTCGCTCAACGACGACTACCGCTGTCTGGATCTGACCGCTCCGGATGTCTGCGGCGCCCGCGCCGTGGCCATCGTCACCTATGCCGGCAAGCAGCAGACCGTGATCGACGCGCTGGGCTTCGCCGCACCCTCCGCACGGCGGACCGACGATGCGGAGCTCCACGCCGGCGACGCGATTCCGCTGACCGGCGAGCACCTCGACCTGATCGCAAAGGCCTCGCTCAACGGCGTGGCCTGCGAAATCGACCGCTCCTCGGAGACGGAAATGGTGGTCACCATCGCCCCGACCTGCACGAGCGGCGACCTGATCCTGCAAGCCGTCGATCCGACGTACAGCATCACGCTGCCGCTGACCCTCCTGCCGACCGGACGCATCGCCGTCACCGCACTGCCCGGAAACGCCGCTGCGGGTGCGGAGATCACCGTCGAGGGTTCGGGATTCAACCTCGTGGAGTCGCTCCTCATCGGCGGCACGAAGGTCATCGCATACAGCTTCCGCAGCGACACGCAGCTGACCTTCACCGTTCCGGAGGAGACCCCGGCCGGCACCTATCCGCTGACCTTCAACCTCACGGACGGGACCTCGGAAACCTCGGCACAACAGATCACGATCGGAGCGGCTCCGGCCCAGGAGACCGTGCTCTGGGAGGGAAGCGTCGACACCGGCTCCTGGAACGGACAGACCGTCGAGGCCAGCCTGTTCGCATCGCTGACCGCGGACATGACCTACACGCTCTATTTCGAGACCCCCTACGAGACCGGGGCGCAGCTCACCTTCAAGAACCCCGGCGACTGGACGGCCCTGCTGTCGGCGACGCCCTCCGACCCGGAATGGGGCTGCTACACCATCCAGAGCGGCGAGACCTCCTATTCGTTCCAGCTCTCGGCCGAAGACCTGGCCAAAGTGCAGGCCAACGGCATGTACCTCTCGGGACAGAAGGTCGTCATCACGAAATTCGTCGTCGCCGCCCAATCCGCAGAAGGATCCGACCCGGCCGGCGAAACCGTCCTGACGGAGGACCCGAAAGTGCTGCCGTCGGGATGGGGCGATTCGGTCCGGCTCGACTCCGACATGGGGTATGACGTCTCGGTCTTCGCCGGCTGCACCACGCAGACCCTCTTCACGATCCATCTGGCAGACCTCGGCGCAACGCCCCAGCTCAAAATCGTCGACAAGAACTGGACGACGCTCCCCTCGGCCAACCTCCCCCAGACCGACTGGGGAGGTGTGGATCTCGCCTCCGGACAGGAAACATTCACCTTCTCGCTGGATGAGACCGACCTCGAAAAGGTCAAAAGCAGCGGCATGATCATCTCGGGACAGGACGTCACCGTAACGAAAGTAACCATGAAGAACTGACGGCGCCCCGGAAGGGCGTGCGGCACGGCCGCACGCCCGGACCCGGAGCCACAAACAAGCATACCATGAACATGAAAAAGATAATGACCAGCATCTGCCCGGCACTGCTCCTGCTGGCGTGCTCGCAGAACGAGGAGACGGTGGCGTCGCAGGCCGCGGCACCCGAGATCAGCAGCATTTCGATTCAGGACGGCTCGGTCGATGTCGACCCGGCGCTGGGGACGATCTCCGTCTACACGACCGCCCCGGTAACGCCGGACAACGAGGCCATCACCCTCGCATCCGAGGACGGCACCCGGATCGAATTCCGCATCACGCCCGCCAACAAGAATTTCCGCCTGACGTTCGGCGAACTCGACCGGAACACGCTCTACACGCTGACGATCCCCGCCGGATCGCTGCACAACGCCTACGACCCGGCGCTCATCAACGCCACGGCGGCCAGCGTCCGCTTCACGACGCTCTACACAACGCCCGAAAGCGTCACCGTCAATCCCGACGAGGCGCTCACCGATCCCGACGCCTCCGAGGCCGCGCGCCGGCTCTACGACTACATCCGCAACGACCTCTTCCTCGGCGGAAAGATCGCCACGGGAACGATGGCCCATTACACGACACAGATGACCGAAGCCGAATGGGTCTGCGAAAAAACCGGCCGCTATCCGGCCCTGCACTGCTTCGACCTGATGAACCTCACCGGCAAGGAGTATCTGGAAGACTACGCCGACCTGCTGCCCAACGCACGGGCATGGCATGAAGCCGGAGGCATCGTGGCCGCCATGTGGCACTGGCGCGACCCCTCGAAGAGCGGCAATGACTTCTATGTCGAGAACTGCTCGTTCGACCTCGCAAAGATCGTGGCCGCCGCCAACCCGGACGGCACCTACACCTATGCCACCGACTCGGAGGAGTACCTCTCCGTCATGGAGGACATCGCCGCCGCAAAGGCCGAGCTCAAAAAACTCGCCGACGCCGGGATTCCGGTGCTGTGGCGTCCCCTGCACGAGGCCCGCGGCAAGTGGTTCTGGTGGGGCAACGCCGGGGCCGACGCCTGCAAGGCCCTGTGGCAGCTGCTGCGCCGCGAAATGGGCGACCTGCACAACCTGATCTGGGTATGGACCGTCCAGGTCGACGACCGCTTCGGAGAAGCGCAGCAGTGGTATCCGGGCGACGACAGGGTCGACATCGTCGGCGTCGACATCTACGAAGAGGTGCACGACAGCTTCGCCGAGGAGTTCCGATTCGCCGCCGAGGTGAGCGCCTCGCGCAAGGTCATCGCCCTGACCGAGTGCGGCGCCATGCCCGATGTCGACAAGATGCAGAACGACGGAGCCGCATGGGCCTACTGCATGCCCTGGTACGGGGAACACACGCAGAGCATCCAGTACAACGGCATCAAATACTGGCAGCGGATGATGACGGGCGACTTCGCCGACCGGGTGATCGACCGCTCGGAGGTGGCCCTCTGACCGTAAAACATCCGGAGCGCGTGTGCCCTTCGCCGCAGGAGGCAAAACTGACGTCCGAGGCTTGCAGATACAGGATCTTATGACTACCTTTACGCTTCCGCAACGATCGGTGACGAACGAGGCCACGCGCTCCGGATTCCCTCGAATCCATCACGCCTGACAACATTCCGAACCATGAAAAAACTCATGATCATGACTCTCATGGCCCTTGCCGGATGTGCCGCGACACCCGGAACCGAACCCTACAAGGACGCATCGCTCTCCGTCGAACGACGGGTCGAAGACCTGCTGCGGCGCATGACCCTCGAAGAGAAGGTCGGACAGATGAACCAGTTCGTAGGCATCGAGCACATCAAGGCCAATTCGGGAGTCCTCACCGAAGAGGAGCTGAAAACCAACACCGCACAGGCCTTCTATCCGGGAATCGGCCCCGACACGGTGCTGCGCTGGGCCGAAGAGGGGCGCATCGGCTCGTTCCTGCACGTGCTGACCCCCGAGGAGGCCAACCTCCTTCAGGAGCACGTCATGCGCGCCCGGCTGGGAATCCCCGCCATCTTCGGCATCGACGCCATCCACGGGAATGCCAACGCCCCGGGCAACACGGTCTACCCCACCAACATCGGACTGGCCTCGTCGTTCAACCCCGAACTGGCCCGGCGCATCGCCCGCGAAACGGCCCGCGAAATGCGCGCCATGAACATGCACTGGACCTTCAACCCCAACGTCGAGGTGGCCCGCGACGCCCGCTGGGGCCGCTGCGGCGAGACCTTCGGCGAGGATCCCTGGCTCGTAGCGTGCATGGGGCTGGCCACGACCGAAGGCTATCAGGGCGCGCTGAACTCCACGCAGGACGTATTGGCCTGCGCCAAGCACTTCGTGGGAGGCTCCCAGCCCGTGAACGGCACGAACGGAGCGCCGTGCGACGTCTCGGAACGCACCCTGCGCGAGGTCTTCTTCCCGCCCTTCCGCACCAACATCGTCCGGGGAGGGGCCGGAAGCCTGATGACCTCGCACAACGAACTCAACGGAATCCCCTGCCACGAAAACGAATGGCTCATGGAGGAGGTTCTCCGCGGCGAGTGGGGATTCGACGGCTTCGTCGTCAGCGACTGGATGGACATCGAGCATCTGTACGACCTGCACGCCACGGCCGAAAACCTCAAAGAGGCCTTCTACCGCTCGATCATGGCCGGCATGGACATGCACATGCACGGACTGCACTGGAACGAACTGGTCTGCGAACTGGTGCGCGAGGGACGCATCCCCGAGAGCCGCATCGACGCTTCGGTCCGCCGGATCCTGACGGCCAAGTTCCGGCTGGGGCTCTTCGAGCATCCCTACGCCGACCTCGACGCCCAGCAGACACGTCTCTGCGCCGAGCACCGCGCCACGGCGCTCGATGCCGCCCGGCAGTCGGTCGTCCTGCTGAAAAACGACGGTCTGCTGCCGCTCGATGCCGCGAAATACCGCCGCATCCTCGTGACGGGCATCAACGCCGACGACGAGAACATCCTCGGCGACTGGTCCGCAAGCCAGGATCCGGAGGATGTGACGACGATCCTCGAAGGATTGCGGCAAGTGGCGCCCGGCGTGCGCTTCGACTTCGTGGACCAGGGCTGGGATCCCCGCAACATGGACCCGGCGAAGGTGGCCGAAGCCGCCGCCAAAGCCCGGCAGGCCGATCTGAACATCGTCGTCGCCGGCGAGTACATGATGCGCCGGCGCTGGATGGAGCGCACCTGCGGCGAGGACACCGACCGGGACAACATCGCTCTCGTGGGGTTGCAGCAGGAGCTGATCGAACGCGTCGCCGCCAGCGGAAAACCGACGCTGCTCGTTCTGGTCAACGGGCGCCCGCTGGGCGTGGAATGGGCCGCCGAACACCTGCCCGCCATCGTCGAGGCGTGGGAACCCGGCATGGCGGGAGGCCGGGCCGTGGCCGAGATCCTCTTCGGCGAGGTCAACCCCTCGGCCAAGCTGCCGATCACCATCCCGCGCAGCGCCGGACAGATTCAGGTCTACTACAACCACAAGCCGAGCCACTACTTCCATCCCGTCGTCTGCTCCGATCCCGAGCCGCTCTATCCGTTCGGCCACGGTTTGAGTTACACGACCTTCGCCTATTCCGACCTGACGCTCTCGCACGAGACGATCGCCCCGGACGGAAGACTCACGGCCGAGGTCACCGTGACCAACACCGGAAAGCGCGACGGCACGGAGATCGTCCAGCTCTACATTCGCGACCTCTTTTCGAGCGTGACGCGCCCCGTGAAGGAGCTCAAAGCCTTCTCGCGCGAAAGCCTGAAAGCCGGCGAATCCCGCCGCGTGCGTTTCGAAATCACCCCGGAGATGCTCTCGATGCTCGACCGCAACTTGCAGCCCATCGTCGAACCGGGCGAATTCCGCGTGATGGTCGGGCCGTCGAGCCGCGACAAGGAGTTACTCACCCAAACTTTCGAAGTATGCGAACAATAACCCAATACCTGCTTCTCTGCTGTGCGGCCCTCGCTTCGGGGTGCTCGCAGCAACCCGCACCGACGCCGGCCGAAACGCTCGAAGCCCGGCTCCGCAACTGCGTGGAACACGGTCTCGTGCTCTTCGGACATCAGGACGACCTCTTCTACGGCAAACACTGGAACCGCTGGGACTCGGGATGCGAACAATCCGACATCCGCGCCGTAGCGGGCGATTACCCCGCCATCCTCGGCGTCGAGATCGGCGGCATCGAACTCGGCGACAGTCTCTCGCTCGACCGCGTGCCCTTCCGGCTGATCCGCGAGGGGATTGCCGAACACCACCGCCGCGGCGGAATCGTCACGGTGAGCTGGCACGCCGCCAACCCTGCCACGGAAGGCAACTCCTGGGACGTGGAGAACGCCGCAGGTACGGCGGCCCGGATGCTCGAAGGGGGCGACCTCCATGCCCTGACCCGCGAATGGCTGGCGCGTGTGGGCGACTTCCTCGCCTCGCTGCGCGACGACAACGGAGAGCCCATTCCCGTCATCTGGCGCCCCTGGCACGAAATGGCCGGCGGATGGTTCTGGTGGGGCGCCCCCTACTGCTCCCCGGAGGAGTACAAGGCGCTGTGGCGCCTGACCTTCGAATACCTGCAAAACGAAAGAGGTCTCACCAATCTGCTCTGGGCCGTCTCCCCGGGATTCACCGACCGCTGCGACACCGGATACACGGACTACTATCCGGGCGACGACTGCGTGGATCTGATCGGCATCGACATCTACCAGTACGGCACCGACGAGGCGTTCCGCACGCTCACCCGGCAGCACCTCGCCACGCTGGCCGACATGGCCCGTACACACGGCAAACTACTGGCCCTGACCGAAACCGGGTATGAGTCGATCCCCAACCCCGCGTGGTGGACCGAAACGCTGCTGCCGGCGTTGGATGACGCTCCCGTGGCCTATGTCCTGCTGTGGAGAAACGCCTGGGACCGCGAAAACCACTACTACGCACCCTTCGAAGGCGAAGCCTCGGCCGACGACTTCAAAGCCTTCGCGGACGAGGAGCGCATCGGCCTGCTCGGCGATCTGAACGCCCTCGGAGAATGAACGACAACACAATCACTCTAATATTCAGCATCATGAATTTTCAGGAAAAACTCGACGAACTGCAACGGGAACACGAAGCCCTGCTGGCCCGACCCAACACGCCCGACGAAGCATACAACGGAATCTACACCCGCTACCGGAATCCGATCCTGACCGCAGCCCATACACCGCTCTTCTGGCGTTACGACCTCGACGAGCGGACGAATCCCTTCCTGATGGAGCGCATCGGCATGAACGCCACGCTCAACTCGGGAGCCATCAAATGGCAGGGGCGTTACCTGCTGGTCGTGCGCGTCGAAGGAGCCGACCGCAAGTCGTTCTTCGCCGTGGCCGAATCGCCCAACGGCATCGACAACTTCCGGTTCCGGGACTATCCCATCACCATGCCCGACACGGACGACCCGGCCACGAATATCTACGACATGCGGCTCACGGCACACGAGGACGGCTGGATCTACGGCATCTTCTGCGCCGAGCGGCACGACCCCGCCGCTCCGCAGGGCGACCTCTCGTCGGCTACCGCCACGGCCGGAATCGCCCGGACGAAGGACCTCGTCACCTGGGAGCGCCTCCCGGACCTCAAAGCCCGGAGCCAGCAGCGCAACGTCGTCCTCCATCCGGAGTTCGTCGACGGCAAATACGCCCTCTACACGCGGCCCCAGGACGGATTCATCGACGCCGGATCAGGCGGAGGAATCGGCTGGGCCCTGGTCGACGACATGACCCGGGCGGAGATCCGCGACGAGAAGATCATCAACCTGCGCCACTACCACACCATCAAGGAGGTGAAAAACGGTGAAGGACCCCATCCGATCCGCACGCCCAAAGGCTGGCTCCACCTGGCCCACGGCGTGAGAGGCTGCGCATCGGGGCTGCGCTACGTGCTCTACCTCTACATGACGGCGCTCGACGACCCCTCGCGCGTCATCGCCGAACCCGCCGGGTACTTCATGGCCCCCGTGGGCGGCGAGTACATCGGCGACGTGATGAACGTCCTCTTCTCGAACGGCTGGATCGCCGACGACAACGGCCGCGTGCTGATCTACTACGCCTCGTCCGATACCCGCATGCACGTCGCCGAATCCTCGGTCGACCGCCTCGTGGACTACTGTCTGAACACCCCCGCCGACGGCCTCTCGACTTCGGCATCGGTCGAAACCCTCAAACGGATGATCGACCGCAACATGAAAATCATGAAACGCTGACCCACGATGATCAAACTTCACGAACGGATCGGGTACGGTTTCGGGGACATGGCCTCCTCGATGTTCTGGAAACTCTTCGGAGCCTACCTGATGATCTTCTATACCGACATCTTCGGGTTGCCGGCAGCCGTGGTGGGCACCATGTTCCTCATCACTCGCATCTGGGACTCGGTCTTCGACCCCATCGTGGGCGTCATCGCCGACCGCACGCACTCCCGTTGGGGCAAGTTCCGACCCTATCTGCTGTGGCTCGCCGTGCCGTTCGGCATCGTCGGCGTGCTCACCTTCACCACCCCCGACTGGCCGCTCACCGGACGGATCGTCTACGCCTATGCCACCTATTCGCTCATGATGATGGTCTACTCGGCGATCAACGTCCCCTACGCCTCGCTGCTCGGCGTCATGAGCCCCGACCCCCACGAGCGGAACATCCTCTCGACCTTCCGCATGACGTTCGCCTACATCGGCAGTTTCGTGGCCCTGCTGCTCTTCATGCCGATGGTGAACTTCTTCTCACGGGGCAGCGACGACATCCAGGTCCAGCAGCACGGCTGGACGCTCGCCGTCGTCGTCATCGCCATCCTGTGCAGCCTGCTCTTCTACGGGTGCTTCGCCCTGACGCGCGAACGGGTCAAGCCCCTGAAAGCCAAGCAGGGATCCCTGCGCGACGACATCCGGGACCTGCTGCACAACCGTCCCTGGTGGATCCTGCTCGGAGCCGGAATCGCCGCCCTGGTCTTCAACTCGATCCGCGACGGCGCCACGGTCTACTACTTCAAGTATTACGTCGTCGAGGAACAGCACGGCGCCGTGACGCTCTTCGGCATCCCGTTCGTATTGAGCGGGCTGTATCTGGCCGTCGGGCAGGCCGCCAACATCCTGGGCGTGATCCTCGCCGCCCCGGTCTCGAACCGGATCGGCAAGAAGCGCACCTACATGGCCGCCATGGCCATCGCCACCCTGTTGAGCATCGTCTTCTACTGGTTCGCACCCGGGGATCTGGGATGGATCTTCCTCTTCCAGGTGCTCATCTCGATCTGCGCCGGAAGCATCTTCCCGCTGCTCTGGTCGATGTATGCCGACTGCGCCGACTATTCGGAACTGAAAACCGGAAACCGGGCCACGGGACTGATCTTCTCCTCGTCCTCCATGTCGCAGAAATTCGGATGGGCGATCGGAACGGCCGTCACGGGGTGGCTGCTCGGCTACTTCGGATTCCGCGCCAACGAAGTGCAGGCCGACGAGGCGATCCGCGGCATCCGCATGTTCCTGAGCTTCCTGCCCGCCGCGGGAACCCTGCTCTCGATCCTCTTCATCGGATTCTATCCGTTGAGCGAAAAACGGATGAAGACCGTTACCGCGGAACTCGAAGAACGTCGTAAAAACATACAGGCATGACACTGAATCCCGATACCTTCCGCCGCGAGGTGGAAGCGAATCTTCACGACAACATCCTGCGCTTCTGGCGCGAACGGATGGTCGACGAATCCCGGGGCGGATTCCTGGGCCGGATCGACGGCGCGGGAAACCCCGACCCCGCAGCCCCCAAAGGCGCCATCCTCTGCGGCCGTATCCTCTGGGCCTTTGCCGCAGCCTACCGCGTGACGCGGCGTCCGGAGTACCTCGAAGTGGCGACCCGCGCCCGCGACTACCTGCTCGGCCGGTTCTACGACACGACGTACGGCGGAGTCTACTGGTCGCTGACCCCCGAAGGGGCGCCGCTCGACACCAAAAAGCAGATCTACGCCCTCGGATTCGCCATCTACGGATTGAGCGAATACGCCCGGGCCACGGGCGACGAAACGGCGCTGGAATATGCCCGCAGACTCTGCCGCACGATCGAGGAGCACAGTTTCGACCCGCAGCGAAACGGCTATTTCGAAGCCTTCACCCGCGAATGGGCGGAGATCGGCGACGTGCGGTTGAGCGACAAGGACGCCAACGAGCGCAAGACGATGAACACGCACCTGCACATTCTGGAACCCTACACCAACCTCTACCGCGTATGGCCCGACTCGTGGCTGCGCGAACGTCTGCGCAACCTCATCGGGGTCTTCCTCGACCGGATCTACGACCCGGCGACGCATCACCTCGGGCTCTTCTTCTCGGAGGAGTGGGAGCGCCGCGACGCGGAGTACTCCTACGGCCACGACATCGAGGCGTCGTGGCTGCTGCTGGAAGCCGCACAGGTCGTCGGCGACGAACCGCTGACGGCCCGCGTGACGGAGGTGACGCGGAAGATCGCCGCAGCGGCCGCCGAAGGGATCCGCAACGACGGTTCGATGATCTACGAGCGCCATGCCGACGGAACGCCCGACGAGGAGCGGCACTGGTGGGTGCAGGCCGAGAATGTCGTGGGCCAGCTCTGGCTGTGGCGTTTCCACGGCGACCAGACGGCCTACGGACGCGCCGCCGCATGCTGGACCTACATCCGCGACCGGATCGTCGACCCCGAAGGCGGCGAATGGTGGTGGGGCATCCTGCCCGACGGACGCGAGGACCGGGCCAACGACAAGGCCGGATTCTGGAAGTGTCCCTACCACAACTCGCGGATGTGTCTCGAAGCGATGGCGCTGCTCCGATAACCGGAACGGAGCGCACTCCGGGTCGGATTTCTTTTCCGAAGAGGCCGAACAGGTCCGAAACAGCGGAAAGGGGATCCGACCCGTCCGTTTATGCCCGCACAGGAGGCTCCTCCGTGGGCAGGCCGAGGCGCATGACCTGCTGCTCGAAGTTGTCGCGGCTGTCGATCGCCGCATTGCGCATCCGCACCCGGCAGTTGTAGATCGTCGAAACCGAATAGCGGAGGAACTTCGCGATCTTGTTCGAGTCGGTGATCCCCAGGCGGATCAGCGCGAAGACCCGCAGTTCCGTATTGAGAAGTTTCCCCGGCTTCGGGAACTTGCGCTTCTCCGGGACGATCAGTTCGTTGAACTGCTCCACGAAATGCGGGAAAATATGCAGGAATGCCGCATCGAAATCGTCGTAAAAGGCCTGAATCCGGTCGTCGATGATCGACCCCGTTTGCAGCTCTTCCAGCAGCGCCTTCGTGCCGCGGTTCCGGGCGATCCGGTTCAAGGAGACCCGGTAGCGGTTCGCCGAGTCGATGCAGTCCGAGCAGATGTCCATGTAATAGCCCACGTAGATCTCTTTCAGCCGGTTGGATTCGACCAGTTTTTCATTCATCTCGCTCTGCTGCATGTTGACCCGGCGGAGGTTCTCATTGAGCGACACCAGATTCCGGTTGGCCGCGGACTGACGGCGGTTGGCCTTCGCAATCTCACGCTTCTGTGCGTAGATCGTCACCAGACCCACGCACAGAAACAGCAGCAGCACCGCAATGCACCACAACATGACGGTCTGTTGCCGCTCCTTGTCCTTCATCTTCTGCTCGTAGGAGTGCACGATGGTGGGAAGCACCCGCAGAATGAACGGAAAATGCTTCCCAATGTTGAACTTGATGGCGTCGTTGATCGCATAGTTGATGTAGTTGTAGGCCCGCTCGATGTCGCCCGAATTGTAGAGCAGGAAGGCCAGCTCCTGCAACGACTGATACTCCTTGATCGGCGTCGAGAGGTCGTTGATCGCACTGATCGTCAGGTAGCGCTCCGCATTTTCCAGACCCCGATCCCCCGATAGGCAATCCCCAGCGAATAGGCCAGAATCGCCTTCTCGTGGACCGAAACCTCCGGGTCCGCATACTTTTTCAGCAGCATCGACAGCGCCGCCTCGTATTCACGCTCCGCGATCAGCTGGTCCGTGACCACATAGAGGTAGGCGATGTCGTCCGGCGTGAGGCACATCTTCAACGAATCCCGGTAGCGGTCGACCAGCTCCACGTATTCGCTCTTCTTGCTGTTCGAGGCGCAGTTGTTCGCCAGAGCGTTGAAGACCGTCCGGTAGATATGGTAGTAACGCGGGAGGTGTTCGCCGTGGAGCGCCGACGCTTGCAGCCGCGACATCACCTCGACGGTCTCGGTGTACATCCCCGCGTCGATGTAGGTCTCCGACAGGTCGAGCAGCGACTCCTCGATGTCGCGCGGCGAGCCCATCTGCCGGGCCAGCGTCAGACGCATCTGCGCGTAGTGCATCGACGAGTCGATGTCGTATTTCGCATACTCCCGGTAGAGGTTGCCGTAGATCCCGTATCGCTGACGCGGGGACGAGGAGTAGCGCAGCAGCTCCTTGATCTGGCCGATCAGATGCTGTTTGTTCTCCTCGTAGAGGCTCTTGTTCGCAATCGTCGCATCGAGTTTCCGCAGCAGCGCCCCGTTCGACGCCGCGGCGCAGAGACACCCCGGCAAAAGCAGGAAAAACAACAGGGAGACAAACGTACTACGCATGGACAACAGAATGAAAGGTGATTGCGGAAGGCAAATACGCCGGCCGTTTCGCCGAACCGCATCCCAAAGATACGAAATATTTCCCACGGAACCGCCAAAATTCATGGTTCGGAACGCCCCCGAACCGTTGCGGCGAGGAGCATCCCGAACCCTGGATCCCGATCCGGCCTCCGCGGACCCCGGCAAGGCGTCAGAGTTGCAGCTGCGGATTCAGATTGATCTCCGTCGGCGGAATGGCGAACAGCAGCTGATCCTCGCGGATCATGATCTCCGTCTTCTTGATCATGTTCTTGGTCGTCAGGCCGTTCAGATAGTTGTTGTACATCCGCGCGAAGGCGGCGTTCATGATCTCCACGGCGTGGTTCACCTGCGCCCCCTCGTCCCGATAGCGGTTGCAGCGCACCAGATCGAACCACCGCTGCCCCTCGAAGGCGAGCTCACGGCGCCGTTCGTCGAGAATCATCTTCCGCGCCGACCACGCATCGTCGGTCGGAATCACCCGGAAATCACCCGGATACCGTCCAGAACCGTCGCCCGGCGTCAGCGAATAGCGCATGATCCGCTGTGCGGGGTCCTCCAGGGTCGCGTTCGCACGGTCGACGATCTCATTCAGTTTGTCGACCGCCTCGGCGTGGCGGCCCAACTCCCACAGCGCCTCGGCCTGCATCAGGATGACATCGCCCAGGCGCAGGACATAGAAATTGTTGTCGGCATCGTCGGCGATCGTGCTCGAAGTCTTCATGGTCAGGTACTTGCCCGTCATGTAAAGCCCGTTTCCGCCGTATCCCCTGACCGTGCCCGTCACCGTGCAGCCCAGCCCGTAGGCCGTGCCGCCCTGCGCTGCCAGAACTGGATGATGCCCGTATTGAGGGTCGTTTCGGCAAAATCCTCGATTTCCAGCCGGTAGAGGTTGGCCGTGAAGGTGTTCTGGTTCGGAAAGCCGTTGTCCGAGCGGACGTCGTTGATCAGGTAGATCATCTCCCCGTAGAGCCCGTTCTCCATCAGGGAGCCGTAGGTCCCCGTGACCAGCATGTCGATATCCTCGACCGTCGAGATGTTCTCCTCGGTCACATAGGCGTCCGTGGCGTCGACGTCGAGGAACTCCGAGCAGCCCGATGCGCACAGCAGCGCAGACGCAAGCAGGATCGTATGTATTCTCTTGTTCATGGCGGATCGTGTTAAAATTTGAGATTGACCGACATCGTGTAGGTCCGCGCCAGCGGATAGCTCGTATAGTCGATGCCGAGGGCCGTGGCCCGGCGGTAGTTGTTCGCCTCGATGTTCTGTCCCGAATAGCGGGTGAAGGTGTGCAGGTTGTCGATATTCAGGCTCACCGACAACCCCTTGATGAAGCTCCTTTTGAGCAGCGACGCGGGGAACGTGTAGCCCAGCGAGACGTTCTTGATGCACAGGTAGGAGGCATCCTCCAGCTGGTAGGTCGAGAACTTGTTCCGGTCGGCGCCCGCCCCCGACTTCGGTCCCACGACCGGATACCAGCCGTCGCCCGGCGACTCCTCGCTCCGCCAGCGGCGGTCGTAGGCCGCAATGGCGTTGTTGTTCACCGAACGCGCCATGTCGTGGATCGTATAGTTGTAGATCTGGTTGCCGTACTGACCCGTCAGCAGAAAACTCAACGAGAGGTTCCGGTAGCGGAACGTATTGCTCAACCCGGCCGTGAACTTCGGATGCGGCGTGCCGATGACCGTGCGGTCGTTGTCGTCGATCACACCGTCGCCGTTCAGGTCGACGAACTTCATGTCGCCCGGCACCGTCTTCGGGTCGAACGCCAGTCCGTTGTTCGGATCCGCAGCCAGTTGGCGGATCTCGTCCCAACTCATGTAGACCCCCTTGTAGACCCGGCCGTAGAAGACGCCGACGGGCCACCCCTCCATCGTGACGTTCGAGGTCCCGCTCTCTCCGTCGAAGATCATGTCCGCGTCGCCCGACAGCGAGAGCACCCGGTTCCGGTTGAACGAGATGTTGAAGCGCGTCGTCCACTGGAAGTAGCGCCGCGAGATGTTGCTCGTGCTGACGCCGAGTTCGATGCCCTTGTTCTCGACCGACCCGATGTTCAGGGTCATGGTCGACTGCCCCAGCGTGGCCGGGATGTTGGCGTTCAGCAGCATGTCCGAGGTGACGTCCCGGTAGGCGTCCACCGTGACATAGATCCGGTTGCTGAACAGGCCCAGCTCGACGCCGACGTTCGCCGAGGTCTTCCGCTCCCAGCCCAGATCGGGATTGGCGATGTTCGCCACGGCCAGTCCGTTGGCGACCTCGTCCCCGAAGACGTAGTTGCGCGACGAGAGGAACGACTCATACTTGTAGCGCCCGATCGCATTGTTGCCCGCGACGCCGTAGCTGGCGCGGAACTTCAACATGCTCAACACCGGGGCGGCCCACTGCATGAAGGGTTCGTCCGAGGCGATCCACCCGGCCGAAACCGACGGGAAGTATCCGAAGCGGTTGTCGGGGCCGAATTTCGACGACCCGTCGGCCCGCACGACGACACCTAACAGGTAACGCTCCTTGAAGGAGTAGTTGGCCCGGAAGAAGAACGAGACGCTGCGGTCGCGCAGGTAAGGCAGGTCGTTGGCCGTGAACGACGTCGCGCCGTTGAGCGTCCCCAGGGCGTCGGACCCGAAGCCGATGCCCTTCACGTAGGTGTAGTTTTCGAGCCGCTCGCCGAGATTCGCGCCCAGCGCCGCATTGATCTTGTGCTTCCCGTTGAAAATCCGGTTGTAGAGCAGCACGAACTCGCTCTCCCACGAACTGACGGTCTTGAAGTTCATCGAGGCGTTGCCGTCGGTGACCTTGCCGTAGCGCTCGCCGATCGACGCCGGGCGCCAGTTCCGGTAGGAGTTGCTCGACATCAGGAAGTTGAACCGCGGCTTGAAGGTCAGCCCTTTGGCCAGGTTGACGTTCAGTCCGACCGAGCCCGTATAGCGCTGGTTGAGCGTGCGGATCGACTGCTCGGTGAGGATCTTCACCGGATTCTCGATGTGCTGCAACGGCATCGTATTGCCCGGCAGCCGCGTCGGATCCCGCGGATCGGCCACCAGATCCTCGGTCGTGTAGTTGTTCTGCGTCCAGTAAGTCCCGTCGTAGTAGACCGGGAACATCGGCGGCATCTGCAAGGTGCGCACCATGACGCCCTCGCCGCCCTGCTGTCCCTGGTCCTTCACGGCACTCTGATCCGTGTAGTTCGACGTGAAGTTCGCCCACAGCTTCACCCGCCGGTCCAGTTGCGCGTCGAGGTTCGCACGGAGGTTGTAACGCTTGTAGGAGGTGTTGATGAGCACGCCCGGCTGGTCGTAGAACGACCCCGACACGGCGTACTGCACCTTCTCGTTCCCGCCCCGCACCGAGAGGCTGTAACTCTGCGTGAAGGCCCGCCGCGTGATGGCCTTCTGCCAGTCGGTGTTCAGATTCGGGTCGAAGCCCGGCAGCGACCAGTACTTCACGCCCGCCTCGTCCATCATGTCCATGCACTGCTCCGAGTTCATCATCTCGTAGTAGCGCGCCACTTCGGAGATGCCGAACTTCGTTTCCAGCGAGACCTCCGCACGCTGGTTCCGGCCGCGCTTGGTCGTCACGATGATGACGCCGTTGGCTCCGGCTGCGCCGTAGATGGCCGTCGAGGCGGCGTCCTTGAGGATCTGGACGCTCTCGACATCGTTGACGTTCAGTCCGTTCAGGCCATCCTCCTCCACCACGTCGTCGATGATGCACAGCGGTGCCATGCCCGCATTGACGGTCCCGACGCCGCGGATGTAGAAATCCGTCTCGGCACCCGGCGTACCGTTCGACGAGCCGATCTGCACGCCCGGGACGAGTCCCTGGATCGATTGCAGCAGGTTCGCCGAGTTCGCCGTCGTGAGGTCCTTGTCCCGCAGCGACGAGATCGCCGTCGTGGTCTCCCGCTTCGAGTTGGAGATGTAGCCCACGACCACCACCTCGTCCAGATTCTGGACATCCTCGGCCAGCGCCACATCCACGGCGGTCTGCTGCGCATGGTACTCCACGATGCGGCTCTCATAGCCCACGTAGGAGAAGATCAGCGTACACTTGTCCGGCAATGCCGCAATCCGGTATTGCCCCAGAATGTCGGTCGAGGTGGCGATCGTCGTTCCCTCGACCCGGACCGTGGCACCCACGACGGGCTGCCCTGTCTTGCGGTCGGTAACCTGTCCGTGGACCCCCGACTGCTGCGCCGCAGCGCTCCATCCGGAAAAGAGCCCCGCAAACAGGCAGACAATCAGTGCGACCTGTCGGAACAGGCCCGTATTTGTTTTTTGTCTCTTCATGATCTCGATTTTCTCGGGTTAAAACTCTCCGTCCTCCACCGCAACGACCACGATGCGGAGTTTGCCCGTCACCACGGACGGCGTCACGTTCTTGTCGATCAGATCCCACTGGCACACATAGACGCCCGCCCGGTTGAAGACCGACTCGGCACCGATCAGCCAGAGGTTGTTGTTCGACACGGCCTTGTTCAGCAGGCGGTCGTCGCCGTTCACATCCGGCTTCCTGTCGAGCAGGTTCCACTGCACGAGGTAACGGCCGGTCTCGTTGAGCACCGAGCGCCCCTCGCCCTTGTAATACCATGTGGTGGTCGACGGCACGAGATTCACGATCCGCTCATCCCCCACCCCGGCAATGATGTTCGTCGGCGAGTTGTAGTTCGAGGTCCTGTTGTTGACGTCCTTCGCATTGGTGCCCGAGACGCAGACGCTCCCGACGGCGGAATCCTCGACCTCTCCGGTCTCGAAATCGTAGATCCGGCCCGGCACGCCGCCGCTGGGATCATACGCCGGCGACTCGCCGTCGGCTATGGCCCAGTCGGGCGACCAGTAGAAGAAGCCCGCGCAGTCGTCCGTGGCGATCACGTACTCCCGCCACGCGAGCAGTGCCGTGGAGAGCGTCTGTCCGCGGCGGATGCGGATGCCTTTCAGCCCCGTCCCGCCGAAATCCTCGACGACCTCGACATCCTTCGAGGCGTCGAGCGAGGCGTAAACCACCGCACGGTTGCCCTGGTTGTCGTTCGGGTGCTGCGGATCGTAGATGAGGGCGTCGCCCAGGGAGAGCCGCCACCGTTCGTTCAGCTCCCCGACCGTGGTGAAGACCTCGTCCCGGGAGAAGACCTGGATCGTGCTCTGCTCCGAGAGCAGCACCTCCCCCTGCGGGTCGAGGACCGTAATCGAGACCGGCATGGAGCCCGCCAGCAGCGGTTTGGAATCCTCGCCCGCAACAACGGGGATCGAAAGCGTCTGGGGAGCCGCCTCCTCGTTGAAGGCGATGCCGCTCCCCTGCGGCAGGGTGTAGGTTCCGTTCGCGAAACGCACGCCCCAGGTCTCGGGTGCCTGCACCCGGATCTCGACCGTGCGCCCGTAAGCGTAGAGGAAGCGGAGCTGGTAGGAGACGCCCTCGTCGACGGCACGGTCCTGCTGCAAGAGTCCCTGCAAGCGGTTCAGCGTCACGTCCATTTGGAGTTTCGCGGGCTCCGGATCCATGTGGAGGTAGCCGAACCGGTTGTCCGCACAACCGGACAGCAAACCGGTCCAAAAAGCCACAAACAAGTAGATTTTTTTCATATCGTTCGGGTTGGTTCAATGATTCGGTTCATCGTTTTTTGAGCGTGCGCTGCCGCTCCCGCCACAGGTCGTTCTCCCAGACTTTGAGCGCCCCTTGAAGCCGCCCGACGACATCGGGATAGTCGTCGACGAGGTTCGTCTGCTCCTGCGGATCCTTTTTCAGGTCGAACAGATAGTGCGTGTCGACGTGCTCCTTGTCGGTCGTCACGATGTATTTCAGACCGTCCTGCATGACCGCCTTGGCGTTCGACTGCCGCCAGAAGATCGTCCGCCGCGGCATGGAGCGACCCTCGATCACGGGCACGAAGCTGGTTCCGTCGAGCGGTTTGTCGGCATTCCGGTAATCGATGCCCGCCATGTCGAGCATCGTGGGGAAGAGATCCATCGACAGCACCAGCTCGTCGGAGGTCCCGTTGGCCGGAACGCGGCCCGGCATCCAGAGAATCGCCGGAACCCGGATCCCGCCCTCGAAGAAGCTGCCCTTCTCGCCGCGCAGCCCGCCCGTGGTGCCCGGCTCCACCGGGCCGTTGTCCGAAAGGAAGATCACGAACGTATTCCGGTCCAGCCCCTCCTCGGCCAGCAGGTCGAGCATCTGGCCGATTCCCCGGTCCATGTACTCGATCATCTCCTTGTAGGCCGTGGCGCGGTCTTCGCGCGGGGCATGGTGCATCTGCTCCACGCCCGGCTGCCGGAACCCCGGATCGTCGGGCCCCTGATAGGGATAGTGCGGGCACCCGTGCGCCACATAGAGGCAGAAGGGTCGGTCCTTGTTCCGCCGCACGAAATCCAGACTGTGCGCCGAAATCAGCTCGGTGAGGTAGCCCTGCGTCGTGGAGGCTTTCAGCGTCTCGCCCTCCCACCAGTCGGCATTCCCCGACGTGTCGTAGTAGTTCCGGTAGTCGACGTTCCCGCTCTTGAAGCCGATGAACTCGTCGAAACCCTGATGGACGGGATTATAGGTATTGTCGGTCCCGAGGTGCCACTTTCCGTAGAGCGCCGTGGCATAGCCGCCGTTGTTCTTCAATACCTCGGCGAAGGTGATCTCCTCCTGCGCCAGACCCCGGTGGAGGTCGGCCGCCACCCAGGTCAGCAGCCCCCCTGCAACCCGGCCCGCTGCTGGTAGCGGCCGGTCAGCAGCGAGGCCCGCGTCGGCGTGCTCGCCGCACCGTTCGTATGGAAGTTGGTCAGGCGGATGCCCTCCTGCGCCATCCGGTCCAGATTCGGCGTCCGGATCGTCGGATTCCCGTAGCAGGAGATGTCGCCATAGCCCAGATCGTCGGCCATGATGATGAAATTGGGTTTCGCAGGCTTCGGCTTCGGCGCCGCTTCCGCATCGGATGCGCATCCGCCCAGAGCTGCCGTCAGGCAGCTGCCGGCCAGAAACACGAATGTGGAATTCTGATCTTTCATGATTCGATTTCGGAATTATAAGAATCTGATGAATGAATTCGGAGGGAGTCGGAACGGATGTTGTCTGTTCCCATACAAAAGTAATAAAGATATTCAGGCCCTATTCGCCCCACTACAAAAATAGTAGTGCCGCAGAACCACACAACAGGCTATAAACCAATTTGTTGGCACATTCCGAACGAATATCATTTAGTAGTGGTCCGAAAATGCGCCGGTTCCGTAAAAGACGCATCCCGAAGGCTCGCCGGGGCATTCCGGACACTACTTTTTCCCAGCCGCAAACAACGCGCAACATACTGTTTTCAAAATACATAACTCCTATCCCAGCGACCCTCCGGCCACTAATTTCGTTTCCCGCAATTTTCCAACGCCGGTTATTTATAATTTTGTCAGAGAATTCCACCCAAAGATTTCACCCATGTACAGATTCATCCTTCTGCTGTCCGTCTTCTTCCCGTTCTGCCTGTGCGGGAACACCGGCTGCGACAAACACGACTCCGAAACGGTCCTCAAAACCGCCGGACGATTCGACCTCTCGACCGACAAGGCCCGCTACGCCCCGGGCGAGAGCGTCCGCTTCACATGCAACGCCGATCCCGGCAAGGGACTTTTCGTCCGCTACCGCCACCTCGCGGAGACCGTCGGCGAAGAGCCCCTCACGGCGGCCGCCTGGACCTGGAATCCCCCGACCGGGGACTTCAAGGGATACCTCGTCGAGGTCGTCTCGCGGCAGAGCGGCCGGGAAAGCGTCGTCGCCTCGACCGCCGTCGACGTATCGAGCGACTGGACCCGCTTCCCGCGCTACGGATTCCTATCGGCATACGGGGCCATCGGGCTCAAAGAGGTAAGGAAGATGATCGAGAACCTCAACCGGCACCACATCAACGGCTTGCAGTTCTACGACTGGCTCGCCGCCCACCACCGGCCGTTGGCCGGAAGCGCGGAGCGTCCCGCCGCAGAATGGCCCGACCTGATGAACCGCCCCACCTACCGGCTGACCACCGACAACTATCTGTCCGAGGCCCGGTCCGGAAGGTCTGGTGCGCCACGCCGGACAGCTGCGGGGAGATGTTCCGCGAAATCGCCTTCCGGCAGGAGGGCAGCACGATCCACATCACGCTCCCGTGGCTGAAATATTGGAGCATGGTCGTCATCGAATACTGACACGAATCAACAGGAAGCCCCATGAAAAGACTTTTTTGCACCTTCGGACTCATGCTGTCGCTCCTCTCCGCCCCGGCGCAGGAGCTCCGCTCCCCGAACGGGAATCTGGAAATGACGTTCGCCATCGCCGGAAACGGCGTACCGACCTACACCCTGAAATACAAGGGCAAGCAGGTCCTCCACCCCGGCCGCCTCGGATTCGACCTCCGCGCCGACGAGGAGAAACGCGACTTCACGACCGATCTCGGCACGGCGCCGAATCCGCTCCATGCAGGCAGTTCGCTGTGCAGCGGGTTCGTCGTCGAGCAGGTCGCACGGGCCCAGTCCGATACGTACTGGACACCGGTCTGGGGTGAGGAGACACGCATCCGGGAGCATTACAACGAACTGCTCATGACGCTGCGCCAACCCGCCACGGGCCGTTCGATGGCCATCCGCTTCCGCCTCTTCGACGACGGGCTGGGATTCCGCTACGAATTTCCGCAACAGCCGGAACTCGTCTATTTCGTCATCGGCGAAGAACGGACGCAGTTCGCCCTCGGACGCGACATGACCGCCTACTGGATCCCCGGCGACTACGACACGCAGGAGTACGACTACACCGTCTCGCGGCTCTCCGAGATCCGGGAAGTCATGTCCTCGGCCGTCTCCGCCAACCTCTCGCAGACGCTCTTCTCGCCCACCGGCGTACAGACCGCCCTGCTGCTGAAATCCGACGACGGACTCTACATCAACATCCACGAAGCGGCGCTCGTCGACTTCGCCTGCATGCACGATGGACTACACGCCCGGCATCTTCGAGATGGACATCGCGAAGGTGAACCCGCAGAACAACTCCCGTGCGAACTGCACCATCGCCAACCAGCTGGCCCTCTACGTGACGCTGTACAGCCCGTTGCAGATGGCGTGCGACCTGCCGGAGAACTACGAGAAGCATCCGGATGCCTTCCAGTTCATCAAGGATGTGCCCGTAGAGTGGGAACGGAGCCTCTATCTGGAAGCCGAACCCGCGGAGTTCGTAACGATCGCACGCAAGGACAAGCACTCCGCAAACTGGTTCGTGGGCAGCACGGCCGGAGAGAAGGGGCATACGTCGACGCTGAAACTCGGCTTCCTCGAACCGGGCAAGCGCTACACGGCGACGATCTACTGCGATGCCGCGGATGCGGACTGCCGGACGAACCCGCAGGCATACGAGATCACCCGCCGGGAGGTTACCCGCGACACGGAGCTGACGCTGCACGCCGTGCCCGGAGGCGGCTATGCGATCAGCCTCGTGGAGAAATAGGGCGGATGTTCTCCGCGCCCTGCGGAAATTCCCAAGAACGGAAGCGGCGGGATTGAAACTCGGTTTCAATCCCGCCGCTCTTCTGTTTTCCGGAATCCGGACCGATTTTTCCATCAAAAAAACGAAAAAAAACATCCCGAAATGAAAATTTTCACATGATGACCTGTTATTCCCGACATGAAGATCTGCTTTCAAAATATAACAAAAAGACTTTTTCATGCCATAAATTTGACAAACAACGCCTTAAAAACTACCAATTTTCCGAAACATTGGCATTTATATCCTAAAAAATGGCCATAATGCCTTTTTTTCGGGGGGGGGAATTTTCAAAATATAATTGCTATATTTGCATCGAAAACCGACCCCAAAAGTCACGTGAAGACGGGAAAAAACATAAAGACGCCGAAGAGCAACGGCGCCGTGGCGGGTTTGTCCCGGGATGTCCGGGTACCGCACAAGGCGTCAAGGTCATACGGTCTACGGCACGTGCAGGGAATCTTCCCCGCATGTGCGGTCGTGCTTTTCTGTGCTCTGCTCTTCACGATCCAAACGGCCGCCGCACAATCTCCCGTTCCGCTCCTGGAAACACAGCAGGAGGGGGCACAGAAGAAGGGAGCACAGCAGAAGGGAGTACAGGAGGAGGGAGTGCAGCAGAAGGGGGTACAGGAGGAAGGAGTACAGCAGAAGGGAGTAGAGGAGAAAGGAGTACAGCAGAAAGGAGTACAGCAGGAAGGAGTACAGCAGGAAGGGGCGCAGCAGGAAGGGGCGCAGCAGGAAGGAGTACAGCAGGAAGGGATACAGGAGACGTACCCCGTACCGGCGCTGCCCGCCGGAGCCGACTCGGCCAGCATCGTCGACCGATTCGCCCTCTACTACTGGCGCGACCGCATCGACCTCGACGAGAACTACCTCGACAACGCCCGGCAGATGACTCGCATCAAGCGTTATCTGGCCGAATCACCGCACATCGACAGCATCACCGTCTACGCCTACGCCTCGCCCGAAGGCGTCTACGAACACAACGTCTGGCTCGCCCGCAAACGCGCCGAGGCCGCCAAACGCTACATCCTGGAACACATCCCCGCCGGAAGCGATTTCGACGCATCCCGCATCCGTCTCTGCCCCATGGAGGAGAACTGGGACGGTCTGGAAGCCGAAATCGAAGCCAACTACCACCGCAGCAACCGCGAACAGGTGCTCGCCATTCTCCGTGCCCCGGTGCGGAACGACACCAAGAAGTGGCGGCTGCAACAAATTGACGGGGGGGGGTTTAGCTACAAGTACATCATCCGCAACCACATGCCGAAACTGCGTCTGGCGACGTGGGTCTGCATCTGGCAGCGGCCCGTGCAGGAGGAGCCCCTCGGCAAGACGGCGCAGTTCGCCGTCGCCGAACCCGAACCGATTCCGCTGGAACATTACAAGGGATGCAATCCGCCCGCCGCCCCGGAGCGTTACAAGCGGACGTTCGTGGCGTTGAAGAGCAACCTGCTCTACGATGCGGCAACGGTTCTCAATTTCGCCGTCGAGGTCCCGTTCAACGAGAAATTCTCCCTCCTCTACGAGCACCACTGTCCGTGGTGGTTGAGCGACAACAACCGCTTCTGCGTCGAAATGCTCTCCTTCGGCGGCGAATTCCGCTGGTGGTTCAAGCCCCGCACGCAGCCCGCAACACCCAAGCGGGTGCAGCGCGACGCGCTCGTCGGCCACTTCCTCGGCCTCTACGGCATGGGCGGAAAGTTCGACTTCCAGCTCAACCGCAACCTCTGCTACCAGGGCGAGTTTTTCAGCGCCGGACTCACCTACGGTTACTCGATGCCCATCGCCAAACGGCTGAACCTCGAATTCTCGATCTCGGCCGGGTATGCCCGCATCCCCTACCGGCACTACATCCCGACGGAGGATTGGAGCCTGCTGATCCGCGACCGCAACAAGACGGGCGTCTGGCACTATTTCGGTCCCACGAAGGTGGAGATCGCCCTCTCCGTGCCGCTGCTGTTCCCCGTCAAGAAACCCGTAAAGACAGGAGGCAACCGATGAAACGTCCGATGACATATCTGTTCGCGGCCGCGGTTCTTCTGACTGCGGCACTGCTGACGGTCCGTTGCGAGCGGCGCCCGCTCGTCGACGCCGGAAACACCCACTATGTGCGGGTCTACCTCGACGAGGAGTTGAAGAACGTCACCACGGGATTCTACGACGAGACGCTGGAAAAACCCGACTATGCAACGCCGGAGATGCTCCGCGTGGTGCTCTATGACCCCGCAAACGGACACGTTGCGGCCGAACGCTACCTGCGCAACCGCAAGAGCGACGAACGCGGCATCTACTTCGACGGATACGTCGTGGCCGCCCCGGGGCACTACCGCCTGCTGACCTACAACTTCGGCACCGAATCGACGCTCATCCGCGACGGACACCTCTACGACGGCATCCAGGCCTATACGAACGAGATCTCCGGGACGCTCCGCAACAGCCTTTCGTCGCGGGCCAACGGCGACAACGAACGCATCGTCTACGTCCCGGACCACCTCTTCACCGACCGCAACGAGGAGTTGAGCACCTCCTTCGGCAGCGACATCGACACGCTGCGCAATGCCGGCGGCGACCACTTCACGGCCGGGAGCATCGTGCTGTCGTACTACCTCCAAATCCGGGTCAAGGGCATCGACTGGATCTCGTCGGCCGTGGGGCTGCTGACCGGCATGGCGGGCTCGGCAACGCTCAACGACGGCCAGATCCGCACGGAGGACCCCGTGACGGTCTATTTCGAGATGCAGCGCGGCCCCTCATCGGCCAACGAAGGGGTCATCTACACGACGTTCCACACCTTCGGGAAACTCCCCGACGCGTCGAACGAACTCGCCATCACGTTCGACGTGCGGACCACCGACGGACGCGCCCTGACCACGACGCTCGACATCACGGACAAGTTCTCCGAACCCGATGCCGTCGAACACCAGTGGCTGCTGCTCGACCAGGTGCTGAACATCCCCGAACCGGAGGATCCCGAAGGCGAGGGCGACGGATTCACGCCGGGTGTCGACGAGTGGGAGGACATCGAGACGGACATCATCATCTGACCCATCAAAAAAAGAGATAAACAACAATTACAAAAATTTACTTCCCTATGAAAAAAACACTCCTCATGATGGCAGTTGCGGCGGGCGCGATGCTCACCGGCTGCGTGAAGAACGAAACCGCGAACGGCGGAGCCGTTTCGGGATCGAAAATCAGTTTCGAGGCCCCGGCCGTGACGGGCATCACCCGTGCCGCCCTGGTCCCGGGCGAGATCGGAACCGGGTATGACAAAGGCGAGCACTTCTCGGTCTATGCGCTCTACTTTGCCAACGGCACCTACACGGAATTCGGCGACGGAACCCTGTACATGGACAATGTCGAGACCGCTTACAACACTGGCGGCCAATACTGGGATTCGGAAAGCGTTCCCGGAGGACAGGCCTACTACTGGCCCAAAAAAGGTTCGCTGACCTTCGCCGCCTACTCGCCGACGGGGGCTGCGAATGACTGCAAGGTAGCCTGGGGCGCCGCGGGCTTCACCTTCACGGGCTTCACGGTGCAGAGCGAGCCGGCAAACCACTACGACCTGCTGTTCAGCGAGCGCGCCTACAACAAGACGCAGAGCGAGACCAGTTCGACGACCTACAAGGGCGGTGTAGACATCACGTTCAAGCACGCCCTGTCGTCGGTGGTCTTCAAGACCAAGCTGGGCGATACCTACACGGGCCACACCATTACATTGAAGAACATCACGTTGAAGAACACCTTCACGAAGGGTAACTTCAACCAGGGTCTCGTAGACGAGAACAATGCCGTAACGACCGCTGCCGCATGGTCGGGCCAGAACACCGAGAACACGGCCGGATACGTGGCCTTCAACGGAGCCGAGGTAATCACCTCCACGGCTGCCGAGCCGGCAGGCGCCAAGCGGCTTATCGTCCTGCCGCAGGATCTGGCACATGGGACCAACAACGTCACGATCGACGTAACCTACTCGATCGACAACGGCACCAACGAGATCGACCAGACGGCAACGATCGACATTACGGATCCGGGATACAACCTCACCGAGTTCGAAATCGGCAAGCGTTATATCTTCACGCTGATCATCGGTCTGGACAAGATCACCTTCTCGCCCGACGTCGACGAGTGGGAGGATGTCCCCGGCATAGACATCGAACTCTGACACACATCGCACGCGGGAGCGACGAAGTCCCGCATCCAGTCTGCGAAGGGGTGATACCCTTCGCAGGCACAAAAACCAGAACGCATGAACCGATTCATCATCCGGATCCTCCTCGCAACGGCCGTCGCAGCGGCGGCGGGTGCCTGCGTGAAAGAAGACCGCGAGCGCCACGACCCGATCGTGCGGCTCGCGTTCGAACCCGTCATGCACACCCGGGTCCGTTCGGCCGCCGGGGATGCCGGGGATGCCGGGGATGCCGGGGATGCCGTCGGGACATCGTTCGGAGTCAGCGTCTGGCAACTCCCCGAGGAGCTGGCCTGGGAGACCGACCAACAGTCGGCACTACCGCTCCTCGATGCCGCACGTCTGGTCCGCGACGGCGAGCGCTGGCTGCCGGAAAGCGGCAACGACTGGCCCTCGAACCGCTATACCCTCACCTGCATCGGATTCGCGCCCTATGAGGCCGCCGCCGGCTGCGACGCCACATACGGCGTCCGCTTCGAGGAGGTCGACACCTCGACCGACCCCGGAGACCTGCGTTACACCCTGCCGCAGACCGACCTCGTCAAGAGTCACAACGGCGGAGTCGTCACCCTGCCGCTGGTTCAGGCTCTCTGCGAGGTCGACTTCCGCGTCCGGGGCGTGAACGGATACGAGGATACGGAGGTCTACGTGCGCTCGATCACCCTCGACAACGTGGGCATCCGGGGCGACTTCCGCTCGCTGCCCGCGCCGACGTGGACCCTGCGCGGCAACAACGCCCCGCTGACCCTCTTCGAAGGCGAAATCCGGCTCGAATATGCTCCGCAGGAGACCGGATCGACCCTCCGGCTCATCCCACAGGAGCTGAACAGCACCGTCACGGTCGAATACGAATTCCTGGCGCCCACCGGGGCCCGCCTCCCGCAGTCCGACACCACGGAACCCGTCGAACGCACGCTCGAAGCCGGACGTCACTACACCTTCACGCTGGCCGTCAGCCCCGCCGGCGCGGAGGTCATCCCCGAACTCCCGGACCAAACCACCGAATCAGAAGCCAAGCCATGATACGCACGTCGAAATACCTGTTCGCACTGGCGCTGCTCGCCGCAGGGGGTTGCAGCACCGAGCCCCGGGAAAAGATCCCGACAGGGCCCGAAGCCGGGACCATTCCCATCGTATGGGACGTCGTGAGCGTGGACAAACCCGGCACCCAAAGCCGCTCGCTCATCGGTCCCGCCCCGGAAGAGGGCCAGAACCCCGACTGGATCACCCTCGAGGAGGCCTGCACCCCGACCGCATCGGGCGGTCAGGGCGAGGCGATCGGCATCTGGGCCGACTACACCTACATGGATACCGATGGACAGGAGTCGACCATGAAGGACGTATTCCGCGGCACCCGTCTGATCTACCAGCACAAGGAGAGCGGAAATCCCCACAGCGACTGGAACTACGCCGGTTCGGACCTCTACTGGTTCATCGGCGGAAGATACAAGTTCCGCGCATACTACCCCCAGAACCTTGCCGACCACGTCGTCTCGTCGACGAACGCCACGACGTTCGTCATCGAGTACCCGACGCACGAAATCCAGGAGGATCTCCTCCTGGCCTACAACCAGGTCGACACGAACAATCCGCTGGTCAATCTGAACGACCCCGTGCCCCTGCATTTCAGCCACGGACTGGCCGCCCTGCGCTTCTTCGTCAAGGCCAGCTACACGAACAGCGACCAGCTCACCTCCTGCTACCTCCAAAATGCCGACTCGCGCGACTTCGCCACGTCGGGCATGCTCGCATACGGAACCGAAACCCAGCCGGAAAACATCTCCTGGATCATAGGCTACACCCCGCCCGTCACCGAACGGATCTACTATTGGAGCCATCCGGGCGTCGCGTTCTCGACCGACGAGGCCGGAAATACCGTCCGGGCCATGGCCTACACCGCGGAAAACGCCACCTCCGGCGACCTCTTCACGCAAAACAACGGATGGGTGCTGATCCTCCCGCAGGCTTCCTCGGGCAACCTCCAATTCTGCTTCACCACCACCAGCGGCGAAGAGGCCATCTACCGGGTCACCATCCCGAAGATCACCGAACGCATCACGGCCTCCGACGGCAGCGTCTACGAAAGCACCGAATACCGCCCCGGAAGACGCTACACCTACACGATCACCATCACCGAGGCAAACGTCGACCTGACACTCACCGTCGCCGACTGGAACGAACGCGAATCCTCATACGAAATCGTATTCTGACAACGACCAAACCGACGGAACCATGTACAAGCCATACACATACCGGATTTTCGCCCTGCTGCTGATGCTGGCAACGGCTTTCGGCTGCCGGACGGCCGACCCCGTTCCCGGAACGGATGCGGAAACGGAAGCCGTGCGCGAACCCGCCAGCCTCGTGCTGACGACCGACTTCCGGGCACTCATCACCCCCGAAGGCACCCGGGCCAACGATGCCGACGACAATACGATCCGGCACGCCGCCCTCTTCCTGATCGACTATATGGACAACCGGCTCGTCGCCTACCGCATCATCGACCCCGGAACCACAACGCCCTACAACGATATTGACGAACAGAACGGATTCGTCGATGAAACAACGGGCGAGGTCGATCCGTCACGCACCTCGGGCAAAATGCTCCGCGTCACGTTCAACTACAACGACCCGAAGCACGGCGACGCCGAAAAACTCACCCGCGGATCCTACATGCTGCTCGCCGTGGCCAACTTCTCGGAATCGGACCAGTTCGGAGACTCGGGGATTGCCACCCAGGTCCGGAATCTCGTCGACCACTTCCAGCAAAGCCCCGATACGGGCATCTCCGACTTCCGCGGAACCTGCCAGGCGTTCTACAACCTGCAACTCTACATCCCGAAAAAAACCGTATTCCCGTATATCCGCCCGGACGACGTCTCCATCCCGTTGAGCAGCACCCACATCCTGAACCTCATCTCGGGACAGAACCACGCAACCGCGGAACTCAAACGTACGTCCGCCCGCGTGCGGGTCGAACTCCGCAATTACAGCGATCTGCCGCTGACGATCAACAACCTGGCGTTCAGCAGCAACTTCACCCAGTCGACCAGCTACCTCTTCTCGCGGGCCGACGGCGAGAACTACGCCATCGAAAACGATCATTACGGAAAAGGCGCTCCGGTCGTGACGGACGACAACGCCATCACGACCTTCACGCCGGGCATGGTCCTCACGAAAGAGGACGGCACGACAACACTCTTCGACGGACTGATCTACGAAAGCCGCGACCTGACGAACAACTACACCTATGCGATCGACGTCTCCTACAAAGGCGAGGGCGATCTCCACAACTACACGTTGAAAGGAAACGGACAAGCAGTCACGACTCCCGACGACGTGGCGGCACAAGGTCCCTATTTTCTCATCCGGCGCAGTAGCGCCTTCTCGTACCTCTACGTGGAGAACGACAAGGTCTACGCCTCCACGGGCAGCTATACCCCGCAGGAGATCCTCGATCGCTGCCAGCAGAACAACTACTACTACAATTACGTCTGGGAACTCGTACCCTCGGGTTCGAGCTACCGCCTGCGCAATGTCCAGACCGGAGACTACATCGAAAGAATCCGGTCCAACAACAGAGAAAACGAGAATTACCGGCTGGGAACCACCACCGAAACCGATTCCGACACCTTCACGCTCGAAACCAACAACGGCTTCCTGCTTTTCCGGTCGGATTACTACCGCAACCACTCCTGGTACGGCGGCAACGCCTACATCAACACCCGCGGCACGGACAACACGCTGGTCGTCGGGTGGAACGGAACCGGCGAATGGTCGCAGTTCGCACTCTACCCCCTCGACGCACACAGGAGCCTGAATGCCCGTCACGAAGTGGTGCTGCGGACCATCGACAAGGCAAGCGGCGTCGTAAGCGACGTCCACGAAATCGAACGGAACGACTACATCCGCATTCTGGTCGAGGTGTCGTACAACCCCGACAAGGGCGACTTCGACTTCATCGTCAACGACTGGGAGACCGGCGGAGACGAGATAACCTTCAACTGATGCCGAAAGATATGAAACGACTCATACGCTGTTTTCTGCTTTGCAGCCTGCTGGCGGGCGGCTGCGTCAAGGATCCGGAGCTCGACCCGGCACAGGTCGGCGAGGGCGACGTATGGACGACGCTCGACTTCGCGCATACGGACTACGACCCGATCCGAATCACGACCCGATCGACCCTCGGCCCGATCGCCGAGGCCCGCGTCTCGAACCTCTACGTCTTCCTGTTCAACAGCGCCGGAGAGCGCGTCTACGGGCACTATTTCGACAGCGAGAACAAACGCGCGACCCGCGACGAGGTCGTCGCCGCCAATACGAACTGCTGGATGGTGAACAACCGCATGGACGACACGGGAACCACCACCGGAACCATCCGCATGAAGGTGCCGCAGCTCACCGGAGGTATATTGTACCTGGTGTCGAACCTCGACACCGACATGCTGAACATCTCGCCCGAGAAGTTCAGTTTCATCCGCACGCTCGATGAACTCAAAGCGCTGACCGTGCTGCTCAATCAGGAGATCACCTCGCGCAACGGTTCGTTCGCCATGACCGGAAGCGCCGAAAACATCACCATCACGAGCAGCGGCATCACCTCCGCAACAAACCAGCGGGTGAAGATCCCGCTGACACGGCTCGATGCCAAGATCGAGGTCCAGATCCGGGCGGCCGTAGGCAACGAAACCCGGGTCGAAAGTCAGAGCGGTTCGACCGTCGAGGTGCTCAAAGACTTCACGCCCGATTCGTGGCAGGTGGTCAACCTGCCGAAGGGTTGCTTCCTGCTCGAACACGCCGTCGCCGCGGAGGGAGGACACGATGCCGATACGGGCTATTTCGACAGCGACCCGATCAACTTCGAGACCGAAACCGAGGAGACCTACTCCTACGAGACCAGCGACGGAACCTCCGAAACGGTGACGGCTCCCGTCTACGGTTTCTCGTTCTACATGTACGAAAACCGCCCGGCATCCAAGCAGACCGTCACGGAGTATCACCAGCGCGACCGGCGCATCAAGGACGACAATACGGGAGCCTATGACACCACCGACGGATTGTGGGAGTATGCCCCGGAAACATCCACCTATCTGGTCATCAAGGGCGAGGTGTCGATGAATGTCAATGTGGATGACGACGCCAAGGATCAGACGCTCAGCGCATCGGTGATCTACTACATCCATCTGGGCGACATCGGCCGCGACGTGGACGACTTCCGGGTGAAGCGCAACACGCATTACACCTATACGATCACCGTCAAGGGAGTGAAGAACATCCAGGTCGAGGTCGAAACGGGCATCGAGAACGAATCGGGCGCCATGGGACACGTCTACATCGCCAAGGAGTCGATCTACACCTTCGACGCCCACTACGGACAGCGGGTCTTCGCATTCGATCAGGAGTACATCACCCCGGAGGACGTCACCTGGTATGTCAAGACCCCCTTCGGACGGGAAGGCATGCCGGAGATCATCGACGGTGTGGAGGTCCCCAACGGTCTGGACTACAAGTGGGTGAGCTTCCTTGTGAACGACATCGAGACTTCGGAGCAATACAGCCGGCGGAACCGTACGTACAACCCCGACACGGTGATGGACGTCATGGAGTTCTGCAACTACATCCGCGAGCAGAAGGTCCGCTTCGACAACGGCCGTACGAACGCCTTCCGCAAAGAGATCGACGAGGAGCTCCGCCAACGCTATCCCGACCATCCGGAGATCTATACCCGCTACCGAATCTACGCCACGATCTTCGTCGACGAATTCTACTACGACCGCGACCCCATCTCGGACGAGGTGCGCGCCACGCTGTGGAAGGAGTTCGTCAACCAGCCCAACCGCACGATGCACATCCTCTGCGACACGCAGTTCAGCCCCGACGGCGACAGTTCGGCCACGGGCAGCGTGGTAACCATCCGCCAGCGTTCGATCCAGTCGATCTTCGACTCCACCAGCGAAACCATCCATACGGCCTGGGGCGGTGAGTCGATCGACGAAACGGAGGGAAAGTTGTGGTTCTACAACCGCACCGAACGCCACGGAACGACCTCATACAACAACGAGAATGCCGGAAACACCTCTCGCACGAACGGACTCTACAATACGGGACGCCTCTGGGAACTCACCGACGGATCCGGAAACTTCTCCTACAAGCGCTGGGACAGCTACCTCGATTTCAACCGCGAAAACGACCACGCCTATCTCTTCCTCAAAGATGACGACGAGATAGCCACGGCCCGCTACACCTGCCTGATGCGCAACCGCGACAACAACGGAAACGGAATCATCGACGCTGCGGAGGTCAAGTGGTACATAGCGTCGATCCAGCAGTTGTCGGCCCTTTATGCCGGCGATCAGGGAATCTCGGCCGAAGCGCAGCTCTACGACAAGAACAACGACTACGGAAAAGACGATACGGATGCCTACGGCACCCAGCTGTGGCGCCGGCACATCATCAGCAGCACCCGCTGGGGAACATCGGATCCGGTGAACTATCCGACGATGCTGTGGGCCGAAGAGGGGCTCTCGACAAGTGCCTACCAGCAATACAGCACCGGAGAAAAGGGCAAACCGGGACGCTATACGGTGCGCTGCGTGCGCAACCTGGGCATGGATCCCGCCGACGAGGCCGAAGCCATCGCGAAACTCAACGATGCCAACACGATTCCCGAGTATTCGATCATCTTCGAGAAGGTGCAGGAGAACAACTCCTCCTCTTCGGTATACCGGTTCGACGTCTCGCGGATCAACAAACGCTCGATCCGCTACTATACGACGCGGGAGCTGGAACCCGGAAACGAATATTCGGAATCGGCACGGTTGTACTCGTCATTCGAAACGGGTCCGGCCGTCTCCTATACGGGAACTTACCAGTCCTTGAAGCAGATGATCGAACGGGGTGAGTCGCCCTGTCCCGAAGGATACCGGGTGCCGAACATCCGGGAAGCGAACCTCATGTCGAACTACATCACCTCGGACGTAAATCCGAACTGGTGGTCGGGGAATTACACGCTGGTAAACACCTATTACTCCTTCGGAACGCTCGGAAAGCAATACGACACGGAGATCTCATGGTATGCGACGAGCAACCACATTACGATCTCCAAGCCGAGTGAAGCGAAAACAATCCGTTGCGTCCGCGACGTCCAGTAGCCCCCGGGCGGAAAGCAGGGAGCAGGGAGTGAGACGGGTGTGAGACGGGTGTGAGACGGGTGTGAGACGGGTGTGAGACGGGTGCGAGACGGGTGTGAGACGGGTGCGAGACGGGTGCGAGACGGGTGCGAGACGGGTGCGAGACGGGCATAGGCCGGTCGGAAAGCCGGTCAGAAAGCCGGTCGGAAAGCCGGTCGGAAAGCCGGTCGGAAAGCCGGTCGGAAAGCCGGTCGGAAAGCCGGTCGGAAGGGAATTTACTCCGATTCCCGGACCGCGGATTTGGATTTTCCGTTCCGAATGCCTATATTTGTTGCCGATCCTGAAAACAACGAACCATGCCGGCAAGTCTGAACCATACGATGTGTTGTTGTGCAGCGAACTGTTGTCGTTGCCGCCGCATCGTGCCTGCTGCCGGGAGAGATTCCGGATCGAAACAACGGTAAATCACATTTTCAACCATATCCGCATCGGAATTGGGGCAGCAGGTTCGCACTGTTGCCCCGTTTTCGTATCCAAAACCGAAACCAGATGGAAAAAATCGCACATTCGACATTGGAACTCATCGGCCGTACGCCGCTGGTGGAACTCTCGCGCCTGGCCCGCGAAGCCGGGGCCGTGGCGAGAGTCGTGGCAAAGGTCGAGTCGTTCAACCCCGCGGGAAGCGTGAAGGACCGCGTGGCTCTGGCCATGGTCGAGCAGGCCGAGGCCCGCGGCGAAATCCGCCCCGGCGACACGATCATCGAGCCCACGAGCGGGAACACCGGCGTAGGACTGGCGCTCGTGAGCGCACTGAAAGGCTACCGGCTGATCCTCACGATGCCCGAGACGATGAGCATCGAACGCCGGAGGCTCGTCGCCGCCTACGGCGCGCAGGTGGTCCTCACACCCGGAGCCGAGGGGATGACGGGGGCCATCGACCGGGCCCGGGAGCTGCGTGAGGAGATTCCGGGATCGGTGATCCTGCAACAGTTCGAGAACCCCGACAACCCGCAGCAACACTACCGAACGACGGGCGACGAGATCTGGCGCGACACCGACGGACGGGTCGACCTCTTCGTGGCGGGAGTCGGCTCGGGCGGCACGGTAAGCGGTACGGGACGCCGGCTCAAAGAGTTGAACCCGGAGGTGGAGATCGTGGCCGTGGAACCGGCGTCATCGCCCGTACTCTCGGGCGGCGCCCCGGGACCGCACAGGATTCAGGGGATCGGCGCGGGATTCGTCCCGGGGAATTACGACGCGCAGGTCGTGGACCGCGTGGTTCCCGTAAGCGACGAGGAGGCCATCGGCATGGCGCGGCTGCTCGCGTCGCACGAGGGGCTGCTGGCGGGGATCTCCTCGGGAGCGGCGGCCCGAGTGGCGCTGCAACTGGCCAAACGCGAAGAGTACCGCGGCAAGACGATCGTCGTGCTGCTGCCCGACACGGGGGAACGCTATCTCTCGACGCTGCTCTACGCTTTCGACGAATACAAAACCGACATCCGCCCATGACCACGCACACCCATTCCGGAGAAAACCGACTGCGGCGACTCGCCGAGACACTGACGACCCCCGACCCGCACATCCCCCCGGCCGCACGCGCCGGTATCGACGCCGCGGAACTCAAACGTGCCGTCGCGCTCTTCCGCGCCGTAATCTTCGACGGCTACTTCGACCCGCGGCCGCTCGACGTCCGGCTCACGGAGCTGGCCGGGATCCTCGCCCGCCAAAGTGCCCGGGCCCTGGCGACGTTCCGTCGCGGAACCACCTCCGACACAGTCCCGGCGGCCGGAACATCCCCAAGCAACGCCCCGACGGCAGGTGCAGTCGCGGACACCACTCCGGCGGCCGGAACATCCCCGGACAACGCCTCCGGCGCCGCGGCCCGACGCTTCGGGCAGGAGACGGCCGAAAGGCTCCTTGCCGAGCTGCCCGAGCTGCGCCGCCGGCTCGGCACCGACGTCAGGGCGGTCTTCGACGGCGACCCCGCGGCCGCCAGCTACGAGGAGGTAATCCTCTGCTATCCGGCCCTCACGGCCATGACCCACTACCGCTTCGCCCACGCCCTGCTGCGGCTCGGCGTACCGATCCTGCCGCGTCTGATCACCGAAATGGCCCACTCCGCCACCGGAATCGACATCCACCCCGGTGCCGAGATCGGCGACTATTTCAGCATCGACCACGGCACGGGCGTCGTCATCGGCGAGACCTGCATCATCGGCAGCCACGTGCGGATCTATCAGGGCGTGACGCTCGGCGCCAAGAGCTTCAAGTTCGACGCCGCGGGCAACATCCTCCGGGAGCCGCGCCACCCGATTCTCGAAGATCGCGTGGTGGTCTACTCCAACTCGTCGATCCTCGGACGGGTGCGGATCGGACACGACACCGTGATCGGCGGCAACGTCTGGCAGACGACCGATCTGCCGCCCCACTCGCGGGTCGTACAGGGCCGCGCCACGGTCTCGGGATTCGAAAACGGAGGGGGCATATAGCCCCTTCCGACCCCCGCGACGGCAATTCGCCGCTCCCGGAGGTGCAACATGACGACAAAATCGCTATTTTTGCATCCGGAAAGCGACGTTCAAAGATCGGAGCGGTCCGCAGGTCGGAGCGCCCTCCGCCGCAAGACCGCACGCCGCAAGGCCGGCCGATCCCCCGCCCTGTTCCGGATCCGCCCGGGCGGGAACGACGTCAAGAAACCCCGCATGTCATGACCGAAGCAAAAATTCGAGAGGAGAGACCCGTTCTTTGGAACAGCAACTACGTGAAGGTGTGGATCGCCAATTTCATGCTGTTCTTTGCATTCTATCTGCTGGCTCCGCTGCTGCCGCTCTACCTGCGCGACACCTTCTCGGCCGGAAAGGCCATGATCGGCATCGTATTGAGCGGCTACACCCTGACGGCGCTGTGCGTGCGGCCGTTCAGCGGCTTCGTCGTCGACAGCTTCTCCCGCAAGAAGGTCCTGCTGATCTGCTACTTCTGCTTCGCGCTGCTCTTCGCCGGATACTTCATCACGGGATCGCTGGTGCTCTTCGCCGTCATCCGAACGCTCCACGGAGGGCCCTTCGGCGCCACGACCGTGGCCAGCAGCACGATGGCCGTCGATGTCCTCCACTCCGAACGCCGCTCGGAAGGCATCGGATACTACGGGTTGAGCAACAACATCGCCATGGCCATCGGCCCCTCGGCCGGGCTCTACATCTACCACACGATCCACAACTTCAACCTGCTCTTCACCCTCTCGCTGGTGATCGCCTTCATCGGGCTGGCCATCGACTCGACCATCCACTGCCGCGAACGCCAGCCGATCCGCAAGGAGAGCAAGATCTCGCTCGACCGTTTCATCCTCCTCAAAGGATGGAGCGAGGGGCTCTGCGTCGCAGCTTTCGCCTTCTCGTTCGGCGTCATCTCGACCTACATCGCCATTTACAGCCAGGAGGTCCTGCACATCACCTCCGGATCGGGAACCTTCTTCATGCTGCTGGCCGCCGGACTGATCCTCTCGCGGCTCATGGGCAGCAAATCCCTGCGCGAGGGTAAGATCGTCCAGAACGCTTCGGCCGGCATGGTGATGTCGCTGTGCGGCTATCTGGTCTTCACGGCCGTGCCGAACCTCTACGGCTACTATGCCGCAGCCCTGATGATCGGTCTCGGAAACGGACACATGTACCCCGCCATGCAGACGATGTTCATCAACCTCGCACCCCACGAGCGCCGCGGCACGGCCAATTCGACGATCCTCACCTCGTGGGACCTCGGCGTCGGCATCGGCATCATCGGCGGCGGCAGCGTCGCCGAGCACCTCGGATGCTACTCGGCAGCCTTCTGGCTGGCCTTTGCGGTGAACGTCGCGGGGGTCATCTTCTTCTTCACCTACGCACGCCGCAGCTTCCTCCGCAACCGGCTCCGCTGACCCGGATAGGCCGCGACTGCGGAGGACAAGTCCCGGCAGGCCCCTACGCAACACGTTCCCCGACCATCCGGACAACAATTACTACCCGGATTCGTTTTTCCCGGCAACTTCCGGAAAGAAATATCCGTATCTTTGTACCGATAAAACTGCAACACCATGAAACGCATCATCAACCCGTGGCGCGGGATGGAGGGCTACCGCTGCTTCGGCTGCGCGCCCCACAGCCCGGAGGGACTCCGCATGGAGTTCTACGAGGACGGCGACGAAATCGTCAGCGTCTGGAAACCCCGCCCCGAATTCCAGGGATGGATCGACACGCTCCACGGCGGTATCCAGGCCACGCTGGCCGACGAAATCAGCAGCTGGGTGGTCTTCCGGAAGTTCCAGACCAGCGGCGTGACCTCCAAGATGGAGGTCCGCTACCACCGCCCGATCCACACCTCGGACGAATACATCGTCCTGCGGGCCCACGTCGAGGAGCAGCGGCGCAACCTCGTGCGCATCGGCGTGCGCATCACCGACACGCAGGGACAACTCTGTACGGAGGCCGCGTGCGTCTACTTCCTCTTCCCGAAGGAGAAGGCCGCTCGTGATTTCCACTTCTGCGACTGTTCGCTCGACGACGAGGAGTGCAATCCGCTTCCGGAACCCGCAACCCCGGCCCGGCAGCATCCCGACGACCGCTCATGAAAAACGCGGTATCTCGATCGAGATACCGCGTTTTTCGTGCCGGTACAGTGCGATCCCTACCGGAGTTTCATCACGTCGTCGATGCCCATATCCTTGTAGGTGTTTTCGAGCTCCTCGCTGCGGTCCGAAATGACCAGCAGTTTGTCGCCGACCTGCAATTCGGTCTTTCCCTGCGGAACGAAATACGCCCCGTCGCGGCAGACCATCATCACCAGCGTATTCTCCGGCAGCGTGATCTCTTTGAGCGTGTGGCCCGCTCCGAGCATTCCTTCGTTGACCTCGACCTCCGTCAGCGCCGACTTCATCTCCTCGTGGTGCATCTCGACGCTGAACGCCGATTCGCGCTCCTCGAAGGCCAGCCCCAGCAGGTTGGCCATGCCGCTGACCGTCGTGCCTTGCACCAGCAGCGAGATGATCGTCGAAAGGAACACCACGTTGAACAGCAGTTCGGCATGCTCGATTTCGGCCATCAGCGGATAGGTCGCAAAGAGGATCGGCACGGCACCCCGCAGTCCGACCCACGAGACATAGAGCCGGGCCTTGGTCGAAAAGTTCCGGAAGGGCGCCAGACATGCGAAAACCGTCACGGGCCGCGCCACGAGGATCAGGAACACGCCGACGGCGCCGCCCAGCATCAGCACCTCGGGGCGGAGCAGTTCGTCGCTGTTGACGAACAGGCCCAGCGTGAGGAACATGACGATCTGCATGAGCCACGTGAAACCGTCGAAGAAGACCGTCAGGGGCCGTTTCTGGACGATCTTGCGGTTTCCGACGACGAGGCCCGCAAGATAGACGGCCAGGTAGCCGTTGCCCTTCACCAGATCGGTGAAGGCGAAGGCGAAGAAGATGAAGGCCAGCAGAAGAACCGAGTAGAGCGAATGGTTGACGAGGTTGATCTTGTTGATGGTCCAGACGGCCAGACGCCCGATCAGATAGCCCGACACGGCGCCGACGACCAACTGCACGACCAGATAGACCAGCCCCATGCCCATCCCCAGCCCGGAATTTCCGTCCGAAGAGTTCGTCAGGACGCTGATCAGCAGCACCGTGAGCATGTAGGCCATCGGGTCGTTCGAACCGCTCTCCAACTCCAACAGCGGACGCAGGTGCTGTTTGAGGCCCTGTTTCTTGCTTCGCAGGATCGAGAACACCGAGGCCGAATCGGTCGAGGACATCGTCGCGGCCAGCAGCAGCGCCAGCGGGAAGGAGATTTCCAGCCCCATCCAGGGGGCGACCAGCCACACGAACCCGGCCAGCACCACGGCGGTCATCACCACGCCGGCCGTGGCCAGCACGACGCCCGGTCCGAGGATGGGCCGGATCTCCTGGAAGGAGGTGTCCATACCGCCGGTGAAGAGGATGATGCAGAGCGAGATCATCCCGACGAACTGCGTCATCTCGACCGACCGGAACGAGATGAAATCGAGGCCGAAGAGCATGCCGACCCCGAGGAAGAGCAACAGCGCGGGGGCTCCGAACCGGTATGCGACCTTGCCGGCCATCACCGCCACGAAGAGCAGCAAGGCACCGACCAGCACCACGTTTTCACTTGTAATATTGATCATCAGCGGAGTCATATCCTTGCAAATTTGATACCGTCAGCAGGTTGTTTGCAGCCGAATCCGGGCTACTGCGGAATGAAGACATAGGTGATCGTACCGGTCTGCCGGGCAGGCGCCGAAGAGTCGATGTTGAACAACGACGTACGCGCCGCCCGCAGGGCCGCCTCGCGCATGCAGTCGTCGCCCCCCTCCTCGATGCGGGCGGCCGTGACCTCGCCGGCCCGGTTGACCGTAATGGAGACAACAACCTCCCCGCCCCCTTCGCAGCGGTAGGCCGGGACTTCCAGCCAGCGCGACGTCCGCACGGGATTCGTCAGCGAGAACGACACCGTCACGCGCCCCTTGACCTTGCGGTCCCGATGCTCGGCCCCGTCCTCGCGACCGCGCCGCTCGCGGATCGCACGCTCCTCGGCCAGACCCTCCTCATAGGCCTCGCGATTGGCCCGCATGCGCGCTTCGGCCTCGGCCGCCGCCTCGTTCAGCGCCGCGGTGTTCGTCCCGCGGTCGTCGCGCAGCTGCTCGTTCAGGGCATGCTCGTTCGAGGCCTCGTTGCGGATGCTCCGCCAGTCGACGGGGTCCTGCTCCTGCCGCTCGCGCACCTCGCGTTCGAGGCGGTCGCGCTCCTTTTCCAGTTCGGCCAGCGTCTGCAAGTCGATGTACATCCCCTGCTGGCTGGCGCGGCGCCCGACGACGATCTTCGACGACACGAAGACGATCATCAGCACCAAATAGGCGATCAACGTCACGCACAGCCCGACACGATGGTCGTAGGCCCACGTGCCGGCATCCTCCCGACGGTTGTCGAACGGAAGCTTCAAACGCGGCCTGCGCGGGGCCCCGGGGTGCGGGTTGGCGGGTTTCTCACTCATGGATCGGCATGGAATTTCAGGCAAAAATAAGGCTTTTTCACGAAAATTTTATACCTTTGGCGCAAATATAATTATGCCACTCCTCTTATGTCAACCAAACAGCAAACATTGAAAGCCCCGATCTCGTTCTCGGGCAAGGGATTGCATACGGGCGTGAAAGTGAACATGACCGTCAATCCCGCCGAAGCCGGCACCGGCATCGTCTTCCGTCGGACCGACATCGAGGGACAACCCATAATTCCGGCGCTGTGCGACAACGTCGTCGACACGTCGCGCGGCACGACGATCGAAGCCGGCGGTTACCGCGTGCATACGATCGAACACGTCATGTCGGCCCTCTGGACGCTGGGCGTCGACAACGCCGTCATCGACATCGACGCCGAAGAGACCCCCATCCTCGACGGATCCGCCTGCGCCTACGCACAGGCCATCACCGAAACGGGTCTCGAAGAGCAGGAGGCCGAACGCGCCTTCTACCACGTCACCGAGAAGATGGTCTACACGATCCCCGAAAAGGGCGTCGCCATCATCCTCTACCCGGACGACGAGTTCTCCGTCTCGGTGCACGTCGACTACAACTCGAAGGTCATCGGAAACCAGTACGCCACGTTCAACCCCGGCGACGACTACGCCGGCAAGATCTCGCCCTGCCGCACGTTCGTCTTCCTGCACGAACTCGAACCGCTCATCAAGATGAACCTCATCAAGGGCGGCGATCTGGACAACGCCATCGTCGTGGTCGAAAACCCCGTCCCGGAAGAGCAGCTCGACCATCTGAAAAAACTCTTCAACAAGCCCGACATCGAAATCAAGGCGGGCTACCTGAACAACCTCGAACTGCGCTGCAACAACGAGCTGGCGCGCCACAAACTGCTCGACCTGCTGGGCGACTTCGCACTGCTCGGCGTGCGGATCAAGGGCCGCGTGTGGGCCACCCGCCCGGGACACTTCGCCAACACGGAGTTCATGAAGCAGTTGAAGCATGCCATCCGCAAGGCCGGCGAGAAGCCCCGCTTCACCTACGACTGCCGCAAGCCGGCGCTCTTCGACATCAACGACATCCGCCGCATGCTGCCCCACCGTCCGCCGTTCCTGCTCGTCGACCGGGTCTTCTACTGCGACAAGACCGACGTCGCCGGCATCAAGAACGTCACGATGAACGAACCCTTCTTCGTGGGACACTTCCCCGAAGAACCCGTCATGCCGGGCGTGCTGATCGTCGAGGCCATGGCGCAGTGCAGCGGCATCCTGGTGCTGAACACCGTCGAGGACCCCGAGAACTACTCGACCTACTTCATGAAGATCGACAGCGTGAAGTTCAAACGCAAGGTCGTGCCGGGCGATACGCTCCAATTCGAAATCCATCTGCTGGAACCCATCCGCCGCGGCGTCGCCGTGGTCGAAGGCAAGGCCTTCGTGGGCGAGACGCTTGCGTGCGAGGCCGTCATGATGGCCCAGATCGTCAAAAACCGTAAATAAGAGAATGCCATGATCAGCAATTTGGCCTACGTCCATCCCGACGCGAAGATCGGAAACAACGTCACGGTAGAACCCTTCGCCTACATCGCCGGCGACGTCGTCATCGGCGACGACTGCTGGATCGGCCCGGGTGCGGTGATCCACGACGGGGCCCGCATCGGCAAGGGTTGCCGGATCCACACCGCGGCCTCGATCTCGTGCCTGCCCCAGGACCTGAAATTCGACGGCGAAGTAACCACGGCCGAAATCGGCGACTACAACGATATCCGGGAATACGTGACCGTCAGCCGCGGCACCGCCTCCACGGGAACCACCCGCATCGGTTCGCACAACCTGCTGATGGCCTACGTCCACGTGGCCCACGACTGCGTGGTCGGCAGCCACTGCGTCATCGCCAACCGCGTCTCGCTGGCCGGCGAGGTGCACGTCGGCGACTGGGTGGTCATCGGCGGACATGCGGCCATCCACCAGTGGGTGCATATCGGCGACCACTCGATGGTCCAGGGCGGTGCGCTGTTGAGCCAGGACCTGCCGCCCTATGTCATCGTGCGCAACGACACGCTGCGCTTCGCCGGCATCAACAAGGTGGGGCTTTCGCGCCGGGGGTTCACGCCGGAGCGCATCGGAGAGATCCACGACGCCTGCCGGCTGCTGTTCCAGAGCGGCATGAACTATCTGAACGGCTGCGACGAGGTTGAACGGCAGGTTCCCCAGAGCTCCGAACGCGACCTGCTCCTGCAATTCATCCGCGACTCGAAGCGCGGCATCATCAAACCCTACGCCGCAAAGGCCGAATCGTGATTTTTTATCCCGATTTTTTCCTTAAATATTGGTATATCGGAAATTTTTCCTATATTTGCAGTGTCGAAAGACAAAGCACGAAGCGATAAGGGGACGGTGAGTCCCCTTATTTCATGATTGAGCCACACCGGAGACTATGATTGACACGAAAAAAATAACAGCCATCGCCGAACGCATGCTGGCCGACACGGACCTTTTCGTCGTGGATTGCAGCTGCTCGCCCGGCAACGAGGTAGAACTGACGATCGACAGCGACACGTCGGTGGGTATCGACGCCTGCGCGTCGCTGAGCCGCGCCATCGAGGCGGAGCTCGACCGCGAGGAGGAGGACTTCTCGCTGACGGTCATGTCGGCCGGAATCGGTTCGGAGCTGCGCTCGCTGCGCCAGTACCGCAAACTCGTCGGAAGCCCGGTGGAGGTGCTGCTCGCCAACGGCGTGAAGATCCTCGCGAAACTCGACGCCGTGGACGAGCAGGGCATCACGCTCTCCTACGAGGAGAAGCAGACCGTCGAGGGCCGGAAACGCAAACAACTGGTGACGGTGAGCCGCACGTACCCCTTTGCCGAAATCAAGTACACGAAGGAGTGGCTGGACTTCAAGTAAGACGGAAAATCAAAAAACGAAAAACAAGATAATCATCCCATGGACAATCTCAACCTTATCAGCAACTTTGCCGAGTTCAAGGAGTTGAAGAACATCGACAAGTCGACGATGATCGGCGTGCTGGAAGATGTCTTCCGCCACGCCTTGCAGAAACAGTACGAAACGGACGAGAACTTCGACGTCATCATCAACCCCGAGAAGGGCGACCTGGAAATCTGGCGCAACCGCACGGTCGTGGAGGACGGCGCCGTGGAGAACCCCAACACGCAGATCGCCGTCTCGGAGGTCAAGGCCATCGACCCGACCTACGAAATCGGCGACGAGTATGCCGACGAGATCAAACTCTCGTCGTTCGGACGCCGCGCCGTACTGTCGCTGCGCCAGAACCTCGCATCGCGGATCCTCGACCTGGAAAAGGCCAACCTCTACGAGAAATACTCGGAAAAGGTCGGCGAGATCATCACCGGCGAGGTCTACCAGGTGTGGAAGAAGGAGGTGCTGATCCTCGACGACGAGGAGAACGAACTGATCCTCCCCAAGTCCGAGCAAATCCCCAACGACTTCTACCGCAAGGGCGACACGATCAAGGCGATCGTCAAGTCGGTGGAGATGAACAACAACCAGCCGCGCATCATCCTCTCGCGCACGGCCAGCCAGTTCCTCGAACGCCTCTTCGAACAGGAGGTGCCGGAGATCTTCGACGGGCTGATCACCATCAAGAAGATCGTCCGCATCCCGGGCGAGCGTGCGAAGGTCGCCGTGGAGTCCTACGACGAGCGCATCGACCCGGTAGGCGCCTGCGTCGGCATGAAGGGTTCGCGCATCTACTCGATCGTCAAGGAGCTGCGCAACGAGAACATCGACGTGGTGAACTACACGGCCAACCCGCAGCTGATGATCCAGCGGTCGCTGAACCCCGCGAAGATCTCGTCGATCACCATCGACGAGGAGAAGAAAACCGCGTCGGTCTACCTTAAACCCGATCAGGTGTCGCTGGCCATCGGCAAGGGCGGCCTGAACATCCGCCTGTCGAAGATGCTCACCGGATACGACATCGACGTCTACCGCGAGGTCGAGGAGGAGGACGTGGCGCTGACGGAGTTCGCCGACGAGATCGACGGATGGATCATCGACGCGCTGAAAGCCGCCGGGTGCGACACGGCCAAGAGCGTGCTGGAACTCCCCGTGGAGGAGATCGCCGCACGTGCGGACCTCGAACTGGAACAGGCGCAGAAGGTCGTGGAGATCCTGAAAGCCGAATTCGAATAACCATCAAGCAAGAAAGGAGAACAGAGACATATGGGTAATGAAAGAAAATTAAGGCTCATTCAGGTTGCCAAGGAGTTCAAGGTGGGATTGAACACCATCACGGACTTCCTGCAAAAGAAGGGCATCAAGAACGACGGGTCGCCCAATACGCTGGTCGACGCGGAAACGTATGCCGTTCTGGAAAAGGAGTTCGGCGCCAACCGCAGCGCAGCCAATGCACGGGATTCGATCCGCGAGCGTATCTCACTGAAACAGACTACCATCACGTTGGAAGGTGCCAAAAAACAGGAGCGCGAGGAGGAGAAGGAGGTGGTCATCAAGAGCAACGTCATCAGCGTGAAGGACGAAATCCCGCAACCGAAGTTCCTGGGCAAGATCGACCTGTCGCCCAAACCCAAGGCCACGCCGGCCCCGGCTCCGCAGGAAACGGCCGAGGAGGCGGCTCCGGCTGCCGCTCCGGCCGAGAAGGCCCCGGCGGCCGCTGCAACGGCAGCACCCGCGACACCTGCACAGGCCGCCGAGCCGATGCAGGCCGCTCCGACGGTGAAGCACGAAGAGCCGGCTCCGGCAGCAGCTCCGACCCGGGAGGCCGAGATGCCGCAGAGTGCCGAAGCGAAAACGGAGGATGCACGCCCGACGACCGCTCCGGCAGAACATAAGGCGGAGGAGGCTCCCGCGGCACAGACCGCCCCGGCTCCGGCCGCAGAACCGGCTCCGGAAAAGCAGCCCGAGGAGCCGAAGGACAACATCTTCCGCCCGGCCACGGTGACGCTCACGGGTCCGCAGGTGCTGGGGACGATGGATGTTTCGGGATTCGTGCCGGGAGGCAAACACAAGCGCAAACGCCTCCAAAAGGAGAAGGTCGATGTCAGCAAGGCCCAGAAAAGCGGCTCACAGGGTAACAACCGGGGCAGCCAGGGAGGTCCGGGCGGACAGGGCGGCCCGAACAACCGCAACGGACAGGGCGGGCCGAACAACCGCGGCGGCCAGGGCCAGAATCAGCCCCGTCCGGGCGAAGGACGCCGCAACAAGAACAAGAATACCCCGAAACCGATCCTGCGCCCGGAAGTGAGCGACGAGGAGGTCTCGAAGCAGATCAAGGATACGCTGGCGCGTCTGACGGCGAAGGGCGCCAAGAGCAAGAGCGCGAAATACCGCCGCGACAAGCGCGAGGCCGTCGCCGAGCGCATGAACGAGGAGTTCGAACGCGAAGAGATGGAACGTTCGACGCTTAAAGTCACGGAGTTCGTGACCGTGAGCGAGTTGGCGACGATGATGAACGTCTCGCCGACGGAGGTCATCACGGCGTGCATGAACCTCGGACTGATGGTGTCGATCAACCAGCGGCTCGACGCCGAGGCGCTGGTCGTCGTGGCCGAGGAGTTCGGCTTCAAGATCGAGTTCGTCTCGGCCGACATTCAGGAGGCCATCGCCGACGAGGAGGACAAGGAGGAGGATCTCGTACCGCGTCCGCCGATCGTCACGGTGATGGGTCACGTCGACCACGGTAAGACGTCGCTGCTGGACAACATCCGCAAGACGAACGTCATCGAAGGCGAGGCCGGCGGTATCACGCAGCACATCGGTGCATACAGCGTGGAGCTGAACGGTCAGAAGATTACGTTCCTCGACACGCCGGGCCACGAGGCCTTCACGGCGATGCGTGCGCGCGGTGCGGCCGTCACGGACGTGGCGATCATCATCGTGGCCGCGGACGACAACGTCATGCCGCAGACCGTCGAGGCGATCAACCACGCGCAGGCCGCCGGCGTCCCGATGGTCTTCGCCATCAACAAGATCGACAAGCCGCAGGCCAACCCCGACCACATCAAGGAACAGCTCTCGCAGATGAACTACCTCGTGGAGTCGTGGGGCGGCAAGTACCAGGACCAGGAGGTCTCGGCCAAGAAGGGCATCAACCTGGACAAACTGCTCGAAAAGGTGCTGCTGGAAGCCGAGATGCTCGACCTGAAAGCCAACCCGAACAAGAAGGCCGTGGGTACGGTGATCGAATCGACGCTGGACAAGGGCCGCGGTTACGTCTCGACGGTGCTCGTGCAGAACGGCACGCTGCACGTGGGCGACGTGGTCCTCTCGGGGACCTACACGGGCCGCGTGAAGGCGATGTTCAACGAGAACGGCAAGAAGGTCACCGAAGCCGGTCCTTCGACGCCGGTGCAGGTGCTGGGTCTGAACGGCGCCCCGCAGGCCGGCGACCTGTTCAACGTGATGGACGACGACCGCTCGGCGCGCGAGATCGCCAACAAACGCGAACAGTTGCAGCGCATGCAGGGCATCATGACCCAGAAGCACGTCACGCTCGACGAAATCGGACGACGCATCGCCATCGGCTCGTTCAAGGAGCTGAACATCATCGTCAAGGGCGATGTCGACGGATCGGTCGAGGCCATGTCGGGCTCGCTGATCAAGCTCTCGAAGGAGTCCGTACAGGTGAACGTGATCCACGCCGCCGTGGGCCAGATCTCCGAGTCGGACGTCCTGCTGGCTGCGGCCTCGAACGCCATCATCGTGGGCTTCCAGGTCCGCCCGTCGGCCTCGGCGCGCAAGCTGGCCGAAAAGGAGGAGATCGAAATCCGCCTCTACTCGATCATCTACGACGCCATCAACGACATCAAGGATGCCATCGAGGGCATGTTGGAGCCGGTGATGAAGGAGGAGATCGTCGCTTCGGTCGAGGTGATGGAGATCTTCAAGATCTCGAAGGTCGGCACCGTCGCCGGATGTATCGTCCGCGAAGGCAAGCTCCAACGTTCGACGCCGATCCGCGTGATCCGCGACGGTATCGTGATCTACACCGGCAAGCTGGGCTCCCTGAAACGCTTCAAGGACGACGTCAAGGAGGTGACCGTCGGTCAGGACTGCGGTTTGAACATCGAGTCCTACAACGACGTGAAGGTCGGCGACATCGTCGAAGGATACGAACAGGTCGAGGTAAAACGCAAATAAGAGACGCGGCACGGCCCCTTCCGGAGCCGTGCGCGGCGTTCCCGCAGAAAGTCTGACAAACAGATACGACTAACCATAAAGAAATTTTTGGCAGCAATGACTAACCCTATCCATTTCACCACTCCCGACGAGGCCGTCAAGGTGATCAAATCGGGAGACCACGTGCATTTGAGTTCGGTGGCTTCGGCCCCCCAATGCCTGATCAATGCGATGTGCCGCCGCGGTGAGGCCGGCGAGTTGAAGAACGTGCACATCCACCACCTGCACACCGAGGGCCCGGCCCCCTATGCGGATCCGAAATTCGAAGGCGTATTCCAGCTGGACTCGTTCTTCGTGGGCTCGAACGTGCGCAAGGTGACGCAGAGCGGCGATGCGGACTATATTCCGGTCTTCCTGAGCGAGACACAGAAACTCTACCGTTGCGGCGCCGTGCCGTGCAACGTGGCCATGATCCAGGTCTGCCCGCCGGACAAACACGGTTACGTGTCGCTGGGAACGTCGGTCGATGCGACGCTGGCAGCCGTCGAATGTGCCGACTATGTCATTGCGGTGGTGAACAAACACGTCCCGCGCGCCTTCGGACAGGCCATGATCCCGATGTCGAAGATCGACCTCTTCGTCGAGGACGACACCCCGCTGATCGAGGCCAAGTTCTCGGAGCCGAATGAGGTCGAGAAGGCCATCGGCCGCCACTGTGCCGCACTGATCGAGGACGGAGCCACGCTGCAAATGGGTATCGGAGCGATTCCGAACGCCGTATTGAGCCAGCTGGGCAACCACAAGAATCTGGGTGTGCACACCGAGATGTTCGCCGACGGCGTGCTTCCGCTGGTCGCGAAGGGCGTCATCAACGGCGAAGCCAAGAAGACCGATCCGGGCAAGATGGTTTCGACCTTCCTGATGGGTTCGCAGGCCGTCTACGACTTCATCGACGACAACCCGGGCGTGCTGATGATGGACGTCGGCTACACGAACGACCCCTATGTGATTTCGCAGAACGACAACTTCGTGGCCATCAACTCGGCCTTGCAGATCGACCTTACGGGGCAGGTTTGCGCCGACTCGCTGGGCACGAAATTCTGGTCGGGAGCGGGCGGTCAGATCGACTTCGTCTACGGAGCCTCGCTGTCGAAGGGCGGCAAGGCGATCATCGCCATGCCGGCGATCACGAACAAGGGTGTCTCGAAGATCTGCCCGACGCTGCTGGACGGCGCCGGCGTGGTAACGACGCGCTTCCACGTGCACTGGGTCGTCACGGAGTTCGGTGCCGTGGATCTCTACGGCAAGTCGATGCAGGAGCGTGCGCGCCTGCTGATCTCGATCGCGCACCCGTCGGCACAGGAGGAGCTCGACCGCGCCGCCTTCGAGCGCTGGGGATCGCACCACCACTACATCAAGAGCTACATGGGCAAATAAGCCTTTTCAAGCCTGCATCTGTCAAGCGCCTTCCCGGACTCCGGGAGGGCGTTTTTCGTGCCTATTGAGGCGGGATACGGGGCGATTTCCGCCCGTTCCGGACCGCTCTGCCCGGGAGCGCTTTGCCCCGGCGGCGCCCCTTTTGCCCCAGCAGCAGAAGTCCTGACGCCTTGCGGCCGCAAACCAAAAGGTGGAGCCTCCCTCCGGAGCGGAATTCAGAGAAGGGGAAAGGATCAAAAAAACAAAAACGGAGCCTTTTCGAAAGGCTCCGCATTTCAGATCTGGCACACCGATCAGCTGATCCGCTTGTAGCAGGCTCGATCCGTGTAGTTCTCGCCAGGATAATCGAAAGCAAGATTCAATTCGGTTGCCGTCAGTTTCTGAATTTTCCACACCTCCTGCTGCTCCGATCCGGAATAGGTAATCACAATCGTATTGGATTCGACGACATAGGTTTCATACCGGACAGAGGGAGAACTTCCGCTCACCTGACGGCTGATCACACAGGTTCCGTCTTCGCGGAATTCAAGCGTCACGACAAAGCCGTATTCGGCACCGTACTCGTTATCCCAGGTTCCATCCTCGCCATCATACATACGGGTCATCTCCCAGGTCCCTACCAGTTGCGTGAGATCAATGGTATTATCCTCGTCTTTCGAGCAACCGACCCACGTCAGAACCGCCGCGCAACAAAGAAAAGTAAAAAAGCGTTTCATATTAAACTAAATTTTGGTCTTAATGCCGATTCGTTTGGAGTAGGCCATCTCCATAGAAATCCGGCCATCCCCCCCTCCTTCGCATTTATAGTTCACAATGAGATTCAGAGACGGCTATCTCTTCAATTCAATCGGGAACGGAATAGTCCGCGATATTGTAAGAATATTGGAATCAATCCTATGAATAGAATTCCCCCAAATATGTCATGTCGTCAACAACGACACAACAAAGATAGAAAATGTTTTGCAAAATTGAAAGCCAGTATTTATCAGACTTGGTTGGCGGAATGCATTCCGAAACAGAACACACCCTCCGAAGCTCGACCCGCCATGAACCCCGGCCCCGGGAAACCGCCCCCCGTGCAGGATGTAGGATCATCACAAGCCTGTAAAAGGGCTTTCTTAAAGTCCAAGCCCCTCCTTTCAAGGAGGGGTCTGGGGTGGTTGGCCATATCAATGACGGCTCGCCGCCTCTTCAAGGTCAGA
>NZ_NFHT01000018.1 GCF_002161445.1 Alistipes sp. An66
TGCACCCAAAACTTTCTCTACCATGATGAAGAAATCCTTCATGCTGGCCGCCATGCTCTTCCTGGGCATTACGGCAACCTCCGCCCAGGAGATCCGCGACATGTTCGGCACGGACCAGAAAGGCGAAATCGCGTACGGCGTGCGTGCCGGTCTGAACATCTCGAACATCGGCGGCAAATACGGCCCGGCCCAAGATCTCGACCTCAACTCCCGCGTGGGATTCCAGTTCGGCGGCGTCGTTGACCTCCCGATCACCAACGGATTCTACGTCCAGCCCGGCCTGCTCTTCACGACGCGCGGCGCCAAGGAAGAGATCGGCGGATACAAGGACAAATACCGTCCGATGTACCTGCAAATCCCCGTATTGGGCTCGTTCCGCGCCGATGTCAGCCAGTCGGTGAACGTGCAGGTGAATGTCGGTCCGCACTTTGCATTCGGACTGGGCGGCAAGGAGGTCTATGACGACGGAGAGACAACGGAAAAAATCCCGTTCTTCGGCAAATCCACCGATGATGAAGGCCACTTCGGCGCAAAACGTTTCGACTTCGGCCTCACGTTCGGTGCCGGCGTCACCTTCAAGGAGCACTATTATGTAGGTATCGCCTACGACCTCGGTCTGGTGAACATGGCCATCGAGGACGAGTGGGGCAAGGAGGCCAAGTTCCACAACCGCAACTTCTCGATTCAGATCGGTTATAACTTCTGATCCGGCGCATTGTCATGAAACGACTGTTCACGCTTCTGCTGTTCGCGGCGGCCCTCACGTGGAGCGGCTGCTCGAAGGATGACGACGATACGGTGGACCTGGCCCGGCTGGTCGGGACCTGGGAACTGACCAAGGATTACGACGGCGAATACAACGACTGGGACGAAGAGTGGGGTGCGGAATTCGGTTATATTTTTACGATAGAGTTCCGAGCCGACGGGACAGCAAAAACCCACTACGAAGTGACAGATTACTCCTCGGACCGGGAATACACCTACACCATTGAATCCAAAATGCTGACGATGACGGATCTCAAGGATCCGGATTACCCGAAAATCATCCGTATTGAGAAACTGACCTCCTCCGAGTTGGTCCTTGCCTATGACTACGAGGGTGAGGACGGCAAAACCTGCACGGACAAGGAGTATTACAAACGGATCAACTGATCCGTCCGCCACATTCGGGTCTGATCGCCGGGCCGGAATGCTTTTCCAATTCTTTACCGGAACGGGGCCTCATCGGCCCCGTTCTTTTCGTTCCCGGGTGCAGCACCGGACATCCCCGGATACCGCAATGGCAAACCGCACCCCGTCCGACCCCCGCACGGACGCCGCAGACAGTTCGCGCCCCGTTCCGGCCCGTCCTACCGCATGAGCACCGACGAGTCGCCGTAACTCAAAAAACGGAAATCGTGGTCCAGCGCATAGTCGTAGATGCGGTGCCAGTCGTCGCCCACGAAGGCCGAAACCAGCAGCAGCAGCGTCGATTTGGGCTGGTGGAAATTCGTCACGATGTTGTGCACGATGCGGAATTCATAGCCGAGCGGGGTGATCATGATCTGCGTCGCGGCTTTCAGGCGGTCGAGGTCCTCGCGGTCGAGGTATCCCAGCAGGTCCGCCAGCGCCTCGCGCCCCGTATATGCGGCCGGGATGTCGTAAAGTTCCCACTGCCCGACGACCCGTCCGGCATCGGGCGTCCCCGCCGTGCGGATGCGCCAGCCGAGGGCCGTCAGCGATTCGAGCGTCCGCACCGAGGTGGTCCCCACGGCCGTGATGTGTCCCCAGCGGTCGAGCAGCCGCGCCACCGTCGCGCGGCGCACCTCGAAGTGCTCGGTGTGCATCGGATGCTTCGCGGCGTCCTCGTCCTTGACGGGCAGGAACGTCCCGGCCCCGACGTGCAGGGTCACCTCCTCGAACTCGAAGCCGCGCTGCCGCATCGACTCGATCAGCTCGGGCGTGAAGTGCAGGCCCGCGGTCGGAGCCGCCACCGACCCCTCGAACTTCGAGTAGACGGTCTGGTAGCGCGTGTTGTCGATCTCCTCGCTCTCGCGGTTCAGGTAGGGCGGGATCGGGATGCGCCCGAGGTGTTCGAGCAGCTGCCCGAAGGTCATCGGCGCCGTCCACTCGAAGCGCACCGTGCATTCGCGTCCGCGGTCTTCGGTGATCCATGCCCGGAGGTATTCGGCCCGGCCGTCCGATTCGAAATTGATCTCGACATACCCCTCCTTCCACTTCTTGCGGTTGCCCACGATGCACGACCATTCGCACGCCCCGACCACGGCAAAGGCGCGTTCGTAGTCGGCCGGCGCGTGCGGTTCGAGGCAGAAGACCTCGATGCGCGCCCCGGAGGGTTTGTGCATGATGATCCGCGCACGGATCACCTTCGTGTTGTTGAAGACGAGCAGCTCGCCCGCGGGCAGCACGTCGCCGATGTCGGCGAAATGCCGATCGGAGATTTCGCCGCCGCGGTAGACGAGGAGTTTCGAGGCGCTGCGTTCGGCGAGCGGGAATTTCGCGATCCGCGCGTCGGGAAGCGCGTAATCAAAACGGTTTATGTCGATATGTCGTTCCATTTTTGCCGGAAATTGTGCGGCAAAGTTACTATTTTTTGTAACTTTGCGTCGCATAATGCAAAAAAGAAACCTATGAAGACCGACTTCCTGGTTATCGGCTCCGGCGCCGCAGGGCTCTCCTTCGCGCTGAAAGCCGCCGCCCACGGACATGTCACGATCGTGACCAAGGGCGAGATGATCGAGTGCAACACCAACTACGCGCAAGGCGGCATCTGCTCGGTAACGTACGCCCCCGACACCTTCGAGAAACACATCCGCGACACGCTGGTCTGCGGGGCGGGCAAGTGCGACGAACAGGCCGTGGAACTGGTCGTGCGCCGCGCTCCCGAACTGATCGCCGATCTGATCGCCTGGGGTACGCGCTTCGACAAGACGCCCGACGGCCGTTTCGAGCTCAACCGCGAAGGCGGCCACACCGAGCACCGGATCCTCCACCACGAGGACCTCACGGGCGCCGAAATCGAACGCGCGCTCGTCGAGTCGGTCCGCCAGCACCCGAACATCACGGTCCTGGAACACCACTTCGCCATCGACCTGCTCACGCAGCACCATCTGGGCGAATTCGTCACGCGCCACACGCGCGGACTGGCCTGCTTCGGAGCCTACGTCCTGAACCTCGACACGAACGAGATCGAGACGATGCTCTCGAAGTTCACGATCGTCGCCACGGGCGGCTGCGGAAACGTCTACTCCTCGACCTCGAACCCGATCGTCGCCACGGGAGACGGCATCGCCATGTGCCACCGCGCCAAGGCCATCACCGAGAACATGGAGTTCATCCAGTTCCACCCTACGACGCTCTACAACCCCGGCGAAAAGCCCAATTTCCTCATCACCGAGGCCATGCGCGGCTTCGGGGCGATCCTGCGCCTGCCCGACGGCACGGAGTTCATGGACAAGTACCACCCGATGAAGTCGCTCGCCCCGCGCGACATCGTGGCCCGGGCGATCTACCGCGAAATGACCCGTCTGGGTATGGACTTCGTCTACCTCGACGTCACGCACAAGGACCCCGACTCGATCCGGAGCCACTTCCCGAACATCTGCGAAAAGTGCCGCTCGATCGGCATCGACATCACGAAGGACTGGATCCCCGTCACCCCGGCGGCGCACTACTGCTGCGGCGGCGTGCGGGTCGACACCAACGGCGAAACCTCGATCCGCAACCTCTACGCGCTGGGCGAGACCTCCTGCACGGGGCTGCACGGAGCCAACCGCCTGGCCTCGAATTCGCTCATCGAAGCGGTGGTCTACGCCGACCAGGCGGCCCGCCACACCGCGGAACGGATCGACAAGGTCGACTTCCAGGAGGGAATTCCCGACTGGGACTTCGACGGCACGCAGCACACCGAGGAGATGCTGATGCTGATCCAGTCGAAACGCGAGGTGCAGCAGATCATGACCAACTACGTGGGCATCGTGCGCTCGAACCTCTCGCTCAAACGCGCCATGCGGCGGCTGTCGATCCTCTTCGAGGAGACCGAGGAGCTCTACGGCAAGACCAAGCCCAACCGCGAACTGTGCGAACTGCGCAACATGATCGCCGTGGCCTACCTGATCATCAAGCAGGGCCGCGAGATCAAGGAGTCGGTGGGCTGCCACTACAACATGGATTACCCGAAAGAATAGTACATGACCTTACAGGAAGAGATCACCCGGCGGCGGACCTTTGCGGTCATCGCCCACCCCGATGCGGGAAAAACCACACTGACGGAGAAACTGCTGCTGTTCGGCGGCGCCATCCACGTGGCGGGAGCCGTCAAGAGCAACAAGATCAAGAAGGGCGCGACGTCCGACTTCATGGAGATCGAACGCCAGCGCGGCATCTCGGTGGCCACCTCCGTCATGGGATTCGAGTACGAGGGCCGCAAGATCAACATCCTCGACACGCCGGGCCACGAGGACTTCGCCGAAGACACCTATCGCACGCTGACGGCCGTCGATTCGGTCATCATCGTCATCGACGGCGCCAAGGGCGTCGAGTCGCAGACGCGCAAGCTGATGGATGTCTGCCGGATGCGCAATACGCCCGTCATCGTCTTCATCAACAAGCTGGACCGCCCCGCGAAGGAGCCCTTCGACCTGCTGGACGAGGTGGAGAAGGAGCTGCATATCCGCGTACGGCCGCTGACCTTCCCGATCTCGAACGGCCCCACGTTCAAGGGGGTCTACAACCTCTACGAGAAGCGGCTCTCGCTCTTCACCTCGGACGAGAAGCTCACGGCCGACGCCTCGACGGTCGAGATCACGGACCTCGCATCCGCAGTCGTCGACGAGCACGTCGGCGCGAAGTTCGCCGACCAGCTGCGGCAGGATGTCGAGCTGGTCGAGGGGGTTTACGACACGTTCGACCGCGAGGCCTATCTGCGGGGCGAACTGGCACCGGTCTTCTTCGGATCGGCCGTGAACAACTTCGGCGTGCGCGAGCTGCTCGAATGCTTCATCCGCATCGCGCCGTCGCCGCGGCCCGCGCCGACCGAAACCCGCGAAGTGGAGCCCGCAGAGCCCAAAATGACGGGCTTCGTCTTCAAGATCCACGCCAACATGGACCCGAACCACCGCGACCGCATCGCCTTCCTGAAAATCTGTTCGGGCGTCTTCGAGCGCAACAAGAACTACCTCCACGTGCGGAGCGGCAAGCAGATGAAGTTCTCCTCGCCGACGGCCTTCATGGCCGAGAAGAAGTCGGTGATCGACTTCGCCTATCCGGGCGATATCGTGGGTCTGCACGATACGGGCAACTTCAAGATCGGAGATACCTTCACCGAGGGTGAGAAGCTGAAATTCACGGGAATACCCTCCTTCGCCCCGGAGCAGTTCCGCTACATCGAGAATGCCGACCCGATGAAATTCAAGCAGCTGGCCAAAGGCATCGACCAGCTGATGGACGAGGGCGTGGCGCAGCTGTTCACCTCGTCGCTCAACGGACGCAAGATCATCGGCACGGTGGGCGCCTTGCAGTTCGAGGTGATCCAGTACCGGCTGGAACACGAGTACAATGCCGCGTGCCGCTGGGAGCCGATTTCGATCTACAAGGCATGCTGGATCGAGAGCGACAACGCCACCCAGCTGGCCGACTTCAAACGCCGCAAGCACACGAATATGGCCGTGGACAAGCACGGCCGCGACGTCTTCCTGGCCGATACGAGCTACGCGCTGGCCCTGGCCCAGGAGAACTTCAAGGAGATCCGCTTCCACTTCACCTCGGAATTTTAGCGAAGAGGGGCCGAAGAGGGGGGGGGAGGAGCGACTCAAAAGGGAGCAACGAAGAGGCCACCAAGAAGGACAGAGGGAACCGGAGAAGGATGGAGGGGTCCCGAAGAAAGACGGAGGGGTCCCGAAGAAAGACGGAGAAGACACCAGAGAAGAACGGACGGCCGACGAAGAAGACCGGACGGAAGTCGCCCGAAAAAAGCAGGCCCAATAAAAATTAGAGAAAACCGCCGGAGCAGAAGCGTTCCGGCGGTTTTTCATGGAAACCGCATTCCGGGCGGGAACGCCGAGCCTATCGGGTCAGCACCTCCCAGAAGCGGGCCGGCAGCCAGATGTTCTCCACCGACGCCGCAGCAGCAAACAACGGAGCGATCTCGTCGGGGGTAAAGCCCGCAATGCCGCAGCCGATCTCGGTCACGAGGAATTTCAGATGCGGGTGCCGCCGGGCGAAGTCGATGAATTCGTCCACATAGGGGCGGATGGTCTCCACTCCGCCCTGCATGGTCGGAATGGCATAGCTCTGCCCCTGCAAACCGACACCCTGCCCCCACACGGCGCCGAAGCATCGGCATGCGATCCGTGCGGCGCCACCGCCGTGCATGCCGGCGAGGTTGCTCCCGAAAACGAAGATCTCATCGTCGCGGAGTTCCGCGATACGGTCGGGAGCGATACGCCGCCCGACCGCAGCAATCACACCGCGGCTCATCCCAACCAATATTTGGACCGGGGCAGGTACGACAGGAGACGCACCAGCAGGTATGTGCAGACGAACGAGCAGAGCGCCATAACGGGAACCGCCGTCAGCGTGGAGGAGAACAGCGGCCGGAGCCATCCGACGAACAGCGTCAGGATCATGATGTGCGCAAGGTAGATGCCATAGCTTTTCAACGAGATGTCCTGCACCAGCCGTCCCATGCGGCTTTCGCCCCGGGCCTTGACATGCAGGAAGATCGAGAAGACGCCGTAGGTCATCATCGCGACATTGACGGTACAGAATCCCCAGCTGAGTTCCAGATCCGGGATCGTGGCGGCCGTCTCCACCCGGGAGCAGAAGATCGCCGCCGTGACGATGTATCCCACGACGGTGAGGAGCACGGCCCAGGAGAGGGACAACGGGCCGTATCTGCGGGCATGGAATCCCAGCAGGAAATAACCGATGAATCCGCTGAAATAATAGAACGCCGGAGTCGGATTCCAGAAACACTCGCCCCAGATCTGCGGGAAGATCAGATGAATATAGGGAATCAGCGTCGTAACGCCCCACAGCCCGAGATACCCTTGCAGTTCGGCTTTGGAGCACTTCGCCAGCCACGGGGAGATCACCGGCACGATCAGATAGAGCCCGACCAGCATATAGATATACCAGAGATGCCCGACCTCCACGCCGAAGTTGACCGGGATATGGAGGATATTCGTGATCGCTTGTCCCCAGGAATCCCCGCGGGTGGCCACATAATAGAGGGCATAGAGGGCGGACCATACGACGAAGGGGCCGAGGATGCGGACGAAGCGTTTCTTGAAGAATTCGGAACCGGCCCCCTTCATCGGCAGGAGCAGGAAACCCGAAATCATCACGAACAGCGGCACGGAGATCCGGGCGATGCTGGTAATGATTCCGATCCAGAAGGTGTTCTCACCGGGGACGACGCTTCCGGCCTCCCCGACATAGAAAAATTCGCTGGCGTGCTGATGGATCACCAGGTAGCAGGCCAGGACCCGCAACAGATCCAGCGGGAAATTCCGATCCGATTTCATCGTGCTTTACTTGAAGGAGTGAGTCAATCCGGCCTTGCATATTCCTTGTCCACAAGGCGCCGGACGGGTTCAAAGATACGAAAAAAGGGCTGACAAGCCAAGCGTTCCGCGGACGGATTCCCGGGATTTCCCCAATAGCTTCGACGCCCAATCACACCACTCTCCCCGAGCGCATACAAAAACAGACTTCATCGCATTGAGGTTATTTATCATCAAAAATGACCCGGTATGCCACGTTCCCGCACACTCCAATGATAGTTTTGCCCCTGAAATCAATAAAACGAAACAAACATGGAATGGAATTTATGGAAAAGTATCCGTATGAGGGCAGGCTACAAGACGGCATGGGTAGAGTTCCGGAACCGTGGAGGTGACGTATCGCCCATTTCCCGAGCCGTTATTCAGCCATAATGGCAACAATACCCCTCCCGAAGAGTGCTGTTTAAAAAACATTTTTTATCTTTGTATGTCGCGCAAGCGGCGTACATATTTGATGAAAGTGTTTAGCTTTTATCCTTATGCAGAAATCTGGTAAATTTCACTGAATGTAAGGATTGCTACAACACTCGTCATCTGTATTGGTATGTGAGATTTGATCCCATACTATACAGGTGTGGGGTGGGGTATTGTATCTGTTTATTTACATTCGGGCTTTACCAGAGCCTCTGCATAGATAAACTAACGACTCCACACTTTCTTTTTGTACAAATCCCGCCATACCGGAGTCGAATGGCAACAACCTTTGTTGCTATGAACAAGCGAATCATTTGCGGACTCTTGATTTTCTCATTTACCCTATCCGGTTTATCCGCAATGCCACAAAGCCAGGAGCCGGATAAGAAAGTTCAGCGAAAAGAACGACGCGAAGAACGGCGCCAGGAACGGGAAGACCGCAGAGAAAAGCGTAAAGCGGAGCGTCAGCAGAAAAAAGACAGCCAGGAACCAGTCGAGACCGAGGAGATCCGCGATACAAATCCGATATTGGGAATGCCCCAGGAGGAAGGAGCCAGCCTCTCCCGTGGATCCGTTGATAACACAATACCGAAAAGAGCCACACAAACTGTCGGAACCCGCGATGATCGGGGATCCCGCTCTTCCGCAACAACGACCAAGCCATCAGCCCCGAGTTCCGTATCATCGGAAACATCCAAGACATCGGATCAGAGTTCAACCTTATCAACATCATCGAATGCAAACACAGAAAATTCCGACAGCGGTTGGGGGATCGTAATTCTGCTGCTTTTCATCGGATCGATCGTATACTCGATTATCCATTGGATAACATCTCGTCGTTGTCCGCATTGCGGTAAACTCCGGGCCATGCAGGAGATCGATGAAAAGTTTCTCGGACTTGCAAAAACCGAACGGGTAAAACGAGACAACCAAATCTATTATGTCCATCACAACCGAGTGCAAATAACACGCCGTTGCAAGTACTGCGGATATATGGATTATCAGAACAAAGTTGTAAAAGGAGACGAAGCATAAACACGAACCAAACCAGCCATATTATGAAAAAGCTTCTTTGTTTTTTATTCGCCGTCTCGGTTTTATCGGGATGCGGCGAAGACTACGACGATTCGGCTTTGACCGGACGTGTGGATGACCTCGAAAATCGAGTCTCCAAACTCGAAGAGTTGTGCAAGCAGATGAATACCAACATCTCATCCTTGCAGGCCCTCGTCAATGCCCTCCAAGACAATGATTACATTACCGGAGTTACCCCCATCACCAAAGACGGGGAGACAATCGGCTACACCATCTCTTTTGCCAAAAGTGCACCCATCACCATCTATCATGGAGAGGACGGCAAGGATGGGCAGGATGGCAAACCCGGCGAAGATGGGAACGACGGATCAACGCCGATAATCGGAGTAAAGCAGGATACCGACGGGGTTTATTACTGGACGCTGAACGGCGACTGGCTGACGGATGATTCAGGCAATAAGATTCAGGCAGAAGGTCGCGACGGTACAGATGGCAAGCCAGGCGAGGACGGAAACGACGGACAGGACGGCAAGCCAGGCGAAGACGGGAACGACGGTCAGGACGGTCAGGACGGGAAACCCGGTGAAGATGGAAAAGATGGGATTACTCCTCAGTTAAAAATAGAGGATGGGGATTGGTATGTTTCCTACAACGACGGAGCCTCCTGGACACAACTTGGAAAAGCGACCGGCGACAAAGGAGAACCGGGTGAACCGGGGCAGGCCGGAGGTATTTTCAAGGATGTTGAAGAAACCGACGACAGCGTTATATTCACCTTGAATGACGACAGCACGATTACGATTCCGAAAGCAACGGCATCCGAAACATTGGATATCGTATTCGGCAATACGGATTCGATCAATGTTTTGCCGGACAAAACCTATGAAATCGAGTATACAATTACCGGAGCAGACGAAAACACGCTGATTGAAGTCGTAGCGCAGGATCTTTATAAAGCCTCGGTTTCACCGACGGATTACCGATCCGGAAAAATCATCGTCACAACCCCGTCGGCTGATCTCGGGGCAAGCCGGGTGCTGGTCTTTGTATCCAAAGGGACGAATACCATCATGCGCATCCTCAATTTTGTCGAAAGCGTCATCCTCGTTTCGACCAACACCGTGGAAATCGCCGCAGAAGGAGAAACGGTGCAAGTCGAGGTAGAAACCAACGTAACTTACTCGGTAGAGATTCCGGAAGCCGACCAGACATGGCTTTCGATAGCTGAAACACGCGCGGCAACCCATAAGGAGACACTCACCTTTACGGCACAGGCCAACCCAAACACCACCTATCGTTACTCGACCGTCAATCTGAAAGACGACAGCGGGTTGATTGCCCAAAGCATTCTGTTCGCCCAAAAGGCTTCGGGATACAAGACGGTCCATGTCGAAACGGCAGGGACGTTGGAAAACTACATTTCCGCCGATGAGAAAGAGAAACTGATCGGGCTGAAACTGACCGGGAAACTCAACACGTTCGACTACGACTTCATGCGCACCATGCCCGCTTTGGAATCGGTCGATCTGGCACAGATCGACAATACGACCATTCCGGCCAGCTGTTTCAAAAGCAGTACGATTAAAATAGTCATTCTGCCTCTGAACCTGGAAGCCATACCGGACAATGCGTTTAAGGAAAGCAGCATTACTTCGATAGAAATTCCAGGCACAGTCCTCTCGATCGGAGCATCCGCATTCGAAGGGTGCTCTTCGTTGGCTGGGAATCTGGTGTTGCCCGAAGGCTTGCAGACGATTGGAGAACGCGCCTTCTACCAATGCGAGGCCTTGACCGGAAGCCTGCACATTCCCAACAGCGTCACCTCATTGGGGACATATGCCTTTTACGAATGTTCCGGATTTACCGGCTCTTTGACGTTCGGCACCGGAATAACTACCATCCCAGAATATTGCTTTTGCAATTGTTCCGGATTTACCGGTAATCTGGTAATTCCCGACCAGGTAACAACAATTGAAGGCTGCGCTTTTCGCGATTGCACCGGATTCAATGGGTATCTGACCATCGGCAGCGGAATAAAGCAAATAGGCACCGATGTTTTTTGCAGATTGGACACCTACAACCGCCGATGGCCTTTGTACTTTACCAAAGTGTATTGTAAAGCAACAACCCCACCTGATGTTTCGACCTCTTCGTTCGGAAGTTACAGTGCGTATAGTTATCTGGGAGTTCCCTTCGGATGTAAAGATGCATATGATAAAGATCCCTGGACCTCCCGTTTTACCGCTATTGAAGAAATCGAATTTTAACTGATTACAGCACATGTTATACGAAAAGCTAAACGGCAAATTACAGCCGACCGCCATTCAGCCCAAACAGGTACGGGCATTGACAGCAGACGAACTTACCGATGTTCGCAGAAATTTAATGGAGATTATCCGACAAAAAGGATTCAACCGAAATGGCAAGCCTTTTTCGGCACGAGACCTTGTCGGCAAAAAACAAATTGACTGGGCTAATGATCATGCACTGCAAGCGATCCTTTTGAGATATCCCAAGTCTCAAACAGGACAAAGTTCCATATTAGGTCATGTCTTATATCAAGCATTATTTGAAGACCCCTGCACCAATTATGAGATTACAAGAGGTGGGCATAGTGTTCGATATTGTAGTTTCTGATTGTTTCATATATATATAATTCCGGTCGCGGATAAAACCATAGTTGTAAGTTGTTATCCATCCACCCGCCTCATTCAACTTTTATCCCGACCGTTCCTCGACCTGCCGTCATGCGGCAGGTCGTTTTATTAAATCCCGATAGAGGCGTTTCCGGGGCGATTACAGCTTATATAGCCACGAACCCGATTAAATTCATTATCCGCCTATTCGAAGCGACTGTATAGGCCCAAATACAGCAACCACCCAACAACCAAATACTTAACGACTGAGATTGAAATTTTCGGATGGCGACTATTTATGTACCACTTGTGTACCACCGCCATTTTTCCGGCTATACATCACAAAAGAAAAATCCTCGATATTCGATTGAATATCAAGGATTCTCGGTTAGTCGGGGTGACTGGATTCGAACCAGCGACCACACGCCCCCCAGACGTGTACTCTAACCGGACTGAGCTACGCCCCGATTCCGCCCGCAAAAGAGCAAAACCCTTCGCTTTGGGACTGCAAATATACGATATTTTTCAAAAACAAACACTTTTCTGCAAGATTTTTTTCTACTTTTGCACAAATGAAACGTTTTTTAACCCTCATACTCGCCCTCGCTGCCGCATGCGCAAGCAGCTGTTCCGGCTCCGCAGAGCGGCACATCAGCGATTTCTCGACCGAGGTCTACACCCCGATCTATGCGTCGAGATTCGACATCCGAGGCACCCTGAAGGATGCCTCCACCCTCATCACGGTCCACAGCCCCTGGCAGGGTGCCGCAAACCTCGACCAGCACCTGATCCTCCTGCGCGGAAAGGCAAAGGCCCCCCGGAACACCGATGTTCAGGCCGTACGGGCGCCCGTCCGACGGGTCGTCTGCATGTCATCGAGCCATGTCGCGCTCTTCGATGCCATCGGACAGGCTCCCCGCATCGTCGGGGTCTCCGGAATCGAATACATCCACAACCCCATCATCCGGGAACGCAGTCTCTGCGGCGAGCTCCGCGACGTCGGGTACGACTCCAACCTCGACTTCGAACTCCTTACGGCCCTGAATCCCGACCTGATCCTGCTCTACGGCGTCTCGGGTGAAAATACGGTCGTCACCGGAAAACTCCGCGAGTTGGGAATCCCCTATCTCTACGTCGGAGACTATGTCGAGGAGTCGCCGCTGGGAAAAGCCGAATGGATCGTCGCCGCCGCCGAGCTCTGCGACCTGCGCGGGGCGGGCATCGATTCCCTGCGGAAAATCGCAACCCGCTACAACGCCCAGAAAACCCGGCTCGATCCGGCCGACGCCCGTCCGAAAGTGATGCTGAACACGCCCTACCGCGACACGTGGTTCATGCCGCCCGTCCAAAGCTACATGGTCCGCCTGATCGAGGATGCCGGCGGAAGCTACGTCTACCCGAAAAACCGTTCGAACGCCTCGGTGGCCGTAGAACTCGAAGAGGCCTATCTGCTGGCCAGCGGCGCCGATTTCTGGATCAACGTCGGAGCCTGCGACTCCCTGAAAGAGCTCACGGCCCAGAATCCGAAATTCGCCGAAATTCCGGCCGTCGTGGATCGCTGCGTCTGGAACAACAACCGCCGTCAGACTCCGGCCGGAGGCTCCGATTTCTGGGAATCGGGAACCGTGCGCCCCGATGTCGTGCTGCACGACCTGCGCACGATCCTCTGCGGCGGGGACGACTCCACCTATTATTATAAACGACTCGAATAGCCGATGACGCGCCCTGCTCTGCTGTTCACGCTGCTGACGCTGCTGACCGCCGCGCTCTTCATCGGAGATCTGGCCGTAGGGTCGGTCGACATCCCCCTCGGGAAGGTCTGGGCCGCACTGTCGGGCGGGGAGTGCGACCCGGCGCTCCGCACCATCATCCTGAAAATCCGGCTGCTGAAAGCCGTCACGGCCCTGCTGGCCGGCGCCGCACTCGCCGCCAGCGGGCTCGAAATGCAGACCCTCTTCCGCAACCCCCTGGCCGGACCCTATGTCCTGGGCGTCAGTTCCGGAGCGTCGCTCGGCGTGGCGCTGTTCCTGCTCGGGGCGCCCCTGCTCGGCATCGCCGGACACTCGTTCGTCCAGTCGCTCGGCATCATCGGCGCCGCATGGCTCGGCTCCGCCCTCGTGCTGGCCGTCGTCATGGCCGTCAGCCACCGCATCAAGGACATCATGGTGATCCTCATCCTCGGCATGATGTTCAGTTCGGGCGTCGGGTCCGTCGTCGAGATCCTGCAATACCTCTCCGACGAAGCCGCGCTCAAAGCCTTCGTCATCTGGACCATGGGATCGCTCGGCGATGTCACCGGGAGCCGGCTCATGCTGATGCTGCCGGTCGTCGCGGCAGGGCTCGTGCTGGCCGTCGCCGTCATCAAGCCGCTGAACCTCCTGCTGCTGGGCGAGAACTACGCCCGCACGATGGGGCTCAACGTACAGCGCACGCGCACACGGGTCTTCCTCTCGACGGTCCTGCTGGCCGGGACCGTCACGGCCTTCTGCGGCCCGGTGGGCTTCATCGGACTCGCCGTCCCGCACTTGGCCCGCATGATCTTCACCTCGGCCGACCACCGCATTCTGATGCCGGCCTCGATGCTTGCGGGTGCCGCCCTGCTGCTGATCTGCGACCTGCTGGCCAAAACGCTGGCCCTGCCGATCAACACCATCACGGCGCTGATGGGCATCCCGGTCGTGATCTTCGTCGTCATCCGCAACCGCAACCTCTTCTGAACCGATGAGCATCCGTCTCGAACATATCGACCTCGCCTACGGCAGCCGCACGCTGCTCTCCGACGTCTGCACCTCGTTCGAAGCGGGATCGCTGACCGCCCTGATCGGACGCAACGGCACGGGCAAAAGCACCCTGCTGCGGGCCGTAGCCGGACTGGGGCCGGTCGCGGCGGGGAGGGTGGAACTCTGCGGGCAACCGCTGGCAGAGATGACGCCCCGGCAGCGCGCCGCCACCGTCGCATTCGTCACCACCGACAAGGTACGGATCGCCAACCTCACGTGCGAGGATGTCGTCTCGCTGGGACGCGCCCCCTACACCAACTGGATCGGGCGGATGCAGGATACGGACCGCGCCGTCGTGGAGCAGGCGCTCCGGCTGGTCGGAATGTCGGACTTCGCCCGCAAGACCATGGACCGGATGTCGGACGGCGAGTGCCAGCGGGTCATGATCGCGCGGGCGCTGGCCCAGGACACGCCGCTGATCCTGCTCGACGAACCCACGGCCTTCCTCGACCTGCCGAACCGCTATGCACTGGCAACGCTCCTGCGCCGACTGGCACACGACGAGCACAAATGCATCCTCTTCTCGACCCACGACCTCGACATCGCGCTTTCGCTCTGCGACAGCGTGGCGTTGATCGACACTCCGACCCTGTACACCCTCCCGGCCGACGAGATGGCCGAAAGCGGGCTTCTCGAACGTCTCTTCTCGGGCGAAGAGGCCCGGTTTGATCCCGCAACGCGCAGTGTACGTCTGCGTTAGGCCTTGTCCACAGGTATTTTACACTATTTTTTCACATTTTTTCCGCATATTTTTTGTTCAAGACACTTTTTTATTTACCTTTGCACCGCTAAAACGCCCCATTCAGGGGAGCGCGATAGTGGTAGAGGCCCATTCGTCTATCGGTTAGGACGCAAGATTTTCATTCTTGAAAGAGCAGTTCGATTCTGCTATGGGCTACACAGGGGGGGGCCGGATGATTCCCCGCGGCGATTTTCCCGCAGAGAGAGTCGGAAGGATTCAACCCCATGACGGGTATAAAACATCGAGGAGCGGACCGCAAGGTCTATCCGACAGCGGCCACGGCCGTTCAAGTGCAGGAAACAGAAAAAGTAAAAAATAAATCAACAAGGGATTATGGCAAACCATAAGTCATCCAAGAAACGGATTCGTCAGACGGTGACGAAACGTGCTCACAACCGGCTCTATCACAAGACGACGCGCAACGCCGTGAAGGCCCTGCGTTCGACGACCGAGAAGAGCGCCGCCGAGGCTCTGCTGCCGAAGGTGACGGCAATGCTCGACAAGCTGGCCAAGCACAACATCATGCACAAGAACAAGGCTGCGAACTTGAAGAGCGCCATCCAGCTCCACGTAAACGCACTCTAAACACTTGCGCAACAACCTGCAAAGCCCGGACCGTAAAGTCCGGGCTTTGTCATTTCAACGCCGCAACGTTTCTCCGGGTCGAAACCGCGGCCAACAAACGGGGCAGCATCCATCCCGCCCCGACAAAGACAGAAACAAAAACCGCCCTGCCCCGCCGGAGTTCGCACCGTCCGGCACATAAAAAACCGGTCCGTCCCACAGGACGAACCGGTCTGCAACAGCCCGAGAGGACCGCTGCTATTTCAAACCGTCGATTACGGCAGCAATCCGGTCGAAGACCTCATCCATCGTGCCGACCCCGTCGACCAAAGCATACTTGTTCTGTCCGGCATAGTAATCAGCCACGACGGCCGTCTGACGGTGGTAGACGTCCAAACGGCCGCGGATCACCTCCTCCGAAGCGTCGTCGGCACGTCCCGAATCCTTGCCGCGCAGCAGGATGCGCCGGACCAGCTCCTCCTCCGGAACGTGGATATCCACCATGATGTCGACCTTCAAGCCGTGTCTGGCAAGGATCTTGTCGAACTCCTCGGCCTGAACCGTCGTGCGGGGGAAGCCGTCGAAGATGCAGCCTTTGGCGTCGAGATGGTCGGCCACATAGTTGGCAATCATGCCGATGACGATCGAGTCGGGGGCCAGTTTGCCCTCCTTGATGTAGGACTCCATGCTGCGGCCGAGCTCCGTACCGCGGCGGATCTCGTCGCGGATCACCTCGCCCGTCGAGACGTGGTCGATTCCGTAATGCTCCTTCAAACGCTGGGCCTGGGTTCCCTTGCCGCACCCCGGGGCGCCGAATAAGACGATATTTACCATAACTAACCCGTTTTTATGATTTGGTCGACACAAAAATAGGTTATTTTTGTCCAAATAAAGAATGTTTGGCTACTTTTGTAAAAAAATTCAGAAACATGGAGCCCAAAAAACGCACCGAGATCGCCTCGCTCGGACAATTCGGATTGATCGACCTGCTGACGAAGGAGTTTTCGATTCAACACGCCACCACGCTCCGCGGCGTTGGTGACGATGCCGCCGTGATCGCCCCGCCGGCCGGCGAGACCATGCTGTGCTCGACCGATTCCTTCTACGAGGGGGTGGATTTCGACCTCACCTACTTCCCGCTCAAACACCTCGGATACAAGGTCGTCACGGCCGGAGTGAGCGACCTGCTGGCCATGAATGCCCGGCCGTCGCAGATCACCGTCTCGCTGGGCGTCTCGTCGAAACTCCCGGTCGAGGCGTTGCAGGATCTCTACGAAGGGATCTCGTTCGCCTGCAAGGAGCAGGAGATCGACCTCGTGGGCGGCGACACGCGGGCCTCGATGACCGGGCTGGTGATCACCGTAACGACGCTGGGCCACGCCCCGAAGGAGCGGATCGCCTACCGCAGCGGCGCGCAGCTCCACGACCTGATCTGCCTGACGGGCAACCTCGGGGCGGCCTACATGGGGCTCCAACTGCTCGAACGCGAGAAACGGGTCCTCGCGGATGTCGCAAACCCCGAACCGCAGTTCAAGGGCTACGAATACCTGCTGGAAAAATACCTGAAACCGCGTCCGCGGCGGGACATCATCGAGGCGCTGGCCGAGGAGAAGATCACGCCGACGTCGATGATCGACCTCACGGACGGACTGGCAAGCGACCTGATGCAGCTCTGCAAGTCGTCGAAGTGCGGGGCACGGATCTATCTGGAACGGATTCCGATCGCGAAGCAGACGACGGCGCTGGCCGAGGAGATGCACACCGACCCGGTGGTGGCGGCGCTGAACGGCGGGGAGGATTACGAGTTGCTGTTCACGGTCCCGCTGGCGATGCAGGAGCAGGTGATGCGGCTGGGGCTGGTGGACGTGATCGGCCACATCACGGCCGAATCGACCGGCGCCTACCTCGTCACTCCCGACGGCTCGGACATCAAGTTAAAGGCACAGGGGTTTCCGGAAGCGACAGTTTAAAAGCGTAATGGCCTACCAATAAATTAGGTGGAAACGCTTCCAAAAAGTTGGTTTCCGCTATACCTCTTCGCTCTGCTTCAAGCAAATACCAGAAATGAGCAACAGGAGTGCCGAAGCTATAAGCAATGCGTACAAATAGGATGTATCCGGACCAAGCAACATGGAAACCGCAGCAGCCAGAGCAAGAAACGCGCCCCAAGCGGCGAAAACCAGGCATCTTGTACTACGTTGCTCCTTTTCAGCAAATGATTGTTGCACAACAATCATCTCCGAAGATAGCTCCGGGGCTCCACGTTGAATGCGGCGCCATCCTGCCAATGTACAGAAAAAGAGAATAAACAACATGATAGCTTCGACAGGTGCGCCGATAAGGGGTAATAATCCGACGACTTTGGCAACCAACGTAAAAATCGCAACCTTGAAAAGCATAGCGGCCCCACGGCGGGCTTCCATCGTATATGTCTCCGAGTTTTTCAGCATCCGGCATCCCGAAAACATCTTTATATAGCTGATGACGATAATGACGAAAGCGGCAATCTTTCCCAACATTCCTAAAAATCCGGCAAACAAAGCGACAACCATCAATATATACGACAATCTAATTCGGCGTACCCCTTCATGGTCGGCTTCATGCGGTTGAAGATACATGAACCTCGACAACAAGATATAAAAATAGACGTATCCGAAAATCGTCAAAAAGCCCAAAAGCCACCCCAGAACATCGAACAAATCAAACATCGATTCTCCCTGCATCATTCCCGCGAAAGTCCCCATCCAACCATTGGGATTCAATAAGGAATCGATCGAATCCAAGAGGTTTGCAGCAATGTTGGCCAACGTATAGAGCCAAATGGCACCGATCAGCGCACCAACGGTTTTTTTCCAGTAGGTATTTTCCATGAAGAAATCAGTTTTGCCGCCCGCACCCCGACGGTAAAATACAAAAAGAAAGCGTGGTGCCGAAGCCTATTTCTATCGGGATAGGTCGTAGGATACCTTTGGATTCAAAATAAGCAACAACTCCCACGCCTATATCCGCAGAATACGGATACGACGCGGCAAGATGCGTGCCCATTCCCCATCCAAATGAATTTCCTACGTTCATCCCGAGGGAACAGACTTACACTTTCCGTGTTTGTCGATATGTAATGCGAAGATACGAAAAAAAACGAGAAATTCCGCTGTGCATGAAATTTTTAATCCCCTGTTTTTCATTTTTAATTATTCTTTCGTATCTTTGCGGTCCCGAAATGGGACTAACAACTAATTAAACACATTATGAACAATTACGAAACCGTTTTCATTGTCACGCCCGTGCTGTCCGATGCGCAGGTACAGGAGGTCGCTGACAAATTCCAGGGTGTTATCACCGAAAACGGCGGTCAGATCGTGAACCGGGAGTCGTGGGGTCTTCGCAAGCTCGCATACCCGATCCAGAAGAAGACCACCGGTTTCTACTTCCTCATGGAGTTCACGGGCGAAGGCTCGCTGATCAACACCCTCGAAACGCAGTATCGCCGCGATGAGCGCGTGATCCGTTTCCTGACTTTCAAGCAGGACAAATTCGCCGTCGAGTACTCGGAGAAGCGTCGTGCAAAACTTTCTAACAAACAGGAGGAGTAAACCATGGCACAGGAAAACAAGGCACAGTCGGAAATCCGTTACCTCAACCCCGTATCGGTCGACGTCAAGAAAAAGAAATACTGCCGCTTCAAGAAGCTCGGCATCAAGTATGTGGACTACAAGGACGGTGAGTTCCTCAAAAAGTTCCTCAACGAGCAGGGCAAGATTCTGCCCCGCCGCCTGACCGGAACCTCGCAGAAGTTCCAGAAGAAGGTTGCACAGGCCGTCAAACGCGCACGCCACCTGGCCATCCTGCCCTTCGTAACCGATTGCATGAAATAATTAACAGGAGGACAAGACCATGGAGGTAATTCTGATCAAAGATATCGAGAATCTGGGCTACGCAAACGACATCGTGAACGTGAAGCCCGGCTACGCAAACAACTACCTGATCCCGCAGGGATACGCCAAAGCCGCTACGGCTGCCGCCAAGAAGATCCTCGCCGAGAACCTCAAACAGCGTGCTCACAAGGATGCCAAGATCCTCGCCGACGCACAGGCGCTGGCCGAGACGATCTCGAACCTGCCGCTGACCCTCTCGATGAAGGCCGAGGAGGGCAAGCTCTTCGGTACGGTGACGGCTACGGACCTCGCCGAGGCCCTCGCCGCCAAAGGCATCACCGTGGACCGCAAGCAGATCAGCGTCGAGCCCATCAAGACCGTGGGTGAGTACGAGGCTACGGCCCGCCTGCACAAGGAGGTCAAGGCTACGATCAAGTTCTCGGTGGCCGCTGCCGAATAGGCCTGCGAACCATCCATACAACAAAAAGGGAGGTTTCCTGCACAGGAAACCTCCCTTTTTCATATCCGGCGCCAACGAGACTCCATCCGCCGCCCCGGCTACCACGGCAGGCCGGGGCCTCCGGGCGTCACGCCGCGGGTCTCACGTCCACGGTACCAGACTTTCCAGTTGTCCCGCGCATACCCGCCGGGCAGGACGGAGAACGATTGGGCGGCGGCACGGGGAGAGCCGCCCGCCCCTCTTCCGTCCACATCTGCACTCCGATCAGCAGCAGAGCGCCCAACAGCACTGCATTTTTCATGGTTTCGGGATTTTATCCAAGTAACGTGGAAAGATAGCGATTTCTTATTCACGGAGCAAGGATTCGGGCCGGAAAGAGGCAAAAAACGCCCGCACTCGATGAGTGCGGGCGTCGTCGTTCAGGAGCGGGGTCTCACACGGCCGACCGGCCATCCGCCCCCTCTCCCACTCGGGATTATTCCTCGGTCTTTTCAGCCTTCTCGGCCTTCTTCGGAGCGGCGGCAGCCTTCTTCTCGGCAGCCTCCATGGCGCTCTTCAAGGCGGCCAGACCGGCGATGTCGCCGAGGGTCGTCTTCTCAACCGAAGCGTTGATCTTCTTCACGGTCGACTTCGTAGCGTCGGCTGCGGCACGCTTTTCGGCTTTCTCGGCGGCAACGGCCTCCTTGCGGGCGTCGTCGTAGGTGCGCAGGTGCGAAAGCGTGATGCGCTTCGTGGCCTTCGAGAACTCGATGACCTTGAAGTTCAGCTTGTCGCCGGCCTTCGGCGTCGTGCCGTCCTCCTTGACGAGCTGGCGCGACGGGCAGAAGCCCTCGATGTTCTCGCCCAGAGCGACGACGGCTCCCTTGTCGGTAAGCTCGGTGATCGTACCCTCGTGGATGCTCTCTACCGGGAACTGGTTCTCGAACTCGTTCCAGGGGTTCTCCTCGAGCTGCTTGTGGCCCAGCGACAGACGGCGGTTCTCCTTGTCGATTTCCAGAACAACCACCTCGATGTCGGCGCCTACCTGGGTGAACTCGCCCGGGTGCTTGACCTTCTTGGTCCAGCTCAGATCCGAGATGTGGATCAGGCCGTCGATGCCCTCCTCGATCTCGACGAAGACGCCGAAGTTCGTGAAGTTGCGGACCTTGGCCGTCGTGCGGGTGCCGACGGGGTATTTGGTCTCGATGTTCTCCCACGGATCGGGCGTGAGCTGCTTGATGCCGAGCGACATCTTGCGCTCCTCACGGTCGAGCGTCAGGATAACGGCCTCGACCTCGTCGCCGACCTTCATGAACTCCTGTGCCGAACGCAGGTGCTGGCTCCAGGACATCTCCGAAACGTGGATCAGACCCTCCACGCCGGGAGCGATCTCGACGAAGGCGCCGTAATCGGCCATGACGACCACGCGGCCCTTGACCTTGTCACCGACTTTGAGGCTGGCGTCCAGCGCCTCCCACGGATGCGGGGTGAGCTGTTTGAGACCCAGGGCGATGCGCTTCTTGGCCTCGTCGAAGTCGAGGATCACGACGTTGATCTTCTGATCGAGCGAAACGATCTCCTCGGGGTGGTTTACGCGGCCCCACGAGAGGTCCGTGATGTGGATCAGACCGTCTACGCCGCCCAGGTCGACGAATACGCCGTAGGAGGTGATGTTCTTGACGGTACCCTCGAGGATCTGGCCCTTTTCGAGCTTCGACATGATGACCTGCTTCTGGGCTTCGAGTTCGGCCTCGATGAGGGCCTTGTGCGAAACGACCACGTTGCGGAACTCCTGGTTGATCTTCACGACCTTGAACTCCATGGTCTTGTCGACATATACGTCGTAGTCGCGGATGGGCTTCACGTCGATCTGCGATCCGGGCAGGAAGGCCTCGATGCCGAATACGTCGACGATCATACCGCCCTTCGTGCGGCATTTGATGTAACCCTTGATGATCTCGTCCTTCTCGAGGGCCTCGTTGACGCGGTCCCACGATTTGAGCTGACGGGCTTTCTTGTGCGAGAGGGCCAGCTGACCGTTCTTGTCCTCGGCCGACTCCACGTAGACTTCAATCTTGTCGCCTACTTTCAGATCGGGGTTGTAGCGGAACTCCGAGACGGGGATCACGCCCTCGCTCTTGTAGCCGATGTTCACCAGCACTTCGCGCTTGGTGATGGCGGTAACGGTACCCTCGACCACTTCGCCGACGTTGACGTTCGAAAGCGTCTTGTCATAGGCTTCGGTGATCGCGGCCTTGTCCTGATCGTAGACGGCCAGGTCGTTCTCAAAGGCGTTCCAGTCGAAATTCTCGTTGGCAACTCCGTTTTTCAGTTCTTCCATGTGTGGAAATTTTGCGATGCAATCGCTCGTTAAATGGTTAATAATAAAGTTTGTAGCCCCCACGTGCGGCTTTGTACGCGCACGCAAGGGCCACAAAGGTAGTCAATTTTCCGAAAACTTCAAAAAATCAGCGGTTTATTTCTTCCCGAAGTCCGCACTCCGGTCAACGACGCCGGGTGATCCGCTGACGGGGCCGGTTGTCGGGTTCGAGCGGCGAATCCTCCTCCAACTCTTCGAGCAGCACGTCGGCCACCTTCACGCCGGTGATCGCACCGTCGGCATAGTTCAGGTCGCGGTAGTTCTTGAAGACATAGTCGCTGATGGCCACCCGGTAACTGCGCCCTTCGCGCAGCTGCGGGAAACGGACATCGAGGGCGTTGTCCTGCGCATCGGTGATGATCTCATAGGGGGTCGTCGAGACGAGGTCGATGCGGTGCGCCTCCTTGCGGTTCTCCGTATCGTTGTACTTCGAGAGGATCATGCGCCGCATGTCGGCCGGAGTCATGCGCATGACGGCGATCTCCGTGCCGAAGGGTTCCAGATCGTAGACCCGGGCGGTGCTCATGCCGCCGGCCGGGATCGAATCGAGGCGCACGCCGCCGACGTGGTAGAATCCCACCTCGGCATCGGCCTCGTCGGCCACCGCCGCAGCCATCCAGTTGGCCACGCCCCACGCATCGGCCGCCGCGGAGAACTCCCCGACGGGGCGGTTCAGCTCCGGATCGGCGTAATAACGCTCCACCTCGGCGCAATACGCCGGATCGGGCGCATAGCCGGCGAGCGGCACAATCCGGTAGTCGACGCTCTCGACCCGTTTTCCGCGCAGGCGGATCGTCGTGACGCCGACATTGGCGAGGTTCTTCCCGGTCTGCGTGAGGAGGGTCCCGTTGACGAGCGTGTCGCGCAGTTCGTGGGTATGGCCGCCGATCACCACGTCGTAGCGCGTCTCCGTGGCAAGGAGTTCGGCATCGCGGTCGTCGCCCATGTGCGAGACGAGCACCAGCACGTCGACCTTCGGGCGCAGCTCCTCGGCACAGCGGCGGGCCTCCTGCTGCGGATCGGGGAATTCGAGCCCCTCGAAGTTGGCGGCATTCCCGGCCGGATGGCCCGGGCCCTCGTAGTTGGTCACCACACCCACGAAGCCGATGCGGAGGCCCTGCCGCTCGATGACGACATACGGGGGCAGCTGCGGGAAGGTGCAGGTGTCGCTGCGGAGGTTGGCGCAGACGACCTCGAACGCCATGCTGTCGATCATGCGGCCGAGGAAGGCCTGCCCGAAATCGAATTCATGGTTCCCGAGCGTCGCCACGTCATAGCCGAGGCGGTTCATCAGGGCGACGATCGGCATGCCGGGCGTCGGGGCCTTGTCGACATAGGCGTTTCCGGTCCAGCGGTCGCCGGCATCGACCACCACGACCAGCTGCGCCGTGTCGCGGCACGCCTCCACGGCTGCCGCAAGGCGGGGGAAGTGCTGGATCCGGGCGTGCATGTCGTTCGTCGACAGCAGCACAAGAGTCGTTTCACGGGGCGCGCAGGCGGCCAGCGCGGCAAACAGGGCTCCCGCCAGGAGCCCCCGGGTGAAGATCTTTCCGATGAAGGTTTTCATATCCGTCGAATTTCTTTCCCATTTCGGAGAAACGGTTGTCAAAAGTACAAATTATTCCTATCTTTGGAATCCAGAACGAGAAAAAATCCGATGAACGACTCCATTTCAATCATTTGTGAAAACCTCGGCGAGACGCTCGACGTCCCGATGGGCACCTCGCTGTCGGAGATCGCCGGGCAGCTCCCCGCCGGAGAGCACCCGTTTCTGGCGGCCTTCGTCAACAACCGCATCCGGGAACTGAACTACAAGATATACAGCCCGGCCACGGTGCAGTTCGTCGACATCACGTCGTTCGCCGGCATCCGCGTCTACCAGCGTACGGTGTGGTTCCTGTTGCAGAAGGCCGTCAAGGACCTCTACCCGGGCCAGACGCTCCACATCCGCCACTCGCTGGGCCAGAGCGGCTTCTACTGCGAGATCGAGGGCATCGACGAATTCGGCGCGGCGGAGACCGCGCGGATCCGCGACCGGATCCGCGAACTCATCGCCCTGGACCTGCCGATCACCCGGCAGCGGATGCTCACCACCGAGGTCCGCAAACGCTACGCCGAGGAGGGATTCGCCGACAAGATCGAACTGCTCGACACCCGGCCGCGGCTTTACAGCGACCTCTACACGCTGGGCGACACGGCCGGATACTTCTACGGATCGCTGGCCCCCTCGACGGGATACATCCACCTGTTCGACATCGAACCCTGCTACAAGGGTTTCTACCTCGTGCTGCCGTCGCGCACGGCACCCGACCGCCTCAACCGGCACGACCGGCAGGAGAAGATGTTCGGCATCTTCCGGGAGTACCAGTCGTGGGTGACGCTCATGGGCGTCCCGACGATCGGCGCGGTCAACGCCCGCGCCCTTGCGGGCGACGCCGGCGGCATGATCAAGATCGCCGAGGCGTTCCACGAACGGAAATTCGCCGAGGTCGCCGACGCCATCCAGCAGGCCAACCGCGAACGGGGCATCCGGATGGTGCTGATCTCGGGCCCCTCGTCGAGCGGCAAGACCACCTCGGCCAAACGGTTGAGCATCCAGCTCGGCGTGCTGGGGCTGCACCCGGTGATGATCTCCCTGGACGACTACTTCGTCGACCGCGAGAAGACCCCGCTCGACGAAAACGGAGACTACGACTACGAGGCGCTCGAAGCCATCGACCTCGACCTGTTCAACGACCACCTGCGGCGGCTGATGGCCGGCGAAAGCGTCGACATCCCGCGCTACGACTTCATCACGGGACGGCGCACGCAGCACGGCACGCCGCTGACGCTCGACGACCGCTCGATCCTGATCATCGAGGGGATCCACGGACTGAACCCGCGTCTGACCCCCTCGATCCCCGACTCGAAGAAGTTCCGCATCTACATCTCGTGCTTCACGTCGGTGGCCATGGACAACCTCTCGCGGATCGCCACCACGGACAACCGCCTGCTGCGGCGCCTCACGCGCGACTACAAGCAGCGCGGTTCGGACGCCCTGTCGACCCTCTCGCGGTGGGCCTCGGTGCGCCGCGGCGAGGAGAAGCACATCTTCCCCTATCAGGAGAATGCCGACGTGATGCTCAACTCGTCGCTCTTCTACGAAATCTCGGTGCTGCGTCCCTTTGCGGAGAAGATCCTGCGCGAGGTTCCCGACACGGTTCCGGAGTTCGACGAGGCGCGCCGGATGCTGAAATTCCTCGACAACTTCATCCCGATCCCGCCGGACGAGATCCCGCCGACGTCGATCCTGCGCGAATTCATCGGCGGAAGTTCCTTCCAATACTGATTCCAATAGAGACCCCGCCGCATGAGTCCGAAACACCTCCCATACCGCTACCCGTCATGGACCGCCGCCTGATCCTCCCGCTCGCCGCACTCCCGCTCGCCGCACAGGGCTCGGAGGCCGGGGAAACCCCGCACACCGCAACGGAACAGACCGCTCCGCCGAACATCGTGCTCTTTCTGGTCGACGACATGGGCTGGCAGGACACCTCGGTGCCCTTCCACGAATGCCGCACGCCGCTCAACGACCGTTACCGGACGCCCAACATGGAGCGGCTGGCCGAAATGGGCGTGCGTTTCACGGCGGCCTACGCCTGTGCGATCTCCTCGCCCTCACGGTGCAGCCTGCTGTCGGGCATGAACGCCGCCCGGCACCGCGTCACCAACTGGACGCTCGACTACGGGCGGGCGACCGATGCGGCGAGCGACGTGCTCGAACTCCCCGACTGGCACTGGAACGGCATCCAGCCCGACACGGCGGCCTCGCCGCACAACACGCGCAACGCCACGCCGGTGACGACACTCCCGCAACTGCTGCGCGACCACGGCTACTGCACGATCCATTGCGGCAAGGCGCATTTCGGAGCCAAGACCACCCCCGGGGCCGACCCCCGGACGCTGGGATTCGAGGTCAACATCGCCGGCGGCGCCAACGGCGCTCCGGGCAGCTACCTGGCCCGCAAGAACTTCGGAGAGGGTACGCCACAGGAGGTCCTCGGACTGGAAAAGTATTACGGTCAGGACCTCTTCCTGACCGAGGTGCTCACGCGCGAGGCGATCGGGGCGCTGCAAGAGCCCATCCGACGCGGACAGCCCTTCTTCCTCTATATGGCACACTATGCCGTCCATGCCCCCTACGAGGAGGACGTCCGTTTCACGCCACACTACCGCGGCCGCCGCGACGCACAGCTCGGCGCCCCGCTCAACGAGAGCGAGACGCGCTACGCCGCACTGGTCGAGGGGATGGACCGGAGTCTGGGCGACCTGCTCGACTTCCTCGGGCAGCACCCCGAAACGGCCCGCAACACGATCATCCTCTTCATGTCGGACAACGGCGGGCAGGGGCTGAACAACGTCCGGCAGGGGGTGGAGAACCGCGACCCGAACTGGCCGGCAAGGGCCGGCAAGGGCTCGGCCTTCCTCGGCGGGGTCCGCGAGCCGATGATCGTCGTCTGGCCCGGCGTGACGCGGGGCGGCACGACGTGCGACCAGCCGGTGATGATTGAGGACTTCTTCCCGACGATCCTCGAAATGGCCGGCGTGAAGCGATACGGAACCCGCCAGAAGACCGACGGGCACAGTTTCGCCGGCGTGCTGCGCAACCCCGCCAAACGGTATGAGCGTCCGATCGTCTGGCACTTCCCGAACCTCTGGGGCGAGACCCAGAATCAGGAGGAGGGCTACGGGGCCTATTCGGCCTGGCTCGAAGGAGACTACCACCTGATCTACACCTGGGAGACGGGCCGGCTGCGGCTCTACGACATCCGCCGCGACATCGGCGAGCAGCATGATCTGGCGGCGGAGCATCCGGAGGTGGTGCGGCGGCTGGCCGGACGGCTCGCGAAGCGGCTGCGCGAAGCCGACGCCCAGCGCCCCTCGTTCCGGGCGACGGGTGCGCCCTGTCCGTGGCCCGACGAGGCATTCCGGAAGATGCGCCCGCGCACGGCAAAAAGCAGCGACGGACAATGAATCCGCCGTCCGGACAAGTACGGAAACAACAAACAGCTAACACCAAAAATATGTTCGACAAATTTTCCGGACGCCACATCGGCGTCAACAACGAAAAGGATCTCCGGGCCATGCTCGACGTGATCGGCGTGGGTTCGGTCGACGAGTTGATCGCACAGGTCATCCCGCAATCCATCCGGTTGAAAAAACCGCTGGCACTGCCCGCCGAGGGGATGAGCGAATACGAGTTCGCGGCCCACATCCGCGCGCTGGCCGACCGCAACCGCACGCTGCGTTCGTTCATCGGCATGGGATGGTACCCGTGCGCCGTGCCAGCTGCCGTGGCACGGAACGTCTTCGAAAACCCCGCCTGGTACACCTCCTACACGCCCTATCAGGCCGAGATCTCGCAGGGACGCCTCGAAGCCCTGCTCAACTTCCAGACGGCGCTGATCTCCCTCACGGGTATGGAGATCGGCAACTGCTCGCTGCTCGACGAGGGCACGGCCGCTGCCGAGGCGATGCTGATGATGTTCGCCCTGCGTTCGCGCGAGGCCGTCAGGGAGGGCCGCAACCAGCTCTTCGTCGACCGCAACCTCTTCCCGCAGACGCTCGACGTGCTGCTCACGCGCAGCGAACCCTTCGGCATCGAGCTCATCATCGACGAATACGACGAATACGAATTCACGGGCCGCGAGTTCGGGGCCGTCGTGCAGTATCCGGCCGCCGACGGCTCGCTCCGCGACTACGGCGACTTCGCCGCGGCGGCCCACGCCAAGGGGGCGCTCGTCACGGCCGTGGCCGATCCACTGGCGCTGGCGCTGCTGAAAGCCCCCGGAGAATGGGGCGCCGACATCGCCGTGGGCTCGACCCAGCGCCTCGGCACCCCGATGGGCTTCGGCGGTCCGAGCGCCGGCTACATGACCACGCGCGAAGCCTTCAAGCGCAACATGCCGGGGCGCATCATCGGCGTCTCGGTCGACCGTCTGGGCAACAAGGCCCTGCGCATGGCGTTGCAGATGCGCGAGCAGCACATCAAGCGCGAACGCGCCACGTCGAACATCTGCACCGCCTCGGCACTGATGGCCTCGATGGTCGGCTTCTACTGCGTCTACAACGGTCCGGAGGGGCTGCGCCGCGCCGCCGGGACGGCCCACCTGGCCGCCGCGACCGTCGCCCGCGCCCTCGAAGCGCTGGACTACAAACTCACCGCGAAGGCGTTCTTCGACACGTTGGAGGTCGAGGCCGAAGCGGCTGTCGTGCAGTCGCTCGCGCTCGACGAGGGCATCAACTTCTTCTATCCCTCGGAGGGGAAGGTGCGCATGTCGTTCGACGAGGTGACCACCCCCGAGGAGATCGAGACCGTCATCGGGATCTTCGCCGCCGCCAAAGGCCGGAAAGCCAAGACCGTAAAGGCCGTCACCGAAAGTTGCATCCCCGTCGGGCTGCGCCGCCAGTCGGCCTACCTGCAAGAGCCGGTCTTCAACCGCTACCGTTCGGAGAGCGCCCTGATGCGGTACATCAAACAGCTGGAACTGCGCGACATCTCGCTGGCCAACTCGATGATCTCCCTCGGGTCGTGCACCATGAAGCTCAACGCCGCGGCGCTCATGCAGCCGCTGTCGCTGGCCGGATTCCAGAACATGCACCCCTATGCCCCGGCGGATCAGGCCGAAGGCTATCTGGCACTGATCGCCGAACTGGAACACGACCTGGCCACGATCACCGGATTCGCAGCCTGCTCGCTGCAACCCAACTCGGGCGCCGCAGGCGAATATTCGGGGCTGATGGTGATCCGCGCCTACCACCAGAGCCGCGGTCAGGGCTACCGCAACGTCGTGCTGATCCCCGCCTCGGCCCACGGTACGAACCCCGCCTCGGCGGCGATGGCCGGCATGAAGATCGTCACGGTGGCCTGCGACGAGCGCGGCAACATCGACGTCGCCGACCTCGAAGCCAAAGCCCGGGAGTACAGTTCGGAGCTGTGCGGGCTGATGGTGACCTACCCCTCGACGCACGGCGTCTTCGAGAGCCGCATCCGCGAGATCGTCGACGCGGTGCACGACGCCGGAGGTCTGGTCTACATGGACGGCGCCAACATGAATGCACAGGTGGGCCTGACGAACCCCGGATACATCGGGGCGGACGTCTGCCACCTGAACCTCCACAAGACCTTCGCCATGCCCCACGGCGGCGGCGGTCCGGGCGTCGGTCCGATCTGCGTGGCCGAGCACCTGAAAGCCTTCCTGCCGACCCACCCGATCGTCGCCACCGGCGGCGAGGAGGGCATCACGGCCGTGGCATCGGCACCGTGGGGTTCGGCCCTGCTGCTGCCCATCACCTACGGCTACATCAAGATGCTCGGCGCCGAGGGGTTGCGCCGCGCCACCGAAATGGCCATCGTCAACGCCAACTACATGTCGTCGGCCCTCAAAGCGGAGTACCGCACCTACTACTCGGGCGAAACGGGCCGCGTGGGCCACGAGATGATCCTCGACCTGACCCACTTCAAGAAGGAGTACGACATCGACTGCGGCGACATCGCTCACCGTCTGATGGACTACGGATTCCACGCCCCGACGCTCTCGTTCCCGGTGCACGAGACGCTGATGGTCGAGCCCACCGAGTCGGAACCCAAGGAGGAGATGGACCGCTTCATCGAGGCGCTGGTGCGGATCAAGCGCGAATGCGAGACGGCGGCCGCCGCCGGCGGGAAGGACAACGTGGTGGTCAATGCGCCCCATACGGCCGTCGAACTGGCCGGGGAGTGGCCACACCCCTACTCGCGCATGGAGGCCGCCTTCCCGCTGGAATGGGTCCGCACGGCGAAATTCTTCCCCTACGTCTCGAAGATCGACAACGGTTACGGAGACCGCAACCTCTGCTGCCGCAACTGCGACTGAACGGGCGGCGGAACGCACTGAAAACGGCGGCGGGGATTCCTGCCGCCGTTTTTGTCGGATTCGGCACGATGTTTTCAGGGTGTCGTTCGGTGAAAATTTTGCCCGAGAATTTGGCAACTCGCCCCGAAGTACGTACCTTTGGAGGCTCCAAAACCAGCGAAAACAAACATTCAAAGACAAAGATATGAAAGCAGAACAGAACAAGATGGTCGGCGTGGACTACAAACTCACCGTCGACGGACAGATCGCCGACCAGTCCCGTCCGGGACAGCCGCTGGAATTCATCTTCGGAACCGGCATGCTGCTCCCGAAATTCGAGGAGGCGATCCTCGGCAAGGAGCCCGGCGACAAGGTGGCCTTCACGCTCGAACCCAAGGACGGATACGGCGAAGTGATCGCCGAGGCGATCGTCGACCTGCCGAAAACCATCTTCATGGTCGACGGCAAACTGGCCGAAGACATCCTCTTCGTGGGCAGCCAGGTGCCGATGAGCGACGCCCAGGGCAACCGCATGATGGGTACGGTCAAGGAGGTCGGCGACGAGCACGTCAAGATGGACTTCAACCACCCGATGGCCGGCAAGACCCTGAACTTCGAGGTCGAGGTGGTCTCGGTGCGCGACGTCACGCCCGAAGATCTGCAAGGACACTGCTCGTGCGGTTCGTGCGGCGACCACGGTTGCGGAGATGACTGCGGGGACGATTGCGGCTGCGGTTGCAACGACCACGACGGACACTGCTCCTGCCACTGACCGGCACGCGGCACAGACTATGCGAAAAACCGGGTTTCCAATCCGGTTTTTTTCTTTCCCCGGGCCGACCGACAAATGCGCCGTCCGACCCGTCGATCCGCCCGAAACTCCGAAACCCCACGGCCATACGCCCCATGTTCACACTCCGCCAATACCTGATGACCCTCGACGATCCCTGCGGACTGACCCGCACGCTGGGAGAGTTGGACGTATGCCGCGACGAAACGGGACGCCCGGAGTTCCACGTCGGAAACTCCGCGGCCGTTTTCCGCATCCGCCGCGAAGGAAGGATCCGCACGCTGCGGTGCTACCTGCGGCCGCAGCGCCATCTGCGGGAGATCTACGGAGATCGCCTGCTCGAAAGGGAGCTCTACCTCTACACGTCGCCCGAGAGCGGCGTCTGGGTGGACGTCGTCCTCGGAGAGTGGATCGAAGGCATGAACCTCCACGAGGCGATCACCGAAGCCGCCGTGCTCCGCGATACGGAACGGCTGGCCCGTCTGGCCGCGGCCTTCGACCGGCTCGCCGCCGGGATGGTCGCCGACGACCGGGCACACGGCGATCTGAAACCCGAAAACATTCTGGTCGATGCTGCGGGGCACCTCCACCCGATCGATCTCGACGCCATGTATCTGCCGCAGTTCGCCGGCGAGACAAGCCCCGAGCTGGGAACGGCCGCCTACCAGCATCCGGCCCGCACGCCGGCGGATTTCAACGAGCGGCTCGACGATTATCCCGCGGCGCTGATCTCCACGGCCCTGCACGCGCTGGCCGTCGACCCGACGCTCTGGGACCGCTACGGAAATCCCGACATGCTGCTCTACGACCCGCGGAAGATCGCAGCCGATGCCGCCTTGCAGGAGACATTCTGCCTTTTCGAGCGGGCGGGAATGGCCGGTCCGTATCGCATTGCACAATTGTTGCAGGCTCCCGGTCTGCAACTCTTCGGGCTTTCGGAACTGCTTGCCGAAGCCGCCCGAAAGAGCGCGGAGAGCCCGGCCGACAGCGATCCGGAGGAGGAGGTCCCGGACCGGAAACGGACCGGCGGAACTCCGGACCCGGAGGTTCCGGAACTCTTCGCCGAAAACGGGCGCTGGGGTTACCGGACCGCACGGCGGGTGGTCGTACCGCCGCTCTACGACAGCGGCTTCGACTTCTCGGAGGGGCTTGCCGCCGTGCTGCTCGGCCGCACGTGGCACTTCATCGACCCCGAAGGCCGCGTCCGGATCAGCTGTCCCGGATGCCGGTGGGTGAAGCCCTTCCGCAACGGCCGCGCACAGGCCGAACGCGACGGGAAACGGTTCGAAATCGACCGCTCGGGTCGCGAATTTGACTTTTGAACGCAATTCATTATCTTTGCAGGATCGGCAGGGGACTCGCCGCAGCCCGAAGCCGGAACTTACGAAACATGACAGCCATGAGAACCCTGACCGCAACGGAAATCGCCGCCCTGCAAGTCCTCGGCAACTCGGCCGAGGAGTGGTCGCAGATACGCGTCGCGGAGGATTTCCGACCCGAGCAGCTGCTCCGAAGCCATTTCGAGGGAATGGTCGAGATCGCCTCCGGAGCCCGCGTGATCCGCTCGCGCGTGCGCAACTACCGGATCGGCGCAGGGTCGCTCGTCGAGAGCGTCACGGCCCTCGAATGCCGGCACCGCTCGGCCTTCGGAAACGGCGTCGGCGTCGCCACGATGAACGAATGCGGCGGGCGCACCGTCCGGATCTTCGACACGATGTCGGCCCAGGTGGCCTACGTCATGGCCGTCTACCGCCACCGCCCGCAGACCATCGCCGCGCTGGAACGCATGATCGACGCCCATGCCGAGAGCCGCTCGGCGGAGATCGGCGACGTGGGCCGCAACTGCCGCATCGTCGGGGCCCGCTTCATCCGCGAGGTCCGCATCGGGAATGACGTCGAAATCGACGGCGCCTCGGCCCTCGAAAACGCCACGCTCTGCAACGGCGTCCGCATCGGCGTCGACGTCAAGGCCTACGACTTCATCGCCGCCGAAGGAGCCCGCATCGGGAACGGCTCGATCGTCGAACGCTGCTTCGTCGGCGAGAGCTGCATCCTCGACAAGGGTTTCTCGGCCGCCGAGTCGCTCTTCTTCGCCAACTCCCATTGCGAGAACGGCGAAGCCGCCTCGATCTTCGCCGGCCCCTACACCGTCTCGCACCACAAGTCGTCGCTGCTCATCGCCGGGATGTTCTCCTTCTTCAACGCCGGCAGCGGTTCGAACCAGAGCAACCACCTCTTCAAGAGCGGCGCCGTCCATCAGTCGGTCCACCTGCGGGGCTGCAAGTTCGCATCCGGAGCCTACATCATGTCCCCGGCCCTCGAAGGGGCCTTCACGATGGTCATGGGGCACCACTCCTACCACCACGACACCTCGGCCTTCCCCTACTCCTATCTGATCGAGAAGGAGGGGCGCAGCCACCTCATGCCCGGATCGAACCTCACCAGCTACGGTGCCGTGCGCGACATCGAGAAGTGGCCGGCCCGCGACCGCCGGACCGTCCGCCGCGACGTCATCGACTTCGCGGAGTACAACCCCTACGTCACGGGGGCGATGATCGAGGCCGTGAATATCCTCCACACCTTGCAGGAGCAGGACCCCGACGCAGCGGTCTACACCTACAACAAGACACTGATCCGCAGCGCCTCGCTCCAACGCGGGCTGAAACTCTACAACCGCGCCATCGTGGCCGCGCTGGGCGCCCTGCTCGACCGCGGGGAGTCCAACCCACGGTATGACGGCACGGGACGCTGGGCCGATCTGGCCGGGCAGTACATCACGCACCGCGCCGTCACGGAGATCCTCGACGCCGTGGACCGCGGCGAACTCGCCGGCCTGCCGGCCATCGACAACCGCTTCCGGGTCTTCGACGTCCACTACGACGACTACGCCCACAGTTGGGCCATGGACGTCTATACCGCCCTGCTGGGACATACGCCCACCGCCGCGGAGATGAACGAAGCCATCGCGGCCGGACACAACGCCCATGCCGCCATGCGCCGCACGACCGATGCCGACCGCGACCGCGACAGCTCGCTCGACATGGCCGTCAGCTACGGACTCGACGACGACCGCGACGAGGTGCGACGCGAGGACTACTTCGCCGTGCGCGGCCTGAAATAAAAACCCGAAAACACGTCACGACCCATGTATACGCAAAGCATCACACGAACCCATCGGACCGCCTTCATCCTTCTGATCGACGGCTCGGGCTCGATGACCGAAGAGATTCTCTTCCGCGGACGGCGGACAACCAAGGCCGAAGCCGTCGCCTCGATCACCAATGCGCTGATCTTCGAACTGATCGAACGCGCCCGGCGCAACGACGGCGTCCGCGACTACTACGACATCGCGGTCCTGACCTACTCGGGCAACGACGAGGTCTATTCGCTGCTGCCCGACAACCGGGAGATGATCTCCGTCGCGGAGCTCGCCGCCCGGGAGGTCACCATGCGGCGCGAAGTCATCGAATGCCACCTGCCGGACGGAAGCACCTCGCTGCGCGAGATCCCCACGCCGGCGTGGGTCTTCCCCGAAGCCGCCGGGCAGACGCCCATGCACCAGGCGCTGGATCAGGCCTGTGAGATCGCCGAGGCGTGGTGCCGCCGGCCGGAGCACGCCGAGAGCTTCCCGCCCACGATCTTCAACATCACGGACGGCGAGGCCACGGATTGCGACGAGGAGGAGTTGCGCGCGGTCTGCGAACGGATCCGCGCGCTCCGCACGTGCGACGGCAACGTGCTGCTGATCAACATCCACATCGCAGCAGGCGATTCGCAGCAGGCCGTCTTCTTCCCCTCGGAGGAGGAGGCTGCCTACCCCAACCGGTACGCCTCGCTGCTCTACGCATGTTCGAGCCCCATGCCCGAAGTCTTCAACGAGGCGATCCGCGAAGCCAAAGGGCCCGGCGCCATGCCGCCCTTCCGCGGCATGAGCTACAACGCTTCGGCCGAACAGCTCATCGCCATGCTCAACATCGGCTCCATCAGCGTAAAGACCGAATAGCCATGACTCCTACGATCCAAACTTTTACCCGGGCGCTGCTGACGCCCGACCTCGTCTTCGACAAACTGGCCGACGCCCGGGCCGTCGTCGGTGCGGACGGGCTTCCGAAACTCATGCGCACGACCCGCTTCGCCGATACCGAAATTGAGTGGCAGGGACACCGCTGGCTGCTTTCGCTGCCGCTGTCGTCGTCGGCCATCCTCTCGATCGAAAGAACCGTCTCGCGCATCGGGCGCCTCAACAGCGACTGGCTCACGCCCTGCCGCATCCTGCCGGGCGAGATGCGCTGGTACGGGCCCTCGGGCGAGGAGCGGCGCTGCGACCTGCTGATCCAGCACCTGCCCGACGGAATCTCCTTCCGGGAGGCGCTCGGGAAACTCCCCACCGATCGGCTGCTCTCGGCACTCGGCGAACTCCAAAAAGCGCTCCGCGAGCTGGATTTCGCACACGGAAACCTCCGGGAGACGAACCTCCGGTGGGTAGGCGACCGCTTCATTCCGCTGCGCTACCACGACGCCCGCTTCGGACGGTGCGAAATCGACGAACCTGCCTTCGACGCCCTGCGGGAGGAGGTTCTCCGCCACTCCGACCCGATGCGGGTCTCGGACGTCGAAACGGAGTACAACCCGCTGCGGAAACTCACCGGACACCGATGGGTCTACCCCGTCTCGGAAGGGCTGGCCTGTGTCGAGGATGACTCCGGATGGGGCTTCGTCGACACGGAGAACCGCGTGGTCATCCCCTCGACGTTCCACTGGGCTTGCAGTTTCCACGAAGGGCGCGCCGAGGTCGAAACCGAAACGGGCATGGGACTCATCGACCGGCAGGGGAACTGGATCATCCCGCCCGTCTACGAAATCATCGACTACGATCCGGTCGAAAGCAACGTCTTCGTCCGCAAGGAGGGGCTCTGGGCCGAATTCGACTATCTGGGACGTCAGCAGTCAGAGTTCGGGGAGCGCGAAGCCCGGACCTGACGACGCAGGGGCAACGGCCAGAATCGTCCGCCGCCCGAATCACGAAAAGAAAGAACAGCAAAAACGGACAATAACCATGGAAAACAATCAGGAAACGATCAAGGTACTGATCATCGGCAGCGGACCTGCCGGATATACCGCCGCCATCTATCTGTCGCGCGCCAACCTCGCTCCGGTGCTTTATGAGGGCATCGAACCCGGGGGGCAGCTCACCACGACCACCGAGGTCGAGAACTTCCCGGGATTCCCCGAAGGGATCGACGGCCCGGAACTGATGGCACGCATGCGTCAGCAGGCCGAGCGCCTCGGCACCGATCTGCGTGCGGGCACCGTCACGAAGGTCGACCTCTCGGCGCGCCCGTTCCGCGTGGAGGTCGACGGCGAAAAGGAGCTGCTGGCCGAAACGCTCATCGTCTCGACGGGCGCCACGGCCAAATACCTCGGGCTGCCCTCCGAGACGAAGTTCCGCGGGCAGGGCGTCAGCGCCTGCGCCACGTGCGACGGATTCTTTTACCGCAAAAAGGACGTGGCCGTGGTCGGCGGCGGCGACACGGCCTGCGAGGAGGCCACCTATCTCGCCTCGCTGTGCCGCAAGGTCTACATGATCGTCCGCAAGCCCTTCCTGCGCGCCTCGAAGGCGATGCAGGAGCGGGTCTTCAACACGCCGAACATCGAGGTGCTCTTCGAGCACAACACCGTCGAGGTGCTGGGCGACGAACAGGGCGTGACGGGCGCCCTGCTGCGCCGCAACGACGGCGTGGAGCGCACGATCGACATCGCCGGATTCTTCCTCGCCATCGGGCATCATCCCAATACGGAACTCTTTGCCGGACAGCTCGATCTCAATGAGGAGGGGTATATCAAGGTCGAGGACAACACCTCGAAGACCTCGGTCGAGGGCGTCTTCGCCGCCGGCGACGTCAGGGACCCGCACTACCGCCAGGCCATCACGGCCGCCGGGTCGGGCTGCGTCGCCGCCCTGGACTGCGAACGATTCCTGCTGCGATAAAACCACAAAAAATATAATACGATGAAACGCATTCCGATGTTTCTGGGCGCCTTGTGCGCTGTCTGTGCGACCGGATCCTGTGCTGTTGAGACCACCTACATCGGCAAGGCCTATCCGGCAACCAACTCTCCGGAACTCTTTTTCAGCTGGAACGACGTGCCCGAAGGTTACGAGACCATGGGCCACATCCTGGCAACGCCCCACCTCTTCGGCACACTCGAAAAAGCGCAAAGCGTCATTGAGAAAGAGGCCTGCGAGAAGGGTGCCGACGCCGTGGTTTTCGAAGGCATAGGTCAATCGGTCACCAGCCCGACCTACACGACCACCGAGCATATCGAACAGAACAGCGACGGCAGCAGCACCCGCACGGCGACAACCAAACGCGACGAGAGGGTTTCGTATCGGCTGAAAGCAACATTCATCAAGTACAAGAACAAGAAATAGCCCCATGAGCTTCGCGGTAACCATCCTCGGCTGCGCCTCGGCCAAGCCCACCCCGAGCCGCCACCCCTCGGGGCAGGCGGTGAACATCCACGAGCAGCATTATCTGGTGGATGCGGGCGAGGGCGTGCAGCAGCAGCTGATCCGCTGCGGCATCAACCCGCTGAAAATCCGCGCCGTCTTCATCTCGCACCTCCACGGCGACCATGTGTTCGGGCTCTTCCCGCTGATCTCGACGCTGGGGCTCTACGGGCGCCGCACGCCGCTCGACGTCTATGCCCCGGCACCGTTCGGCGAGATGCTCGAAACGCACCTGCGCTTCTTCGACGCGGAGCTCCCCTACGAGGTCGTATGGCACGAGGTACGGACCACGAAGCACGCCCTGCTTTTCGAAAACCGCACGGTCGAGGTGTGGAGCATTCCGCTGCGCCACCGGGTGCCGTGCGCCGGGTTCCTCTTCCGCGAGAAGGAGCCGCCGCTGAATGTCGACAAGTTCAAGATCGTGAAATACGGGCTCTCGATCGCGCAGATCACCGCCGCCAAGCGCGGCGAGGAGATCGTGACGGAGACGGGCGAGGTGATCCCCAACGGGGAACTCACCTACCGCCCCTACCGGGCGCGGTCGTACGCCTACCTCTCGGATACGAACTTCTCGGCGCGCGCCGCCGGGCTCTGCGCCGGGGTCGACCTGATGTACCACGAAGCCACGTACGCCGCCGCCGAACAGCGGTCGGCTCGCGACCGGGGCCACTCGACGACCGTCGATGCGGCGAAAGCGGCTCTGAAAGCCGGAGCCCGGCGGCTCGTCATCGGCCACTACTCGTCGCGTTACAAGGACGAGGGTGTATTGGTCGAGGAGGCCCGGGCGTTGTTCCCGGAGACGTGGCCCGCCACCGAGGGCGTCACCTACACCATTGAAAAGGAGCCATGACGAAAGCCGAAATCCAACTCGTCCGCTCGCTGGCCGACAAGCGCGGCCGTGCGGAACACGGACTCTTTCTGGCCGAGGGCGAGAAGCTCATCGGCGAACTGCGCGCGTCGCACCTCCGCGTGCGGAAGATCTATGCGTTGGAGGGGATCTTCGCCGGAGAGGAGGTCGAGACAGTCGCGCCGCGCGACATGGAGCGTCTCTCGCAGCTGAAAACCCCCTCGAACTCGCTGGCGCTGGTCGAGATCCCGCATTACGGGCTGAAAACCGCCGACCTGCGGGGGCAGCTCACCCTGGCGCTCGACGAGGTGCAGAACCCCGGCAACGTGGGGACCATCATCCGGCTGGCCGACTGGTTCGGCATTCGGGACATCCTCTGCTCGGAGGGCACGGCCGACTGCTTCAACCCGAAGGTCGTACAGGCCACGATGGGCGCCATCCTGCGCGTGAGGGTGCACTACACGCCGTTGGCGCCGCTCCTCGCGGAGGCTGCCGCCGGGGGGATTCCCGTCTACGGGACCTTCCTCGAAGGGGAGAATATCTACACCGAGGAACTTTCACCGACGGGGATCGTCGTCATGGGCAACGAGGGCCGCGGCGTGACCGAAGCCGTGGCACGGAGCGTCACCCGCAAACTCTTCATCCCGCCCTGGCCCGCCGGCCGCCGCGGCTCGGAATCGCTCAACGTCGCCATGGCCACGGGCATCGTCTGCGCCGAATTCCGGCGCCGGACCGCCCTCCGCGGCGCAAAATAGAAGTTCCGGCGGCAGAATTCGCATTTTTATCCCCTCCCGAAGCATTGCATATTCCGAATTTTTATAACTTTGTAAGTTGTAACAGTTGCAATTAGCGCACAGGCGCGTATCCCGCGGGCGAATTCCCGCGGGCGGCAACGAAGAACCGATTTATGACCGAACAGAAATTCAGAATAGGCATCACGCAGGGCGATCCCAACGGCATCGGCTGGGAGGTGATCATCAAGGCCCTCGCCGACCCGCGCATCACGGAGTTCTTCACACCCGTCATCTACGGATCGACCCGGGCTGCTGCCTGCCACCGGAATGCCATCGCCGAGATCGAGCAGTTCTCCTACGTGCCCGTCGCCTCGGCCGCCGAGGCCCGGCGCGGAAAGATCAACCTGGTCGCCTGCGGCGAAATGGCCGAAGTGCAGCCCGGGAAACCCACCCCCGAAGCGGGGCGCGCCGCCGTCGAGGCCCTGCGCACCGCCATGCGCGACCTCAAGGCCGGGGAACTCGACGCACTGGTGACCGCACCCTTCGACAAGGAGACCGTCCAGTCGGACGACTTCCGGTACACGGGGCATACGGAATACCTCGCCGCCGAGCTGGAGGGCGAGTCGATGATGATCATGTGCAGCGACGTGCTGCGCGTGGGGCTCGTGACCAAGCACATCCCCGTCTCGGAGATCGCCGCCAGCATCTCGAAGGAGAAGATCGTCGGGGATCTGCGCATCCTCCGCCGCTCGCTCATCGAGGACTTCGGAGTCGTGGAGCCCCGCATCGCCGTCATGGCCCTCAACCCCCACGCCGGCGACGGCGGGCTGCTGGGCCGCGAGGAGCAGGAGATCATCCGCCCGGCCATCGTCGAGGCCTTCCGCGAAGGGGTGCTGGCCTTCGGACCCTTTGCCGCCGACGGGCTCTTCGCCGGAGGCGGATATGCCAAGTACGACGGCATCCTGGCCATGTACCACGATCAGGGGCTCGCACCCTTCAAGAGCCTCTCGCCCGACGGCGTGAACTTCACGGCCGGACTCGCGGCCGTGCGCACCTCGCCCGACCACGGCACGGCCTTTGACATTGCCGGAAAGGACAAGGCCGATCCGCAGTCGATGCGCAACGCCATCTACACGGCTATCGACATCGTCCGCAACCGGGCCGCATGGAGCGAATGGTCGTCCAATCCGCTGCCGCGCGCCGAACGCGAGAAGTCGAACCGTGACGCCGCATCGAAAGAGCGCCCGGCCGCCGATAAAGAATAAATACGAAAATACCGGGCAAACCGGAGGCGTATTCCGTCTCGTAATTGTGGAAGCGCCGAAGGCCCCGAAAATTTTAATATAAAATTTTATGATCAAAATCACATTCCCCGACGGTTCCGTACGCGAGTACGCCGAAGGGACAACTGCCTACCAGATCGCAGAGAGCATCAGCCCTCGTTTAGCTGCTGACTCCCTGGCGGCCTCGGTAAACGGCGCTACGGTAGACATGATGCGCCCGATCGACGCCGACGCCTCGATCAAATTCTACAAATGGGACGACGAGGAGGGCAAGCACGCCTTCTGGCACACGTCGTCGCACCTGCTGGCCGAAGCCCTCGAAGCCCTCTACCCGGGCATCAAGTTCGGCATCGGCCCCGCCATCGAGAACGGCTTCTACTACGACGTCGACAGCCCGACGCCCATCACCGAAGCCGACCTTCCGACGATCGAAAACAAGATGGTGGAACTCGCCCGCAACAAGGAACCGCTCATCCGGCGCGAAGTCCCCAAGGCCGAAGCCTTGAAGACCTTCACCGAGAAGGGCGACCAGTACAAGGTCGAACTCATCACCGACCTCGCGGACGGAACCATCTCCTTCTATACCAACGGCGCCTTCACCGACCTCTGCCGCGGTCCCCACATCCCCAACACGGGCTACATCAAGGCCATCAAGCTGACCTCCGTGGCCGGAGCCTACTGGCGCGGAAACGAGAAGAACAAGATGCTCACCCGCATCTACGGCATCTCGTTCCCCAAGAAGTCGATGCTCGACGAGTACCTCGCCATGATGGAGGAGGCCAAGAAACGCGACCACCGCAAACTGGGCAAGGACCTCGAACTCTTCACCTTCTCGCAGCGCGTGGGTCAGGGTCTGCCCCTCTGGCTGCCCAAGGGCGCCGCACTGCGCGACCGACTCGAACAGTTCCTGCGCAACGTCCAGAAGGAGTACGGATACCAGCAGGTCATCACCCCGCACATCGGCAACAAGGAGCTCTACGTCACCTCGGGACACTACGCCAAGTACGGCAAGGACTCGTTCCAGCCCATCCACACCCCGATCGAGGGCGAGGAGTACCTGCTCAAACCGATGAACTGCCCGCACCACTGCGAGATCTACCGCTCGAAACCCCGTTCGTACAAGGAGCTGCCGGTGCGTCTGGCCGAGTTCGGCACGGTCTACCGCTACGAGCAGTCGGGTGAGCTCCACGGACTGACCCGCGTCCGCGGATTCACGCAGGACGACGCACACCTCTTCGTGCGCCCCGACCAGCTGCTCGAAGAGTTCGAACGTGTGATCGACATCGTGCTCTACATCTTCAAGACGCTGAAATTCGACAGCTACACGGCCCAGATCTCGCTGCGCGACCCCAACAACAAGGAGAAATACATCGGTTCGGACGAGAACTGGGAGAAGGCCGAGTCGGCCATCATGCAGGCCGCTGCGGAGAAGGGTCTCACGACGGTCGTCGAGTACGGCGAGGCCGCCTTCTACGGCCCGAAACTCGACTTCATGGTCAAGGACGCCATCGGCCGCAAGTGGCAGTTAGGCACCATCCAGGTGGACTACAACCTCCCGGAGCGTTTCGACCTCACCTACAAGGGCGCCGATGACAAACTCCACCGCCCGATCATGATCCACCGCGCGCCGTTCGGCTCGATGGAGCGTTTCGTGGCCGTATTGCTGGAACATACCGGCGGCAAATTCCCGCTGTGGCTCTCGCCCCAGCAGGTCGTCGTGCTCCCCATCTCGGAGAAGTTCAACGACTATGCACAGCGCGTCGCCGAGTTCCTGAACCGCTACGACGTCCGCACCGAGGTCGATGACCGCAACGAAAAGATCGGCCGCAAGATCCGCGACAACGAGCTCAAACGCATCCCCTACCTGCTGATCGTCGGCGAGAAGGAGGAGGCCGAAGGACTGGTCTCGGTCCGCGCACAGGGCGAAGGCGACAAGGGTCAGATGTCGATGGAGGCCTTCCGCGACTTCCTGACCGGGCTGGTCAAGGAGGAGGTCGAGGCCAACAAGATCGTCAAAAACTGATCTCCCGCACAGAGAGACAACACATTATTAACTTAAACACATACAACTATCGCAGCACCGAAACCATTCCCGCCGCGGCCGTTCAACCCCGGGAATAACAGACCGAAACCCGCACCGGGCAACAACCCTCACGGACGCCGGATGCCCGAAAAGGAGAATCCGCACCGCATCAACGAACAGATTACGGCGCCGGAAGTTCGCGTGGTGGGCGACAACGTCCCCCAGGCACAAGTGATGTCGATCCGCGACGCACTGCGGCTGGCCGACGAGCTGGAACTCGACCTGATCGAGATCTCGCCCAAGGCCGAACCGCCCGTATGCCGCATCGCCGACTATCAGAAGTTCCTCTACCAGCAGAAGAAAAAGGCCAAGGAGCTGAAAGCCAATCAGACGAAGGTCGTCGTCAAGGAGATCCGTTTCGGACCCCAGACCGATGACCACGACTACAACTTCAAGCTCAAACACGCCCAGAACTTCCTCAAAGAGGGCGCCAAGGTCAAGGCCTACGTCTTCTTCCGCGGGCGTTCGATCGTCTTCAAGGAGCAGGGCGAGATCCTGCTGCTGCGCTTCGCCACCGATCTGGAAGATGTCGCCAAGGTGGAGATGATGCCGAAGCTCGACGGCAAGAAGATGAACATGATGCTTGCCCCGAAGTCGAAAAAGTAGCAGGCTGCACCGGCCGCCGGCCGCCCTGCGAAAGGGAGGAAGCGGACCGGATCGTATAGGAGTGCAACCCCCGGAGGAGAGAATCTTCCGGGGGTTGTCATTGAGGGCTGCCGCGAACGAAAAATCGGCGGGTTACGCATCCGCCGATTAATCCCAAAGGGTCATAAACCTCGAAGATTACGGTTCAGGAGTGAAAGGGGCCTGATATTTCAGAACGACCCCGATACGGTTTCCCGCGTTGTCGAGCATATAATCGACCACGTAAATCCGGCAGTAAACACCGTTGTATTCGGCCACGCAGCCATATCCGGGCAGCGCCGCAACTTCTTCGGCCCAACCGGACTGCGGGATGGTCGTCACGGCTGCCAGGCCGTTCGTTTTGCCGATCGTCACGAATTTGGTCCCATTTGTGGTTTGCTCATCCCAATTATCAGTAATAATGCCCCCAAAAGTTCCTCCTTTCAACGTCCCCGAAGAGGTCAGACGTATTGTGGTAAAATCGGGAATCGATACGGGATACTCCTGAAAATAAACATAGGAGCCCCCATAAGAATGAGTGTAGGTATCTTTGGTACTGTACCTCATCGAGACCAATACCGTACCTTCGGGATCGGGAAGTTCCGGGCCGCCGCCGGACCCGTCCTTGTCGTCCGAACAGCCCGCCGCACACGTCAGGACAGCCGCCGCAACCAGCAACCGTCCGAATTTGAAAAGATCTTTCATAAAATCCTGTTTTTCAAGCCCCGCAGTCCCATCGGAGCCATTCATACAAAAAGAAAGCGTGGAACTGAAATCCTACCTCGACGAACAGGCTCTGGTAAACCTTCAAGACTAAATAGGACACAATTCCACGCCACGAACCGTGACGCAGAAATAACCATGCCTACTCCCGTCTTGAATAAAATTTACCAGATTTCGTTCGTCAGGAATAGAACTTACACTTTCGTGCAATGCGTAAAATGTCGCAATCCCCTTTGAGATTACAAGGGCAAATATAGCGAAATATTTCCGTTTTCATCTTCTTTGCAAGGATGATCTCCACCGACGCCTCTTCCGCCAGCCCGCAGCCGCCGCAGCCGCCGCACGGGAATACATCCGGTCCGGGTCGTCCGGCGTTGTCCGTAACCGTCGTAGATTTCACGACGTTTGCCGCCGGTTGCCTTCCGCTGCCGGCGGCTGAATCCTTGAAAAATAGGTATAAATGCGTATCTCCATGGAATAAAAAACGGCTACTTTTGACTGCAAAATTCGTTTTATTTGTACCTTTGCGCGTCCAAAACGAAAAAAGGCACATAAACTTAATTACAAAAACAATATGGTTGATATTTTTGCACGTCTGGAAAAAAATGCCGGCGGACCTATCGGTCAGTACATGGCTTATGCCCACGGCTATTACGCATTCCCCAAGCTCGAGGGCGAGATCGGTCCCCACATGACTTTCCGGGGCAAGAAAATGCTCAACTGGAGTCTGAACAACTATCTCGGACTGGCCAACCATCCCGAAGTCCGCAAGGCCGACGCCGAAGGCGCCGCCAAATTCGGCATGGCAGCCCCGATGGGCGCCCGCATGATGAGCGGCCAGACCGTTTATCACGAACAGCTCGAACGCGAACTCGCCGCATTTGTCGGCAAGGAGGATGCCTTCCTGCTCAACTTCGGCTATCAGGGCATGATCTCGATCATCGACTGCCTGCTGACCCCGCGTGACGTGGTCGTCTACGATGCCGAGGCTCACGCCTGCATCATCGACGGTCTGCGCCTCCACAAGGGCAAGCGCTTCGTCTTCGGGCACAACGACATGGAGTCGCTCCGCCTCCAACTCAAACACGCCACGGAACTCGCCGACGAACAGAACGGCGGTGTGCTGGTCATCACCGAGGGTGTGTTCGGCATGAAGGGCGACCTGGGCAAGCTCGACGAAATCGTGGCTTTGAAGAAGGATTTCCAGTTCCGTCTGCTGGTCGACGATGCCCACGGCTTCGGTACGATGGGTGAGGGCGGCCGCGGTACGGCTTCGCACTTCGGCGTAGTCGACGGTGTGGATGTGCTGTTCAACACCTTCGCCAAGTCGATGGCCGGCATCGGCGCCTTTGTCTGCGGTCCCCGCTGGCTGATCAACCTGTTCCGCTACAACATGCGCTCGCAGCTCTACGCCAAGTCGCTGCCGATGCCGATGGTCATCGGCGCCTTGAAGCGTCTGGATCTGATCCGCAACCACCCGGAATTCCAGCAGAAACTCTGGGAGATCGTCCGCGCCCTGCAAAGCAGCCTGAAAGAGAACGGCTTCAACATCGGCGTAACCAACTCGCCCGTAACGCCGGTCTTCCTGAAAGGCGGCATTCAGGAGGCGACGAACCTGGTTGTGGACCTTCGTGAGAACCACGGCATCTTCTGCTCGATGGTGATCTATCCGGTGATCCCGAAGGGCGAAATCATCCTGCGCGTGATTCCGACGGCCGCCCACACGCTGGAGGACGTAGAGGTGACGATCGAGGCCTTCAAGGCCGTGCGGAGCAAGCTCGAAAGCGGATACTACGCTTCGCTGCCGATCCCGATGCGTGCCGACGAGGGATTCAAGGTTCGCTAAACCGCACGCTGAATCATTATCCAACGGAACTCTCCGGTCTTTGTACGACCGGGGAGTTTTGTTTTTTGGAAAAGTCACGAAAAATTTTGCGGAATCGAAAATTCGGTTTATATTTGCAGTCTCGAAGCACGAGTTCGGATACATATTGCGGAAATAGCTCAGTTGGTAGAGCGCAACCTTGCCAAGGTTGAGGTCGCGGGTCCGAGTCCCGTTTTCCGCTCCAGAGGGGGCCAGAAAGAAACCTCGATAGAAAGCAAAAAGCCTTGTATATCAGCGATATGCAAGGCTTTTTCTTATATTCTCCCACTCTTGTTGACGCAAAAGGCAGCAAGTATTTCAGGCCTTCATCGTGACCTTTTTTGCTCGGACCGAAAACAGGTCACGATTTAGCTCTATTTCGCTGATTTGCATCATTTTACTCTGCAACATTCCAGTGCTGAAGACGTTTAATTTATCCAAAAACCAAGCAGCCATGTTGCCACGAACCACCTTCAGCGTCGTCTTCTTCTGCAAGAAGACCAAAGTCACGAAAAAGGGCAAGGCCCCGATCTATGCCCGTATCACTACGACCGGTCAGTCGACCGAAATCTATACACAATGCCAGATTGAGCCGGAACGCTGGAACCAGCGTCTCGAACGCTCGCTCTACAAGGATGAGGTCGACCAGCAGATCAACCGCATCGTCGCCAGCTACCGGGCCTCTATCCTTGCTGCCTATGACCGCCTGATCCAGGAGAACAGGACGCCGACCTGCTTTGCCGTCAAACAGCTGCTGGGCTCCGCCTCATCGAGTCGGATGGTGCTGGCGGAGTTCGGTAAATACTGCGAGAAACGGCAGCAGGAGGTTGGCACCCGTATCACGCAGCTCACGGCCAACAAGTACCACCGCCTGCTGCGCTACATGACTGAATATATCCGGGATATCTACCACAAAGAGGATCTTCCGCTGGAGACGGTCGACTACGCCTACGTCGATGGATTGAACACCTACATGCAGACGGCCTACAACTGCCACAACAATGGGGCGGTCAATCTGCTCTGCTGTTTGAAAAACTTCCTGCTCTATGCGGTCCGCAACGAATGGATCGAGAAAAATCCCTTCCGTTACTATAAGATGAAGATCGACAAGACGAACGTCAAGGTGCCGCTGACGAAAGCGGAGCTGGACCTGCTGCTAAGGAGACAGATGCCCAACGAGCGTCTGGACCGCATCCGGGATGTCTTCTGCTTCTGCGCGCTGACGGGACTGGCCTTCACGGATGTCGACCATCTGCGGCGGGAACACTTCACGACGGACGAGGAGGGGCAACTGTGGATCCATAAGCCGCGGGAAAAGACCTCGGTGATGAGCCGTGTTCCGGTGCTTCCGCAGGCGGCGGCCCTGCTGGAGAAGTACCGCGATGACGCCAACTGTCGGGCACGGGGCAAACTGCTGCCCGTCCCGTCGAATACGAAGATGAACGCCTACCTGAAGGAGATAGCGGATATTTGTCAGATTTCCAAGCATCTGACCACGCACCTGGCGCGCCATACGTTCGCTACGCTGGCGATTGAATACGGGATGCCGATCGATATCATCGCCAAGATTCTGGGCCATACGAATACGAACATGACGCGGCGCTACGCGAAGATTTCCGAGGCGAACATCAGCCGTGAGATGCGTCGTATCGGCAAGGTGCTGACGGCATAAACCGGCGTTTGAAAAACGAAGATGCGGCGGCGAGGGTTCTATTGCAGATCCCCGTCGTTCAATTTATAGGTATTCATAATCCGTAAAAGCCGCACATTCTTCCATGAAATCGTTACGTCGGTTGCTTCCCGCCAGATTACCTTTGCAGCAGACATAACGGTCATAATTCTGTTTGACCGGGGGTCAGATAGATAAACGGGAAGCGATATGGATAGACGTGATTTTCTTAAAAGCGGACTTTTTGCCGCAGCTGCCAGTGCGATAATCGGTCCGAAAGCCCTGGCGCAGGAGGTTGAAAAACAAGTCGTACGGGAGCGGTTGTCGAGAGAGATTCTCAATTACAATCCGCAGATGCAGTACCGCCCGATGGGGCGGACCGGCGTGAAGGTCTCGGCGCTGGGTTTCGGTATGCTGCGGCTGCCGATGAAGAACGGACACGTAGATTTCGACCAGACCACGCCCATGGTACGCCGTGCCATCGAAGGCGGTGTAAACTATATCGACACGGGGCGTGTCTACCTGGGCGGAGAGAGCGAACAGGCGGTGGGCCGTGCTTTGGCCGGAGGCTGGCGCGACCGGGTGTATGTCACCTCCAAGATGCCGTGGTGGGAGATGCGGTCGGTGGATGATTTCGAAAAGTTCTTCGACCAGTCGCGCCGTACCATTGGTACGGACGTGATCGACTTCTATCATATTCACATGATCATGCACCGCGCGTGGAAGGATTATGTGCTGCCCTACCGGCTCATCGAAAAGATGGAGCGGCTGAAGTCCCAGGGCAAGATCCGCTTCATGGGCTTCTCGTTCCACGACAGCCTGCAGCTGTTCAAAAAGGTGGTGGAATACACCCCGGCCTGGGATTTCTGCCTGATTCAGCACAACTACCTGGATTACGAATACGAGGCAGGGGTGCTCGGCCCGAAGTATGCCGCAGCCAACGGAATGGGGCTGGCGGTGATGAAGCCCGTCCGCACGGGATTTCTGGCCCGTCTGCCGCAGACGATGCACGATGCACTGGCCTCGACAGGGATTCGCAAGCCCGATGCCGAGTGGGCGTTGGACTATCTGTGGGATATTCCCGAGGTGAGCGTGGCCGTCAGCGGCATGGGTTCCATGGCGGATGTGGAGGAGAATCTGAAATATGCTGCCAAGGCCCGGCCGAACATGCTTTCGCCGGCCGAGCGTGAGGCGTTGGGGGCCGCCATCTATGCTTACCGCCAAGCGCCGGGACATATCGACTGCACGGGTTGCTACCAGTGTATTCCCTGCCCGCACAACGTGGCCATCGGCTACATCCTTGCCTATGTGTACAACAACTACCTGCTGCACGGCAACCGGCAGCGGGCGCTGGCCGACTATACCGTGTCGATGTCGCCCGTTCAGCGCGGCGACCCGGCCTCCTCGTGTGTTGCGTGTGGCGAATGCCTGGCCAAGTGTCCGCAACATCTCGATATTCCGAATCTGCTGGCCCGGGTTCGGGAGACGATGGGTAAATAAAGACAGACAAACAAGATATTCTTACATAAAACAATTCTAAAAGATGGAAACCAATCTTATGTACTACATGTATGTTCCGACCCGGGTGATGTTCGGGACCGGGATGCTGGACAAACTGAATGAACAGCCGATGCCGGGACGCCGTGCCCTGATCGTGATCTCCAACGGAAAATCGACCCGTGCCAACGGCTATCTTTCGCGCACGGAGGAGCAGCTGCACAAGGCCGGCGTGGAGACGGTCCTCTTCGACGGGGTGATGCCGAATCCGACGGTCGGCAATGTCGACGCCGGGGCGAAGGCTGCTCGTGAGCACGGCTGCGATTTCCTCGTGGCGCTGGGCGGCGGCAGCGTGATGGACTGCACGAAGGCCATCGCCGTGATGGCGACCAACGACGGGGAGCTTTGGGACTATGTGCCCATCGGTTCGGGCAAAGGCAAACCGATTGCCGTCCGTCCGCTGCCCATCGTCGCCATCACCACCACGGCCGGGACGGGCTCGGAAACGGACAACTCGGGCGTCATCACCAAGGAGGATACCTTCGAGAAGGCCTTCGTGGGCGATGCTTCGCTCTTCCCGGTCCTCTCGATCGTCGATCCGGAGCTGATGGCCAGCGTGCCGCCGACCTTCACGGCCTATCAGGGTTTCGATGCCCTGTTCCACAGTACCGAGGGCTACATTGCCCGGGGAGCAAACCTGATGAGCGACATGTACGCCCTGACGGCCATCGAAAATCTGGCGAAGTACCTCCCCCGCGCCGTGAAGGATGGCAAGGACATGGAAGCCCGCACCCACGTGGCTTTTGGCAATACGCTGTCGGGCGTGGTGATGTGCCTGACGCTGATCACGAGCGAACACGCGCTGGAACACGCCCTGTCGGCCTACCATCCGGCACTGCCTCACGGCGCAGGACTGATCATGATCAGCCGGGCATACTATAAATACTTCATCGAACACCACGCCTGCGACGAACGTTTCGTCCGCATGGCGCAGGTCATGGGAATGCCCGAAGCCACGAAGCCCGAAGATTTCCTCACGGCCCTCACCCGGTTGCAGGAGGCTTGCGGCGTGGCCGACCTGAAGATGTCCGACTACGGCATCACGCCCGACGAATTCGAGTTGCTGATGCGCAACACGCGCGAGGTGATGGGCGTCATGTTCACCAGCGACCGGGTTCAGATGAGCGACGAGGAGATCGTGCGCATCTACCGGGAGTCGTACAGATAGTCGATTCCCGATCCGGACTTTTGGAAAGCGTCAAACCATTAAAAGAGAAGCGTATGAAAAAGCTGTTTTTGATCCTCTGGATGCTGCTGTCGACGCTTGCCGTGTCAACGGCCTGCGGCGAGACCAGTCCGTCATCGAACGAGCCGGAACAGACCTCGCCCGAGGATAACGGGAATGGGGACAACGGAGACAACGAGGAAGGCGGCAACACGAACGGAGCCAACGGGCGTTACCTTGTCCTCTACTGCTCGCGCACGGGCAATACGGAGCGGATGGCACGGACCATTCAGTCCACATTGGATTGTGAGATGGCGGAGGTGGAGCCGGCTGTACCCTACGATACGGACTACAACGCAATGCTCGACCGCGCACAGACGGAGCTGGAGGCCATTGCACAAGGCAATTTCCCTGCCATTACCACCTCAGTCGAGAGTCTTGACGAATATGATATTATCTTTGTCGGCTATCCGATCTGGTTCGGGCACATGGCTTCGCCGATGCAGGCATTCCTGCACGATCATGCCGCGTTGCTGGCCGGAAAGCGGATTGCCCTCTTTGCCAGCAGCGGGAGCAGCGGCATCGGCACCTCCGAACGGGATGCTGCCGCGTTGGTTCCCGAAGCCACATTCGAAGAGTCGCTGCTGCTCACCTCCGGTTCGTTGGGCAGTATGACGACCCGTATCCCGGCCTGGCTGGAGACGCTCGGAGCAGACCGCGAGGAGCATTAAAAAGCATGCGATATGAGAAAGCGACTGTTCACTTTGCTGCTTGCGGAAATGCCTTTCGGATTGGCGTCTCTTTACGGACAGACGGTCGATCTCCACACCCACATCATCCTTCCCGAATACCGGGAGGTGCTGAAGGCACACGGTGCGGAGCTCGAAGAGACCTTCCCGCTGCCAGTGTGGGATGCCGCGCGGCACATCGACTTCATGGACCGTGCGGGCATCCGGACGGCCGTGCTGACGATGCCGGCCCCGCAGCCCTACTATGGCGATACGGAGGAGTCGGCCCGCTGTATCCGCCGTGTGAACGAGGTCTCGGCGGAGATCAAACAGCGATACCACGGCCGGTTCCGGTTCTGTGCAGCCCTGCCGCTGCCCGATGTGGAGGCCGCCATCCGCGAAGCGGTCTATGCGCTCGATACGCTGGGGGCCGACGGAGTGAAACTGGCGACCAACAGCCGCGGGCAGTATGTGGGTGACGAGGCGCTGGATCCGCTGATGGAGGTGCTCGACGAGCGTCATGCCGTCGTCATCCTCCATCCGCACCGCCCGACGCCCAGTCCCGAGGAGATCATCGCCACCACACCGCTGGCCATGTACGAATATCCGGCCGAAACCACTCGGGCCGTGGTGAACATGCTGGCGCGGAACGTACTGACCCGCTACCCGAATCTGAAGGTGGTCGTGCCCCATTGCGGTTCGTTCCTGCCGCTGGCATTGCCGAGAATGAAATCCATCCTCCCGGCGATGGTGTCGCAGGGCTGCATGCAGCCGATTGATTGGGACGCGAACCTGTCGCGCCTCTATTTCGACCTGGCGGGGAATCCCACGGCAGAGGTCCTGCATGCGCTGCTCACCATCACCACGCCCGACCACATCCTCTACGGTTCGGACTATCCCTATCTGCCCGATACCGTGTTGCAGGCCAATCTGGAACGATTGAAACAGACGCTCGCCGCCGACGGCGAGCTGGCCGGATATGCCGACCGGATTCTGGGACGGAATGCCGAACGGTTGTTTGTCAGGAGCGCCGCCTGCGGCCGTACTCCGTCGGAGTGATACCCTCCTGCTTCCGGAACATACGGCTGAAGTGCTGCGAATATTCGAATCCGAGGCGGTCGGCCACCTGCGCGACGCTCTCTCCGGCGGAGAGCCCGTCCTTGGCAAGCTGGATCACGAACCGGCGGATGTGGTTGCCGGCCGTGTCGCCGGTCGTCTTCCGGATGACGTCGCCGAAGTAGTTGGGCGAGAGACACAGCTTGTCGGCGCAGTACTGCACGGTGGGCAACCCGAGGGTCAGCTGGAGCCGTTGCTCGTAATAGTCGGCGAGCAGCTGGTTGAAGCGGACCAGAATGTCGGAGTTCTCCGTCTTGCGGGTCTGGAACTGGCGGTTGTAGAAGCGCTGGCAGAAATTCAACACCAGTCCGATGTAGCCGACCAGAATGGCATCCTGCTGTGCATCGCGTTCGTTGTCGAGCTCTTCGCGCATCCGACGCATCAGCGAAACCAGGATGTCATGCTCCCGGTCGGTCATGTGCAGCGCCTCGTTGACGCGATAGTCGAAAAAGGAGTAGTCGCGGATCCGTTTTTCGAGCGGCGTGCCGCGCAGCAGATCGGGATGGAAGAGCAGCGCCCAGCCCGTAATCGAAACCCGCTCGCCGTTGTCCTCCTTGCCGCCTACCTGTCCCGGGGCCACGCACAGCAGCGTGCCCTGGTTGTAGTCGTAGCGTCCGCAGCCGTAGTCGAGTTCCACGCTGGCGTCGTCGCGCAGGAAGAGTGCGTAGACGCCGTAGTTGTTCAGACTGTGGCGGATGGGCGAAACCTCGGCATAGTCGATAACGCTCACCAGCGGATGGCGATCGATGTGTCCGACCCAGCGGCTGTAATCACCCACGCAGTTTATTCTCAGAATCTTGCTCATCAAGGAAGGCTTTGAGGGGTTGTCTTCGCAAAAATAACGATTTTCGGGCATATCTCCGAATCGGTGGGCCCGGGATTCCGTAAAACGGGTAGGAATGCCCCGGCTTTCGTTACATCCGGAAGCGGGTAAACCGCTACTTTTGCGATGGATGTATAAAACGACAAACCATGACAAACCGCATGATCATTTTCGCGTGCCTGCTGCTGGGCCTGACGCTGTCGGGCGGCACGCTGGCACAGACTCAATCGTCGAATCCATCAAATACAACCACCATGGAAAAGAAACTCATCGGAAACACGTTGGCACTCTATCCCATGCCGCTGACGGTTGTCGGGGCCGAGGTGGAAGGCCGCGTAAACTGGCTTGTTGTGGCGCACGTCGGGATTATCGGCCACGACCGGATTCTGGTCAGCATGAGCCAGAGCCACTACACCAACCGGGGGATCCGCGCCACGCGCAAACTCTCGGTCAATCTCGTCAGCCGCGAGATGCTGCCTGCGGCCGACTATGTGGGGAGTGTGAGCGGAGCCCGCGAGGACAAGTCGCAGGTTTTCTCCTGGCATCGGGGCGCGAACGGCGCGCCGGTGATCGACCGCTCGCCGCTGACGATGGCGTGCGACGTCGTGGATATTTACGAGACGGAGGGTTTCGACAACTTCATCTGCTCGATTGCGGCGACCTACGCCTCGCCGGAGGTGCTCGACGACCGCGGACGGATCGACTACGCGCGGCTGAAGCCCGTGCTGTTCGAGTTCCCGACCTACTCCTACCTCTCCACGGGCGAGGTGATCGGCCGCTGCCTGCGGCTCGACAGCGAGCCTTCGATGTGTGCCAAGGAGCCGATGGCCGGGGACGGTATCGTGCGGCTCTCGAAGATCGAGGTCCGGCCGGAGTATCTCGACGAATATATGCGCTTCGCCGCGGAGGTGGGCGAAGTTTCGCTGCGCACCGAGCCGGGCGTGCTGACGATGTATGCCGTGGCCGAGCGGGAGAATCCGTGCCGGATCACCATCCTCGAAACCTACGCAAGCCGTGCAGCTTACGAGAAGCATATCGCCTCGGCGCATTTTCAGAAGTACAAGCAGGGAACGCTCCACATGGTCCGGTCGCTCGAACTGATCGATCAGACGCCGCTCAACCCGGCCAACCGTCTCCATAATTTCATCCAATAGAAAAAGGTCGCAGCGGGATTCCGGCATGGAGCGTGGAATCCCGCTGCGGCCTGCATGTGATCCGGACGTTCGCGAGCGGAGGTTAGAACCGCTGTGCCAGAGCTGCCGCCTGTTGGCAACCGTCAGTCCGGGCGATGTCACCTTCGTTCAGTACGCCCGGGATGAGCACCTCGCCGACCATCTCCCATTTCAGCAGGGCCGCCGTGCGCTCCATGGGAATCCGCACGCCGTCGAGCACCGTCGTATCCTCCTCCTCGCAGCAGGCGATCAACGCACACCGCTTCCCGTCCACCGGCTTGCCGCCGACGACCAGCGAAAACAATCGGTCGATCACCCCTTTGATCTGTGCCGGGATCGAATACCAGTAGACCGGCATCGTGAAGACCACGGCATCCGATTCGAGAATGGCCGGGGCGATGCGGTTGAAGTCGTCGTCGAACGAGCAGGCCTTACCCGTCTTGTAGCAGGTCATGCAGGCGTGGCAGCCGCCGATCTTCAGGAATGCCGCGTCGAACCGCTGCACCGTATGTCCGCGGCGCTCCGCCTCGCTGATGAAGGCTTCGGTCATGGCGAAACTGTTGCCCAGCTTGCGGGGGCTGCCCGTAATTACCGTTATTTTCATGGCGTGTTATTTTTGAATGGTGTTTGAATTCTGGTTGTAGGCCTTGGCCACGCAGCGCCACGTGCCGTCGATCTTCATCATCAGCAGGTAGTCCGTAAAGTCGATGCGGCCGCCCCAGTTCTCCTCCAGCACGCGCACGACGGCCAGCGTCTCCTCGACATCCAGCACGTCGATCCGGGCCCTGAATCCGGCATCGGCACCCACGCTGTCCACGTTCCGGTAGAACTGTTCGATGCCGCCATGCTCCAGCCGGCCGTCGAGGTATCCGAACAGCACGGCCTCGTCGATGAACAGCTCGCGCGCATGGCTGCTGTTGCCCTCGGCAACGCTTCGGACGAACTTCATGGCCGCCTCCTCGACGGCCCGGTACTCTTTGATTTCAGTTCTCATAATCGGTCTGTTTGAAAGGTTCTTGTCGGGACAAAGATATGGCCGCGGCACCGTGCAGTCAAGTACCGAAAAATGATTCATATACCGAAAAATTTGTCGGGTATGCTCTTTTTGGCAATTATCGCTACCTTTGTTTCACAAGAACCGAAAACGGCCCTACGCACATGTACGAGAGAAAGCTACCCGTCGATCTGGAATGCCCGCTGCGGCTGACCATGAGTCTGATCAACTCGAAATGGAAGTCCTGCATCCTCGACGAACTGCGCCACCATGCGCTGCGTCCGAGCGAATTGCACCGCATCTTCCCCGAGGCCACGCCCCGGGTGCTCGATCTCCAGCTCAAGGAGCTGGTCGAGGACGGTCTGGTCCGCAAGACCATCTACGCCGAGTTGCCGCCCCGCTCCGAATATGCCATTACCCCTTTGGGCGAAACGCTCATTCCGATCATCGACGCGATGATCGAATGGGGTACCCGGAATGCGGAACTTTTCGAACGGAAATACGGAAAAAGGGAACCGGCAGACCGTACCGAATGATCATAAGCCTGGCAATTGAACCGGAAATGTAACAGGCCCGCTCCAAAATCCAGCTGTTGCCGTCTGCATGGTCTGTGTCCGGTTCCGGCGTGCTGGGAGGAAATACGACAGGCGTGATACCGTTTGTAGCGGCATCACGCCTGTCGTTTGCCGTATGAAGGCCTTACCAGCAGACCGGATCGTTCAGAATCACACCGTCGGTAGCGTCCTCGGGCGTAAAGCTCCCGCCCTTGTACTGTACGCAGAGCATGACAAGTGCCTCGCGGCCCGTATTGCGGACGGAACGTCGTCCCGCAGGAGCTACCCGCACTACCGAACCTTCACCGATCGGGAAGATCTTGCCGTCGACCTGGAATTTACCCTCGCCCGAGAGAAAGAAGTAAAGTTCCTCGTGTGTTTTGTGGGTGTGCAGGAATCCGGTTTCCGTACCGGGAGCGAACGACTGGAAGGAGAACTCCGCACCCGTTGCCTGCAAGGCCGCACCACCGAAGACCTTGCCCGGGATCTTGACGGCCGGATTCAGCTCCAGCACGAATTCGTTCAGTTCGCTCAATTTGCCGAGCCCGATTGCACTGAAATTTTCGGATTCGGCGATCTTTTCAATCTGTTTCATCGTTTATCGTGTTTTAAGAGGTTTTCCGTTTACGGCATCCTACCGCTCCGAGGATCGGTTGTTGAGTCGGATTTTTTCGTGATAGAAGTAGTTGACCACAACCGGACGGCCCTTCTCGGAGCGGCCGTACGGCAGGTCGTTCACGCGATATGGCAGGCCGTTTGCGGCAGCATAGGCGGCCATCTCGTGTTCAAGCGCCTGCCAATAGTCCGTCCGGCGGCGGTTGTAGATCTCCTCGTATAAAGGCACTAGTTCGGGATGCTTTTCGCGGATATAGGCCAGGATCGTTGCCTTGAACTGCCCGCGCAAGTTGAGATTCTCGAGCCAGACGAGGTCGGCGAAGTCTTTCACCCGTTCGATGATGGCCTTCGGGTCGGTGATGCCCGGAAAGATCGGCGAGACGAAGCAGACGGTGCGGATGCCCGCCTCATAGACCTGCCGCATGGCCTCGAGACGCCGCTCGATGCTCACCGCGCGGTCCATGTCGGCACGGAAAGCCTCGTCCAGCGTGTTGACTGACCACGAAACCGTCACGCGCGGGAACGTGCGCAACAGGTCCAGGTCGCGCAGCACAAGATCCGACTTGGTGCAGATCATGATCTCGGCCGTCGTGCCGCGCAGCTCCTCAAGCAGATGGCGCGTGCGCTGAAACTGCTCCTCGAAGGGATTGTAGCCGTCGGTCACCGAGCCGATGACGATACGCTGGCCGTCGAAGCGGTGCGGATTGCCGACGGGTTTCCAGTGTTTGACATCGAGAAACGATCCCCAGGGTTCGGTGTGGCCCGTGAAGCGCTTCATGAACGAAGCGTAGCAATATTGGCAGGCGTGAGGACACCCCACGTAGGGGTTGACCGAATAACCGCCCACGGGCAGCGACGAGCGGGTCATGACGCTCTGCACGTCGATGTCGCGGATGATCTCCTCTTGCTGGTTCATATTCCGGATGTTTTGTGAGGCAAAGATCCGAAGATTTTTTGTGCAAAACCATGCCCGAAAGGGGGTAATGTATGCCATTTTGATAAATAATGTTCTATCTTTGTCATCGAATAACCCGGATGCGAGCGATGAAAACAGCGACAAATCCCCGACGGCTGGTCACCGTGCCGTTCAGCAAGACGCAGTGCGGCGTCGACTTCTACATCAATACGGGCCGCAGCGAAGAGATCCGCGGCGTACTGACCGAGAATCCGCTCTTCCGGACCGACTTCTTCGAGTTCTTCTTCCTGCACAGGGCCCGAGGCGTGCTGTTGCTCGGCGGACGCCGCATCGAGCTGCACGACGGCATGGTGCTGCTCCTCTCGCCCCACCAGCAACAGCGCTGGCTCGTAGACGAGGCGGAGCTCGACTACACGTTCCTAATCTTCCGCGAGGATTTCATGCGCACGTTCCTCGCTGACAAGTTCTTCGTCTACCGCCTGCTCTACTGCTACCAGACCGACACGCCGCCGTGGTTCGATGCCGCAGCGGAACAGCTGGCGGAATACGACCGGCTGCTCGAAAAGATCAAGGCGGAGCTGCGCGCCCCGACGGCGGACAGCTACAATTTGATCGTCGCGGTGCTCTATTATCTGCTGGTGACGCTCAACCGCGATTATGCCGCCGCCTACGGACTGCCCGTGACGTTGCCGCGCAATAACTGTGCATTCCGCTTCAAGGCGCTGCTCGAGGAGCATATCCGTGAGGTGCAACGCGTCGAGGAGTATGCTTCGATGCTGCGCGTGAGCCGCGTGACCTTGAACCGGGCTGTCATGGATCAGTTCGGCGTCACGGCCGTACACCTGCTGAAACAGCGGCTGCTGGAGGCTGTGAAGAACGACCTACTCTTCGAGAGGCGCAGCGTCAGCCAGCTGGCCGATGCGTACGGCTTCTCGGATCCGAGCCACCTGATGCGCTTCTTCAAGCAGCAGACCGGACGGACCTGCTCGGCCTACCTCGAAGATTATCGGCGCGGCGCGGGTGAATAGGGCCGCATCGACATCCGCAACCGGACTGCAACTCCAGCTCCTTTCCGGCTGATTCGGAGATGCGGTTTGCATGACTTTCGTCCCAAACTACCCTTTTGAGCTTCCGGCTCGACAGCCCGTATCCCGTCTCTGTCCGTGTATTATCATAGGCACGTTTGCCATATGCGCAAATCAGAATGGCTATAAACCGGCATTTTCCCCGCAGTTTGTCCACCCTCTTGACGCCAACCGACGCCAACCACTGCCACATCACTCTGCGGGCGAAACTTTTGAGGGGCAGCGCACGTTATCCGAGTGCAAGCTTGCAGGAACAAAGATTCATAAACCGGAAAAAGATGAAACGCCGAGCCTTTCGGATCCGGGACCGCTGAATGTTCGGCGTCCCCATCCACACAGAGTGCAACCCACAGAGACGGGTTGCTGCATAGTCAAACCAAACAGAAAGAAAACCATGGAAAAGATCGTATGTATCGGAGAGCGGAGTTGGCAGCGGCTCCTTGAACGGGTGGAACACCTCTCCGCCCTTGCCCAACATCTGGAACGTCGTTTGACGCCACCGCAGGACGACGGGTGATTGGACAGCGAGGAGGTATGCCGGGCGCTGAACATCACCAAACGCACGCTGCAGAGCTACCGGGACCGGGGAGTGATTCCCTGCTCACGTCTGGGTGGTAAATTCTACTATCGACGTCGGGATCTCGCCGCATGGCTTTCCCGCAAAACCGTTCAAATGCGATAGCCATGCCGCTGGATTATCTCAACGAAGCAAGCGACGAGGTACAACGCTTGTTCGCCCGGCTGGACGACGTGGAGCGTATGCTTCGGAAGGCCTCCGAGGAGCGTCGCCCGATGATCGGCGAGGAGCGCTACCTGACCGGCGAGGAGGTCTGCACACGCCTGCGCCTCTCACCGCGCACCTTGCAGACGCTGCGGGACCGGCGGCAGATTCCCTTCACGCTACTTGGCAACCGCTTGCTGCTCTATCCCGAATCGGGGATCCGGGCGGTCCTTGACCGCAACCTTCGGCCGGCTGCCGAGTAACAGACTATACGAGCTCTCGGATCAGATGATTCGAGGGCTTTTTTCGTGCATATCCCTGCGGCCAATCCACCTGCGCAACTACCAGCAAGAAAGCGCAATCGCGCCTCATGGTGAAACAAAGCGGAGACGGGTGCCGTTATCCTCGAAACAACGCAAAAACCACCGACCATGACAACGCCATTCATCCCCTCCACGGCTCCCCACTGAAGAGCCGACCATCTTCCATCGGTTGCCCGCCGCCCCCGGT
>NZ_NFHT01000019.1 GCF_002161445.1 Alistipes sp. An66
TCACAAGGAAGGAGAGTCCAAAAGGCTCTCTTTCTTGCGTTTAGGGAGGTTGTCATGCGCATGGCAACCTTTTTTTGTGCCTGGTTTCGGCCCGTTTTCAGGGACTTTTTATCCAGTTGCGTAAACCAACCCACAACGATTCCGGCAAGCAGAACAAGGAGAAAAACAAGAAAAAGGCGGGGATCGTCGAACTTCATCAAAAAAGGCCGCCCCTCCGAAAGGAAGGGCGGCCTCGCTATTGTGTCTTTTCAGACGATCAGTACTCCATCTTCGAGAGGCGGACGTAGCCGTTGTAACGCCACTTGGCGTTCTCCTCGGCTGCCTTGAACAACTCCTCGGCTTCGGCCGGGAAGGCCTTCTGCAACGACGTGTAACGTACCTCCTTCATCAGGAAGTCGCGGAACTTCGTCCAGTCGGGCTCCTTCGAATCCAGCACGAACGGATTCTTGCCCTGCTCCTCCAACTGCGGGTTGTAATGCCACAGGTGCCAGTATCCGCATGCTACGGCCTCCTTGCCCACGGTCTGCGTGCGCGTCATGCCGCCCTTGATACCGTGGTTGATACACGGTGCGTAGGCGATCACCAGCGACGGGCCCGGATAAGCCTCGGCCTCTTTCAGCACGTTGAACAGCTGCTGCTGCGAGCCGCCGATCGAAACCTGCGCCACATAGACATAACCGTAGGTCATGGCCATGGCGCCGAGGTCCTTCTTGCGGATGCGCTTGCCGCTCGATGCGAACTTCGCAACGGCGCCCACCGGCGTCGACTTCGACGACTGTCCGCCCGTGTTCGAGTAGACCTCCGTGTCGACCACCAGGATGTTCACGTCCTGACCCGATGCCAGCACGTGGTCCACGCCGCCGTAACCGATGTCGTAGCCCCAGCCGTCGCCGCCGATGATCCACTGCGACTTCTTCACGAGCCAATCCTTGTGTTCGAGGATCTTCTGGCAGTAGTCGCAGCCGCAAGCCTCCATCAGCGGGAGCAGGCGTGCCGTCACCTCGGCCGACTTCGACGACGAACCGCGGTTCTCGATCCACTCCTTCATCACGCCTTTCAGCTCATCGGAGCACTTCGTGCAGTTGGCGATCGCCTCCTCCATGGTCAGCTGGATCCGGTCGCGGAGCTTCTCGACGCCGAGGTGCATACCCAGACCGAACTCGGCGTTGTCCTCGAAGAGCGAGTTCGCCCACGCGGGACCGCGGCCTGCGGCATCCTTGCAATACGGGGTCGAGGGTGCCGAACCCGAGTAGATCGACGTACAACCCGTCGCGTTGGCCACCATCATCTTGTCACCGAACAGCTGCGAGAGGGCCTTGATGTAGGGCGTCTCGCCGCAACCGGCGCAGGCGCCCGAGAACTCGAAGAGCGGCTGTGCGAATTGCAGGTTCTTCACCGACTTGGTCTTGTCGACCACCGGTTTGTAACCGACGTGCTTGGTGATGTAGTCCCAGTTCTTCTGCTGCGGCATCTGCTCTTCCAGCGGACGCATGACGAGCGCCTTCTCCTTGGCGGGGCAGATGTCCACGCAGTTGCCGCAACCCGTACAGTCGAGCGGCGACACCTGGATGCGGAACTTGTACTCCTTGGTCTCACCGAGGCCCTGCTTCCACTCGGCGCCCGAAGCCGCAGCCTCGGCCTCCGTAGCCAGGAACGGACGGATGGCAGCGTGCGGGCAGACATAGGCGCACTGGTTGCACTGGATACAGTTGGCGATCTTCCACTCCGGCACGTTCACGGCGATACCGCGCTTCTCATAGGCGGCCGTACCGTTCTCCCACGTACCGTCCTCGCGGCCGTTGAAGGCCGAAACCGGCAGGTCATCGCCTTTCAGGCCGTTGATCGGCTCGACGATGCTGCGCACGAACTCCGGATAATCCGCATGCGACGGGGTCACGAAGCCCTTGTCCTCGATCTGGGCCCACTCGGCCGGGATCTCGACCTTCACGACCTCCTTGCCGCCGGCATCGACTGCCGCATAGTTCATGTTGACGATATCCTCACCCTTCTTTCCGTAGGATTTCAGGATGGCGTGCTTCATCTCATCGACGGCCTTCTCGAACGGAATGACGTTGGCGATCTTGAAGAAGGCCGACTGCATGATGGTGTTCGTGCGCGATCCGAGGCCGAGTTCGGCGGCGATCTTCGTGGCGTTGATGATGTAGAAGTTGATCCTGTTCTTGGCCATGTAAGCCTTCATGTGGTCGGGCAGCGTGGCGCAGGTCGTCTCGGCGTCATGCACCGAGTTGAGCAGGAACGAGCCGCCGGCTTTCAGGCCTTTGAGCACGTCGTACTTGTCGACATACGACGGAACGTGGCAGGCCACGAAGTCGGGCGTCGTCACCAGATAGGGCGACGTGATGGGCAGGTCGCCGAAGCGCAGGTGCGACGACGTGTAGCCGCCCGACTTCTTCGAGTCGTAGGAGAAGTAGGCCTGGCAGTACTTGTTCGTCGTGCCGCCGATGATCTTGATCGAGTTCTTGTTGGCACCCACCGTACCGTCGGCGCCCAGTCCGAAGAAGAGGGCCTCGAACGTGCCGGGCTTGGCCAGCGAGATCTCCTCGCCGACGGGCAGCGAACGGAACGTCACGTCGTCGACGATGCCGACGGTGAACTGGTTCTTGGGTTCGGCCATTTTCAGGTTCTCGAAGACGGCCAGCATCTGGGCCGGCGTGGTGTCCTTCGACGAGAGGCCGTAGCGGCCGCCGATGATCAGCGGCATCTCGCCGCACGGCAGCGCATGACGGTGCGTGGTGAAGGCCTCGACGACATCCATGTAGAGCGGATCGCCGTTGGCGCCGGGCTCCTTCGTGCGGTCGAGCACGCAGATGCGTTTCACGCTCGCGGGCAGCACCTCGAGGAGGTACTTCACGGCGAACGGGCGGTAGAGGTGCACGGTGATCACACCGACCTTCTCGCCCTGGGCGCGCAGGTAGTCGACCGTCTCCTTGATGGTCTCGGTGACGGAGCCCATGGCGATGATGATGTTCTCGGCATCCTCGGCGCCGTAGTAGACGAACGGCTTGTACTCGCGGCCGGTGATCTTCGAGATCTCCTTCATGGTGTCGGCCACCATGTCGGGCACGGCGTCATAGAACTTGTTGGCAGCCTCGCGCGTCTGGAAGTAGATGTCGGGGTTCTGCGCCGTACCGCGCGTCACGGGGTGTTCGGGGTTCAGCGCACGGGCGCGGAAGGCTTTCAGGGCGTCGCGGTCGAGCAGGGCCGTGAGCGACGCCTCGTCGATGAGCTCGATCTTCTGGATCTCGTGCGAGGTGCGGAAACCGTCGAAGAAGTGCAGGAACGGCACGCGGGCTTTCAGCGCCACGATGTGAGCGACGCCGGCCAGGTCCATCACCTCCTGTACGGACGAGGTGGCGAGCATGGCGAAGCCGGTCTGGCGTGCGGCCATCACGTCCTGATGGTCGCCGAAGATCGACAGCGACTGTGCGGCCAGCGCGCGGGCCGAAACATGGAAGACGCCCGGGAGCAGCTCGCCCGAGATCTTGTACATGTTGGGGATCATCAGCAGCAGACCCTGCGAGGCGGTGAACGTCGAGGTCAGGGCGCCGCTCTGCAACGATCCGTGTACGGCGCCTGCGGCACCGGCCTCGGACTGCATTTCGACGACCTTCACGGTCTCACCGAAGATGTTCTTCCGTCCCTGGGCGGCCCACTCGTCCACGAGTTCGGCCATCGTCGACGACGGCGTGATGGGATAAATGGCTGCAACCTCCGAGAACATGTATGCCACATGAGCCGCAGCGTAGTTACCATCACAGGTGATAAATTTCTTTTCTGCCATTTCAGTTAAGATTTTAGATGATATGTGTGTTCGTGTTTTCTCTTCCATGCGGGCCCGATCGGACGGGCGTTGCAAAGATACGAATTTCGGACGAAAAACGAAGCCTATTTTTGTTCAAAAACATGTAAAATTTTGTCGATTCCGGTGTGAATCGAATAACAGCAGACTGTTATTCCAGTAACACCGAACGGACGGGAAATCACCGGGTTGCAAAACTGGTTAACCAATAGCGCATTAGCCGGAGAGGAGGTCCCGATTCCGCCGGACGGCGACCGGAGACACGCCGCCGGGAGACGGCGGATGGCCCGGCGGTGAGCGGGTTGACGGACCCGTGCTTTTTTCGTATCTTTGCCCGCATGATTCCCTATACGCGAAAAATTCTGTCCAACGGACTCGTCGTCGCGGTCAACCGCGACCGGGCTTCGAAACTCGCCGCCGTGAACCTCCTCTACCGGGTCGGAGCGCGCAACGAGAACCCCGCACGCACGGGGTTCGCCCATCTGTTCGAACACCTCATGTTCCGCGGAACGCGCACCGTTCCGAACTTCGACCTCCCGGTGCAGATGGCCTCGGGCGACAACAACGCCTTCACGAACAACGACTACACGGATTTCTACATCACCCTCCCGAAGGACAACCTCGAAACGGCGCTGTGGCTCGAAAGCGACCGCATGGAGGGGCTCGACATCACGCCCGAAAAGCTCGAAACCGAGAAGCGCGTGGTGATCGAGGAGTTCCGCCAGCGCTACCTCAACCAGCCCTACGGCGACCAGACGATGCTGCTGCGGGCGCTGGCCTACCGCACCCACCCCTACCGCTGGGCTACGATCGGGCTGACGCCCGACCACATCGCCCGGGCGACGCTGGCCGACGTCGAAGCCTTCTACCGACGCTATTACCACCCGTCGAACGCCATACTCTCGATCTCGGCCGACCTCGACGAGGAGCGGATGCTCGACCTGGCCGAAAAGTGGTTCGGGGGACTCGCCGACACCCCGACGCCCGCGGCGCCCATCCCGCAGGAGCCGCCCCAGACGGAGGCGCGGCGCGAGGAGGTCGAACGCGACGTCCCGGCAACGACCGTCTCGGTGGCCTACCACATGTGCGCCCGCACGGAGCCCGATTTCCAGACGGCCGACCTGATCTCGGACCTGCTGGCGGGCGGCGATTCGGGGCGTCTCTACACCCACCTGGTCAAGGAGCGCAACCTGCTGTCGAGCGTCAACGCCTACGTCTCGGGCGACGTCGATCCGGGGTTGTTCGTCTTCACGGGGCAGCTGCTCCCCGGCACGACGCCCGAAGCGGCCGAAGCGGCCTTCCGCGAGGAGATCGAGGCCCTGCAACGCGACGCCGCCACGGAGTATGAGATCGAAAAGGTCAAGAACAAGTTCGAAGCCAACACGCTCTTCGGCGAACTGAACGTCATGAACAAGGCCATGAACCTCGGCTTCTACGAAATGCTGGGCGACCCGGGGCTCATCAACCGCGAGGTCGACCTCTACCGGGCGGTCACGCCCGACGCGATCCGCTCGTTCTGCGGCCGCATCCTGCGCCCCGAAAACAGTTCCACGCTCATCTACCGCGCAAAAAAATGACACCTCCCCGCATCACCCCTTCGGAAATCGACGTCCGGCAGGCCGAAAAACGGATCCTCCGCAACGGCGTCGCCCTCTACACGCTCCCGTCTTCGGATTTCGAGGTGCTGCGCATCTCGTTCGTCTTCCGTGCCGGCTCGGCCGTGCAGACGGCGCCCTTCTCGGCCTCGGCAGCCGCGAATCTGCTGGCCGAAGGCTCCGACCGCCGGAGCGCCCAACAGATCGCCGAACAACTCGACTACTACGGCTCGTGGTACGACGTGAACATCGACCGCGACTACGCCTACATCAACTTCGCCACGCTCTCGAAATTCTTCGACCGAACGCTCGACGTCGCCGCGGAGATCCTGCTCCGCCCGGCCTTCCCCGAGACGGAGCTGCGGACCTACGCCGCCAAACGCAAACAGCGGCTGGCCATCGACCGCACGAAGGTCGACGTCCAGGCCCGCGAAGCCTTTGCCCGGGCCCTCTTCGGCCCCCGGCACCCCTACGGCATCTCGTCCGACGAAAGCCTCTACGACTCGCTGACACGAGAGGATGTCGCGTCCTTCTACCGACGGTTCTACACCGCCGAAAACTGCTTCGTGGTGTGCAGCGGACGCATCGGCGCGCATGAATTGCAGGCCGTCGGGACGCTTGCGGAGCAGCTTCCCCACGGTTCCTCCGAAGCCGTCACCGCATTCCCGCCCCCCGAAACCGTCCACGAGGCGTTCGTTCCACACCCCGGGGCCGTGCAGTCGGCATTGCGGTTGGGACGCCTGCTCTTCCCGCGCCAGCACCCCGACTTCGTGGGGATGCAGGTCGTGGCCACGGCACTCGGCGGCTACTTCGGGTCGCGGCTGATGCAGAACCTCCGCGAACGCAACGGATTCACCTACGGCGTGGTGGCCGCCATGGTCAACTTCGAACGCGCGGGCTACTTCGCAGTGGCCACGCAGGTCGGCACCGACGTCACGCAGGCCGCCTTGCAGGAGATCTACCGCGAGATCGAACGCCTGCGCACGGAGCCGATGCCCGCCGAAGAGTTGGAATTGGTAAAGAATATGATGTCGGGCGAGATGATGCGCGTGTTGGACGGGCCGTTCGGCATCGCCGACGTAACGATCGAGAACATCCTCTGCGGCTTCGACAACTCGGTCATCGGCGAGAACCTGCGACGCATCCGGCAGATGACGCCCGCCGACGTGCAGCGCCTGGCCCGGAAATACCTGGCGCGCGAAGATCTCGTAACAGTCACCGCCGGTTTACCCCTTTAAGAAAGGGGTTTTAGGGGCGATGGAGCAAGCGCAGGGTTTCCGATCCGGTTCAGCGCCCCCTTTAAGAAAGGGGGTTTTCGTGGGCGATGGAGCGAGTGGAGTGTTTCCGATCCGGTTCAGCGCCCCCCTTTAAGAAAGGGGTTTTCGTGGGCGATGGAGCGAGTGGAGTGTTTCCGATCCGGTTCAGCGCCCCCTTTAAGAAAGGGGTTTTCGTGGGCGATGGAGCGAGTGGAGTGTTTCCGATCCGGTTCAGCGCCCCCTTTAAGAAAGGGGTTTTAGGGGCGATGGAGCAAGCGCAGGGTTTCCGATCCGGTTCCGCGCCTTGACGGTCGAAGCACGGAACCGAATCCGGACCTTTCGACATACCATCGCCCCTAAAACGGGCTTTTTAAGCCCGCGACCCAGCGGGTCAGTTCGACGAACTCCGCAACCGAAAGCGTCTCGGCCCGCCGCGTGAAGAAGGGATGCTCCTCACCGCCGAAATCCCCGAAGACCGCCTTCAACGAATTGCGCAGCATCTTGCGCCGCTGTCCGAACGAAGCCTTCACCACCTTGATGAACAGCGCTTCGTCGCACGCCAGCTGCCGCGTGGCATTCCGCCGCAGGCGGATCACGGCGCTCTTGACCTTCGGGGGCGGGTTGAAGACCGTCTCGTTCACCGTGAAGAGATACTCGATGTCGTACCACGCCTGCAACAGCACCGACAGGATGCCGTACTCCTTCGATCCGGGCGGCTCGGCAATCCGCAGGGCCACCTCCCGCTGGATCATCCCCACGCATTCGGGGACAAGGTCGCGGTTTTCCAGCACCTTGAAGAAGATTTGCGACGAGATGTTGTAGGGGAAATTACCGATGATGCGCACCCCCTCGGGGAAGCGTTCCCGCAAATCCAGTTTCAGAAAATCGCCCTCGATCAGCCGGGGCGTGAACTCCGGGTAGTGGGCATGGAGGTATTCGACGCTCTCGGCGTCGATCTCGGCTCCCCAGGTCACCATGTCGCCGCGCCGCAGCAGGAACTGCGTCAGCACACCCATCCCGCACCCCACCTCCAGAACCTCCGCAGGCGCCGCGTCCGTACCGCCCGAGAGGGCGTCGGCAATCTTGCGCGCGATATTCAGGTCGGTCAGGAAGTGTTGCCCCAGGGCTTTTTTGGCTCGAACTTCCGTCATCTCTTCGGGCGGCGTCCGCGTTTTTTCTTCTCACTGCGTTCCCGGGCGCGCTTCTCGACGGCCAGGCGCCGCTGCGTGAGGCGGAACGTCCAGAGCAGTCCCACGAATCCGATCCCCAACAACAGCACCCAGAACCAGACGGCAATGCCGCGCTCCATGAATTCCAGTGCATAGATGATTCCGGCGATGGCCAGCACCATGCCGACCAGACGCACCACCTGCATGAAACTGATTTTCATAATCACTTCTCCTTTTCAGCGGTTTTACGGATACGATGGTGCAAAGCTCCGAAGGTCATCGCCCCCGAAGCCAACGCCAGCAACAAAGGTAGATACCACAGGTTCTGCCCTTCGGCTACGGATACCCGCCAGCCCGAAATCACGGCTGCAAAAAAGAATACCACGGCCAAAACGGCCATCACACGATCAATCGTACGCATCGTCACGGAATTTTATGTTTGTCCACCTCGTCGAGATGCCTGCGTTTCTTTTTGTGGAATTCGTTGTAGACCATTCCGGCAGCCGCGGACACGAACATAATGCCGATGATGAAATCAATGACATGCACACAATTGGAGTGTGTAACCTTCCAATAGACATTAAGCCCGAGCCACACCAACGTCAACACCAAAAAAATTACAGCAAGGGTAAAAGTCTTTTTGTTCATAGGCGCAGATGTTTAGGTTATTCTATTCAGCACCCGGATTCCCTCGGGATTCCGGTCCGGGTGTCGACCCGGCATTCTCTCCCGTTCAGCTCTCCCGTTCAGCTCTCCCGTTCGGCTCTCCGGCTTGTCCCCGGTCCCGGTTCGCCTTCTTCGGCCCCTCGGTTCGCCCCCTCCGGTTCTTCGGCCCCTCGGTTCGCCCCCTTCGGTCCCATCGGTTCGTTCCCCTCGCCCCCGGCTCGTCCCCTTCGTCTCTTCGGCCCCGGTTCGCCTTCTTCGGCCCCTCGGTTCGACCCCTTCGGTCCCATCGGTTCGTTCCTTCCTTCGGCCCCTCTCGGAGGCCCCGGGTCAGTTACCCTGCTCGCAGATGAACTTGATGCGGACCAAACGGATCTCCTCCTCGGTATAGTCGGCGCCCAGCTCCTCGATGGCGGCATCGAGCGAGTCGCTCTCGGCATCCTCCTTGAAATAGAGGTAGATGTCCTCGATCTTGTCCTCGTCCATGAACTCCTTCAAGTAGTAGGAGATGTCGAGTTTCGTGCCGGCATTGACGATGGCTTCGATCTCGGTCAGCAACTCGTCGAAATCGAGGTCCTTGGCACGCGCAATGTCCTCGAAATCCATCTTGCGGTCGATGGACTGGATGATGAAGATCTTGTTGCCGGACTTGCTCGCGACACCCTTGACGACCATGTCCTGCGGACGGATGATCTCCTTCTCCTCGACATAGGCCTTGATGAGCTTGATGAACTCCTCGCCGAACTTGCGGGCCTTTCCGACACCCACGCCCGTAATGTTCTGCATCTCCTCGATCGTCACGGGATACTGCATGGCCATATCTTCGAGCGAGGGGTCCTGGAAGATCACGAACGGCGGCAGGCCATGCTGCTTGGCGACCTTCTTGCGGAGATCCTTGAGCATGGCGAAGAGCTCCTCGTCGGCCGCTCCGCCCTTGCCCATCGGCGCCACGGCCTCGGCCTCCTTCTCCTCCTCGTCGTAGTCGTGGTCGAGGGTCACCGTCACCGGATAGGGCATCGAGATGTAGTTTTCGCCCTTCTTGTTGATCGAGATCAGGCCGTAGTTCTCGATGTTCTTGTCGATCAGTCCGAGGATCAGCCCCTGCCGCAGCACGGCGCCCCAGAAGCGGGCATCGTGCTCGGCGCCGGCGCCGAACCATTTCGAAGTGTTGTGTCCGTAGCTCTTGATGAGCGCCGTATTCTTGCCCACAAGGACGTTGATCAGGTAGTCGGCCTTGAACTTGTCGCCGATGTCGCGCAGGGCTTCGAGGGCCATCTTCAACGCCGCACGGGCATCGACCTTCGGTTTGGGATTGCGGCAGTTGTCGCAGTTTCCGCAGTTGTCCTCGCCATATTCCTCGCCGAAATAGTGCAGCAGCGTCTTGCGGCGGCACATCGAACTCTCGGCATAGGAGACCGTCTCCTGCAAGAGCAGTTTCCCGATCTCCTGTTCGGCGACGGGTTTGCCCTGCATGAACTTTTCGAGTTTCTGAATATCCTTGTAGCTGTAAAAGGCCAGGCAGTAGCCCTCGCCGCCGTCACGTCCGGCGCGTCCTGTCTCCTGGTAGTATCCTTCGAGCGACTTCGGGATGTCGTAGTGGATCACGTAACGCACGTCGGGCTTGTCGATGCCCATGCCGAAGGCGATCGTGGCGACAATCACCTCGACGCGCTCCATGAGGAAGTCGTCCTGATTGGCAGCGCGCGTCGCGGCATCCATGCCCGCATGGTAGGCCTTGGCACGGATTCCGTTGGCGATGAGCAGTTCGGTGAGCTCCTCGACCTTCTTGCGGCTCAAACAGTAGACGATCCCGCTCTTGCCCTCGTTCTGCTTGATGAAGCGGATGATGTCGTGGTCGACGTTGTGCTTCGGGCGGATCTCGTAGTAAAGGTTCGGGCGGTTGAACGACGACTTGAAGACCGCGGCATCGGACATGCCGAGGTTCTTCTGGATGTCCATCTGCACCTTGGGTGTGGCCGTAGCCGTAAGGGCGATCAGCGGAGCCTGGCCGATTTCGTTGATGATCGGGCGGATGCGCCGATACTCGGGACGGAAGTCGTGTCCCCACTCGGAGATGCAGTGCGCCTCGTCGATGGCATAGAACGACACATTTATTTTACGCAGGAAGGAGACGTTGTCCTCCTTGGTGAGCGACTCGGGAGCGAAATAGAGCAGTTTGGTCTTTCCGTCGAGCACATCCTGACGGACCTGCGCCACGGCGGTTTTGTTGAGCGACGAGTTCAGGAAATGCGCGATGCCCGATTCGGCCGAGAAGGTGCGCATGGCGTCGACCTGGTTCTTCATCAGGGCGATGAGCGGCGAAATGACGATCGCCACACCGTCCATCAGGAGCGCAGGCAACTGATAGCACAGGGATTTTCCGCCGCCGGTAGGCATCAGCACGAAAGTATCCTTGCCTTCCAGCACATTGCGGATCACCGCCTCCTGATTCCCTTTGAATGACGAAAAACCGAAATACTCTTTCAGCTTGCCATGCAGCAGGGATGAATCGAACTGTTTCATTTCGCCGTCTGTCTGCTTAAAAATAAAATTCAATGTAAAGATAAAAAACTTTTCGGAAAAAAGCATAACTTTGTGAAAATTTATATTCGGATCGCCATGCGCCTTTACACCAGCGAGCTCGTCAAGAAATACAAGTCCCGGACGGTCGTCGACCACGTCTCGATCGACGTGAACCAGGGGGAGATCGTCGGTCTGCTCGGCCCCAACGGAGCCGGCAAAACCACGACCTTCTACATGATCGTCGGACTGATCAAGCCCAACGAAGGGCGCATCTTCCTGGAAAACGACCAGCACGAAGTCAGCGAACTGACCGACCTGCCGGTCTACCGCCGGGCCCAGCTGGGCGTGGGCTACCTGGCCCAGGAGGCATCGGTATTCCGCCGCCTCTCGGTCGAGGACAACATCCGCGCGGTGCTGGAAATGACCGACTACTCGAAAGAGTATCAGGCCGAGCGCGTCGAGGCGCTGATCGAGGAATTCCGCCTGCAAAAGGTACGCAAGAGCTTCGGCATCCAGCTCTCGGGCGGCGAGCGCCGCCGCACGGAGATCGCCCGCGCCGTGGCCATCAACCCGGCCTTCATCCTGCTGGACGAACCCTTCGCCGGCGTGGACCCCATCGCCGTGGAGGATATCCAGTCGATCGTCGCGACGCTCAAATACAAGAACATCGGCGTGATCATCACCGACCACAACGTCGACGAAACGCTCGCCATCACGGACCGTACCTACCTGCTCTACGAAGGCAAGATCCTCAAAACCGGTACGGCCGAAGAGCTGGCCGCCGACCCGATGGTGCGCAAGGTCTACCTCGGACAGCATTTCGAACTGAAAAAGAGCCACCAGCTGACCCAGGAGATGAAGAACCGCAAAGCGGCCGAAGCCGCCCGGCAACACGCCGCGGAGGAGGATCGAAAGTAGGTTAGGTCAAACACGATATGGACAAAACGGTTCCGTTGGGCCGCGTCAAAGGCACGCTGACGCCGCCCTGTTCGAAGAGTTATGCACAGCGTGCCCTGGCAGCAGCCCTGCTCACGGAAGAGCCCGTGGTGCTGCGCAATCTGGAATTCTGCGACGATACCCGTTCGGCGATGCGCTGCATCGAGACCCTCGGTGCGACGATCGAACAGGTGGATCCCACAACCTTGTCGATCAAGGGGGGCCTACACCCCCGCGGCAACCGTCTCGACGTGGGTGAATCGGGACTCTCGACCCGGCTGTTCACCCCCATTGCGGCACTCTGCCCGACACCCGTGACGATCGTCGGACGCGGCACGCTGCTCTCGCGCCCGATGAGGATGATGCTCGACCCGTTGCGGCAGCTGGGCGTCACGGTACGCGACAACGGCGGGTTCCTGCCCATCGAGGTGTGCGGCCCGATGCGCGGCGGCGAGGTCGAGGTCGACGGGTCGGTCTCGTCGCAGTTCATCACGGGGCTGCTGCTGGCACTCCCGCGCGCCGGGCACGACACGACGCTGCACGTGCACGATGCCGTCTCGACCCCCTATCTGGACATGACCCTCGATACGGCGCAGCGTTTCGGCATCGAGATCTGCCAGCGCGACTACGAGGAGTTCTACATCCCGGGCAACCAGCGCTACGGCACGACCTATTTCAGCATCGAAGGCGATTGGAGCGCCGCAGCGATGCTGCTGGTGGCGGGTGCCACGGCCGGGGAGATCACCGTCCGCAACGTCTCGATGCTCTCGAAACAGGCCGACACGGCGATCTGCACGGCCCTCGTGCGGGCCGGGGCCGCCGTCATCAACGAAACGGACTCGGTGACCGCGGTCCACCGTCCGCTGCACGCCTTCGAATTCGACGCCACGAACTGCCCCGACCTCTTCCCGGCGCTCGCGGCGCTCGCGGCGGCGGCCGAAGGGGTGAGCGTCATCCGGGGGACGTCGCGCCTGGAATACAAGGAGTGCAACCGCGCGGAGGCGATCTGCGAGGAGTACGGCAAGCTGGGCATCGAGGTCGACCTCTCGGAGGAGGACGTGATGAAGATCCGCGGCGGTGCGATCCACGGGGCCCGGACCCGGAGCCACGGCGACCACCGCATGGCGATGTCGCTGGCCGTCGCGGCGCTGCGTTCGGACGGCGCGGTGACGATCGAGGGGGCCGAGAGCGTCGCCAAGAGCTACCCGCGGTTCTTCGAGGATCTGGAACACGTCCGGGAATAAAACAAGGAACCTGCCATGAATCAATACGGAAACAACTTCCGGCTCGCCATCTGGGGCGAGTCGCACGGGCCGCAGGTCGGCATCACGATGGACGGCATCCCGGCCGGGATTCCGCTCGCGGAGGCCGATTTCGAGGCCGATCTGGCGCGGCGGCGCGGCGGCGCCGCAGGTACGACCCCGCGCCGGGAGCCGGACCTTCCGACGATCGTCTCGGGGCTCTGCAACGGCCATACGACCGGAGCTCCGCTGACCGTTCTGTTCACCAACACGAACACCCGCTCGCAGGACTACGCCAATGTCGTGCAGCACTTCCGCCCGTCGCACGCCGACTGGGTGGCCAACCGGAAATTCGACGGATACAACGACCCGCGCGGCGGCGGGCACTTCTCGGCACGGCTGACCGTGGCGCTGGTCGCCGCAGGGGTCGTGGCCAAGAAACTACTCCCGGAGGGGGTCCGTTTCTCGACCCGTCTGACAGAGGTCGGCGGGTGCACGGACCCGGAGCGCTTCGACGAGGTGGTGCGCGCCGCAGCGGCCGACCTCGACTCGGTGGGCGGCGTGGTCGAATGCCGTGTCTCGGGGGTTCCGGCGGGGATTGGCGCGCCCTTCTTCGACTCGGCCGAGAGCTGCATCGCCCACCTGCTCTTCTCGGTTCCGGCGGTCAAGGGGGTGGAGTTCGGAAGCGGCTTCGCCGGGAGCCGCCTGCGGGGTTCGGAGAACAACGACCCGATCATCGACCGCAACGGCACGACGGCGACGAACCATGCCGGAGGGATCAACGGCGGCATCACGAACGGCAACGAGGTGGTGGTGCGCGCGGCATTGAAGCCCACGCCGAGCATCGCCCGTGCGCAGGAGACCTACAACTTCACGACCGACCGGATCGAGGCGTTGGAGATCCGCGGACGCCACGACGCCTGTGTGGCACTGCGGGGTGCGGTGGTCGTCGAGGCCGCCGTGGCCATCGCTCTGGCCGACCTGCTGAACCGATAACCGCCTTCGGACACGATGCAACCGATTTCCGAACCGAAATACGACCCGGCGGGAACGCCGGCCGGACCGACGACGCGCCGCCAAGCCGTCGATGCGCTCGCCGAGCGCCTTACGGGGTTGTACGACGCGCGCGAAGCCCGCAACATCGCCCGCCTGCTGGTGAGCGAACGGGCCGGGATCCCGTTTTCGGCGCTGCTGACCGACCCGGAGGCGGAGTTGCGGATCGAAGGGATGGAGGAGGATATCGCCCGGTTGGATCGGGGTGTCCCGGTGCAGTATGTGATCGGATCGGCCGAGTTTTACGGCCGCCGGTTCACGGTGCGCGAGGGGGTGTTGATCCCGCGTCCCGAGACCGAGGAGCTGGTCGACCGGATCGTACGCAGCGAACGCAGGGGTCCGGGAGCGACGGTCGGCGAGGCCCCGGGAGCCATCCGCATCCTGGACGTGGGGACCGGGAGCGGCTGCATCGCGGCGACACTGGCGCTGGAAATTCCCGGAGCGGAGCTCTTCGCCGCGGAGATTGCGGAGGAGGCTCTGGACGTGGCGGAGGAGAATTTCCGGCGGCTGGGAGCCCGCGTGACGCTCCGGCGGGCCGATGCCCTCACGGATCTGGCCGGGCAATTTCCCGAAACGTTCGACGTCATCGTCTCGAACCCGCCCTATGTCCCGGCCAGCGACCGGAAGGCGATGCACCCGAACGTCCGCGACCACGAACCGGCCGTGGCACTGTTCGTCCCGGACGACGACCCCCTGTGCTTCTACCGCGCCATCGCACGCGCCGGGCGGCGGATGCTGCGGCCCGGCGGGCGGCTCTGGTTCGAGATCTACGAACACGCGGCGGAGGCGATGTGCGAAATGCTCGCCGGGGAGGGCTACACCGACACGGAAGTATACCGGGACCTGTTCGACAAAATGCGGATGACATGCAGCCGACGAAAATAGAGATGAATGCACGCACCCCGCGTGAAAAACGTGCCAAAACGCCCGAGCAGGCCCTTGCGGCGCTGATGCGGCTGTGCGCCCGGGCCGAGAAGTCGGAGGGCGACGCCCGGCGGCTGATGCGCGGCTGGGGGCTCACGGAACAGGATGCCGAAGGGGTGCTGGCGCGGCTCGTGCGCGAACGCTTCATCGACGATGCCCGCTATGCCGGGGCGTTCGTGCGCGAAAAGCTGCGGTTGAGCGGCTGGGGCGAGTACAAGATCCGCATGGCGCTCCAACGCAAGGGCATCCGGCGCGAGACGATCGACGCGGCCCTTGCGCAGGCCGACCGTTCGGGCATGGGCGAGCGACTCGCACAGCAACTTGCCCGCAAACTGCGAACGGTGAAGTCCGCAACCCCCTACGAATTGAAAACCAAACTCGTCCGATACGGGCTTTCGCTCGGATACGACTACGAGACCGTGCTGGAAACGGTCTCGGGACTGGTTAAAGATACGGATTCATGCGACGAATTCTGACCCTTCTTCTGCTGGCCGCGGTCTGTAAGGATGCCCGTGCCCAGCGGCTCGATCCCGACGACTACGTCTACCCCATCCGCCAGGAGTCACGGCTCTGCTCGGCCAACTTCGGCGAACTGCGCCCCGGACACTTCCACGCCGGCGTGGACATCAAGACCGACGGCGTGGAGGGCAAACCGCTGGTGGCGGTGGCCGACGGCTATGTTTCGCGGCTGTCGGTCGCGGCGGGCGGCTACGGACGCGCCATCTACCTCACGCTGCGCAACGGCACGACGGCCGTCTACGGCCACCTGCAACGCTTCCGCGACGACATCGAGGAGCACGTCCGCAAGGAACGCCTTGCCCGCCGCTCGAACAGCGTCAACCTCTGGTTCGAACCCGGCGTCTGGCCCGTGAAGCAGGGCGACGTGATCGGCTACTCGGGCAACAGCGGCTCGTCGGGCGGCCCGCACCTCCACTTCGAGATCCGCGACACCCCGACGCAACGGCTTCACAACCTCGTCCGCGAAGGGGTCATCCGCCCCGAGGACAACCTCCCGCCCCGCATCATGCGGGTGCACTACGTCGAGATCGACACACTCGACGGGGTTCCGGTGCGGAGCACGCCGGAAAGCTATGCCGTGGTGCGCGAATCCGAAGGGCACTACCGCCTGACGCGCAGCGAGCCCGTCGAGGTTGGACGCAAGGGCTATTTCATCGCCGAGGTCACGGACCGCCGCAACGGCGTCTACAACACCTTCGGGGTGTGGCGCGTGACGGCCAGCATCGACGGCCGCCCCTACTTCGAATACCGCATGGACGGCTTTACGCACGATCTGTCGCGTTGCTGCGACGCCGTGAGCTGCTACCCCTTGCAGATCGCCTCGCGCAACGAGGCGATCCGTCTGGCCCAGCTGGCCGGATCGCCCGACACGTTCTATCCGGTGATGGAGGAGCGCGGGCTGGTCCGTACCGAAGCAGGCGAGAAGCGTCTCCTGCGGATCGAGGCCGAGGATGACAGCGGCAACCGCTCGTCGCTGGAATTCCCGATAGCGGGTCGCGCCGAAAGCTTCCGGGCCGTACCCGACCCGACGGCCACAGCCCTCTTCCCGGGTGAAAATACCGTAGTCGGCGTGGGCCCCGAAGCCCGGATCCGCATCCAGCCGGGATCGCTTTACGAGCCGCTCTTCGTGCGGCCCGAGCGTCTCGACATGCCGCAGGGCAGCCCGGGCGTCGTCGTGCTCTCCCCCGCCTACCGGTTCCTCGAAGCCACGACCCCGCTACGGGAGCCGGCCCTCGTGACGATCCGCGCACAGGTCCCGCGGCAGCTGCGGCTGCGCACCGTACTGGCCGGACGCAGCCGGAAAGGCGGACTCTACCACGTGGGCGGAACCTACTCCAACGGAGCCGTGACGGCCGTCACGCGCACGACGGGCGACCTGGTGGTGGTTGCCGACACGCTGGCGCCGACGATCCGCCCGCTCTTCACCGAAGGGGAGGATCTGACGAAAACCGCGACCTTGCGTTTCCACGTCGGGGATAATTTCTCGGGGATTACGACCTGGACGCTCCGCATCGACGGGGAGTGGGTTCCGTGCGACCGCTTCCCGATGAAGGGGACGCTGGTCCATACCTTCGGCACACCGGCCACGCGCCGCCGGCATACGGCCGAACTCACGGTCCGCGACGGATGCGGGAATGCGGCCCGCTACACGGGGACCTTCGTCCGGTAACGGCTCCCGCCGGAACAAGGGAGGGGCATCCGCCGGTGCGAAGAGAGAGAAGGACGGGAATCGATCCAGCGGCCGGCGCCCGTTGCCACGGGAAAAAGCCCCCAATGCCATCGACAGGCCGTCCGGACAAGAACAAACGGACACACAAAAAACAAGAGGTTGAATCATCAGATTCAACCTCTTTGGTAGAGAAACACCTAAATCTATCGACCAAATTTATCAAAGATTTCAATTTTATTATATACGCCTATAAATCATTTAACAAAATATCAAAAGTCAATATTTTGACACCTACAAAATAACAACGAAATATCATTTAAACCACACTTCCACGCATACAGACCATTGACAATCAATCAACTACCACATAAGCCCCCTTTTATCAATTGGGTGATAGCGGTAGGTGTATTAAACGCCATGCAGTTTGTTGAATATTGCGTTCTGCACTTTAAAAAAATATTTCTCTACTATGCTTGACTTTTCTACCTTTCCTGCTATTTATTTATAAAAATGAAAATTATGGAAAACAAGAAAAGAATTTACAGAGAATTGTCCGATGAGACGAAAGCTAAAATCAGCAATTCAAGTAAGGGTAAGCCCAAGAGTGTATCACACAAAATTCATATCAGCCAAGCAATGTACGACTATTGGAAAACAATCCCGCACAAGCCCAAAGAAGAACATACGACGATGAACGATTTAATCGGGGCTGAGGATAATGATTAATCATTTATCAAGGTTGAGTTTTGGGTTTTATAAGGAGTTAACATCTAAAAATAAAGAGATAAATATGATATAGATTTGATTAGTTTGGATAAAATAAAAATAGTTTCTTCAATTGACTATATAAAAATTATAGATAAAAATAGATTCGATATTCATTATAAAGAAAATGATATAGTTAGCTATAAATTTACACAGCTGCAACCTTTCTTATTATACGTTGAGGCTAATATTAAGAATCAAGAATTGATTATTGAATTTACAGGAAAGATTCTTAGAGATAATTATCCTTCATTGATTAACCAAAGTAATATTAAAAATTGCTTGTTATTTATTAATGAAATAGGATTCTGTTTTTTAGATGTAGAAGATATTTTGATTAATGGAGAGGTTGTAAAGGTCGATGTTACACAAGATGTTCCGTATCCCGATTGTGGCGAATTGACTAAAATGATTCAGGCAAATATTTCCAATTTCCGTAAGTATTTGCCCAGAATCATTAACGGGAACTTCACGATAGAAAAGAATGTGATAACCAAGAGCCATAAGTGTCGTCTAACGATTTATGATAAAAGTAAGGAGATTAGACGTGCTGAAAATAAGCTATTCTTATCTCAGTTGTCGGACAAGCAAAAACTTCTGAATTATTTTGAAGGTAAAGTCCGATTTGAAATGAATCTGAATAGTAAAGAGCAAATTAGAAAGGCCTTACACATTACAGACTTATCATTCGATTCTGTATTGAGTGCAAATGTCAATCCTATTTGGGAGTTCCTTGATCAGATTCTTGTTGATGCAGATTCAACAGACATTACTGCAAAGTGTGATGATTTGAAAGAACTGTTGAGAGGGGCACTTCTTCAAGTCTGCGATTATGATATTAAGAAGGTAGAAGCACAACTACGTTTGCATAGCTCTCCCAATACCCATATTTCCCAAACCTTGAAGCCTTTTAGGGAGCTACTTAAAAAAATCAACAATACACCAACTCCTCCGCTCAAGCAAACACTTCAATCCCTCTTGTTGGAGATCATGATCTTCTTTGCTGTTGTGGCAATCTAATTTTGTATTAAAATAATCTTTTCAAACACATTTTGAGCTATTTAATAATGTAGCATTCTAATCTAAAAGATTATTTTACTTGTTTGGGGATAGTGATGAGCGTACCTTTTCGAATAATGCAGAGTTTATTTTTATAGGGCTTATTTGCTGAAAGCCCGTAGTTACGCAGGCTGCCATATGTAATCCCAATTTGTTCTTTATTGAATTTCTCAAAAATGGCAGCCAAGCTACCAAAATAATGATGGCTGTTATCACACAACAGTTCAACATGGACAACCGTCCGTTCTACTTTCTCCTTTTCCATATTATGCTGTTTTAAGCAAAGCTATAAAAATATGACAAATATTCAAAATAAATCACGTTTATATTTGCATATATGAAATATATGTCATATATTTGTGTTGTGAACGAAAGAGATAATGATGGCTACTGAAAGAAAATATCATATTAGTCGCAGTGGTTCGGGATGGGGCATATGGGACTGTACAGGCAGAAAGGTAAAGAGCTGTTACAGTCATTTCAATGCGGTTGAATGCCTTTATGAATTAATGGGTTGGGCATTCAATCCTTCCAAGTATCAGAAAAAATATTAATATAAGTGTAATAATAAATCTTACAAGTATGGCTCAGGTTATTTTACTCAATGACAACACGGTAGTACGCGCAAAGGTTATCGCAGTTCGCACCTCTTCAAGAATGGTGGATGGCATTTCAAAGGCAATTCTTGTTGAACAGTTGAAAAAGAAGCTGAGAAGTGGGCAGATTGTAAAGTTTGCCTATCTGAAAAAGGATGGAAGCATCAGAATCGCTTTTGGTACCACGAATCCAGACTTTATAGCAGATAAGGTTTGCGGTTGGGGCGTATCGCGTGAAGAGTCTGCGACAACGGCTTATTATGATTTGGAAAGCGGGGGTTGGAGATCATTCAGGTGGGAAAACTTGATAGCTGTGTATTAACCGCTATTTTGTTTTGCAATACCCCATACAGAGTGCTGTTTCGTATGTGAAAATAATTTTCTATCTTTGTGGTGCTGAGCAATCAGCGGACATATTTGATGAAAGTGTTTTCGCACTTATCCTAAGTAGGAAATGTGGTAGTTTCAAGACTGAAGGATAGACGAACAGCACTCATTCCTTGTGTAGTTTTGAGGTGGGCATATTCTATGTGTATACCCCATACTATTCAGGTGTGGGGTATTGCATCGTTTATTTCAGTCAAGGTCTTACCACAACCTCCTACTTGATAGACGAAACGGCTCCACACTTTCTTTTTATTTATAATCATCTCTTGGGGAGTCGGGGAGAATTTAAACTAACCAAACGGTTATGAAAAAACTTTTCTTTGCCCTTGTGGGTGTTGCCATGATGGCAAGCAGTGCTGTTGCACAGAACTTTGAAAAAAACATTTTTGGAGTTCGAGCAGGATTGAATGTGGCGAATATGTCCATGCAGGGACTGTCAGCTAATTCTCGGGCGGGCTTCCATGTGGCAGGTGTCTATCAGCGGTTGTTGATGGAATCGCAGCCGCTTTATTTGGAAACAGGCTTGCAAATCTCACAAAAGGGATTCAAGATGGAATTTTTGGGAGGGAAGCAGACTGTGAATCCTTTATATCTTGAAATTCCCGTGATGGTCAATTACAAATTCAATATCAAGGATGTCATTACGTTGTATCCCAGTGCCGGTTTCTACTATGCCTTTGGCGTTGCGGGCAAGGGTAAATATGAGTTTGAGGGTGTGGAGGAAAAGTCAGACTTGTATGGTAGCAATGGAAGTCTGAAACGTTCAGATTTTGGAATGCGGTTCAGTGCTACAGCTGAATGGAAACAATTTGTTTTTAGTCTTGGCTACGAATTTGGATTTGTTAATGTGGCTAAGATTGCGGATGGAGGGAATCCTGAGTCCAATGAAGATGCCCTCAGTAGCTGGGGTAAATTGAAGACGGGAAATTTCTTTCTTTCTGTGGGATATAATTTCTAATCGTTGCAAATGAAAAAGCTTTTGTTTGTTTTTGCTGCAATTGCACTTTTTGCGAGTTGCTCCAAAGATGAAGATAATAACAACGGTCTTCTTGTTGGTAAATGGGAGAAAGTTAAAACAGTGTGGTTGGACGGGAGTCATCCGGATGATGAGTATGCTCCTGGCGAATATGTTCTTGAGTTTACCGCAGATGGGCGAGTCTATGAGTATCAGTTTGGAGAAAAAAGTCCATATTCTACAAAATATTCTTATAATAGCAAGACGAGTGAGTTGACGCTAATGTTTGTGACATTCAAAGTTGATTTGTCTGCTGATGAGTTGATTATGCATGGTCAGAGCATTGATGTTACTCCTGCGCCTTATGCGGATTATTACAGGCGTATTGAATAGAGTTTAACCCAAACTTGTAGAGTTTGAATCCCGGCTTCAAGGTCGGGATTTTTTATTGCAGGAAAGGTAAATTATGATAAAGATATTGCATATATTGTATAGATGTAATATATTTGTATTGAATAAGGATTGATAAATGATGGAAACAAGAGTAGTAATATATGCAAGGGTTTCAACTGCTGGACAGGACTATGAGCGCCAGCTATCAGAGTTAAGGGAGTATGCATCACGAATGGGATATGAGGTTGTTAAAAAGTTTTCAGAAAAGGTTAGCGGAGCAAAGAAGATTGCAGAGCGAGAGGCTTTGGCAGACCTGCTCAAATATGTAGAGGAGAATAAGATTGATAAGGTGCTGATCTATGAGTGCAGCCGTTTATCTCGTCGAGCTGTTGATTTTTTGCAGGTTGTAGAGTATTTGACTGAGCACGGGATTAGTGTATATATTCATCAGAATGGGTTAGAGACACTCTTGCCTAATGGCGGTCCCAATCCCATAGCCAACTTGGTATTGGGAATTTTAGCGCAGTTTAACAGTATGGAACGCAATCTTATCCGGTCTCGCATGGAAAGCGGGTATCATCATTATAGGCAGAATGGTGGTAGAGTGGGTAGGAAGGTTGGCTACCGCAAAAGTGAGGATGAATTGCGCGCACAATACGGTAAGGAAATTCAGTTGTTGAGGAAGGGGCTATCCTTGCGCAATGTCGCTGCTATTACAGGGACCAGCACAGGTACTCTCCAAAAGATTAAGAAAATTATTTAAAATATTAAATATAAATTTGGTTTTTAAAAATATTATCTATATGTTTATTCAAATCTCTCTTTGAAATTGCTTAATCAATAAAAAAATAAAATTATATGTAATAAAAAATATTGCACACTTTGCTTATTGCATAATGGTCAAAGCTTCCCATGGCGAAAGTAAAAGTCCTGCAAGAATGACGCAGGAGCCGAAAGCGAATAACCACAGTTCTCTGTGGATAGAATTTTAGATTATTCATGTTTGAAAAAGAGGACTTAGATGAATATAAACCTGAATTCTACAAGTTAAACATCACAGACGAGAAGAGCATGTTAACCATTCTCAACTACCTTGATTCAATAGCAGAAATCAGCTACGAATCCTACTTAAAAAAATTAAAAGTATAAACCATGATTAAAAAGAAAAAACTGAATGAAGATGAAATCATAAGAAAAAGAGTTGCCCAAAAAGAGCAAGTAGCCGTAATTTGGACGCGGGTATCCTCTGCGGAGCAGTATAAAAACAACTGTTCAATAGATACACAGAGAAAAGCCTGTCAAAACTTTTGCGAACGAAACCATATCAAAATCAAAGGAGAGTTTGGAGCAAGGAATGAAAGTGCCAAAGTTGAAGGCGAACTCTTCTTGAACATGATAGCAGAGGTACTGCTTGACCCTGAAATCAACTGCATTGTAGTCTATGACTTTGACCGATTCAGCAGGAATTCTCCAGAAGGGATTGCCACAAAAGCTAAATTGAAAAAGAGTGGAATTTGCATAAAGTCTGTCAACCAACCCATCGACCAAGATAATTGCTTAGCAGACATGATAGAGGATATTCTCATCATCATTGCAAATATTGACAATGCCATGAGGCGCCACAAATGTGGAGAAGGAATGCGCGCCTGTATAGAACGAGGGGAGTGGTACAGCAGGCCACCCATGGGGTACGACTCACACAAAGAAGGAAAAACGCATGTCATCACAGTCAATGAAACAGGCAAGCTGCTGAGAGAGGCTTTTCTATGGAAAGCCAATGAGAATTTGTCCAACATAGAGATAGTACGCCGATTGGAGGCTCGAGGCTTGAAAATACACAAACAAAGATTAACTGAGATTTTTCGCAATGTATTTTACTGTGGAAAGATACAGCATCAACTTCTTGGGGACAGAATCATTGAGGGGAAGCAGGAGAAATTGGTATCAGAAACCATATTCAACAAAGTACAGGAAAACCTGTCAGGAAACCACGACCGCTACGAACAGCGCCAAATTACCCCTGAATTTCCACTAAAACGCCACGTGCTGTGCGCTGAACATGGAAAGCCGTTCACAGGATACATTGCCTCTAAAAATGGGAAAGGCTACTACAAATGCAATGTCAAAGGGTGTGGAACCAATATTGCAGCAGAAATCCTTCACGAACAATACACTTCTCTGCTTTCACAATACTATGTTCCAAATGAGCTCAGGCCCATTTTAGAAAAGGTGATCCAGCGCAAGTTTCAACAAAAGCATGAGAAATCCTACTCAGAGAAATTGAAATTGGAGCAACACCTCAAAAGCACAGAGACCAAGATCAAAAATCTGCGTAAGAAATTTGCCTTTGACGAGATTGACAAAGAGACTTTCCAAGTAGCATTAGCGGATTTGGAAGAGCAAAAAGAAACCTTGCAGAATGAGCTGGGCCGAACAGTTGAGGATTTATCGAACTTGGGAAAGTTCACATCAACCGCTATTGCAATTTCCTGTAAATTAGGAGAATTATGGAAACAAGTGGATTTTGAAGTCTGCCAAAAGATACAAAAACTAATCCATCCACTGGGAATTGTTTGGGATAAGGAAAAAGGCTGTTATCGAACCTTGGCAGAGAACAGCGTATTTGATATTTTCCACTCTATATCAGAAGATTACAAATGTCATTACAAAGAAAAAGCGGACAACTCTTTCGAATTGTCCGCTTTGGTAGCGGGAGGAGGACTCGAACCTCCGACCTTCGGGTTATGAGCCCGACGAGCTGCCAACTGCTCCATCCCGCGATATATCTTCCGTGCCCTCTTCCGACCGTCTTTCCAAAGCCCGGCCGACATTTTTCCAAAACCGCCGACCTTATCGGACTCCTCGACCGCTTTTCCACAGCCGGCCTCATCGGGACCCTTTATCGCCTTTGCGTGTGCAAAGATAAGTCAAAAAAATCTTTTCTCCAAATCGAAAACCGCACAGACCCCCGGCCGATGAAGCATACGGCCTTTTTATCAGACCCTTACGCCGGGAAAATTATTTCAATGCCCCGGCCACGATCTCCGCCAGATCGCGCACTTCACCCTTCGTTCCGCGGCCAATGGCCTTCTTGCAGAGCGGACAGGCCGTCACGATCACCTCGGCACCCGTCGCTTCCAGCTCCCCGGCCACCGCACGCGCGATCTGCACCTGCTGTCCGTCCGAAATCGCCGTGTTGGCCACCGACGACCCGCAGCACAGGGCATTCTCGCGCGTCGAGGCAGGTTCCAACAGTTCGCCCACCGCCTCGATCACCGCACGCGGTTCGTCGTAGATCCCGCTGCCGCGCCCCAGCTCGCAGGGGTCATGGTAGGTGAAGCGCGTCGTCCCCCGCTCCGGCGTCAGGCGCCCCGCACGGATCAGCCGCAGGATATACTCCGAATGGTGGAGCACCTCAACGCCCGGCAGGTCGTAATCCTCGCGGAAGACCTTCAAACAGATCGGGCACGACGTGACCAACGTCGTAATGCCGTGCCTGCGGAAAAGATCGGCGTTGTATTTCATCATCTTGTGCGCCGAATCGGTCTCGCCGGCGAGTTTCAGCGGACGCCCGCAGCAGACCCCGCCCTCACGGTCGGCCCACCACACCTCCTCGCCCGCGGCGTCGAAGATCGCCGACATGGCCGAGAGCGTCCGCGGCGTCAGCAGCGTCATGCATCCGGCGAAATAGCCCACCTTGCCCGTTCCCGACGAGCGGTCCAGCCCCTTGAAATAGTCGTAGCGGCGTTCGTCGGGGACGTTGCGCATCCGGTCGCGCGCGTTGAGCCGCAGCGTGTTGAGGTCGATGTTTACGGGGCATTTCTCGACGCAGCGCCCGCACATCAGGCAGTTGTCGGCCACCTGCAACCGCAGATGTCCGTAGCGGCGGTCGCGCAGGAAGTAGACCGACTGCACGTCGTTGATTCCCAGCACGCTCTGCAACTGGCAGGGGTCGATGCAGATGCCGCAGCGCGAGCACGCCTCGACCTGGAAGTTGTCGTACGACGACTCCTTCTCGCCGGAGCGCACGCCGTAGCGGCGCAGGAAGATCAGCGGCACCTCCGTAAGGATGTGCATGTAGCGCGAGAAGGGCAGCGCCACGAAAAAGAGTCCGAGACACGACGAATAGAACCACCAGGCGACGGATTCGAGCGTCATGAGGGGCATGACGCCGATGTGTGCGGCCATCCAGCCGCCGAGCCCCCCGGTGAGGAATCCCCCGCCGCCATAGAGGGCGCAGGTGGCGCTTTCGGCCACCAGACGCGCCGGGAAGATGAACCACAGGGCCGAAAGGGCCAGCCGGTCGCCGAGGACGTGTTTCGTCGTGCGGCGCATGCCCATGGCGCGCGACCAGAAGCGCTTGCCCCAGGCCAGCGCCACACCCGAAAGGATGAAGAGCAGCAGCAGGTCCATCAGGAAATCGAACGCGGGTTTGTGTTCGAGGCCCGTGGCGAAGTACTTGAAGAAGATGTGCCCCTGAATCGGCACCCAGCGGACGCCGAGATAGGCCATCGTCTCGATCCAGCCCGTCAGGATCAGCAGGAACCACCCGAAGGCCAGCGACATGTGCATGTATCCCAGCAGGGGGTTGACGCGGAAGATCCGGCGGTGCAGCAGCGATTCGCTGACGACCTCGCCGATCGCCGCGACGGTGCGGCGCGTGGGCAGGCCGCGCAGGATCCGCATCTTGTCCTCGTGCGGCAGGAGCCAGAGCCATTTCCCCCACTTCCACGCCACGATGAGGAACATCAGCGCGGCGCCGAGGATGAACGGCAGACAGAAGGGTGCGTAGAAAGTCATCGTCAGAAATCTCCCAGTTTACGTTTGATCAGCATCACCACACCCCGGGTATTGATCCCGCGGGGGCAGACCAGACGGCATTTGCCGCACAGCATGCACTTGTTCATCTCCTCGTAGGCGCCCTGATACTCGCCGCGGCGCACCAGCGTGTGGACCTTGCGGAAGTTGAACTCCGTGAGGTTGCCCGCGGTGCAGATTGCCGTGCAGGCCCCGCAGCCGATGCAGGTCTGCAATTCGGGCATCTCGCGCAGGATCTCGTCGCTCTTGCGGAGGTTGTTGCGGTCGAGATCGATGGCCCGGGGCTTCGAGATCGTGTATCCGAAATTGATCGCCGCCATCGCTATGCCCCCACGTAACGGGCCGCGGCATCCGCCGCCGCAATCCCTTCGTTCAACGTCTCGCCGATATTCTTGGGTGCCGTCACCGCCCCGGCATAGAAGATGCCGTCGACGTTGCTGCACACGTTTTCCAGAAAGAGGTCGCGCGGAGCCATAAAACCGCTCGGCGCACGGTTCAGCCCGGCACCCGCGGCCAGTGCGGCGTTGTCGTCGTTGGCCCGCATGCCGACGAGCAGCACCAGCATGTCGACGCTCATGCGCAGCGGACGCCCCGTCAGCGTATCCTCGGCCTTGATCTGCACGCGCCCCTCGATCGTGGGGCTGGCCTCCGAGATCCGTCCGCGCACGAAGTGGATGTTGTACTTCTGCTGCGCCTCGCGGTACATCTCCTCGTAACCGGGACCGAACATGCGGATATCCATGTAGAAGTTGAAGACGTCGGCCTCGGGGAAGAGCCGCTTCATCTCCATGGCCTGCTTCACGCCCGTGACGCAGCACACCTTCGAGCAGTGCTGCTGGCAGACCTTCTCGTCACGCGAGCCGACACAGTGCAGGAAGGCGATGCGGCGGGGCGCCGTACCGTCGGCCTTCGTCACACGACCCTCGTTGAACATGCGTTCGAGATCGGCCGACGTGATGACGTTGTCGTAGATGCCGTAACCGTACTCCTCCTTGATCGAAGCGTCGAAGAGCGTGAAGCCCGTCGAGACGACCACCGAGTCGCACGTCAGCACCCGGCCGTCGGCCAGCTGCACGCTGCGGGGCTCGACGCCCGTAACCTCCGCAGAGGTCAGCACCTCGATGCCGCTCTCGTTGACGCGCCGGCGCAGGGCCGTCAGCACCTCCTCGGCCGGGGTGAACGACGGGAAGAGCACGTGCCAACCCCTCAATTTTCCGCCCAATTCGGGCTCCTTCTCGACGATCACGGGCTCGACGCCCTGTTCCGCGAGGCGCAGGGCCGTCTGCATGCCCGCCACGCCGCCGCCTATGACGATGATGCGTTTCTTCATTACTCTCTGATGTCGTATATCGTGTCCGTCGGGCAGCAGTTGACCACCGCCGACGCGGGTTTTCCGATGTATTTGCCGTTGCGGCCCAGGTACTTGGCCGCGGGATCGTATTCGATGCCCATCTTGTCCAGCAGCGGTTCGACGTCGACCTGATGCATCTGGATGCCCAGCGCCCAGGGGTCGTAGCCCAGCACCAGCCCGGCCATCTCCTCGTAGGTCAGCACCGGGATGCCGTGGCCGTTCTGACCGTAGGTCGTACCCTCCATCTCGGCGATGGCGTACTGCCACTTGTCGAGGAACATCGCGCACCCCGGGCAGTTCGCGACGATGAAGTCCGGCTTGTAGGGGGCCATGCTTTCGAGCTTCTTGTGCGAGTTGGCGATCGAGTAGCCGCGGTTGGCCTGCACGAGGTAGTTGCGGAATCCGAATCCGCAGCAGTGGCGCCGTTCCGGATAGTCGACCACCTCGCCGCCCCACGACTCGATCATGCCGGCCAGCACGTAGGGGAATTCGGAACCGCCGATCCCGGATTTCGGGAATATCTTGGCGTAGTGGCAACCGATGTGCTCGACGACTTTCAGGGGTTCGCCCGTCACGGCGTTGACCAGCCGGTGTTTGGCCCGTGCGGCGATCTGGTCGCGGAAGTGGAACATCACGTCCGACGTATGGGCGACGTTGGCCGGTTTGCGGAACTCGCGGCCCGTGGCCTTCAGGAGGTTCTCGCGGGTCTTCTCCTCGGTCTCGGGGAATTCGTTCCAGGTGGAGAGGATCTCGCAGTAGATGCCGAACGAGGTGATGCACGAGGTAACGAAGTTCTCGTAGCCCGCCTCGTTCATCAGCGAGAACTGCCGCGCCACCACCGTCATGATCGTTTCCAGCGGCACGATGTCCGAGTGGTAGCCGATCCCCGTGCAGGACGAATGCTTCGGATCGTCGAGCAGGTCCTTGCCGAGGTCGTTTTGCAGAATGTCGATAAAGGCCTTCTCGCTGCCCGGGAAGAAGTTCTGCCGGATGCAGCTGCGGGCGTAGTAAAAACGGTCGTCGGCGATCTCCTTCTGATACTCCTGCCAACTTCTGCGCTTCATCATCTTTCTAATAGTGCTCGTTGCTGTTGTTGCAGAAGACGTCCATCATGTACTGCTGATCGGCGCCCTCCTCGTAGCCCATTTCGCGGGCCTTGCGGTCGGAGTGTTTCTCGATGGTCTCGAACATCGCGCTGCCGCCGCTCACCTCGAAGATGCGGTTGATCTCGGCGAGCGACTCCTCGTCGAGCCGGCGCAGGGCCCCGGCCCCGTGACGCATGTAGACGGGCGAGAACTGCCCGTAGACCTCCTTGTCATGGTCGTAGATCCACTGCCAGACGGTGCCCTGCTCGGGATGCAGCTCGGGTTTGACGAGCCGCGGCACGATGCAGTAGCCCGTGCGGAGGATGTTCTCGCCGATGATGCGTTTCAGGGCGAGCTGCTGTCGGCCCTTCTCGCTCTCGACGAAGAAGCCGAGTTTCTGCGACAGCGTGCGCAGCGCCTGGATGACATATCCCGGCGTATTGCCGCGCGGGCAGCGCGGGCGGCAGGACATGCACTCGCCGCAATACCAGATCGTATCGCTCTTCAACAGCGCCTCGATGGCATCGTCGTCGCGCGTCTGGACGATCGAGACGATCTGCCGCGGGTCGTAGTTGTAGAACTCGGCCGCGGGGCAGACGCCCGTGCAGACGCCGCAGTTCATGCAGGCGTGCAGGCCCTCGCGCATGCGCACATCCTCCATCAGCATGTCGAAATACTTTCCCATACCAGCTAACACAAAAAAACCTTTGCAGTGCAAAGGTAGACAATCCGCGCGGCCCGCACGGTGGTATAAATACCTAATTTAACGCCGCTCCCAGCGTTCGAACGCGAAAGGCCAGGGATACTCCTTCCCGCGGGGGAAGGATTCGGACTCCACGAGCCGCCATTCTTTCTCGTTCCACTCCGGGAAGCGCGTGTCGCCCTCGTAGGCGCGGAAGACGCGCGTCAGATAGAACCGGTCGGCACGGGGCAGGGCTTCGGCATAGATCTGCGCCCCGCCGATGACGAAGACCTCCTCTTCCTCGGGAAAGAGCGCCAGCGCCTCGTCGAGCGAGTGGACGACCCGACACCCGGGCAGCGCGATCTCCTGCCGCGAGATGACGACATTGGTGCGGTTCGGGAGGGGCCGTCCGAGCGATTCGAAGGTCTTGCGCCCCATGACGACGGGATGTCCGGTCGTCAGAGCCTTGAAGTGTTTCAGATCCTCGGAGATATGCCACAGCAGCGTGTTCCTGTCGCCGATGACGCCGTTCTCCGCAACGGCCACGATGATCGAAAGCATAAATGCGTATATAGGTCCGTTTATAATTTGATCGCTTCCGGCCGCCATTCCCGGTGCTCCGAATCCCCGATCATGCAGAGAATGACCATAGAGAACGAGAAACTCCCCTTAATTCTCAATTTTCAATTCTCAATTCTCCATTGATCAGAACGACATCGGGGCCTTGATCGCCGGCCAGGGGTCGTAGCCTTCGAGCGTGAAATCCTCGTAGCGGAAGTCGAAGACCGACTTCACGTCGGGATTCAGCCGCAGCGTCGGCAGCGGCCGCGGCTCCCGGCGCAGCTGTTCGGCGGCCTGTTCCAGATGGTTCAGGTAGAGGTGCGTGTCGCCCAGCGTATGGATGAACTCTCCGGGCCGCAGTCCGCAGGTCTGCGCCATCATCATCGTGAGCAGCGCATAGGAGGCGATGTTGAACGGCACGCCGAGGAACGTGTCGGCGCTTCGCTGGTAGAGTTGGCACGACAGCCGCCCTTCGGCCACATAGAACTGAAACAGCACATGGCACGGCGGCAGGGCCATCTGTGCAATCTCCGGGACGTTCCACGCCGAAACCAGGATGCGCCGCGACTCGGGATTCGTGCGGATCAGCTCCACGGCTTCGGCGATCTGGTCCACCACCCCGCCGTCGGGCCGCGGCCACGAACGCCACTGGTAACCGTAAACGTGGTTCAGATCCCCGAAGCGGTAGCCGTCGATGGGCGACTCCTCGCCCGCCGCCGCCAGAAAGGCCTCGCGGTCGAGCGGCAGCACCCCGTTCCTGATGCAAAGCTCATTGTAGTAGCGGAAGGCGTCGTTGTCCCAGATATGGACGCCGTTTTCGACGAGATAGCGGATGTTGGTATCGCCTTTCAGAAACCACAGCAACTCATGGATCACCCCTTTCAGAAAGACCCGTTTGGTGGTCAGCAGCGGGAATCCGGCTTCCAGGTCGAAACGCATCTGATGCCCGAAGACCCCTTTGGTGCCGGTTCCCGTGCGGTCGCCGCGCACGACGCCTTCGGTCATGATCCGATGCAGCAGATCGAGGTATTGTTTCATGGTTCCAGGTATTTCAACGTCATCTCGCCCCGGTCGTCCAGCACGGCGTAGGCGGGGTTCTTCTCCCAGCAGCCGAGGTTCACCACATGCAGCGCCCCCTCGCGGAAATCCCGCGCGAAGTGCATGTGTCCGAAAACAAAGTGATCCACGGCATGCACCGCCGCATATTCGCGGGCGTATTCGATCAGCGGTTCGGTCAGCGAGGCATCGAAACCGCCACCCGTACCCTCCCGGCGGGCCCGTTCATCCTTGTTGTTATGGCTCTTGCGCGATTTTCCGCTCCACCAGTGGCCGAATTTCATCGCCAGATCGGGATGCACGCCCCACGAGAAGAGGCGTTTCATGGTCCGCGAGCGGAACGTGCGGTTCAGGAGTTTCAGCATCGGCTGGCCGTCGATCTTCATGTTGTCGCCGTGGGCCACGAAGACCCGACGTCCGGAGAGCGTCATCAGCTGCGGCGCGGTGTAGACCTCGATCCCGCACTCCCGGGTGAGGTAGTCGCCGACCCACATGTCGTGGTTCCCGGTGAAGAAAGCCACACGGATGCCGCGGTCGGTCAGCTCGGCGAGCTTGCCCAGCGTGCGGACAAACCCTTTGGGGACCACCCGCCGGTATTCGAACCAGAAATCGAAGATGTCGCCTACGAGAAAGATCGCCTCCGCATCGCGGGCCGCAGCGTCGAGCCACGCCACGAACCGTCGTTCCACACGCCGGGCCGCGGCTTCATCGCCGGCGCCGAGGTGCACGTCGGAAGCGAAATAGATCATAATCCGGTCAGTTCACGCAGTTTTTCATCCAGTTCCCTGCCGCGGATGTCGCGGGCAACGATCTCCCCGTCCTTGTCGATGAGGAAGTTGGCGGGTATTTTCTGCACGTTGTAGAGCCCCAGGGCCGCCGAGCCGCGTCCGCGCAGGTCGCTCACCGAGATCCAGGGCAGCTGCTGCTCCTGCACGGCCGTGATCCACGTGGCCTTGGAGGTGTCGATGGCCACCTGATAAACCTCGAACCCTACGGGTGCGTCGGCATACTTGCGGTAGATCTCCTTCAAATCGGCATTCAGCGCATTGCTCGTTCCGAGCTCCGCGGACCAGAAGTCCAGCAGGATCACCTTGCCCGCCAGCGACGACAGGCTGACCTTCTTGCCGTACATGTCCATGAGTTCCAGATCGGGATATTTCGCCTCGGTGATCCGCGTCGAGAGACTCATCCGGGCATCCATGCGGGTGATCTCCGCGAGGAGCGATTGCAGGTAGGGCGATTCGGGATAACTCTTTTCGAGGGCCTCGGCCACCGTGCGGTAATAGACCACGTCGCTGTCGCCGTTGAAGAGGAAGGCGTCGCCCGGCAGGCGCTGGTAGAGTGCATAGACGGCCGCGAGCGAGGATTTGTTCTCGATGATGAAGCGCAGCTGTTCGCGGCGGATCCGGTAGTATTCGGACGTATATTCCGCAGCCAGCGTGCGGCGTTTCTCCTCCGTGAGGTCCGGATCGGCAAAGCGGGCCGCAAGGTCGTCCAGCTGCTGGGCGCCGCTGACGAAGGCCTGGTAGAACTGCCGCAACAGCTCCGACTCGACGGAGCCCTCGACCGTATAGTTGCGCACGACGCTGCCCACGGACGACACCGTCAGCCGGTCGCCGCCGGCCAGCAGCAGCGGAATGCGTTCGCCGTTGTAGACGAGGTTGTAGAGAACGGGCGTCGCGGGGACGTCTTTGAGTTGAAAGCGGTAACTGCCGTCCTCGGACAGGCGCGTCGAGTCGATGACCGTCTGCGCCAGCGGCGCGAGTTGTTCGAGATAGACCTCCCGGGCGTCGTTGCCGACGAAGCGGCCCGAGATCCTGACTTTCGACGACTGGCAACCCCACATCGACACCGCAGCGAGGAGTATTCCGAAAAGCGTTTGCTTGTTCATGGGCGATTGTTTTCGCAATTGAGAAAATAAAGATAACGATTTTTCCGCAAACATCCGCGTTTATTTCGAAGAATTGCGATGCGCGCCGTTGTTTTTTGCGAAGGTGCGGTGTTGCTGCTGGTTTCGGTTTTTCTGCTGCCGCTGCTGCTGGTGGGGTGTGCGGTGCGGCTGGCCGCCCTTCTGGGGACGCGCCGAAAAGGGCTGTTTATAGTCGCTTCGGAGATTATTCAGGGCCTCTTCGTCGATCTGGATGCTCCCCCCGGACATGCGTTTGATATCCTTTACGATCACCTCGTTGTTGGGGTGTTCCTGGTTGTACTCGTAGCTTTTCGTACGCATGTAGCGGGCCAGGTTGTCGACGGCCGACGCCACGGCACGCGGGTTCTCCACCGTCGCCAAACTGCCGATCATGCGCTCGACGTACTTGCCGTAGTGCTTGAAGGTGATGCGACCCTGGGTATAGGGCATGCGGTTCGGCGTCACGGTCAGCTCCTGACGCGTCGGGCGCGGATAGGGCGAGTCGACATCGAGCTGGAAATCAGACATGATGAAGAGATGGTCCCAGAGCTTGTGGGTAAAATCCGCCGTATCGCGCAGCAACGGGTTGAGGTTGCCCATGACGGCGATCACGGCCCGGGCCTGCCGGTTGCGTTCGCGACGGTCCTCGATCTGCGACAGGGAGTCGATCATCTCCTGAATATGACGCCCGTATTCGGGCAGATACAACTTGCGTCGTGTGTAGTTATAGTTCTTTTTCATATTGTGTGCGGGGTCCCGCCTCATGCAGCAAACCGGCATCGGGAGCGTCCGTGCGGTTTTTTGCGATGGACCGATTCAAGACGTTTTCATGCGGAGTCCGGGCCTGTCGGCGCGTCGCTCCGGAATTGGTTTTACGCGGCAGAAAGTTCTACCTTTGGACCGGAAGCCGTACGAAACGGGGTTCTGATCCGGGGTTTTTATCTTCGGCAAAAGTAGTAAAATTTCAGGAAAAACAAGTTATGGCAAAAGTTTTAATTCTGGACCGATCAAAAAGCGTGCGAAACGTGTTGCGGGAGCGGTTGGAGTACGAAGGATTCTCCGCCGAGACCGCCGGGGACGAGACGGAGGCGGGGACCCTGTGCGGGAAGATTCCCTTCGACGTGATCATCTCCGACACGGAGTGCCGGATTCCCGATCCGGAGATCCCCTTCATCGTGCTTTCGTCCGACCGGTCGATCGACACGGCGGTCGAGGCGGTACGCAACGGAGCACAGGATTTCCTGACCAAACCGGTGGACATGAACCGGCTGTTGCAGACCCTGCACCGGGTGTTGGAGCCCCCCGCACAGGAGTCGTCGCCGACGGCCCCCTCCTCCGCACACCGGAGCCGCCGTGCGCACCCCGTGCAGGCGGAGCGGATCATCGGCTTCTCGCCCGAGATCGAACACGTGCGGCAGCTCATCGACAAGGTGGCGCCGTGCGAGGCCCGGGTGCTGATCACCGGGGAGAACGGCACGGGCAAGGAGCTCGTGGCACGCTGGCTGCATGCGAAGAGCGGGCGGGCCGGCGGGCCGTTCGTCGAGGTGAACTGTGCGGCGATTCCTTCGGAGCTGATCGAGAGCGAGCTCTTCGGACACGAGCGCGGGGCCTTCACCTCGGCGGTGAAGCAGCGCAAGGGGAAATTCGAACAGGCCGACGGCGGCACGCTCTTCATGGACGAGATCGGCGACATGTCGCTCGCGGCGCAGGCCAAGGTGCTGCGGGCGTTGCAGGAGAGCCGCATCAGCCGCGTGGGCGGCGACAAGGAGATCGAAGTCGACGTGCGGGTGCTGGCGGCCACGAACAAGGATCTGCGCGAGGAGATCCGCCGCGGGAATTTCCGTGAAGACCTCTACCACCGGCTGGCGGTGATCGTCGTACGGGTTCCGACGCTGCGCGAGCATCCGGACGACATTCCGGATCTCGTGGAGCACTTCATCCGCACGATCGCCGGAGAATACGGGCGGGAACCGAAACCGATCCGTCCGGAGGCGATGGCGCTGTTGCAGGGGATGCCGTGGACGGGCAACATCCGCGAGTTGCGGAACGTCGTCGAGCGGCTGCTGATCCTCTCCGGCGAGGAGATCACGGCCGAGGACGTAAAGAATTACTGTTGAGCGGAGAGATTCCGATGCCCCGCCGCGGAAATCCGCCGCAGACACGGCCGCGGAACCAGCCGCGGAACAGGTTCGGAGAAAGGAACGCCGGAGGTCCTCCGCCCCCGCCCTACAACAGCCCGAGGAGCTCTTCGGGCCGGTCGACGATATGCCGGGCCCCGGACTCTACGAGTTCGGTCCGATCACGAAACCCCCACGTAACCCCCGCGGAGCGGACTCCGGCCGCGGCGGCCGTCTGCATGTCCACGCCCGAGTCGCCGACATAGAGCACGCGCTCCTTCGGCGTCCCGGTCCGGGCGAGAATCTCCTCCACGACCGCCGGATCGGGTTTCAGCGGCACGCCCGGACGCTGCCCGAAGACCGCCGCAAACGCCGCGTCCGGGAAAAACAGGCGGATGAGTTTTTCGGTCCCGGCCTGGAACTTGTTCGAGGCCACGGCCATCCGCACCCCCCGGCGCGCGAGTTCGGCCACCACCTCCGGAATCCCCGCATAGGGTTTCGTATGGCGGTCGATGTGTGCGGTGTAGTACGCCACGAAGTCGGCCCGCACGAGGGCGACGTTCTCCGGCGTGCGCAGCGGCTCGGGCAGCGCCCGTTCGACGAGACGCATGATGCCGTTCCCGACGAAGCGGCAATACTCCTCGTAGGAGTGCTGCGGGAGCCCCCGCACGGCCAGCACGGCGTTGCAGGCGACGGCCAGGTCGCCGATCGTGTCGAGCAGCGTGCCGTCGAGGTCGAAGATGACGAGTTCGGTATTCATTTTCCCTTTTTGATCTTCCAGCCGATGGCCGCCACCAGGAGCGACATCAGCGGCGAAACGATATTGAAAATGCAGTAAGGCATGTAGACGAAGGTCGAGACACCGAGGACCGTGGCCTGGGTCATGCCGCAGGAGTTCCACGGAACGAGCACCGAACTGACCGTGGCCGAATCCTCGACCGAGCGGCTCAACAGGCGCGGTTCCAGCCCGCGTTCGGCGTAGAGATCGCGGAACAGACGGCCCGAGAGGATGATCGAGATATACTGGTCGGCGGTGCAGAGGTTGAAGAAGATCCCGGCCCCGACGGTCGAGGCCACGGCCGAGAAGGTCCGGCGGACCCAGCGCAGGAAGATCTCGGTCAGCGAACGCAGCATGCCGCTTCCGGTCATCACACCGCCGAAGCACATGGCGCAGATGATCAGCCACACGGTGTTGAGCATGCCGGCCATGCCGCGCGTGGCGACGAGTTCGTCCAACTGGGGCGTTCCGGTGGGGATCGCCGTGGGGCCGAAGCAGGTCGCAAGCACGCCGCGGAAGGCGGTCATGGCATCGAGTTCCGCACCTCCGGCGACCTGCACCACCAGCCCGGGTTGTGCCGCGAGCATCGCCACGCAGGCGAAGACTACGGCACAGAAGAGGGTCACGATGGCCGGGAGCTTGCGGGCGATCAACACGCCCGTGGCCAGCGGCACCAGGAGCAGCCAGGGCGAGATGCGGAACGTCGCGGCCAACGCTGCGGCATAGCCTTCGGCGTGGGTGGCGGAGCCGTGGTCGAGAGTCAGTCCGACGACGGTGAAGACCCCGAGGGCGATGAGCATCGACGGCACGGTCGTATAGAGCATGTAACGGATGTGGGAGAAGACGTTGACGCCGACGGTCGACGAGGCGAGGACCGTGGTGTCGGACAACAGCGAGAGCTTGTCGCCGAAGTAGGCACCCGAGATGATGGCGCCGGCGACCCACCCTTCGGGGAACCCCATGGCGCGGCCGATACCCATCAGCGCGACGCCGATGGTGGCGATGGTGGTCCACGAACTGCCGGTCATGAGCGACACGACGGCGCAGATGACACACGACGCAACGAGGAAAAACGACGGATGGAGGACCTGCAAGCCGTAGTAGATCAACGTGGGGACGACCCCCGAAACCATCCACGTACCGGCGATGGCGCCGATGAGCAGCAGGATCAGAATGGCCGATGCCGAAGCGCGGATGTTGTCGATGATGGCCTCTTCGAGCACCTCCCAGCGGCAGCGGTAGATGCCGATCGAGAGCATCACGCAGACCGATGTGGCCGACAGCAGGGCGATCTGGCTGCCGCCGTTGATGGCGTCTCCGCCGAAGGCGCGGATGACCGCATAGAGCAGCAGCGTCAGGACGGCCAGCGGGATGGCCGAGACCCAGGGCGAGGGCCGCTTCCGGGGATTCGTTTCCATATTCATCTCAAAAACATTCCAACCTTTCCGGGTGCAAAAGTAGCAAATTTTTCAGGGAAACCCGCGTTTCAAGCCGAAAGAGGTCCGCCAGACGGTCTCCGCCCTCCACCGTTCTTTCCGCATTCGCCATTCGTTCCATCCATGTCCCACTCGCCGCTCTCCCGGAAGGTGCAAAAAAGAGCGGAGGCCGAAAAACGAGCCCGGCATCCCGACGATCGCCCAAAGGGCCGCGGGCGGAAGCGTCCCGCACGGCGGAGAAGCAAAAAAGAGCGGCGACCGAAATCACCGCTCCCGCAACATACCGGGCAAAGGCCCGACCGGCTATTTCGTCTCCTCGGCAGGTCCGCCGCCGAAGGGGTACTGATGCTCGTGTACGTCGTCGAAACGCATGCCCTTCTCGTAGGTGCGCATCGCGCGGCGCGACATACCCATCGACGAGAATCCGCCGTCGTGGTAGAGGTTCTGCATCGTGACCTTGCGCGTGTAGTCGGAGAAGAGCGTCAGCACATAGTCGGCGCAATCCTCGGCCGTGGCGTTGCCCAGCGGCGACATGCTCTCGGCGAATGCCATCAGGTCGCCCAATCCGAGCACGCCGCTGCCGGCCGTGGTCTGCGTCGGCGACTGCGAGACGGTGTTGATGCGCACGTGCTTCTCGCGTCCGTAGATGTATCCGAAGCTGCGGGCGATGGATTCCAGCAGGGCCTTGGCATCGGCCATGTCGTTGTAGCCGTAGAGCGTACGCTGTGCGGCGATGTACGACAGCGCCACGATCGAACCCCACTCGTTGATGGCGTCCTTCTTGCGGGCCACCTGGATGGCCTTGTGGAACGAGATGGCCGAGATGTCGAGCGTCTTGGCCAGGTAGTCGTAGTCGAGGTCGTCGTACGTGCGGCCCTTGCGGACGTTGGGCGACATGCCGATCGAGTGGAGCATGAAGTCGAACTTGCCGCCGAAGTGCTCCATGGTCTTGTCGATGAGGTTTTCGAGGTCCTCGACGCTGGTGGCATCGGCCGGGACGACGATCGTATTGCATTTTTCAGCCAGCTGGCTGATGGTTCCCATGCGGATCGATACGGCGGTATTGGTGAGTACGATCTCGGCTCCCTCTTCCACGGCGCGTTCCGCCACTTTCCAGGCAATGGATTGCTCGTTCAGGGCTCCGAAGATCAGACCCTTCTTTCCTTTCAATAAGTTTCCCATCGTATTTTGGTTTAAAAATTCGGGCAAATATAACACTTTTTTTTCAATCGGCGTTCAATCACCCACTAACGACACCGACACCGGACTTGAAACGCGGCAGGGCGGACCCGCAAAACAAGGTCATCACGCCGTTCTTCCGCACGTCGCCTCTTCAAAAAAGAGACGGATGGCCCATAAGGAGCCATCCGTCGTTCGTTGCGGAGCGAGCCGTCAGAGGAACCGGCTACGTCCCGAAGCGGATCGAGTCACACTCGTCTTCCGCACATCTTCGGGGATCTGCTGCATACGGGTGTATATGTTCACTTCGTTGCTCTTCCGATCGGTCAGCGTCAACGTATAGCCGCCGTCGGAAAGGGCATAATCGTATTCCCCAGCCCACGGTTTACCGTCGCTGTAACGACCTTGCAGAAGGTTTTCGCCAACCGAGAAGGTCCCTGCGAAATGTTCGTAATACGAGTACTCCACACGCTGGTAGAGGTTGAACGAACCGTCGGACAGGAGTTCGAGATAGACGTCGAAATCCTCCGCCTTGTCGCCGTTCCAGTTGATCAGCTGCCATTCGCCGACCACTCTCGAATCAATGGTAACCGTATTGTCGTCATCGTCCGAACAACCGACGAACAGACATGCCGATACAGCAATGAGAAAATAGATGTATTTTTTCATGTGTTTCAGTGCAATTTCATGTTAAAGCCAACCTCCGTTTTGAGCGCCCGAATCCCGGGCGATGATGGCGAATTTCTTGGAAATCTCGATTCCGCCCACGATAGTCTCGGAGCCGGGGCGGGTGCCGCCGCCGACGGCCTTGACCGTGATATGGGCTACACCGGGTTTCGAGCATTTGATCATGAGCTGGCCGTTGTACATCTTCGGCGCGGCTGTCATTCCGAGTTTCTCCTGATCCTCCTTCGAGATCTCGACTCCCTGATAGGTAAGATTCTGCGCCGAACCTCCGAAATACTTCGTCAGGGTGATGAGTTGCAGTTCTCCGGTCGGGACTTTCAGGCAAGGCGTGCCTTCGATCTGCATCAGCAGCTGGTAGGCATCGATCAGACCGGTACCCATCTTGCCGCGATAATCTTCCAGATTGAGGCTGGCGCCGGTGACCTTCGTCCCTTCAAGATAGGACTCCAAATCGTTGACCGAGGTGAGGTACATCGAAATGAACTCCTCGCGCGTGTAGTGTTTGCCTTTGGCCAACGCATAGGAAAGACCCAGAGCCGCCACACCCGAAGCATGGGGGCAGGACATTGAGGTTCCCTGCATGTATCCGTAATCCTCTCCGGAGATCTCGGAGCAGAGTGTCGAAAGAATTCCGGCTTTCTCACCACCGCTCAAACCGACGGTCTCGCCGCCCGGAGCAGCCACGTTGCAGCCGTAGCCGTAGCAGGTGTAGTAGGCCGGCAGATAGTCCGGAGCAATCGACGTCACCGAGATGCACTCCCGATAGGCACCGGGATAGCTTGCCATGGAAAGTCCTTCGTTGCCGGCCGAGAAGAAGACCAGACCTCCGTCGAGCGCAGCACAGTTGCTCGTCGACATGAAGAAGCGCAGCGCCTCGTATTCCAGCGGCGAACGCGACGCATACATACGGTCGTTCGAAACATCGGTATTCTCATATCCGTAGGAGCATTGCAGGATCGAGGCTCCGTGATCGGCGGCATACTTGATGGCACGGCTGACAATCACGTCGTTGGCGCTATTCTTTCCGGAGAAGATCTGGCACGACATCAGACGCACGCCGTCGTTTTTCCCCGTACCGCCGGCGACTCCCGCCACTCCGATACCGTTGTTGTTCACCGCAGCGACCGTACCCGCAACGTGCGTTCCGTGGCCCGAATCGCCCACCTCTTCGCCGTTGATCGCAGTCTCTCGCTTGTCCCACGTAATGGGTCCGCCGTCCACGAAATTATAGCCGTGGATATCCTCTTTGTTGTATTCCGGCGAGGGTTCGGGATTGGTCCACATATTGGCAGCCAGATCCGGATGGGTATACTTGATGCCCTCGTCGACGACGGCCACGATGACCTCGGGGGATCCGGCCGTCATTTTCCAGGCTTCGGCAGCATTGATGTCGGCTCCTACCCGGGCCGTCTTGGCGACGGCCTCATCGGCATTGTTGATGTAGTGCCACTGCCAGAAGAGGTTCGGGTCGTTGAAATCCGACGTGACCAGCGCCCGCGTCCGACCGGGGGTGCCGCCCGTGAAGGGATAGGACTTGCCGTCGTACATCTTGCAGCGGGTAGCGCTGAACTGAATCTGGGAGATCTCGGCCACCGAAGCCAGCTGCTCGGCCGCCTCGTCGAGATCCTGCTCCTCATCGAAATAGATCACATACCATTTGTGCAGCCCTGCGGCCCGGGTCTGGGGCTCACGCTCCCCGGCCTCGGGGAACACGCGCTCGAACGATGTCACGTCCAGATTCTGGAAGATGTCGTCGACACTCTCGATGCCCGAACGGGTCACCTGCGAGCGGGTCGCGGCCTGTTGAGCGACAGCCTGTTCGAGGACGGGAATCACCTCATCGTTGAACTTGGCGATGATCATTCCCTTGATGGCGGACTGCGACGTATTGCAGATTTTGGCTGCGACAGTCTCCTCCGGGGTTACGACCGTATCGGTACTTTCTTGAATGGGATCCGTAGCGCATGCGGCCAGGAGGATCGAAGCAAGAATCAATACTTTTTTTCTGTTCTGCATATGAATTTGTCGTGTTGAGGTTCGCTCGGCGGAACGGGACCGGACGCCCGGATGCGGGATCCCGGTCTCGTTCCGGAGCTCGCCGTTCTTATTCTACTTTCTTTCCGATTCTTGTGAAGGTCATTTCCGGACCGGCAGCAGGAGACGAGATCGCTCCTGTCGAGAATTTCGCCTGCGCACGCTTTGCAGCCGGAGCCGGAACCGGGAAGCGTCCGGTCGCGGCATTGAGCGGCAGCGGCCGTTCCCGCTGCGAAAGGGCGGGCTGTGCAGCGAATTCGGGCAGTTCGACGAAGTTCCGCGGTTGGAGTCCGTTCATCACCTTTTCGCGCATGGCGGCGATATTCTTCTGTGCCGTTTCGGAAATTCCGCCGAGATCCTTCTCGGGATCCACGAGCATCATTTCGGTCATCAGGCTGAAAAGATCGTAAGTCGAACCCGTGAACAGATAGGTGAACGACTTGCCCCCCAGATCCTGGGCCCGGGGCGACGGGATGCAGTAGAGATACCCGTCGGCGACAGCTCCGATGAACATGCATTCTCCGAAGTAGACACCCGAATTGTCCGAAGGCAGGAAGGCCGGGTAAACCGTCTGGCCGTTGTAAACGCCCTCCGAATAAGTGTCGTTGGCGCTGAGGCTCAATGCTCCGGTATATCCCGAATAGGTCGAGTTTTGGGGAATGTAGGTTCCCAGCAGATCGCCGCCTTCCCAGAATTCGATGCCCGAGAGGCCCTTGATCCGCATTACGGATCCCGATTCGGTGCTCAATTCCGGATCCAGGGTCATCGTAACCTGGCCGATCTTCCGACGTTTTGCATTATCATCCATCAAGTTGGTGGCGTAATAGTTCCACGTCGTACCGGTCAGCTCTTCGACCGTCGGCTGCTGGCTGTTTTCATAGAAATCCTCATACAGATAGTACTCCAAGCCCGGATTGAAGGTACCCTCCGTCGTGTACTTCGCAGTCTTCGTTTCGGTATAGTACCCGTTGTTGACCTGCATCACAAAAGTGTACTCGGTACCGCCGTTCAGGCCGGTAAGCATGATGCTGAAATAGCCGTCGTTGATATTTGCGAGCTCCTCGGCCGACAAGGCGTCGCCCTGGGCTTTGAGCATATCGTCGATCAGCGAGCTGTCGAACCGGTCGGAGCGGAAGATTCCGAAGACCAGGGATTCGATCTCCGAACCGTAGGCATAGAACCTCGCTGCATTCTCCGAGGAGATGCCCATGCCGGCGTATTCATTGGTTTTTTCAAGTCCCCAGTTCAGATCGATCTTTTTCTCCTCACCCGGAGCGACATAGCCGAACGAAACGAACGCATAGGACTTCATGCCTTCCTTCTCATCGTCATAAACGCATCCCACGAGTGTATACTTGCCGGTTTTGAGACCTTCAATCTTGATGGTCCCCGTTGCCGAGATGGAGTCGTCGAAGGTATCGGGCTTGTCCCGCTGGGCATCCAGATCCTGGGCATACAGGCTGGCCTGGCCGTCGTCGACAACTCCTTCGTAAAGGGCGTACTTCATCACTTTGGCATCCGCAACGAATTCGGCATCGATGTCGACCACCCCGTTTTCAGGCTCATGCTTCGTGAGTTTCACCGTGTAATCGGGGGCCTTGATTCCCGGCATCTGAATGCGCAACAGACCCGAAATATTCCCATAGAAGAAGGCTCCGGCCTGTTTCTCCAATTCGAGCATGATGCTCTGAACCGGGAACGTTATGACTCCATCCTCCATCGTTCCATACTGGCTCGTGGATTCGTCCATCGAGAAGTTTTCCGAAACGTTCGAGGCGATACGGATCTCGCCGTCGGCGGTCAACAGCCCGAGTCCCGTGGACTGGTAGGGAATGTAGACCTTCTGCGGGTTGGTGGCGTCGATCGTCGTATAAAGGTCACGGCACTGATAGGAGAGGTTCGAGGAACCGGACAGGGCCGTCATGAAGGCTGCATTGTAGACCTTCATGCGATAGAGGCCCGGTTTGTCGTCGCGCTCGTAGATCTCCACCTCGACCTCCGGGTTGGGATTGAAACCGGAGCCTGTCGTACTATAAATGTTGCTGATAAGGTCATCGCGCCACTTGCCCTTGGTAGCCGTACCGTCCTCGCTGGTCACGAGCACCCAGTCGGCCCGTATGACCGAGAAGGAGAGCGACGTGGCTTTGGGCCCGTAGACGTAGATATAGTGCGGATCCTCGATCCGGATGTCGCACGTATACTCCACACCCTTCTCGGCATTGGGAAAGGAGACGGTAAACTCGGTTTCCGTTTCGCCGGGACCGAAGAAGATGTGGTCATCGAGTTCGAAGATGCCCTCCTCGCTCGTCGAAACGACAATGGGAACCGAAATGGCTTCGAGAGCCCGGGTCCGGCACACCTTGTAGGTGATCTCCGGAGTCTGAGTCGAGGAGACTTCCACCTCCGTGGGTGAAGTCTGCGTCGGGAAATAAACCCCGTAGGTATTCGGGTCCTCTTCGGCGCCGGAGGTATAGGTCGGATCATCCGTGCAGGCGGTTGCAAAAGCCGCTGCCAGGAACGTCCACAAAAGATATTTAAGAGTCTTCACTGTTCGCTGAATTTATGATTAAGAGGTAATAAGCGATTCGTAGATCGGTCCGGCTATTACTTCCACAACTCGATCAGACCCGAGGGGTCGGGATTGTTCTGCGTGGCGATGACGGGGTTGTTCTGCGTTTCACCGCGGGTGATCACGATATTCCAGTAGGGAGCCCGTCCGTCGACGTTGATCCGGTACGACGAGGGAGCGTTCGTGCCGACATATCCGCGTTTGCTGGACATGTCGAGGCGTTTCATGTCGAACATCACGATACCTTCGCCCCAGAACTCGATTCGTTTTTGGAGCATGAGTTCGTTGACGAAGTTTTCGAGCGACGACCCCACCTTAACCGAGCAGTCATACTTCGCACCGTCGGTCATGCGGTAGGTGGTCATGAAGTCGTTCAACAGACGAATACCCTCCTGCAAGTTGCCGGCCTGGGCCGTAGCCTCCGCTTCGATGAAGTACATCTCCTCGACGCGCATGCAGCAATGGTCGGCGGCACCACCTACGTTGTAATCCTTGTAGGCGCCCTGTGCCGGACGGAACTTGATGTTGGCGTAATCGGCCAGAGCGTCGGCGAAATACTTCTTGCTGTCGGGACGCGCACTCTTGTAGGCATAGCTGTTCCGGTCGGGATCAAGCCACGAATGGCGGCGGAAATCCCGAAGATAGATGCTGTTGTAGAGGTTCCGGTTGATACCGCGGCCGGCCTGGTAGTCGGACCAGTCGTTCTCGCAGCTCATGTGCGCCGTGAAGCAGAAGAGCGGCGAGACGCTTTCGCTCGGAAGAGCGAGACCCCAGATCCAGGCATTGTTCGACTCGGCGTTGTTGAATCCGTTGACGGGATCCTCCCACTGCTCCTGGGTCAGCGGCGTGCAACCGCTCGCGGTGATGGCCTTGCGGGCATACTCCGCTGCGGACTTGTAAGCCTCGGCAGCAGCCCCGGTGTCTCCGGCATCGTTCTTGGCCGTACCGCGTTCGAGATAGGCACGGGCCTTCATACCGTAGACGAATGCCAGGCTGAGCGAATACTTGTCGGGAGCCGTATAGGTCGAGAGCAGCGTTTCGGCCTTTTCCAGGTCGGGGAAGATGATCTGATCGTAGATGTCGTCCACCTTGGCGCGGGGGTTGTTCTTGGCCTGTGCCTCGGTGGTTTCGGGCAAGACGATGGGCACGCCGAGACCGAGCAGCTCCGGAGCCTTGGTCACCGTATTCTCCTTGAACTCATAGAGACGCACCAGATCGAAGTAGAACATGGCACGGTAGGCGTAAGCGAAGCCCAGATAGGAGCGTTTCGACGCATCGAGCGCGGAGAAGTCCGTGGCATCAATAAGGCTGATCACGCTGTTGGCCATCATGATCCACGTGTAGTAGTTGTCCCAGGTGAGGGCGCCGACGGCATAATCGGAGCCGAGAGCGGTATTGGTTCCCCACTGCGAGAACCAGTCGTAGCTGATATTACCCGTCACGACGAGGTCGCCGGTCATGGATTCCGTAGCGAGGTGGATGGCCGGCAGCGAGAAGTCCCAGGCTGCACCTTGGTCGGCATACCCGGCCGATCCGGCCTTGACCAGTGCGGCAGGGATTCCCCGGATCGTCGTTTCGAGCGACACCTGGCTTTCGATGGCGACATCCGTAGGAACCGCATCCTTGATGCAGCCGGTAGCGAAAAGACCCGCGGCAAGGCTTGCGATCGATATTTTCAAGATATTTTTCATAGTATGTTCATATTTAAGCGTTTAGAACTGGATATTGATACCGCCCGAGATCGTGCGCACGGGGGAGTAGTTGGCCTGGGAGGTAGCTCCCGTGTAGGAATAACGGGGATCGAAGCCCTGTCGTTTGGACCAGTAATAAACGTTTTCGCAGGCGAGATAAATACGGAGTTTGCCGATGCCGAACTTCTGGGTGATTTTCGACGGAACGGTATATCCGAAGTTGATGTTCTGCAAGTTCAGGTAGCTGGCGTCGAGCAGGAAACGATCGGACTGTGCGTTCTGATCCTGATCCTCGTACTGCAATCGGGGGATATTCGACGAGGAGTTTTCGGGCGTCCAGGCGTTGAGAATATCCTTGTGCCAGTTCATACCGGTGGACTTGTTGGCCGGGGAGTACATGGCTGCGGCGTAACCGGAGTCGTAGGCCAGACCGCCGATCTGATAGGTGAAGGCCACGCTCAGATCGAAGCCGTAGAAGTTCAGCGAGGTGCCGAAACCGCCGTAGAGGTCGGGGATCGGGTTGCCGCAGAGGTAGTCCGAAGCCTTGGCATATTCGGTCGTGGTGACGCGGCGGCCGGTGGGCTGGTTGTTTTCGTCGAGCTCGTCCATGTACCACATGGATTTACCCTCGTCCGATACGCCGGCGTACTTCTTCAAATAGAAGGTGTACATCGGGAGTCCTTCGCCGAAGAAGGTCGTACCGCTGACATAACCCTGATACCCTTCGACGACCTTGTTGCGGCGCTCCTGGGGCAGCATGGTGATCTTGTTGCGCAGGTGGGTCATGTTGAGGTTGATGTCCCAGATGATGTTGTCGGTGCGGATGGGCGTGTAGTTCAGCTCGATTTCGATACCGCTGTTGCGCATGTCGCCGACGTTGGCATAGTAGGACGAGTAACCCTGCGAGGGCGGTACGGGGAACGAGAGCAGCATGTCGGTGGTTTTCCGGAGGAAGTACTCGACGCCGCCGGAGAGCATGCCGCGGAAGATGCTGAATTCCACACCGGCATTGAAGTTGGAGTTGGTCTCCCAGGTGATGTTTTCGGCGCCCTTCGAGTTGAAGACGGTCGAAACTTCACCGTTCGCGTTTTCGATGGTATAAGTATTCGTGTACCGGAAATTTCCGATGTTGTCGTTACCCTGGGAACCGATGGAGGCCTTCAATTTGAGGTTGTCGAGCCAGTTCTGGGTTCCGGCGAGGAAGTTCTCGCGGGTCAGGATCCAGGCGCCGCCGAGGGACCAGAAGTTACCCCAGCGGTGGTCGGGATGGAAGCGCGAAGAGGCGTCGCGACGGAACGACGCGGAGAAGAAGTACTTGCTTTGGTAGTCGTACATGGCGCGGGCGAAGTAACCTTCGTTGTTGTACTCGCCGCGCGACGATCCTGCGCTCTGTTTGTCGATGATGGCACCGGAGAGCTCGTCGTTGTCGGGCGTAAGCATGTGGCTCTTGCTGCCCGAGATCGAATAGCTGCGGGCGTTGTAGTACTCATGACCCACCATGACGTTGACGTTGTGGTTGCCGATCTGCTTGGTATAGTTGAGGATCTGCTGCGTATTGTACTCGAACTGACGGGCATGCCCCTTCGAGATCAGACCCTCTTCGCCCTTGTACTGGCCGAAATAGGGGTTGAGAATGCTCGTGGAGCGGGTTTCGTCGAGCGTGACGCCGGCATTGAACGTGAACTTGAAATCCTTGAGGAAGGTGATGTCGAAGAATCCCGTACCGTTGAAGGCGTTTCCTTCGGCCTGCGAGGTATTGAGGCGCGAATCCGAGAGGGCGTTGCTGTCGGTGAAGACCGAACGCTCCTGACCGGCGTTATCGCCGCTTCCGTAGTCGTACATCATGATTCCGTCCTCCGTATATCGGATGTTGCCTTCGCCGTCACGGATATAGAGGGGATAGATCGGGCCGACGGTCGTCGTGTAAGCGAAGACGTTGCCGGAGCTGTTGCTGGCACCGCCGTCGTCGATCTGGTTGTAGTTGAACCGGGCGTAGTTGACGTTGGCACCGACTTTCAGCCATTTTTTGGCCTGATAGTCGACTTTCAGACGGGAGGTGAAACGCTGCATGTCGGAGTTGTAGGCGATACCTTCGTTGTCGAGGTAGCCCACCGAAGCGTAGACCGACGCCTTTTCCGTCGATCCGGAGATGCTGATGTTGTACTCCTGACGCAGGGAGTGTCTGAACGCGGCATCGGTCCAGTCGTCGGGCTGGATGTAATACTCCTGGCCTTCATAGACGACGCGACGTCCGAGGGTAGCCAGGGGATTGACCTTTCCGTTGATACCGATGAACTCCTGACCTTCCGGGAGGGTGTAGATCATATATCCGAGCCCCCCTTCGTTGGCCGAGGCGGCGAGGTTCTGATTGGCGAGCGAGTGGGCCTGGATTTCGCTCATACCCGAGTCGAGGTAATAGCGTTTCAGGGCGCCGTAGTGCACTTCATAGAAGTGTGCGGGGTTCTTGATGTATTCGTAGTCCTTGACGGCGCGGGAGTTGACACCCCATTTGGCATCGAACGAGATGACGGCATCCTTCGATTTGGCCTTTTTGGTGGTGATCATGACGACTCCGTTGGCACCGCGGGCGCCGTACAAGGCGTTCGACGCGGCGTCCTTGAGGACGGTCATGGACTCTATATCGTTGGGGTTTAAGTTGTTCAGGTCGCCCGAGTAAGGCATGCCGTCGACGATCCACAGCGGGCCGTTGCCGGCGTTGAGCGAGCTGAAACCGCGGATGCGGATATCGGGGCTTTGTCCGGGCTGACCGGAGGTATTGGTCAACTGCACACCGGCGACCTTACCGGCAAGGGCCTGTGCGACGTTGGACTGTTGTGATTTGGCGATGTCATCGGATTTGATGACGGTAGCCGAGCCGGTAAAAGCCTCTTTCTTGGCGGTACCGAAGGCGACGACGATCACATCGTCGATGGCTTGCGAATCTTCTTTGAGAGAGATGTCGATACGGGTTTTCCCGGCGACGGCGATTTGTTGGGATTGGAATCCGATGAATGAGACGAGGAGCGTGGCATTCGGAGAAGCCGAGATGGAATAACCGCCGTCTGCATTGGTCGTGGTACCGGAAGTTGTGCCTTCGATCAGGATGGTGGCACCGGCTACCGGATTTCCGGCAGGGTCCTTGACCGTTCCGGTCACCTGGATTTGCTGGGCGAGTACCGCCAGACAAAGTCCCAAAGCGACCGATAGCGTAAAGAGGAATTTTTTCAACATACAATAAATTTGAGTTTTGGCTCGGAAATGTAGATTGCCGGCGTCCTCACGTCGAGGCTCGCATTACACGGCAAAGGGGTTTTCTCCCAACTCGGGCCCGGATCGTTCCAGGATCCGGGCCCGGTTCAGGGAGGGTATCAATCTTTAATTTTCAAAATCTTGACAGAGCATCAGTTTCCGTAGAAGGAGTCTTCAAGGTCATTCGTCTTGTACCCCGAATACTTGGTCAGAGGACCTTCCCACTGAATGACTAATGTATTATTCGTTCCTGTCGGATTCGGAGAACCATATTGCAAAACGCCCCAATCCTTCATCTGGAAAGTGATCTTCCACTGCGTACCATCCTTCTGAATCGAAAGACTACTTTCATCTGGTGTTCTCGCCGTATAAGGTGCTGGATGCCCATATTCTCCTGCATAAAGAAGCTTCTCGCCACTCTGATAAGTAAACTTAAACTGCCACTTCAAATCTGCCTTGTCCTTCATATTTGCAATGTCACACAACAGATTATCATCATTAACAGCCAAGAATGGAGTAAGTATAGGAGAGTCAACAGAAGACACACCTTCTTTGACAAAATAGAAAAAATAAGCCGAAGTCTTCTCACCTCCTCCAATAGAATAGTTAGGTTCGTGACGAACCTGCACATTAGCAATAGTCCAATCTATAATCGTCGAGCCATCAGGCCGGCAAACCTGAATCTTCGGACGGAACGGCTCAACCGGAGTAAGAATCTCGGCGAAGGCAGAATTTTCCGCCGTCACGGAACCGAACCACTCGGCCTTGACCGTCGGGCCATCCTGGAATACGGCGTCGACACTCAAATAATAGTTATTCGATCCGGCATCGATTACACGAACCGTACCCGTAACATCCATCTTCGAAGCATCATAGGTTTTATAAGTCTCATAATCATAGACAAACAGACCGAGCTGATCCTTATTGGTTGCCAGATCGAACGTCTTGCCCAGATTGGCTTCAGCCACATTGATCTGCACGGCATAGCGGCCGGTCGTCAGTGCGGCAACACCCTCCTTGGGCTCCTCGGGATCGGTGGCAGGAATACCGAATGCAAACTGGTGAACACCGCCCTGGAAGTAGTTGAAAAGTTCCGTCAAGTCTCCGTCCATGACAGCGTCATCTGTAACGGAAACTTTCAGGTGGTCCGAACTCTTGTAACCGGCACTGATCGAGCCATAGTTATAGTTGGCGCGCAGGCGCTGGTCGGCACCCTTGATATCGAGTTTCACGTTGAGTTTCGAGATATCGGTACGATCCTTCTGCAACGTGAGCATACCAGCCATCCCGGGTGCGCTCTGGAACGTACCGCTCTGAACCGAAACCTTCTGCATGTCGTCCGTCGAGAAGTCGATTTCCAGTTTCGAATCGGCAACGAGACGTCCGTTGACAATCTGCTTGGGATCGAAATCCGAGGCGAGCCGAATCGTCAGACCGGCGGGAGTTTCCTCCGACGGAGCCGTCACACCCTCCTTCTCATAGACATAGTAGGTTGTGGTTCCGGCTGCGAAATCGACATATTCCACCACGCTGCCGATCTTCGTAGCCTGATCGTCGATACCGTACTGGTTGTTGAGCGTCGGCAGTTTGTAGAGCGTGCAGGTGTTGTTGTAACGGGCCAGCAGCGTCTTGCCGCTTTCGGTCTTCACATCGACGTAGAGCACCAGATGCGAGGTTTGTTCCAGCAGATTGACCGAAAGGTTGACATTGGCATAGCCGACCATGCTGGTCTTCGACACGGAGATATCCTCATAGTCGATCGAGAAGAGCTGGTTTTTGGTATCCACCGTTCCGGCGGGCTCTTCGACCATGACTTTCAGATAGTCGTCGGCAGCCTCCATCTCCTTGACTGTCTTGATGCCTTCGGTCGGCGAGAGATAGAAGGTGAAGAGGTTGGCATTCTCCTCATCGACCGCATAAACGGCCGATTTGATGTCGATCAGATCGCCTCCATTGTATTCAATCTGGTCATTCAGCGTTACGGGAGGAGGGGTAGGTTCGCCACCGCCACCGCCATTGTTGCTGTCGTCCTTCTTGCAGGATGAAGTAATCACGCCTGCACACAGAGCCGTCCACGACAAGAGACGGAGACCTGTAGAATAGAATTGTTTCATGGTGATGTTTTTTATGATTGGATTGAGATACAAAAGGCGCGGGATACGGGGATGTACCCCGCGCCTTTCCATACGATTTACAGATTTGGATTATCTGAATGAAGCATTGTCAATACGCCGAGCCCCGAGGGTCGAAAGGACCTGATCCCTTTCGGCCGACGACATGGCCGACAGGCGTTCGGGCGTCAGTTTTCGGGCCGACAGGCGTCCGGCAGCCGAACTCGTAGTGGTGGCAGGGAACTCATAGCCGGACGAAACGACGGGTACTTCATTATAGATGGGCTTACCGTCTTCACCGACTTGACCCGAATCAACCTTTTGGTAAACCGGGCCTTCCCACGAGCCCCGGATCTTGTGATGCAAGACATCCTCGCCGTCGATTGTGAATTTGAAGTAATTGTCGCCCTTGCCTTCGACCTTCTCCACCGTCACGGTGCCGGCATAGACGCAGGCGTATCCTCCGAGCGTCGGCTCTCCGACAGGTACATTTTCCTTAACTTCACCGGGATCCTGTATCCCATTGTTATTTTCGTCGTCCCACCGGTTTCCGATCGCCTCGACGACTTTCTCCCAGCGGGTACCCAATGCACCGTTCGTATGCATGTATCCGCGCGGGCTGACACCCGGTTTGAAGCGGACGGGGTAACGGTTTTCGGTGATGGGATAAACTCCCGGCGTAATTTGGCCGTCGGTTCCCGGTTTGACGAGGAGTTCAATCTGGAAGACATCGGTCTCGGGAATTGTTCCCGGCTTCGAACGACGGAACATGCCGGAATTGCCGATCTCGATAATTTGGAATCCGCTCTCTTCACCGCCCGGATTTGCCGACGTGATATAGTCAAGCGTCTTATAACCTGCGTCTCCGAAGTAGATTTCGGTCTGCGGATAGCAGTAAGCACGATCGAACTTCTCCAAATTCAGATCCAGGTCGGATTCCAGCGTCGACGAGCCGTCGTCCCGTTCGTCCTGCGATATGTCATCAAGATCGATAGGACCTTCGTAGAATCCCTTGACGCTGAATCCGGGGGCCGAGATCAGATCGAATTCGATCCGGTACCCCTTTTCAACTTTGGAAACATTAATCTCACCGGATGCGCCATAGGCGTAGCGGTCATGCTGGTTGTTCGCCGCATCGGGGCGATAAGAGACATAGGTACCGCCGGGGATTACTAAACCGAACCAGCTAAGACTAAAATCGTCATATCCCGTCCGCCAGGTTCCCTGCTGGGAGTAAGTACTGGAAGCTGTATAGGGTCCCTCCACAATTGTAACTTCTCTCTTGTCATTGAATTTCCGGCCGCAAAGGAGTATCGTGGCAGAGTAACCGCCGTTTTCCCGATTATCCCACTTGAAGTCATTGAACGTAAGCGACACCAGACCGCTGCCCGTAGAATAGATATCGCCCATATAATAAGCATACACGCAAGAATAGCCTTCGAATTCGATATTGTCTTCGTACATGGGCAAGTAGGATTCGATCGTGCCGTTAGCCATACGCAGATCTCCCGTAAAGCTAATATCATACTCCTTATTATACTCGGCATCGAGGCACCTGGTAGTGATCGTCACCTGGTCGGAGGAGCCGTCGCGCTGGATCGTCACGTCATCGCACAGCGCCAGTCTCGTTTCGGTGCCCTGCGCGTCACGGTGAAGGACATAGCTGTAATCGAAGTACCAGGTATGGTCACCCTTCTTATCGCTTTCGGTGAAGGTTCCGACCGGGAAATCCTTCCAATTATCACTCTGCGGACCGTAGAAGTCGAGAACCAGGGCATAACCTTCGTCGGTCAGGGTGAACGAATCAGCAGTCGAACCGAGGGTGAAGGTGGTATTCGTTACGGCCACGAAGTAGTTGTTGGTTCCGGCATTCTTAGCCGTACCCTTATAACGGGCGAAGATCTGCGTGGTGAGGGTGAGGATTTGCTCAACCTCACCGCTGTCGCCGCCCTCGGAGTGATAGACGCAGTAGCCGTAGTAGTTTCCGACGAGCGGTTCTCCGGAAGGAAGGGTTACATTGAGATCCATTTTGACCGTCGAAACCGACCCCATGAGAACATAGAGGCTCGACGATCCGGTCAGTTCGGAAACCGAAACCTCGGCGCCTTTGTAGCTGACGGAGCCGTTCTTGTCGTAGGCGGCCAAATCGCCGGCAGGAGACTTGGTTACGATTTTGATGTAGTCGTCAGCCACCAGCATGGCATCCAGATCCATCAGACCGCCGGTCGGCGAGAAGTAGAACGTGTAGACCTTCGTGTCTTTGTCGACCGTATAGACAACGGAGGCGATGCTGTGCTGGGCATCACCGACAGAGAAGGTGTTTTCAGGCAAACTGGTGGAACCGCCACCCGATTCGTCCGATGTGCAGGAGGTCATTGCTCCGCCGCACATCAAAAGACTACCCAAAAGCAAAAAGTAGATTTTCTTCATATTCATAAAAAGTATGTTTAATAAATCCGGTTTGTCGCGAAATTCCGTAAACTCTGATCCGGTGTCCGGGCGAAGGTCCGGGGGCATCAGTCCCGCGCCTCGAAATTCATTCATCCATTTATTAAAAATTCAACATCTTATATATATAAGGTATTGTAGGGATTTGATCTTGCCAGAGGCTTCATATATTGAGATGTGGTGTATACACGATCCCGGCTCGAAGAAGCGGGGAACAGTCCTTCACACCATCCGAAATATTCGACCATCCTGCAAAAATCAATCTGTACAACCACCGAAATGACGCCCAAAGATACGCATCACGGATGAAAAAAACAAACAGCCGTTCGCATTTCATATCATCAATCGGGAGCCGTCGATTTTCAAAAAAATACCAAATCCGGATTTCTAATTAAAGAACGCAACCAAATATACGCATTTTTTTCAATAATCAGTAATAAAAACGACAATTTGTTTAATTTTTTTTTGGCACACCAAATTATATCCGATTCTCGGGCATCCGGTTTTTACCTTTCAAAGAGGGGCAGCGGAGCGTTGCCAGGACTCCGCAGCATTCGTTTGAGTTTTCAGGACGGAGAGGGCAGGATCCGAAGGGAGTCGGACCGACGTTTTGATGTGCAACGCTCCGTCGACGCACCGCATCATATTCCGCTCCGTCCGAGGTTTTTAGGGAGGGATTCATTTCGGGGGACCGTGGGGGGGGGTAAGACAAACGACGGATCTTCGGATCCGTCGTTTGTCATCCCGCGCCCATGTATTGCGCGCTGGCGGAAAGTGAGGGATTCGAAGGGCGAAGCCCTCGCGGGGTTACCGCTGAAAATAAACGCCTGTAACCCCGCAACCCC
>NZ_NFHT01000002.1 GCF_002161445.1 Alistipes sp. An66
CCCGTGCGCCGGTCGCCGGCAGTTGAAGCAAGCTTCAACCCCGCTGCCCCTCGACTTGCATGTGTTAGGCCTGCCGCTAGCGTTCATCCTGAGCCAGGATCAAACTCTCCATTGTAAAAAATGTTTTGTTTATAGATCTTTCGCTCAAATCTCAAAGGTATTGTTTGAAATCACTCTCGTGTGAGAGTGGGAAACTTTTAGCTGCTCAAATACTTCAAAGAACGCTGTTCACTATATTACTATAAGAACAATTTCTTTCTTTTTGCCGGGTCGGATCCTTCGATCTTCGCCGCGGTTCCGCCGCCATTTTTTTGGCGGGAAAGTGGTGCAAAGTTAAGTCAACTTTTTCAAACCACCAAATCTTTTCGAAAGATTTTTTCAGAAAATTTTCAGAACCTTTTCGCTTCTTCCTCGAATCGTTTTTCGATTTCAAAGCGGCTGCAAAGGTAAAGACTTTTTTCCGAACCACCAAATCTTTTTTGAAGATTTTTCCGACTTTTTTCAGAACCTTTCTGCTTCTTCTTCGAATCGTTTTTTTCGATTTCAAAGCGGCTGCAAAGGTAAGTTCTTTTTTCGAATCTCCAAAAGATTTCGGAACTTTTTCAAAATTTTTCAGAACCTGTTTCGTTTCGTTTTCAGAGCTGTTTCTCTGTCGAAGCGGGTGCAAAGATAAGGTCTTTTCGGACAAACTTCCAAATATTTTCCGGACTTTTTTTACCACCCTTTGGGGCACTCCCGGTCAGAATTCTATGAATCAGCAGTTTAGTTCCAAAAATTTTTTAATATCTTTGTTCCCATCCAAACACAACGAAAACCATGCACCGACTATTATATATAGGTATCTTTTTTGAGCTTGCCGCCTGTACGCCAAAACACCCGAAGCCGCTCCCGGGCGATCTTCTGTTCCAGGTCGGGAGAAGCTCCGCCATGAATGAGGCGATCGCGGAAGCAACCGACAACAACAACGAACTGACATTCACGCATGTAGCAATATTCTTCGAGGAGGGCGGCAGCGATTCGGTACTGGAAGCCACAAGTCCCGGCGGTGTGCGGATCACCCCGTTACAGGAATTTCTGGACCGGGCGGAGCGTGTGAAGGGAAGGCCGGGCGTCGTTGTGATGCGGCTGCGCGACACGGCAGGGCTTGCAAGGTCGGTCAAGCGGGCAAAGGAGTATCTGGGACTCCCCTACGACTTCTCCTATCGGCCCGACAACGGACGGCTGTATTGCAGCGAGTTGGTTTGGGAGAGCTACCGCGACACCTGCGGCCGACGCATTTTCCCGGCCCGGCCGATGAACTTCCGGGCGGCCAACGGTGCGATGCCCGCATTCTGGACCGAGCTCTTCGAAAAGTTGGGCGAGCCGATCCCCGAAGGCGTCCCGGGCACGAATCCAAACGACATGGCCCGCGAAGGAATTCTTACCGAAGTGGGGCGCTATTTTTAGCGCTGGACTTCCGTTCAGACGATCTTCTCGACCGTGATGTCGGGATTCGCCCGCAACAGGTCGATATACTCCTCCTCTTTGGCCGATCCTTTGGCCCGGATGACCAGCGTCGCCCGGTGTACGATGCCGTCGGGAGTCCGCGCCGCCTCCACCTCATAGGAGATCACCGAGTAGTCGCGGCTTTCGAGCCGGTCGAACATCTCATCGACCGTTGCCCGATTCGGAGCCGAGAAGACGATCATCGTGCGGCGGCGCCCCAGCTCGCCGAAAAAGAGCGTCAGGACCTCCAACCCGAAGAGGGTCAGCAGGGTCGCGGCGCCCGCCACGACATACATGTGCGCTCCGGCCGCCAGACCGATTCCGGCCGTGGCCCAAAGGCTGGCCGCGGTGGTCAGTCCGCGCACCAGCTGCCGGTGGATGATGATCGTCCCGGCACCGATGAAACCGATTCCGCTGACGACCTGCGCGGCGATCCGACTGGGATCGAGGCGCAGCCCGTCGTGCGAAGCCAGAAACTCCTCGAACCCGTATTGCGAAACGATCATCATCAGGGCGCTGCCGAGCGCCACCAGAAAATGCGTCCGAAAACCGGCATCCTTCACGCGGTACTCCCGATCGAGTCCGATCACCGTACCGCACAACCCCGCCACACACAACCGGACCAGTAAATTCCACTCCATATCCATCGTTTCACCTTTTAAAATCCATTCCTTCCGCTCCGAATGCGCCGTCCCGACGATTTACTTGTCGCGCAGGATTTCGAGCGCCTTTTCCAGGAGGGCATCGCGGCCCGAAAGCACGTCCTGCATCGTATTCTCCACCACGACATCGGGCGCAATTCCGCATCCGACAAACTCCCTGCCATCGGGGAGGCGCACCTCCTCGGTGCAGACATCGCACAGCAGCCCCGGAAGCACCTCATACGTAACCTTCTTTCCGGCAGAACCCGACGTGGCGACTCCGACGGTCGAGATATGGGACTGCGACGACGCCCAGGCGACGAAGGTTTCGGCGGCGTTCGCCGTAACGTCGTTGACGAGAATCACGGTCGGGACAACCAGCCGCCCGTCACGCTCCTCCGGAAAACGATACTCTTCCCGTTCGGGTTCGGAGAAGGCTTCGTCATTGTAGTGCTGATAGGCGACCCGCACGCGGGCGTTGCGAACCGTATCCTCAGGTTCGGCCCCGGCTCCCCTTGCTGCGAGAGCCGCATCATAGATGCGTGACCGCGACACGGGACCGTAAAGAACCGTATCCCGGGTCAGGCGGGAGAAGGTTTCCGCAGCCGTGTAATTGATTCCCTGCCTGTTATCCCGCAGGTCGAGAATAAGTTTGCGAGCCCGGGCCCGGATCTCGGGGAATGCGTTGCGGAAGGCCTGGGCCTCTCCGTACTCAAAAGAACCGATCTTCAAATAAGCCACATCGCCGGGATACCACATCAGCCGGAAATTCTCGTTCAACTCCGTCCCGCTGTACCCGGGCAGCGCTGCACAGGGCATATCCACATCCGGTTCGGCGCCATAGCGGGGGTTGACCAGCCGCACGGAGCCTTCCGACCCGTCCGGGCGGCGGAACTCCACCTCATGCGAGGTGCCGACCGGCCCGTACAGCAGGATCCTGACGGCCCAACGGCGCCGCGTCCGCTCCGTCGATGCCGGGATGCAGGGCATCAACCCCGCGATCCGCTCCCCGACGGGTTTTCCGTTCACGGAGAGGATCTCGGAGCCGGGCGGCAGGATCGCGGCCTTCTCACCGCAGACCTCGGAGACGACCACATGCCCCCCGACATCCATCAGACGGAGTACCCACCCCTCTTCGTAACCGATGGAGGTAAGCGGGAAATTACGGAATGTGCGGACATAGGTCCGACTGTTCCCCAGCGAAGCGTAGAATCCCGCGAGCAGGCGGTAGAACTCCAAATCGTCGCGGGTCTGCATCGCAGGCGTGATCAGGGCCCGGTAGAGCGAGTCCCAGCGCCCGACGCCGAAACGGTCCAGATAGGCGTAGTTGCGGTGGACCTCCATCCAGCATTTCGACAGGGCGAAGAGTTTCTGTTCGACGGTCCAGGCCCGGCCCCGTCCTCCGGGACCTCTTCGGATGGGCACGGGCACCACACGATAAACCATCGTATCCCCTTTCAATTCGACACCCACAGTCTGCATCGCGGGTTCCTGGGCCCAGCCCCCGGACATTGCCCCGACCGCAGCGAGCAATGCGATCCCCCAACAACCAATTCTCATGACGCAACATTTTTTGCCACTACAAATTACGAAAAAAGGCGGAGTTCTCAAAGTTTTTGCGGCAAAAGATTGCGGGAAGCGAAAAAATTCGTACTTTTGCAGGCTATGTTTAACTAATTAACTGTTTACGACAATGCCGAAAATGAAAACCAATGCCGCGGCGAAGAAGCGTTTTACCTTCACCGGCACAGGAAAGATCAAGCGTAAACACGCTTATCACAGTCACATCCTGACCAAAAAGACGACGAAGCAGAAGCGGAACCTCTGCTATTCGGGTACCGTATCTGCGGCCGACGAGGCCAAGATCAAGAACCTGCTGGTGAAGTAATCCACCGGTAGCGTCGGATAGCCGCCCGCAAGGGCAAACACATTCACAAACCGGGATGAACCAGCCCCGAAGAATACGGGAGAACCGTATCGCTGGCAGTCCTCAAAAAACTTTTACATTATGCCACGTTCAGTAAACGCTGTTGCGTCTCGCGCACGTCGAAAGAAAGTTTTGAAACTTGCCAAAGGCAACTTTGGATCAAGGGGAAACGTTTGGACCGTAGCGAAAAATACGGTCGAAAAGGGCTTGTGCTATGCCTATGCACACCGCCAGCTCAAAAAGCGGACATTCCGTTCGCTGTGGATCATGCGTATCAACGCCGCGGTCCGCGCGCAGGGAATGACCTATTCGCAATTCATCGGCAAACTCAACGCCAAAGGAATCGCCCTGAACCGCAAGGTGCTGGCCGACCTGGCAATGAACGAGCCGAAGGCATTCGAGGCAATAGTTAACGCAGTTAAATAACCCTTCACGCGAGGGTTGGCACGGCGGGCTCCCTCTGGGATGCCCGCCGTTTTTTCACTCCCCGGGGCGCAAGGCCCGGCCACCAAGACCACAAGCCCCGATCAGTCCCGCCCCCGAAATAACCACCTCCGAGAACCCCGAAAACCACCCAACCACTCCCCCACGCACTCAACCGACATGCAGAACTGGAAACGGACCTTCGCCATCATTTGGAGCGGACAGCTGATCTCGATCCTCAGCAGTTCGATCGTCGCCTATGCGATCATCTTCTGGATGAGCATCGAGACCCGTTCGGCCGAGGTGCTGACCCTGTCGGCCATCGCCGGGATGCTTCCGCAGGCCGTGCTGGGGCTCTTCGTCGGGGTCTATGTCGACCGCTGGGACCGCAAGCGCACGATGATCCTTGCCGACAGTTTCATCGCCCTCTGCACGCTGGGGCTCGCCGTGCTCTTCTGGCTCGGCACCGCCGAACTGTGGCACGTCTACCTGCTGCTGGCCTGCCGCTCCGTGGGTTCGGCCTTCCACGTTCCGGCCATGCAGGCCTCGGTGCCGTTGCTGGCCCCGCAATCGCAACTTACGCGCATCGCCGGCGTCAATCAGGTGATCTCGTCGCTCTCCGACATCGCGGGCCCGGCCCTGGGAGCTCTGCTGCTGGCCATCACGTCGATCGGCAACATCCTGCTGCTGGACGTTCTCGGAGCCCTCGTCGCCTGCACGACGCTGGCCTTCGTCCGCATTCCGAACCCCGAACGCCCGGCCCGGCATCCGGATCTGTGGCGGGAGTTCCGCGAAGGCTTCGCGGCCATGCACAACCAACCCGGACTGGGGTGCTTCTTCGGGCTGGCCATTGCCGTGTGGTTCTTCATCATGCCCGTAGGGGTGCTCTTCCCGCTGATGACGCTCAACCACTTCGGCGGCGGAACCGGCGAGATGAGCTTCGTCGAGATCATCTGGGGCATCGGAGCGCTGGCCGGCGGCGCCATCATGGGCGCCCGCAACTACCGCATCAACCGCATCGTGCTGATCAACCTGATGTATCTGACCGTCGGGGCCTCCTTCCTGCTGTCGGGGCTGCTGCCGCCGACGGCCTTCTGTCTCTTCGCCGCCTTCACGGCCGCCGCGGGTGTTTCGAGCAGCGTCTTCAACGCCTCGTTCGTCTCGGTACTCCAAACACGGATCGAAGCGGGACTCCTGGGGCGGGTGCTGTCGCTCTACCGCAGCTTCGGACTCCTGCCCTCGATCATCGGGCTGTTGAGCACGGGATTCCTCGCCCAGCGCGTGGGACTGACGACCACCTTCGTGATTGCCGGCAGTTTCATCTGCCTGCTGGGCGTGATCGCCTTCTGCATTCCCTCTGTTCTGCGGCTCGACAGCCGGAAATAAGCGGCGGAAAAGCGAGGGGCCCCATCGCAGAATCCCCCGGCAACGCATCCCGACACAGGCAAAAAAGCGGCGGCACTTTGTGGTGCCGCCGCTTTTTCCGCAAATGCCGACAGGGCAACCGGCAGGTTACTCCTTCGGATAGACGTAGCCGTTGTAGTAGATCCGGTACTGGCCGTTGGTCCAGACGCAGCGGACATCCGAGGCAGGATAGGTCGCGGTGTCGTAATCGAGCGGCGAAGTGAACTTGGCCTCCTCCGTACCGTCGACGATCTGCAAGCCCACGTATTGACCCTCCGAAACGCTGTACGAGAGATTCAGGGGCTCCGTACCATAGATATTCGCGTAGAGCGAGGCCCCGGCGGCGGAACCCTCGACATCGAAGGTCTTGCCCTTGCAGGAGGAGTAGGCCAGCGTAACGCTCTCATCGGCCGGGCGCACGACAAACGAACCCGACCAGTTCGAAGCCCCCGACTTGCCGTTCTCGATCGACGCGGCGATGTTGGCGATCCGGATCGTACAGGAACCGCCGGCACTGGCCGTGATCGTGGTCGTACCGCCCTCCATGTTGACCTGCGACTCCGAACCGCCGTAGGAGGAGTAGCTGTACAGTTTGAAATCATCCTGCATCTCGACATTCCACGTCGCACCCTCGGTGAGTTCCGACGCACCGTTGGTGCGGATCAGCAGCGACCCTTCGAGGTAGAAGTAGTCGGGCATCGGATAGTTCTTGTTGAAGGTGAGTTTATAACCCTCCTCCACGGTTTCGATCGTCGTCATCGAGTTGAACAGTTTCTTGTATATCAACACGTTGTTATCCTCGACGGTCTCCACGGCAACCTCTTCTCCCCCTTCGGCGCGCTGCTTGGCGACCTCGGCGGCCAGGATGGCCACACGCATGCCGGCGTTGGCAGCCTGCATGGCGACACGGTTCTGCGTGGCGGCGCAGTTGTAGATGTTCATTCCCGGCTGCACGGGCAGCAGGTCCTTGTAGGAGTCGTTCTCCTTCACACAGCTCGACAGCGCGAGGGCTCCGAGCGTCAGCATAGCAAAAATTCGATTCATGAGATGTTGTCGGTTAAACTTTTCCTATAAACGCACTCCGGAGGGATTTACTGCATCCGGAGACAAAAAAATAATCCCTCCGGATCAAAGGTACGATTTTTTTCGCGGACGGCCCGGGAATTTGGACATTTCGCGATAAAATCGTATCTTTATTCCACGATGAAACGATTCGCAATACTCCTATCAGCCGTTTTGACGGTCGGATGCGGCGGCTCCGCGACCTGGATCGCCGAGGACGAAACGGGCGGCGCAACGCTGGCCGAGCGTGGAGACACGCTGGAAATCACGGCTCCGGCAGGTCTGACCCTGTGGTACGCAACGCCGCTGCGGGGCAGCTATCGGATCGTCTATGAGGCCACGGTGCTCGTGGAGGGCGGCCCGCACGACCGGCTGGCGGACCTGAACTGCTTCTGGGCGGCGTCGGACCCGGAGCATGCGGAGGATTTCTTTGCCCGGTCGGAGTGGCGGGGCGGGATCTTTGCACGCTACAACTCGCTGGACCTTCTCTATGTGGGTTATGGCGGGAACGAGAACAGCACGACACGCTTCCGCCGCTATTACGGGCAGCGCTTCGGAGCCCCGGCCGACGAGGTGAAACCGCTCATCGGCGAATACACCGATGCCGGACATCTGCTGGTCGCCAACCGCCCGCTGCGAATCGAGATCGCCGTCACCGGCGACCGTACGTCCTACTCCGTGAACGGCGAGGAGCTCTTCTCCCGCAAACTCGCCCCCGGCGAAGGGGACGGCTACTTCGGATTGCGGTTGTTGAGCAACCGGACCCGGATCGTCGGATTCCGGATCGAACAACCATGAGAACTTATTTCATAACGATTATGTCACTGTTTTCCCTTTTCGGATGCGGCCATGCGAAGACCCCCGAATACCCGTCGGATACGCTTACGACACGCGACGGGACAGAGATCACATTTCATTTCTTCAAACACGCCTCGCTGTCGCTGACCATCGGCGGGAAGACGATCTACGTCGATCCCGTCGGTTCGAATGCGGATTACGGCTCGCTGCCGAAGGCGGATGTGGTGCTGATCACCCACTCGCATTACGACCATCTGGACGTGGCGGCCGTCGATCGGATCCTGACCCCGGACACGGAGATCGTCTGCGACCGGACATCGGCCGAAGCGTTCGAGATGAACTGCCACACGATGCGTCCGGGAAGCGTGGCCCTGCCGCGCGACTACGTGAAGGTAGAGGCGGTGGCGGCCTACAATACGACGCCGGGACACCTGCAATTCCATCCGAAGGACCGGGAGGATTGCGGCTACGTGCTGACGATCGGCGGCACGCGCATCTACCTCTCGGGCGACACGGAGCCGACACCGGAGATGAAGAGCCTGAAAAACATCGATATCGCGTTTCTGGCGGTGAACCAGCCCTACACGATGACCGTCGACCAGGCTGTCGAGGCGGTGAAGATCCTGCGGCCGGCGATCTTCTACCCCTACCACTACGGGGAGGTGGAGGAGAAGACCGACATCGAACGTCTGGCCCGCGAGCTGGAAGGCATCACCGAGGTCCGCATCCGGCCGATGGAGTGACCCGCCGCGAGGTGGCAGGATGTGCTCCGCGGCAAAAAAGCACACCCTCCACCGACCGGAAGGCATCGGTCCGTCTCGACATGAGCTGTCAATAAAAGCCGGAGGGCCCCCGCATGGGGGCCCTCCGGCTTTCGATAACAACCCTTCGGGGCGGGCAGCGCAAAACTCCCGTCCCGATCCGTTCCGGCTATTTTCCGGTGCCGGACTCCCGGACACTCCTGGGTTCGGCCTTGACTTTGAGCGACGCAAAGCCCTTGACGATGTTCTCGTCGTTGTTCTTCGAGGCGTCGTAAACGACCGTCACCTCCTTTTTCGGCAGGTCGACCCGCACGTCCTTGATCCCCTTGCCGAGCGACGGCACGTTGTTCATGATCTTCTGCACGCAGTGTTCGCAGTCGATGTCGGTTGCGAAGACCGTCGTGACGATCTTTTTCTGGGCGGGCTTTGCCGCCGTTGCGATGCCCGCGCCCATCACGAGCGCCAGGCATACCATCAGCAGTTTTTTCATCTATTCCGTTGTTTTAAGGTAATTTCCTGTTTTAATAAATGTTGAGCCGCATACCGATATAAAACTTGCGGCCCATCAGAGGTCCCCAGACGTTCATCGAGTTGAAGGCCGCCGAGTAGGGATTCTGCGCATTGAGGATCGGATCCTTCTGGATGTAGTCGGCGATGTTCTCGCAGCCGACGTAGAGATCGAACTTGCCCAGCTTGCGGCTCACCTGTGCGTAGAACATCGGGTAGCGCGGCGAATAATTATCATAATCAGGAAGAAGCGTTCCGGTACCATTATCGACAAAGCGGGGAACGCGGGCCGGGCCGTTCAACTGGGCCGTGGCATCGAACGTCCAGCGGCGGAACTTCGTGGCATACTGGATGTTGAGCAGCGTCTTGTACTGGCTGACCAGCGGCCGTTCGACCCGTGCCGACGTGCCGTCCGCCCGGCGGATGGTCATCTCGCTGTCCGTGTAGCGGAACGTGGCGAAGATGTCGAGCCGCTCGACGGGCGACCACGAGAAGTCGATCTGATAGGTATCGGTGTAGGAACGCCCGTCGGTGTTGTAGAAGACGAGCTGCTCGGCATACATCTCCTGATCGGCGACCACCGAGTTGTAGAACTGCGTGCGGAAGTAGTCGACGCTGATCGTCGCGTCGCCCGGCTCCACGAGTCCGAAGGTCTGGGTGAGGCTTCCGCCGAAGGTGAGGGCCTTCTCCATGCGGTCGATGTCGGCGAAGCGCCCGTCGACGGGCAGCCCGTCGCGGAAGGTCACGGGACGGATGGCGCGGCCCGTAGCCAGCACGCCGATGTTGTCCGTGATAAGGTTCGTCATGCGGTATCCCAGCCCGGCCGAGGCACGGAAGGTGGTCGAGGGGGTGATGTTCCATTTCAGATGGCCGCGGGGCGTGACGAAGAAGCGGTCGCACCAGTCGTTGTAGTCGCCGCGGATGCCCGCCACGATCGAAAACTTCTCCTTGACGGCATAGGTGTACTCGGCATAGGCGCCGGCTTCGCGCTCGTTGCGGTCGAGGTCGAAATCGCCCTCCTGTAAATCCGCGATCCAGGGCGTGCGGTTCAGCAGCCCCTCACGGTAATAGTCCAGATGGGCCTGGACGCCGAAGATCAGCGACGAGCGGTAGGTGAAGTAGTGGTTGTACATCAGGTTCAGCGCCACGGAGTTCTGGCTTCCGTCGTAATCGTTCAGCCCGAAGTAGGCGTCCTCGCCGAAATGGTCGTAATCGGCCACGAAGGCGAGGTTCGAACGCATCTCGTCCTGCTCGTCGGCGTCGTAGACGGCCGGTCCCACGGGCATGCCGACCTTGAAGTAGGCGTTGGCGTTGCGGTTGCGGATGTGCGACCCGTAGAGGGGCATTTTCTCATCGGTCTGCGTCCAGTCCCAGTCGTCGCGCATGGCGTCGCGCATGTCCGCCGTGTTCTTGTAGCCGAGCATGCCGCCGAGACGGTTCTCCTGCACGAACTTCCATCCCCAGCGGATCTGCGTGCCGTTGTCGGCGGCATAGAGCCACTTGTTCGCCACGTTGATCTGGTCCGAGAGGGGCAGGTCGCGGAACCCGTCGTCGTTGTGGTCCATCCGGCGCACGTCGGTGTCCATCGAGCCGTGGAGCAGGACGACGCTCGTGAGTTTCTTGTCCTTCGTCACGGGGAATGCCGACGAGAGGTTCACCTCGGGGCGCAGTTCGTCGTCGAGGTAGAGGTTCAGGAAGAGCCGCTCCTCATCGGTAGGCTTGCGGTGTTCGAGGTTGATCTGCCCGGTGATGGCCTCATGCCCGGCGGTGACGGAGGCGACGCCCTTCGAGACCTGGATCGAGTTGAGCCACATGCCGGGCGTATAGCTCAACCCGTAGGGGGCGCTCAATCCGTGCATGATCGGGCGGTTCTCGTCGAGGATCTGGGTGTAGGTTCCGGCCAGCCCGAGCATCTTGATCTGCCGGGCTCCGGAGATGGCGTCGCTGTACCCGACGGTTACCGACGCGGAGTTTTCGAACGATTCGGCGAGGTTGCAGCAGGCCATCTTGCAGAGGCCCGCGAAGGAGATCATCTCGCCCTTCATGATTCCGTCGCGCTTGACGAAGTTGCCCTGGAGGTTGCCCTCGACGACGACATCCTCCAACGCGACGCCTTCGGCGCGGAGGGCGAATTCGAGACGTTCGGCGCCGGTCTCGACGCGGATCGTGTCGTTGACATAACCGAGGTACGACGCCACGAGACGGTCATACCCCCTGACGCGGTGGAGCAGGAAGGCCCCTTCGGCATCGGTGCTTGCGCCGATGGTCGTGCCGGCCCAGTAGACCGAGGCACCGACGAGCGGCTGGTTGTCGGCATCGCGCACCACGCCGCGCAGGTCCTGGGCACGGGAGCTTCCGAGCCCCAGCAGGATGGCGCAGAACGCCATCATACAATGCAGTTTTTCCATGAAATGTTCGGTTTTGTTTCGCCGGCAAAGATAACGCACCGCAATTGCAACCCGATTGCAAAAGCGCATGGTGGAATCCGAAGATTCAGTTCTTTGAGCGGCAGGCGGGACAACGTCCCTTGACCAGATAGTTGATTTCCCGGACTTCATATCCAGCGGGATAATGAATCACGGGGACATGGACATCGTCCAGGCAGAAAGTCTTCCCGCAGACCTCGCAATGGAAATGGCAGTGCAGCTCCTCGATCCGACATGCGTGATCGTTGTGACAGAGGCAATACTTCGTGGCGCCGCTGCCGTCCTCGACGACATGCAGCAGATGGTGCTCGGCAAAGAGAGCCAGCGATCGGAAGATCGAGGATTTGTCGAGCGTATCGGCTTCCGTTTCGAGGTCGGCGAGACTGAACGTATGCTCGAAGCGTTCCATGACTTCGAGCAAGAGGATACGGACGGCCGTCGGACGAATACCGTGCTTCAAAAGAATTGCTTCACAGTGGCTGCTGTTCATTTTGTCCAGAAGAGCGACCGTATGCAACCGGTCATTCAACGAAAACAAGGGCGAGATACAAAACGGGGGAAGGCTCCATTCAGACCCCGCCACAGCGGGGCAAGCAAAGGTTTCGGAGCGGCCCGGAACGCTACGCCAGAGCCGGCGGGGCTCTCAACCCCCGGATCGACAGAACAACGTCCTGCGGAAGCGGCTGTTTGCGCAGGATTTCGTTTCCGGATGAGACAGCAAAAGAGAGGGGCTGAACGCATTCGGCCGCCATCGAGGGCGGGAGCTCCGCGACGATGCAACGGACGTATTTCTCGCTGTCGTCGGAGTGCGACGCCGTGTAGAGATTGATTTCGATGGAGTGGAGATCACACCCGCAGCAGGCACGCAGCGCACACCCGGGGCAAACGTCGCAACAGGCCTCCGGTTCCTCCGTGCGATCCTCCACCGTGCGGCTTTCCGCCCCGGAGACAGCGTTGTTTTTCCACGAAGTCTCCGCTCCGGACACCATTCCGGTCTCCGGCCCGGCATGGCAGTGCCCGGTGCAGAGATGCGCAACCGGGGCCTTCATGCCCGGACACTTGCAGGTCAACGACGCCAGCGCCGTCCCGACCGTAGCCGAGAGGTAGAGTGCACAGAGCACCAGAGCTATGCAGCGTTTCCACGTCATGGTTCGATGATTCCGCAGTCCGTCAGCCGTTCGATCCATTGCCGGGCGTCGTCGCACGCGACATCGGGCGCGACGTCGTAGCGTGCCATGAGGAGCCGTGCGGCCTCTTCGGGCGAGAAATCCCGCCCCTGCAACTCCTCCCACAGGTAGAGCGCCGAGGCATTGAGTGCAAGGATCCGCGTGAGACCGGCACCCTCGGGTGCGGGAACCACGACGACGTGTTCCCCGGCCAGTTCGCGCACGCTGTATTCCCGACGTATTCTCATGATCCGAATGCTGCGGTCGGTGCAAAAATAGGAAAAATTCTCCGAACCGCCCAAATTTTCCTACCTTTGTGGATATGGAATCCGCAAACGGGCATATTTACGAGGTGCTGCGCCGCTGGTGGGGCTTCACGACGTTCCGCTCCACGCAGGAGGAGATCATCCGCGCGGTGCTCGACGGACGCGACACGCTGGCGCTGATGCCGACCGGCGGCGGGAAGTCGCTGACCTACCAGGTCCCGACGATGGCCCGCGACGGGTTGTGCATCGTCGTCACGCCGCTCATCGCCCTGATGAAAGACCAGGTCGACCGGCTGCGGCGGCTCGGCATCCGGGCCACGGCAATCCACTCGGGGCTCTCGACGCGGCAGATCGACATCGCACTGGACAACTGCGTCTACGGCGACGTGAAGTTCCTCTACGTGGCGCCCGAGCGGCTGGCGACCGAAGCCTTCCGGCTGCGGGTCGTGCGGATGAACGTCTCGCTGATCGCCGTCGACGAGGCGCACTGCATCTCGCAGTGGGGCTACGACTTCCGGCCCTCGTACCTGCGGATCGCGGAGCTGCGCGAACGCCTGCCGGGGGTTCCGGTGCTGGCGCTCACGGCCTCGGCGACGCAGCCCGTGGCCGAGGACATCATGCGTCACCTGAAATTCCCCGAGCCGCACATCGTGCGGAGCAGTTTCGCCCGGCCCAACCTCTCATACAGCGTCCGCCGCACGGACGACAAGGAGGGTCAGCTGCTGCGCCTGCTGCACAACGTCCCCGGATCGGGAATCGTCTACACGCGGACGCGCGACGGCGCCGAACAACTCGCGGAGTTTCTGCGCACGGAGGGGGTTCCGGCGGCAGCCTACCACGGCGGACTGGGACATGCCGAGCGCGCGCTGCGTCAGGAGGAGTGGCTCGCAGGCAAGGTGCGGGTGATGGCGGCGACGAACGCCTTCGGCATGGGGATCGACAAGCCCGACGTGCGGTTCGTGGTGCACTACACGATGTGCGACTCGCTGGAAAACTACTATCAGGAGGCGGGGCGCGCCGGGCGCGACGGAAAACGGGCCTATGCGCTGCTGCTGGTGGCCTCCGACGACGAGGGGCGCATCGTGCGGCGCTTCGAACAGGAGTTCCCGCCGCTGGACCGGATCAAGGAGATCTACGAACGGATCTGCTCCTACCTGCAAATCGGAATCGGCGAAGGGGGCGAGAATGCCTACCTGTTCAACCTTTCGGACTTCTGCGCCCGCGAGCACCTCTATCCGGGGAGCGTGCAGAGCGCCCTGAAACTGCTCCAACAGAATGGCTACATGACGCTCACCGACGCACAGGACAATCCGGCGCGGGTGATGTTCTGCGTGAGCCGCGACGAGCTCTACAAGCTGCGCGTGAAACGCGACGACCTGGACCACTTCATCCGCACGCTGCTGCGGCTCTACAACGGCGTTTTCTCCGATTTCCGCCCCATCGACGAAGGAGAACTCGCAACGTGGAGCGGCTACTCGGTGGAGCGTGTGAAGGAGCTGCTCAAACAGCTCTGGCAGCTGCGCGTGATCCGCTACATCCCGTCGAACCGCTCGCCGATCCTCTTCATGAACGAGGAGCGGCTGCCGCGCGCCGACCTCTACATTGCGCCGGAGACCTACCGCCGACGTCAGGAGCTGATGCGCGAGCGCTTCGAGCGGATGCTCGCCTACGCCGCCAACGAGGAGGAGTGCCGGAGTACGGTGCTGGAACGCTACTTCGGGAGCGAGACGCCGACACCGTGCGGGATCTGCGACGTGTGCCTGGCCCGGAAACGGGCCGCACGGGCGGCAGAACATGCGTCGGATGCGGCCCCGCAGCCGGCGGAAGCCGCCCCGAAGAAGGAATCCGACCTCGACCTCCGGAATACGGTGCTGCGGCGTCTGGCCGCCTCGCCGGCCGATCCGCGGGAACTTGCCGCCGGATGTTCCTGTACGCCGGAACGGCTGGCCCGCGTCGTCCGCGAATTGCTCGAAGAGGGCAAAATCGTCGGCGACAAGGGCGGGATATTGAAAATTATTCCGTAATTTTGCAGGAACATTCACATCGGGATGACCACAGTCAACAACTTTACGGACAAAATCAGCAACGAAGAGGCGGCCGCTCTGCCGGCCATCGAGTTCGGGGGCGAAATCCGCATCGTCGACCACGAGCGCGACATCGCCGAGGCCTGCAAGGCCCTCGCGTCGGAGCCCGTCATCGGATTCGACACCGAAACCCGCCCGTCGTTCCGTCCGGGAGTTACGTTCCGCGTGTCGTTGCTGCAACTCTCGACGCCGACGGTCTGCTTCCTGTTCCGGCTGAACCGGATCCCGCTGGGGCGCCCGATCCTGCGGCTGCTCGAAGATCCGAAGATCCGGAAAATCGGTGCGGACGTCGCCGGCGACCTCCGGTCGCTGCGCCAGATCCGGCACTTCCGCGACGCGGGGTTCGTCGACCTGCAAGCCATCGCCCCGCAATGGGGCATCGAAGAGAAGAGCCTGCGCAAACTCTCGGCCATCGTGCTGGGACAACGCGTCTCGAAGGCCCAGCGATTGAGCAACTGGGAGGCCGCGACGCTCACCGACAAGCAGCAGCTCTACGCCGCGACGGATGCCTGGGTCTGCATCCGCATCTACGAACGCCTGCTCCGCACCCCGCAAAAACCGCTACGCCCATGATACCGCAAATCATTCTTCGCAAAGGCAAGGAGGAGTCGCTCCTGCGCCGCCACCCGTGGATCTTCTCGGGGGCCATCGACCACATCCGGGCCGAGGAGGAGTCGGACTTCGCCGAGGGTGCGCTCGTCGAGGTGTACAGCCGTTCGGGGGATTTCATCGCCCAGGGACACTACCAGATCGGCTCGATCGCCGTCCGTGTGCTGTCGTTCGAGCGCGAAGCGATCGACCAGGCGTGGTGGAACCGGCGCATCGCCGTGGCCCACGACGTGCGCCGCACGCTGGGGCTTACGGACGACCCGGCAACGACCTGCTATCGGCTCGTGCACGGCGAAGGGGATTCGCTGCCGGGACTGGTGGTGGACATCTACGGCACGACGGCCGTCATCCAGTGCCACTCGGTGGGGATGTACCGCTCGCGGCAGGAGATCGCCGCGGCGCTGCGTGCGACCTACGGCGAACGGCTGACGGCGATCTACGACAAGTCGTCGCAGACGCTCCCCTACAAGGCCGACCTGGGGGCCGTGGACGGCTACCTCCGGGGCCATGCGGAGCGCGCCTCGCAAGTGGTCCTCGAACACGGGGAGAGGTTTCTCGTCAACTGGGAGGAGGGGCAGAAGACGGGCTTCTTCCTCGACCAGCGGGAGAACCGCGAACTGGTGAAACGCTACGCCGCAGGGCGCACGGTGCTCAATACGTTCTGCTATACGGGCGGCTTCTCGGTCTACGCCCTCTCGGGCGGCGCAAAGGAGGTCGTCTCGGTGGACTCCTCGGAGCGCGCCGTGGAGCTGGCCACGGAGAACATGAAACTGAATTTCGGCGATACGGCGAACCATACGGAGATCGCGGCCGACGCCGTGGAGTACCTGAAAGAGATCGGCGACCGCTACGACCTGATCATCCTCGACCCGCCGGCCTTCGCCAAGCACCACAAGGTGTTGAGCAACGCCATGCAGGGCTACCGGCGGCTCAACGCCCGCGCGCTGTCGCAGATCCGCCCGGGCGGGATCCTCTTCACCTTCTCGTGCTCGCAGGCCGTATCGAAGGAGTTGTTCCGCACGACGGTCTTCTCGGCAGCGGCAATCGCCGGCCGGAAGGTGCGGATCCTGCACCAGCTGACGCAGCCCGCCGACCACCCGATCAACATCTACCATCCCGAGGGCGAATACCTCAAAGGGCTGGTCCTCTACGTCGAATAGGCGCCGACCGCCCAAGCCCCGCCGCGGTACCACGAAAATCCCGGCGTTCCGGCGGCCGACCCGTGCGGCACCACGAAAACCCCGGCATTCCGGCGGCCGACCCGCGGGACACCGACTGCTACCGACCCAACACACACCAACCCATGAAACACCTGCTGATCCTTGCGGCAACGCTGTGCCTTGCCGCCCCGCTGACGGCCCGGAGCCGTCTGGAAACCGTCACGCTCCACAGCGAGCTGCTCAACGCCGACAAGAGCTGTACGGTCTATCTGCCCGACGGCTACGACCGCGACACGACGCGCCGCTACCCGGTGCTCTACCTGCTGCACGGCGCCAGCGACACCCATACGGCATGGGTCGAGAAGGGCAACATGCAGCAGATCGCCGACGAGGCATTCGCCGCGGGGCTGGCCGCGCCGATGGTGATCGTCATGCCCGACGCCTCGGGCGAGGGCGAGAACCACACGGGCATCCACATGGGATATTTCGACGTGCCGGGCTGGCCCTACGAACGCTTCTTCTTCGAGGAACTTCTGCCGGAGATGGAGCAGCGCTACCGGATCCTCGGAGACAAACGGCACCGCGCCATTGCGGGGCTTTCGATGGGCGGAGGCGGCACGGCGGTCTATGCCCTGCGGCATCCGGAGCTCTTCGGATCGGCCTGCACGATGAGCGGGCTGCTGGACATCTTCCCGAGTCCGCGCAACTACGACAACGACTTCCAGCGTTCCGTCGTGGAGAACTCCCCGGTCGCACGGCTGCGGGGGATGTCCGACGCCGAGTTGGAAGCCGTGCGCACGGTCCGCTGGTGGGTGGACTGCGGCGATGACGATTTTCTGTGGCGCTGCAACCTGGACTTCTACGCGCTGATGCGCGAACGCAACGTTCCGATCCAATACCGGATGCGGGACGGCGGCCACTCGTGGCGCTACTGGCAGAAGGTGCTGCCCGATGCGTTGACTTTCTTCTCGATCGGTTTCGGCGAATAATCGGCGCACCCCGCCGAATGGAAAATCCCCACCCTGGCCAGGGTGGGGATTTTCCGTATCGACCGGTCCGACAGCCGGAACCGATCCGCAAGATTCAGCATCGTTTCGCGGCTCCACGGCTTCCGGCGCCGCGGCTTCGCGACCGCTACTTGCGTTTGGCGCGCTGCTGGGCCTCCTGCTGCCGGAGCAGCTCCTCGTAGCGCTGCTGGAATTTCGACTTCTTGCCCTTCGACTTCCGGGCGGCATTGGCCTGCATGATGGCGTGGATCTTCTCGTCGTCGACCATGCGCCGGATGACGAGCGTCTGCCCGATGGTGAAGAGGTTCGAGAGGAGGTAGTAGTAGCACAGACCGCTCGAATAGCTGTTGAACCAGAGGAGCATCATGATCGGCATCAGATAGACCATCATGAACTTCATGCCGGCCATCTGGGGTTGCGACGAGGAGGTCTGCTGGTAGCTGAACCACGAGTAGCCGAACAGCGACACGGCCATCAGCAGGGCGAACAGCGAGACATGGTCACCGTAGAAGGGGATCGAGAAGGGCAGGTTCAGCACGCTGTCGTACGACGAGAGGTCGTCGGCCCAGAGGAACGACTGTCCGCGCAGCTCGATCGACGCCGGGAAGAAGCGGAACATGGCGATCAGGATCGGCAGCTGGATCAGCATCGGGATGCAGCCGCCCATCGGATTGATGCCGGCCTTCTTGTAGAGCTCCATCGTGGCCTGCTGGCGCTTCATGGCATCCTCCTGCTTGGGATATTTCTTGTTGAGCTCGTCGACCTGGGGCTTGATCAGCCGCATCTTGGCCATCGAGACGTAGCTCTTGTAGGTCAGGGGCGAGATCACCAGCTTGACCAGGATCACCAGAATCAGGATGATGATGCCGAAGCTGGAAATGTAGTTGCGCAGGAAATCGAAGACCGGAATCACGCACCAGCGGTTGACCCATCCGAAGATCCCCCACCCGAGCGGCACGAGGCGTTCGAGGTGGATGTCGTCGCCGGCCGGGAACTCGACCTTTTTGAGGATCGAGTACTTGTTGGGACCGAAGTAGAAGGCGAAGTCATACTTTTCGGTCTGCGGCGTGTAGGGCACGGCCATCTGTGCCGAGAAGGATTTGAGCAGCGACGACTCCGGCGCAGCCGTATCGAAGCGCATGTTGGCATAGGTGACATTCTCCGGGGCGATGAAGACCGACGAGAAGAACTGCTGCTTGAAAGCCACCCAGTTGACCTGCGTGGAGACCTCCTTCGACTTGGACTCCTCGCTCATGCCCAGCTCCTCGATCGAGCTTTCGCCCGGGAAACGGTAGGCCAGCGTGGTGTACATGTTTTCGTTCTTGAAGCCCTTTTCGTTCTGGAAGGAGGTGTTCGACCAGTCGATCTGGATCTGGGTCTGGTTGGCCATCTCGCGGGCCATGTTCACCATCCGCACGTCGAAATCGACCAGGTAGTCCTGCTGCGGGGTCTTCGAGTCGTGGATCAGGTAGCGGTACTCCAACGCGGCGTCGCCGGAGACCGGCAGACGCATCACGACCTGCTTCACGCCGTCGTCCAGCGTCGCGACGGGCTCGGCCGTGAAGACGTACTCCATCGTGTTGACGGGGACGTTGCGCAGGCCGTTCTTGACGAAGAACGAGAGGTTGAAGCGTGCCGACGCCGGATCCATGAGCTGGACGAGCTGGTTCCGTTCGCCGCGCGGGGCGTATCGGGTGTAGTCTTTGAGCGTCACGTCGACAATCTGGCCGCCGAGCGTCGAGAAGGTCACCGTCATCACGTCGTTCTCGACCGTAAAGTACTCGGGATCGGCCTCCCGGGCAGCCGTCAGCGTCTCGCCCAGGGTTTCGACCTGGCGCTGACGGGCCACCGAAGCCAGCGAGTCGGCATCGGCCGGATCGGCCAGCACCGCATCCGACGCCAGCGAGTCAACCTCCGCCACCGGACGCGCAGCCCTCGCCACGGAGTCCATATAGGCGTCGTAAATGGCCTTCTGCTCTTGAAATTTCTTTTGTTCCTTATTGCTGAAATAGGCGAATCCGATGAAGAGAACCGCCACAATGGCAATACCGAGAATCGATTTTTTATCCATCAAACAATATAACTTGTATTCAATGAGTAATCAGTCTGCGGGAGACGCCGGACACTCTATTTTCCGTTGTGCTCCATGGCTGCCTTGACGAAGGCCACGAACAGCGGCGACGGGCTCAACACGGTGCTCTTGTACTCGGGGTGGTACTGCGTTCCGACGAACCAGGGATGGTTCTCGATCTCGATCACCTCGACGAGGTTCGTGTCGGGGTTCACGCCCACGGCCTTCATGCCTGCGGCCTCGAACTGTTCCAGATAGTCGTTGTTGAACTCGTAACGGTGGCGGTGGCGCTCCGAGATGTTGAGTTTCCCGTAGGCCGCGGCGACCTTCGATCCCTTTTTGAGCGTACAGGGATAGGCTCCCAGACGCATCGTACCGCCTTTGGCGGTAACGCCCTTCTGCTCCTCCATGAGGTCGATGACGGGATTTGCCGTCTGCTCCATCTCGCTGGAATTGGCGTCGGCGAGGCCGAGCACGTTGCGCGCGAACTCGATCACGGCGCACTGCATGCCGAGGCAGATGCCGAGGAAGGGAATGCCGTTCTCACGCGCGAAACGCACGGCTTCGATCTTGCCCTCGATACCGCGGTTCCCGAATCCCGGAGCGACCAGGATGCCGGCCATCTTGCCGAGCTGTGCGGCGACATTCTCGGCAGTGATCTTCTCGGAGTTGACGTAGTGCAGCCTGACCTTGCAGTCGTTGACCGCCCCGGCGTGGATGAACGACTCGCTGATCGACTTGTAGGCGTCGTGGAGTTCGGTATATTTGCCGACGAGGGCGATGTCGATCTTGTTGGCGGGGTGTTTGATCTTGTCGACGAAGGCGCTCCATGCGGTCATGTCGGGTTCCTTGTCGGCCGGGAGGTTCAGCTTGTCGAGGACCACCTCGTCGAGGTGCTGTTCGTGCATCTTCAAGGGGACCTCGTAGATCGTCGGGACGTCGATGGACTCCATGACGGCGTTGGCGTCGACATTGCAGAAGAGCGCGACCTTGCGTTTGAGGGCCGTGGTGAGCGAATGTTCGGCGCGCAGCACGAGGATGTCGGGCTGCAAGCCGTTTTCGAGCAGCGCCTTGACGGAGTGCTGCGTGGGTTTGGTCTTCATCTCGCCCGACGCGGCCATATAGGGGATCAGCGTCAGGTGGACGAGGGCCGTATTCTTGTAGCCGAGCGAGTAGCGGAGCTGGCGCACCGATTCGATGAAGGGCTGCGATTCGATGTCGCCGACCGTACCGCCGATTTCGGTGATGATGACGTCGTATTTCTTGGTCTGACCCAGCAGCTGGATGCGGCGTTTGATCTCGTCGGTGATGTGGGGGATTACCTGAACGGTTTTTCCGAGGTACTCGCCCTTGCGCTCCTTCTCGATGACACTCTTGTAGATGCGTCCCGTGGTGACGTTGTTGGCCTTCGAGGTGGGATGGTTCGTGAAACGCTCGTAGTGCCCGAGGTCGAGGTCGGTTTCGGCACCGTCTTCGGTGACGTAGCACTCGCCGTGCTCATAGGGGTTGAGCGTCCCGGGATCGACGTTGATGTAGGGGTCGAGCTTCTGGATGGTCACCGAATAGCCCCGCGCCTGCAACAGCCGCGCGATCGAAGCGGAAATAATACCCTTCCCGAGCGACGACGCGACACCGCCCGTAACGAATATGTACTTGGGTCTGGTAGATTTCATTCCTTTTTTCTGTTTTTTAGAATCAGTCTCTATAATGTATCTGTTCGTTCTCCCTGTTCATTCTCCCTCTGTCATTCTCCCTCTGTCATTCTCCCCCTGTCGTTCTCTCCCTGTCATTCTCCCCCACCCGCGGTTTCCGTCAGGCGTTCTCCTTTTCATCGGACTCCTGACGGTCGATGAGCTTCACCTTCTCGATGGCTGCGGCCATCTCCTCGCGGGCACGGTCGATCTTGGCGCGCACGTCGGCCACGAGCGACTCGGCGTTCTTCGACTTGGCGAAGAAGCCGATGTTGTTTTCCAGCAGGGCGATCTCCTGCTCCAACTGGCGGACCTTGTTGTAGAGACGTTCGCGCTCGGAGCGGAGCCGGCGGTCGCCGGAGCCCTTCATCGAGGAGATCTTCTCGCGGAAGCGGCCCATCGAACGGTCGCGTTCCGTACCGCGCAGGACGTTGAAGAGTTCGTCGACAGCCGCCTTGTACTTCTTCTGGATGGTCTCCTTCTGCTTGATGGGCACAAATCCGATCTCGCTCCACCGGCGCTGGAAGTCGCGGATCACCTCGTAACCGCCGGTGCGGACATCGGCGGCGGCCATTTCGTCGAGCAGGGCGAGTTTCCGGCGGAGGTTCTCCTCATACTCGCCGTCCACGGCGGCGAAATGGGCGGCCTTGCGCTCGAAGAACTTGTCGCAGGCGGCGCGGAAACGCTTCCATACGGCATCGGAGTGGCGCCGCGACACGGCTCCGATCTGTTTCCAGCGGGCTTGCAGGGCGATGAGCTCATCGGTCGTCTTCTTCCACTCCTCGCTGCCCGAGAGCGACTCGGCGGCCTCGCAGATCTCGTTTTTCAGTTGGAGGTTGTGCTCCATCTCGACCTTCAACGCGGCATAGAACTGCCGTTTGGCTTCGAAGAAACGGTCGCAGGCCGTGCGGAAGCGTTCGTAGATGCGGTTGTTGTCCTTCTTGGGTGCGAAGCCGATGGACTTCCAGGTCTTCTGGATTTCGAGCAGCTTGTCGCTGGCGCGGTTCCACTCCTTGCGGGTGGTGAGGGGCTGCGCCACGAGCTCCTCGGCGGCCTCGCAGAGTCCGGTTTTGAGTTCGAGGTTTTTCAGCTGTTCGGCTTTCAGGGCCTCGAAGTGCTCCTGATGCAGTTTGTTGATCCGGCTCGACGCAGCCTTGAAACGCTCCCAGAGCGCCTCCTTGTACTCATTGGCGACAGGGCCCGTCTCGCGCCACTCGTCGTGGAGCTTCTGCAACTTGTGGAAGGCCTCGACCACGGAGGGTTCGAGCAGCAGTGCCTCGGCCTGTTCGCAGAGGGCCACCTTCTGCTCGTAGTTCTTCTTCAAATCGAGATCCCGGAGTTCCTTGTTGATCTTGATGAAGTTGTAGAAGTTCTCGACATGGAGGTTGTAGGTCTCCCACAGATCCTTGATATACTGCTGGGGAACGAGTCCCGTATCGCGCCAGCGTTGTTGGAGTTCGCGGAACTTGTTGAACGTATGGTTGAGCGTCTCGTCGGAGTTGACCAACTCTTTGAGTTCCTCGATGATCTGCTGCTTGACTTTGAGATTGGCCTCCTTCTCGGCTTCGAGATTGGCGATGAATTCGTCGCGACGGCGGCGGTACTCCTTGAAGAGCTCTTTGAGCTGCACTTCGGCGCCGTCCACCGCGGGAGCGAAATCCTCCTCGGCGCCGCCCTCCTCGATGAACCGGCGGCGTGCGGCCTCGACCTCGGCGCGGCGGACGCGGTAGAAGGCGATTTTCAGCGCCTCGACGTCACGGCGGATCGACTGCACGGGCTGCTCTTCGAGCATCTGCGCGAACATGGCGACCAGCTCCTCCTTGCCCCTGCCGACGAACTTCTCCTCGGAGGAGTTCTTTTCGGACTCGGCGAGCTGTTCGGCTTCGGCCTCCTCGTCGGTCTCGCCTTCGAGTTCGAGTCCGGCGTCGTGGGCGGCCAGTGCGGCCTCCTCATCGGCGAAATCCACCTGCTCGACGGCCGAAGCGTTCTCGTCCTCCTCGGAGTCGGGATCGGCGACGGGCGCCGCAACGGCGATCCGGGCACGCCGGGCGCGCGGTGCGGGCTCTGCGACGGCCGCTTCGGCCTGCGGGGTCTTCACCCCGGCAGCAGGTTCTTCCGTGACGGCCGCCGTCTCCGCAGCAATTTCCGCAGGGGCTGCAACCGGCTCTTCCGCCGTTTCCGCATTCGCAGGCTCCTCTCCGGCAGACACGGCCGGAGTCTCCCCGGCCTCCGGGGCCGCTTCGGAGATTTCGCCCGCAGGCGCCGCATCGGACGTCGCCCCGGCGGATACGGAGGTCTCCGTCGTCGGAGCGTCCGTTTCGGGGGCGTTTTCGGCGGCGTTCGTTTCGGATTCGGAGAGTCCGGCGGTCTCGGCGGGAGCCGCCTGCGCATCCTCAACCACGGGGTTGACAAGCTCTTCGGGAGCAGGAAGTGTCGGTTTTTCAGTAGCCATCACAGTAGAGTTTTTGGTTCCCCACCACGCGGTGGGCACATAAATCCCGCAAATATAACCATTTTATGCGGAACCCGAAAGAGAAATCGCGAAAACCTGCAAGCCCCTGCATGCGAATTCCGAAAGCACGGGGCTCCGACGCAAAGAGCGGCAAAAAGATGCACGAATTCGGGGGAAAATTCGTATCTTCGCAAAGTTATCCGAATGGCGCCGAACCATCCGGAGCATCGAACCTGCAACCGCCGCAACCATGAGCCACCGCATCCTGCTGGTCGACGACGAAGTCGACATTCTGGAATTCGTCCGATACAACCTCGTGCGCGAGGGATACGAGGTCTTCACGGCCCAGAACGGCGCCGAGGCGCTGCAAGCAGCCGCGGCATGTCGTCCGCACCTGATTCTGCTGGACATGATGATGCCGGTGATGGACGGGGCGCAGACCTGCCGGGCAATCCGGGAGGACCCGGTTCTGAAAGACACGATGGTGGTCTTCCTCTCGGCGCTGGGCGAGGAGGAGCAGCAGCTGACGGGCTTCGGCGTGGGGGCCGACGACTACCTCACCAAGCCGATCAAGATGAAGCTGCTGGTGAGCCGCGTGCAGGCCATCCTGAAACGGATCGACGCCGATCCGGCCCCGGAGAAAGCCCCCTCGACGGGCATCACGGTCGACCGCGAGCGGTACATGGTGCTCCGCGACGGCGAGGAGATCAGCCTTCCGCGCAAGGAGTTCGCACTGCTGGACCTGCTGTGCTCGTCGCCCGGGAAGCTGATCCCGCGGGAGGAGATCTACGCGAAGATCTGGGGCACGGAGGTGGTCGTGGGCGACCGCACGATCGACGTGCACATCCGGAAGCTGCGCCAGAAGATCGGCGACGAGCGGATCGTCACGGTCAAGGGCGTGGGCTACAAGTACGAGCCGTAGCACGCGGGGAGGGGCAGGGAGCGACACGTGCAACCCGCCGGAAGCAGCGTCCAGACAGGAGCCGGCCCCGGAGCATCCCGCCGCCGCACAATCCGAAAGGAGAAACGGCCCGGAGCATCCGCCCGGCATCAGTTTCGGACATGCCCGGAAACGATCGGTCCCGGACAACGAACAGGTTAGAAAGGTTAAGATATGACACACAACGGAAAATACCGCCGCATCGTCATCAAGATCGGCAGCAACGTGCTGACGCGCGACGACGGACACCCCGACACGACGCGCATCTCGGCGCTCGTGGACCAGATCGCCCGCCTGCACCGTGCCGGCGTGGAGGTGATTCTCGTCTCGTCGGGAGCCGTGGCTTCGGGGCGCAGCCTGCTCGAATCGCGCGTCGGGCGCATCGACACGGTTTCGGCCCGCCAGCTCTACTCGGCCGTCGGGCAGGTGAAACTCCTGAACCGCTACTACGACCTCTTCCACGAATACGGCATCGCCTGCGGACAGGTACTCACCACGAAGGAGAGCCTCTCGACGCGCCGCCAGTACCTCAACCAGCGCAACTGCATGGAGGCGATGCTCTCGGCGCGGGTGATCCCGATCGTGAACGAGAACGACACGATCTCCGTGACGGAATTGATGTTCACCGACAACGACGAACTGTCGGGGCTCGTGGCGGCGATGATGGGGGTCGACGCGCTGCTGATTTTGAGCAACATCGACGGCATCTACGACGGATCGCCCGCAGACCCTGCCTCACAGGTAATCCGCCGCGTGGCTCCGGGCCGCGACCTCTCGCAATACATCGACACGACGCGCTCGTCGCGCGGCCGCGGCGGCATGACCTCCAAGAGCCGGATTTCGAGCCGCGTGGCCGGCGAGGGAATCGAGGTGGTGATCGCCAACGGACGGCGCGACGAGATCCTCACGGACCTCGTGCTGACCGACCGCGACGTGGTCTGCACACGCTTCGAAGCGGCGCCGAAAGCCGCCTCGGGCGTCAAGAAGTGGATCGCCAGCAGCGAGGGTTTCGCCAAAGGGGCGCTGCGTCTCGATGCCGGAGCCGCCGAGGCGGTGAGCCGCAGCAAGGCGGCGAGCGTGCTGGCCGTGGGCGTCACGGCGGTCGAGGGGGAGTTCGAACGCGACGACATCGTGCGGATCCTCTCGCCCGAAGGGTCCCTGTTAGGCGTGGGACGCATCGCGTGCGACAGCGCCACGGCACGCCGCAACCTGGGCCGCAAAGGCCTCAAACCGCTGATTCACTGCGACTATCTTTATCTGGAATAGACCCATGGAAACAAACTACCGAGCCTTGTTCGAGGCAGCCCGCCGGGCCGGCGCCGCTCTGGCCGACACACCCGCCGAACGGCTTTCGCAGGCCGTCCGCACGGCAGCCGGACTGCTCCGCACCCATACCGACACCATCCTCGCGGCCAATGCCGCCGACCTTGCGGCGATGGATCCCTCCTCGCCGCTGTGCGACCGCCTGCGGCTGACGCCCCAACGCATCGCCGCCATCGCGTCGGACATGGAGTCCGTCGCGGGGCTTCCCTCGCCGCAGGGCGAGACGATCGCCGCCTGGCAACGTCCGAACGGCATGACGATCCGCAAGGTGCGCGTCCCGTTCGGGGTCGTGGGAATGGTCTGCGAGGCGCGGCCCAACGTCACGGCCGACATCTTCTCGCTCTGCATGAAGACCGGCAACGCCTGCGTATTGAAGGGCGGCAGCGACGCCCGTCGCTCGAACGAAGCGCTTGCGGAACTCCTCCACGAAGCGCTGTGCCGCGAAGGGATCGACGAGGCGGCCTTCACGCTGCTGCCTTCGGACCACGCGGCGGTGGGCGAACTGCTGAACGCCGTGGGCTACGTCGACGTGGTGATTCCGCGCGGCGGTGCGGGGCTGATCCGCTTCGTGCGGGAGCACGCCCGAATCCCGGTAATCGAGACCGGCGCGGGGATCGTGCACACCTACTTCGACGCCGCAGGCGACCTCGACAAGGGCCGCGCGGTGATCTGCAACGCCAAGACGCGGCGCGTGAGCGTCTGCAACGCCCTGGACTGCCTCGTCATCCACCGCGCGCGGCTCGGCGACCTCGCCGCACTGTGCACCCCGCTGGCCGAGCACCGGGTCACGATCTACGCCGATGCCGACGCCTTCGGCGCCCTGACGGGCCACTACCCTGCCGGACTGCTCGTCCCGGCTGCGGAGGAGCACTACGGCACGGAGTTTCTGGACTACAAACTGGCGGTGAAGAGCGTGTCGTCGCTCGACGAGGCGCTGGCCCACATCGCCCGCTACTCGTCGCGCCACAGCGAGGCGATCGTCACCGAGGATGCGGCAGCGGCCGATGCCTTCACGCGGCGGGTCGATGCGGCGTGCGTCTACGTGAACGTCTCGACGGCCTTCACCGACGGCGGACAGTTCGGATTCGGAGCCGAGGTAGGGATCTCGACGCAGAAACTCCACGCCCGCGGTCCGATGGGGCTTCCAGAGCTGACGACCTACAAGTACATCGTCTCGGGCGACGGGCAGACGCGCGAAGGTTGAACAAAGTGACAAAAAATCCGTCTGTTCGGGCAAAAAATGAAACGATTCGTAATCATTTCACCCTTAAATTTGCACGTCTGTAAAATAATACCTATTTTTAGCTTATGGTTCGTGAACTTTTCTGCGTAGGGCTCGGAGGCGCGGCCGGAAGTATCGTCCGATACGTGATTTCGGCATGGATGCTGGGCGGGCAGACGCTGCTGGGGTTTCCGGCGGGGACGTTCACGGTCAATGCCGCAGGATCGCTGCTGATCGGGGTTCTGATGCAGACGCTCTCGTCATCGACGGCGGGCTGGCTGCTCATCACGGGCTTCTGCGGAGGGTTCACCACCTTCTCGACCTTCTCGGCGGACACCGTGCGCCTGCTCCGGGCCGGAGATTACGGACCGGCGGCGGGTTATGTCGCATTGAGCGTGGTCGTGTGCCTCGCCTTCACGACGCTGGGCATGCACCTGGGGTCGCAGATGAAGGGTTAGAGCAAGGGGGGGGGAGATCAGCCCGGCAACAGCAGAAGGATGCGAGGGAGAGGCCGGGGAGAGGGGCCGAGAGAGGGCCGAGGAATGCAAACATATAAACTTTAACAACTGATACATTATGGTAATTCTCGTATTGAACTGCGGATCGTCGTCGATCAAATACCAGGTGATCGACATGACGGACGCTTCGGGCAAACTGCTCGCCAAAGGACTCGTGGAACGCATCGGCCTGCCGGAGGGTGACCTGACGCACAAACCCGTCGGCAAGACGCCGTTCGAGGTGCACCAGCCGATCCCCGACCACACGACGGGCATCAAGCTGGTTCTCGACGCCCTGACGGACCCCGCACACGGCGTGATCTCGTCGCTCGACGAGGTGAAGGCCGTCGGCCACCGCGTGGCACACGGCGGCGAATACTTCCCGGAGAGCTGTCTGGTGACCGGGGACGTGAAGGAGAAGATCCGGTCGCTGTGCCAGATCGCACCGCTGCACAACCCCGCGAGCCTCGAAGGAATCAACGCCGTGGAGACCGTACTCCCGGGCACACCGCAGGTGACGGTCTTCGACACGTCGTTCCACCAGACGATCCCCGCCGTGAACTACATGTACGCCCTGCCGTACGAATACTATGAAAAATACCGCGTGCGCAAGTACGGCTTCCACGGCACGAGCCACAAGTATGTGGCGCGCGTGGGCGCCAGACTGGCCGGACTGGACTTCGAGAACGCGAAGATCATCACCTGCCACATCGGCAACGGAGGATCGGTGACGGCCGTGCTGAACGGCAAGTCGTTCGACACGTCGATGGGCTTCTCGCCGCTCGACGGTCTGGTGATGGGCACGCGCTGCGGGCAGGTGGACGCCAGCGCCATCACCTTCATCGGCGCAAAGGAGGGCATGAGCTATGCCGAACTGGAAACGATGATGAACAAGAAGTCGGGCGTTCAGGGCCTGACGGACATTTCGAGCGACATGCGCGACATCGACCACGCCTACGAGGAGGGCAACCCGCGTGCGATTCTGGCGCGCGACATGTACTACCGCCGGATCAAGAAATTCGTGGGCGAATACGCCGCAGAGATGGGCGGCGTGGATCTGATCGTCTTCACGGGCGGCGTGGGCGAGAATTCGAGCGACATGCGCGAATCGGTCTGCACGGGCCTGGAATTCATGGGTGTGAAGTTCGACACGGAGGCCAACCGGGGCGCCCGCGGCGTGAACAAGCTGCTCTCGACGGCCGACTCGAAGGTCAAGGTCGCCGTGATCGCCACCGACGAGGAGCTGATGATCGCCACCGACACCTACAACCTGGTGAAATAGTCCACCGACTCCGACACCAAACCAACGGAAACAAACACGAACAACCAAAACCTGATAATTATGATTCAGCATCTTACCGAAATCGTCGAAGAGGCGAGAAAACGGGGCAAAAGACGTCTGGCCGTAGCTTACGGACAGGATTCGCACACGCTGGAAGCGGTTTACAACGCCTATAAGGAAGGGCTCGTGGAGCCGACGCTCTACGGCGACAAGAAAGTGATCGAGCAGGTCTGCGCGGAGAACAACATCGACATCAAGGCCTTCAACATCGTCGACGAACCGAACGACGTGAAGTGCGTGCAGCAGGCCGTAGCGGCCGTCGTCGCAGGGAATGCCGACGTGCTGATGAAGGGTCTGGTCTCGACGGACAAGTACATGCGCGGCATTCTGAACAAGGATGCGGGTCTCTTCCCGCCGAAGGGCGTGTTGAGCCACGTCTCGATCGTGGAGATGCCGTGCTACCACAAACTGCTGATCATCTCGGACGTGGCGGTGATCCCGCTGCCGGACTTCAAGCAGAAGATGAAACAGATCGGCTATCTGGCGCAGACGGCCAACCTGCTGGGCATCACGACGCCGAAGATCGCCTGCATCGCCCCGTCGGAACAGGTTCTTCCGAACGTGATCTCCTCGACGGACGGAGCCCTTCTGGCGAAGATGGGCGACCGCGGACAGCTGGGCAACGTGATCGTCGACGGACCGCTGTCGCTGGACGTGGCGCTCTACAAGGAGGTTGCCGAACACAAGAAGGTGAAGGGTTCGTCGGTGGCCGGCGACCCGGACTGCCTGCTCTTCCCGAACCTGGAATCGGCCAACGTCTTCTTCAAGAGCACGACGCACCTGTGCGGCGGAGAGCTGGCCGCCATGGTGATGGGCACGAACGTACCGTGCGTGCTGACGTCGCGCGGCGATACGAGCCGCACGAAGCTCTTCTCGATCGCCCTGGCCTGCCTGGCCGTAAGAAAATAAGACGCAGCCCGAAACCACACAACCAACCAACCTAACCTGCTGAACCGAGAACTTTATGGGCTACAAGATTTTAGCGATAAATCCCGGCTCAACATCCACGAAGGTCGCCCTCTATGACGAGGAGCGGCCTTTGTTGGATCTGACCCTGCGGCACTCCACCGAGGAGCTGCAACGCTTTACCGACGTAATCGACCAACTGGACTGGCGCCGGGGACTGATTCTCTCGGCGCTGCGCGAAGCGAACTTTCCGCTCCGGGAGCTCTCGGCCGTCATCGGCCGCGGCGGACTGATCCGCCCCATCCCGGCGGGAGTCTACGAAGTGAATTCGCGGATGCGCTACGACCTGCGCAACGCCGTGATGAAGCACGCCTGCAACCTGGGCGGGCTGCTTGCGGCGCAGATCGCACACATGGCCAAAGTGAAGGCCTATATCGCCGACCCGCCGGTGGTGGACGAAATGGACGACCGGGCGCGCATCACGGGCATGCCGATGTGTCCGCGCAAGTCGGTGTTCCACGCCCTGAACCAGAAGGCCATCGCACGGCTGCACTGCGAAAAGACCGGAAAGGTCTACGAAGAGACGAACCTGATCGTGGCGCACATGGGCGGCGGCATCTCGGTGGCGGCGCACCGCCGGGGAAGGATCGTCGACGTGAACAATGCACTGGACGGCGACGGGCCCTTCGCTCCGGACCGTGCCGGAAGCATCCCGTCGAGCGATCTGATCAAGGTATGTTTTTCGGGCCAGTACACGAAGGAGGAGCTGTTGAAGTACGTGTCGAGCAAGGGCGGACTGGTCGCCTATCTGGGGACGAACTCCGTCATGCAGGTGATGGAGCGTATCGCACAGGGCGACCAGCGGGCCCGGAAGGTGCTGGATGCCATGTGCTACAACGTCTCGAAGCAGATCGGTGCAATGGCCGCGGCGCTCGAAGGCCGGGTGGAGGGCATTCTGCTGACGGGCGGCATCGCCTACAACGAACCGGTCGTGGAGTATATTCGCCGCCATTGCGGCTTCATCGCCCCGGTCACGGTCTATGCCGGGGAGAACGAACTCGAAGCATTGGTACAGAATGCGCTGGTGGTACTCCGGGGAGTCATCACACCGAAGGTCTACAAATGACGCCTCCGCCCGGGGACGGGCAGAGAGGGAAAAGAGGGAGCAACGAAATCCCCGACGACAGATCGCCTACTTGCGGGCGATCTGTTTTTTTACGATGGCGCAGACCTCGCGGAAGGCTTCGAGCCGGCAGCCCCACGAGAGCCCGACATAGACGAGCACCCCGACGGATACTTCGGCCAGCAGACGCAGGATGTCATTCCCGGGCAGCCAGAGGGCCGTCGCGCGTACGGCGGCATACATGGCGGCGGAGACCAGCGCGACGGGCAGCAGCGTAACGAGGATCCGGCGGATGGACAGCGTGGTAAAGCGGCGTGCGGCCCCGAAGTTCACGGCCATTTCGCAGGCGGCGATCACGACCAGCCCCCAGACGACGGCCATCACGCTGTGGGGGATCGTCACGGCGAAGACCACGGTCATGAGGATCTTCTTAACGATTTCGAGACGCACGATCAGCGGTCCCCGGCATTGAGCCTTCAGGACGTTGCTGGCGACAAGCCCGACGGTATAGAAGATGCCGGAGAGGCAGACGACCTCGAAATAGGGCACCGTGGGCATCCATTCCCGGCCGAGCAGAACGGCGAACATGTCGTGCGCCACGGCCGACATGCCGAGCATGAGGGGGAACATCACGTAGGCGACGACCATGACGACCTGACGGTAGCTTTCGGCGAACTTCGGAGCGTCGTCGCGGATCTTCGCCAGCGCCGAGAAGGTGACGTTCTGAATGGCCTGCATGCCGGTGGTTGCGGGCATGTCCTTGAGCTTCACGGCCTGGTCGAAGGAGCCGAGGGTTGCGGGCGAATAGAGCTTCCCGAGGAAAAACTGGGGGATCTTGCCGTAGAAGTTCGAGATCAGATCGGTGGCCATGAGGCTGTATCCGAAGGGGGCCATTTCGCGGATGGGCGCGATGCCGCATGCCCCGCGGGGGCGCCACTCGCTGAGCCACCACAGCAGCGCGGCCCTGACCGCCGCCGCCAGCACGCGCTCGGCCACAAGGCTCCAAATCCCCCACCCGGCCAGGGCCAGGGCAATGGCCGCGAGCCCGCCGACGAGCGACGAGAAGAAGGTCACCTTCGAGAGGAGTTCGAAACGGAACTGACGGGTGAAGATGGCGTTCTGGACGGTGCACAGGGCGTTGAGCGGCAGAAGCAGGAAAAAGACCGGCGTGATGCGGGCGATTTCGGGCATGTCGTACCAGCGGGCGACGAACGGCATGGTTGCGACGAGCAGGAGATAGAGGGCCGTCGCAACGAGGATGTTGAAGAGGAAGACCGACTTGTAGTCGCAAGGGCCCGGATTGCGGTGGCGGACAAGGCTCTGCGAGAAGCCGCCGTCGACGATCACGAGCAGGACGGTGACCACGGCCGACGGAATGGACATGAAGCCGAGGATCTCCCGGGTGAGCAGCCGCAGGATCACGAACCGCACGGCCATGGTGAGGAGCATCGAGCCGAACTTCTCGGCCATGCTCCACGCCACGCCCCGGGCGACTTTCGCTTTGAGCTCTCCGGCCAACGTCTACCGGTGCTGTGCCGCGATCATCTCGTTGCGCAGACGGATATTGCGGACGTTGGCGATTTCGACGTAGGAGGCGCCGCCGTCGGGGCCGAAGCTGCCGCCGACGATGGCCAGCAGGTCCTCATCGTCGAGTTTGCGATACTGGTCGATGAATTCCAGGGCATCGACCAGGAAATGGTACTTGTCGGCGAGCTCCTGGTTGCGGAGGATCGGCACCACGCCGTAGGAGAGGGCGAGGATACGCTGCGCATGGAGCTGGTAGCAGACGGCCATGACGGTTTTCCGGCCGCGGAAGGCCGCCAGATAACGGCCCGTACGGCCGGTCTTGGTGTCGAGGACGACGTACTTGATCGGGAGGTTCGTCGACGCCCGCACGGCGGAACGCGCCAGCTGGGCGGTGATTTCGTGGTTCACCGAGACCATGTTCATGTCGATCATGGGCTGGAAGTGCTCTTCGTCGCGTTCGATGGCGCGGGCCACGCGGGCCATGGTCTCGACCGCCTCGACGGGATAGTCGCCCATGGCGGTCTCGTCGCTCAACATCACGGCGTCGACGCGCTCGTAGATGGCGCTGGCGACGTCGCTGACCTCGGCGCGCGTCGGCCGGGGCGACTTGACCATCGAATAGAGCATCTGCGTGGCGATGATCACGGGACGCTTGGCGCAGATGCACTTCTCGACGATGCGCCGCTGGGCATTGGGGATCGCCTCGGCGGGGAGTTCCACCCCGAGGTCGCCGCGGGCCACCATGATGCCGTACGAAGCCTCGATGATCTCGTCGATGTTGTCGAGCCCCTCCTGGTTCTCGATCTTGGAGATGATCTTGATCTTGCTGCCGTGGGCGTCGAGGATCTCCTGCACGGCCTTGACGTCGCGGGCCGAGCGGACGAACGAATGGGCGATGAAGTCGACGTCGTTGCGCACGGCCCACTCGATGAAGCGGCGGTCCTTCTCGGTCACCGAAGGGAGGTCGATCGAGACGCCGGGGACGTTGACGCTCTTGCGCGAACGCATGGCGCCGCCGACGAGGAATTCACAGTCGAGCTCCGTGTCGGACTTCCCGACGACGCGGATCTCCAACTCGCCGTCGGCGATCAGCATCCGGGCTCCGACGGGGATGTCGCGGACAATGGTGGGGACGTTCATGTAGACGACCTTCCGGGTGGTGAGGTCGGAGCCGTCGGAGCCGCGCACGGCGACCCGGTCGCCGGCCCGGAAATTGATGCTGTTGCCATATTCGTCGGCGATGGTCGTCACACGGATCTCGGGGCCCTTGGTGTCGATCATGATCGGGATGGCGGGATTGACCCGATGGACGGTCTCGACGATCTTCGTGGCCCCCTCCTCGGAGACGTGGGCCGAATTCACGCGGATGACGTCCATCCCGGCATCGAAGAGTTTCTGCACGAACTCCTCGGTGCAGCGGAAATCCGACATCGTGGCGACGATCTTGGTTTTTTTCATGCGATACATAAAGCTCTCGTTTTTCGTTATCAGATACATTCAGCGGTCCCGGCTATCGGACGGGATTCAGCAGCGCCTCGACGCCCAGCCGGTAGGAGTCGAGACCGAAGCCCATGATCGACCCCCGGACGACGGGTGCGAGCATCGACGTATGGCGGAAACCCTCGCGGGCGAGGATCGAGGAGATGTGGACCTCGACGACCGGCACGGAGACCGCCGCCACGGCGTCACGCAGGGCGACCGACGTATGGGTATAGCCTCCGGCGTTGAGCACGATTCCGTCGTAACGGCCCTCGGCCTGCTGGATCGTGTCGATGAGCACGCCCTCGTGATTCGACTGGAAATAGTCGAGTCCGACTCCCGGGAAGCGCGACTTCAACTCCCCGAAGAGCTCTTCGAAGGTGCGGGTTCCGTAGATTTCGGGATTGCGCCGACCCTGCAAGTTCAGGTTCGGGCCGTTGAGAATCAGGATTTTCATGGTCAATCAAATTTATATTCCGGGCAACCTGACAGCGCATCGCTGTTTCAGGGGACAAAGGTAGTCATTTTCGCCGAAAAATCGGTATCTTTGCGGCAAGGCAGATCAAAAACATGACCGAGTTCGGATTCATCGACCACATACGCCGGCGTTTTGCCGATCTTCCCGATCAGGGATTCGAGGGTATCGGCGACGACTGCGCCGTGCTTCCGTTGGGCGGGGAGGCGCTGGTTTTCACGTCGGATCTCCTCACCGAGGGGGTTCACTTCCTGCGCCACGCAACCTCGGCCCGGGAGCTGGGCGGCAAATCCCTTGCCGTAAATTTGAGCGACGTGGCGGCGATGGGGGCACGCCCCGTTGCGACGCTGCTGTCGATCGCCCTGCCGCCCGACGCCTCCGGAGTGTGGGCCGAGGAGTTCATGGAGGGTTACCGGGAGCTGTCGGCGCGCTTCGGGACACCGCTCGTCGGGGGCGATACGACCCGCTCGGAGTCGGGCGTTACGATCAACGTCACGGCGATCGGCCGCAGCCCGCTCACGCACCTCAAACGCCGCCGCGATGCCCGCCCCGACGATGTGATCTTCGTGGCCGGGGAGCTGGGGGCTTCGGGCGCCGGACTTCGGGACCTGCTGGCGGGGCACCCCGACACCCCGCCGGCCCGCATACACCGCAACCCGCTGCCGCAGGTCGACGAGGGGATCTGGCTCGGCGGACGCCCCGAGGTGCACGCCATGATGGATCTTTCGGACGGACTGGCTTCGGATCTGCGCCACATTCTCGACGAATCGGACTGCGGCGCGGAGGTGGAACTCGAACGCATTCCCGTAGCCGCCGGCGCGGACCTGCGGACGGCGGCGTGCGGCGGCGAGGACTACAAACTGCTCTTCACGGCGGCCCCGACGGCGACCCGACAGCTGGAAGAGGAGTTCCTCGCCCGTTTCGGCACCCCGCTCCACCGGATCGGGCGCATCACGGAACGCGCGGGCCTGACCTGGCTGCAAGCGGGCAGTCCCGTCCAGCTGGACTGGCAGGGATTCACACACTATTGATCCGGCAGGGGCCGCGAAGGCGCCACGGTTCCGTTTCCGCGGGGCAGCCGCCCTCCGCAGCACAAAGTCTTCCGCACACCAAAAAGCCCTCCCACCCGCAAGGTGAGAGGGCCTTTCCTGTCGTACCTCCCCTCCGCCGCCCTACTCTTCGAGGATGTAGACGTGCTCGTCGCGCCGCTGCATGCGGTAATGCTCGCGGGCATACTCTTCGAGGTAGTCGTCGTAACGCAGCCGTTCGAGCAGGGTGCTGTCCCGGGCGATCTTCCCGACATAGAAGTCGCGCTCGCGGTTCAGGGCGTTGATCTGCCGCTTGATCTTGACGGCATGCAGGGCGTTGCGCCCGATCACGAAGACCGAGAACACGACGATGATCGCCGTCAGGGCGATCCAGAAGCGGCGTCCGGGCTGAATCTTCATTTACGGAATGTGCATGTACTTGTGGGTCTGGATGGAGATGTTCCAGCGGGGATGCGCCTTGGCATACTCGACCAGCAGGGGCATCACCCGTTCGGCGACGCTCCACTCGGGTTGCAGGTAGAGCAGACAGTGTTTCCGCACCCGGGCGGCATTCCGCTCGGCCCATTCCAGATCCGCCTCCCCCTCGACGATGACCTTCAACTCATCGGCCCGTCCGAAGGCCTCTTCCAACGGGGGCTGCTGCCGTTTGGGCGAAAGGCATACCCAGTCGAAAACGCCGCTGAACGGATGGGATCCCGACGTTTCGAGGAAGATTTCGAGCCCCCGGGCGCGGAGCGTCTCGGTCAGCACGCCCAGCGGATAGAGCAGCGGTTCGCCGCCCGTGATGACGATGGCCTGCGCGGGGCACGACGTAGCGCGGTCGATCACCGTCTGCACGTCGGTCGGGGGATAGAGTTTCGGATTCCACGTGTATTTGGCGTCGCACCAGCGGCACCCGACGTCGCAACCTCCGAGACGGATGAAATAGGCGGGTTTCCCGGCATGGAACCCCTCGCCCTGAATGGTGTAGAAGTCCTCGACGAGCGGCAGCAGCCGCCCGCCGTCGAAGAGTGCGGGATCGATCGTAAGGGCCATCTATTCCGTGACGACGTAAATATCTTTCAGACTGCGCCCCAACTGGTCGTAGTCGAGGCCGTATCCGACGATGAATTCGTTTCCGATCTCCATGGCGCGGTACTTGATGGGGCGCGTCTTGCGGTAGGAGCCGGGCTTGAAGAAGAGCGTGCAGACCTCGATGGAGGCGGGCTTGCGGGCTTCGAGGTCGCGGATCATGTGGTCGATGGACTCTCCGGTATCGACGATGTCCTCGACGACGATCACATGGCGGCCCTCGATCGAGCCGTTGAGTCCGATGAGGCTGCGGACCGTTCCGGAGGACTCGGTACCCTCGTAGGAGGAGAGTTTCACGAACGAAAGTTCGTTCTGGAATTCGATTTTCTTGATCAGGTCGCTCATGAACATGAACGAACCGTTCAGAATACCGAGAAACAGGGGCGTCTCCTTGTCGGCGTAATCGTGGTTGATCCGTTGGGCCACGGCCTCGACGGCGCGGTCTATTTCAGCGGCCGGGATCATGATTTTGAACTCCTTGTCGTGAAGTTTTATGGTATCCCCCATGGTGTTTCAGAATTTTTAAGGGTTTGGGATTTTAGAATAGTGCAAAAATAGGAAATTGCAGGCAAGAAACGAAGAAACGGAACTGTTTTTTTACAAAATTCGGTCCGAACGGCCCTGCATGCAGAGCGACGTTCGGACCGAACCGCAACAAACCGGAGAATCGGCTCCGGCCGCGTTCCGTCTCTATACCAGTCCGGAGAATCCCATGAAGGCCATGGCCAGGATACCGGCCGTCACGAGCGCAATGGGAATACCCTTGAAGGCCTTGGGGACATCCTCGAAGTCGAGGCGTTCGCGGATGCCGGCGAAGAGAATCAGCGCCAGCGCGAATCCCAGGGCCGTCGCCACCGAATAGGTAACGCTTTGCAGGAGATCGAACTCCTTCTGGATCATGAGGATCGCCACACCCAGCACGGCGCAGTTCGTCGTGATCAGCGGAAGGAAGATGCCGAGCGCCTGATAGAGCGACGGAGAGAGTTTTTTGAGCATGATCTCGACCATCTGCACGAGCGCCGCGATCACGAGGATGAAGACGATGGTCTGCATGTACTCGATGTGCAGCGGAACGAGGATGTAGGTCTGAATGGGCCATGCAACGAGGGCCGTGAGCGCCATGACGAACGTGACGGCAGCGCCCATGCCCATCGAGGTCTCGACCTTCGACGACACGCCCAGGAAGGGGCAGATGCCGAGGAACTGGGCCAGGACGACGTTGTTGACGAAGATGGCGCCGATGATGATTGCGAAATAGGAGATCTCCATGACTACTTCTTGGCTAATTTGTTAAACAGAACCATCAGATATCCCAGTACGAGGAAGGCTCCGGGTGCCAGGACGAAAATCAGCGGCGTGTAGTCGGCGAATCCGAGATTGATCCCGAAGATGGCGCCGCTGCCGAGGATCTCGCGCACGGCGCCGATGACCGTCAGCGAGAGGGTGAAACCGATGCCGATCCCGACGCCGTCGAGCATCGAGTCGAAGGGCGAATTTTTCGAAGCGAAGGCTTCGGCACGCCCGAGGATGATGCAGTTGACGACGATCAGCGGGATGAAGACGCCGAGCGAGGCGTAGAGTGCCGGCACGAAGGCCTGCATCAGCATCTGGATGATCGTGACGAACGAGGCGATCACGACGATGAAGGCCGGGATGCGGACCTTGTCGGGGATGAGGTTCTTGATGAGCGAGATCACGAGGTTCGACATGATGAGCACGGCCGTCGTGGCGAGGCCCATGCCCATGCCGTTTTCGGCCGAGGTCGTGGTACCCAGCGTGGGGCACATGCCGAGCACCAGCACGAACGTCGGGTTGTTTTTGAGGATGCCGCTCAAAGCGATTTTCAGTTTATTCATGTTGCCCTCCTTCCTGAGCCGCAGGCTCGTTGGTTTGTGTAGCGACGGTATGCGTAGCGCCGGATGCGGTGTCGGTAGCCTCGACGCCGGTCGCTACGCTCTTGTAGGCCATCCAGGCACGGTTCACGGCATCGACGTAGGCGCGCGAGGAGATCGTCGCGGCGGTCAGCGCATCGACGTCCCCGCCATCCTTCGTCACGGCGAGTTTGCCGCCGACGAGTTTCTTGTTTTCGAGTTTCTGGCCCTGGATGCTGCCCAGCAGGACATTTCCTTCGTCGGCCATTTTGGTTCCCAGTCCGGGAGTCTCGGACTGTTCGAGGACGTTGACATTGACGACCTCTCCGTCGGGCGTGAAGCCGACCATCAGGCGGACGACGCCGTTGAAACCCTGCTTGGTCATGGTCTGCACGGCATAACCGGCAACTTCGCCGCCATTTCTGGCGGTATAGACCGTAATGGGCAATTCATCGATCGTCAGGGTCTGCTCCTCGGTCGACTCGAACGCCGGGAGCACCTCGGTGAGGGCGCTCTTCGTAGCGGCCTCCTTGGCCAGTGCGATCGGCTCCTCGGTAATCATGTTGACGACACCGACGCCGGCCGAAGCCACGAGGGTGATGCCGAAGAGGACGGCGGTCATGTTGACAAGTGTACTTTTCATGGTTCCCTCCTCCTATTTTACGCCGAAGCGCTTGGGTTTGACATACTTGTTGATCAGGGGCACGCAGGCGTTCATCATCAGGATGGCGAACGACATACCCTCGGGATAGGCGCCCCACAGACGGATGAGCATCGTGACGACGCCGATTCCGACGGCGAAGATCACGCCGCCCTTGACGGTCATCGGCGAGGTCGAGTAGTCGGTGGCCATGAAGACCGAACCGAGGATGGCGCCTCCGGCCAGCACATGGAACAGGGGCAGCTGCCAGAGCAGGGCGGGATTTTCCGTTCCCTTTGTTCCGAGCGCCACGAAGAAGGCGAACAGGGCCATCGTGGCGAGGATCGTCACGGGGATGTGCCACGTGATGACGCGGCGCCAGAGCAGGTAGACGAAGCCGAGGAGGAGGGCCAGCGCGGCAACCTCACCCAGCGAACCGGGCATGTTGCCGAGCAGGAGGTCCTGCACGCCGAGGGCATCGGGTCCGACGGCCCCGTGCTTGACGGCGGCCAGCGGCGTAGCGCCCGAGAGGGCGTCGAAGGCGCCCTGAACGGGCATGGGCCACGTGGTCATCTGCACGGGATAGGCGATCAGCAGGAAGACGCGCCCGACGAGTGCCGGGTTGAAGGGGTTCTTGCCGAGGCCTCCGAAGGTCATCTTGGCGATGGCGATGGCGACGAAGGCGCCGATGACGACGATCCACCAGGGAATCGAGGCCGGGAGGTTGAAGGCCAGCAGGACGCCGGTCACGACGGCCGACCAGTTGGAGATGGTGAGGGGGCCATTGACGAAGAATTTCTGGATCAGGAATTCGAACACCACGCAGGCAGCGACCGAGATGGCCGTCACGCGGAGCACGTCGACGCCGAAGACGATGGTCGAGACAACCAGCGCGGGCATCAGGGCGATCACCACGTCGCGCATGATGCAGGCCGTCGACTGGGAGGTCTGGACGTGCGGTGCGGGGGCGACAATGAGTTTGTTTGCCATAAGTGTTATCGTAAAATTTTGACTTTTCGGGTTAACGTGCGGCGTTTACTTTTTGGGCGCTGCGGCAGCGGCACGGGCGCGGATGCGGCCCATGACGGTCTGTTTTCCGAGGCGCACCCAGTCCAGCAGCGGCAGGTAGGCCGGGCAGGTGGACTGACAGCAGCCGCACTCGATGCAGGAGGTGATCATGCGGGCTTCGAGTTCGTCCCAGTTCTTCTTCTGGGTCATCTTCGAGAGGAAGTAGGGTTCGAGACCCATCGGGCAGGCCGAGACGCACTTCGCGCACTTGATGCACTGCGAAGCCTCGCGACGGCGGGCGTCGCGCTCCGAGAGGACGGTGATACCCGAGCAGCCCTTCGTGACGGGCGAGTCGAGGTTGACCATCGCACGGCCCATCATCGGGCCGCCGTTGATCACCTTGCCGGCATTTTCGGGCAGGCCCCCGGCGGCGGCTATCAGCGCCGAGACGGGCGTACCCATACGCGTGAGGAGGTTCCTGGGCTCCCGGAGGTTCTTGCCCGTGATGGTGACGACGCGCTGGATGAGCGGCATGCGCTTCTGCACGGCCTGGTAGACGGCGAAGGTCGTCGAGGCGTTGCAGACCACGGCGCCGATGTCGATCGGCAGGGCGGGCGGAGGCGGCACCTGACGTCCCGTGACGGCGGCGATCAGCTGTTTCTCACCGCCCTGCGGATAGCGGACCTTCAAGGGCACGACCTCGATACCCTTGTATTGTGCGGCGATCTTCGAGAGGTGTGCAATGGCATCGGGCTTGTTGTTCTCGATACCGATGTAGGCCTTCCCGACGCCGACGGCCTTCATCAGGATCGTGACGCCGACGACCATCTCCTCACCGTGCTCCAACATCATGCGGTGGTCGGAGGTCAGATAGGGCTCGCACTCCACGCCGTTGATGATCAGGCATTCGGCCTTCTTGCCGGCGGGGATCGAAAGTTTCACATGCGTGGGGAACGTGGCGCCGCCCATACCGACGATGCCGGCCTCCTTGATGCGGGCGATGATCTCCTGTGCCGACAGGCTGCACTCCCGGACGAGTTTGTCCGAGCGGTCGATTCCTTCGGCCCACTCGTCGCCTTCGCGCTTGATGGTGATCATCATCTGCCGCAGCCCCTGTCCGTTGGGAACCATGTCGACGGCCGTCACGGTACCCGAAATCGGGGAATGGATGTTTGCCGACATGAAGCTGCCGGCCTCGGCGATGAGCTGCCCGGTGAGCACCTTGTCACCCTTGGCGACCTTGGCCACGGCCGGGGCCCCGATGTGCTGTGCGAGGGGGATGTTGACCGCCTCGGGCAGCGGAAGCACCTCGATGGGCTTGGCGCAGCTCAATTTATTTGCCGACGGATGGACTCCGCCTATTGGAAATGTCTTCATATCTCGCTAACGATTTTTACGATTCATGACTGGGCTCCTTCGGAGCCTCCTTTGCAGCAGCCTTTTCTGCGGCCGGAGCAGCCTTCGGAGCCTCCTTTGCAGCAGCCTTTTCTGCGGCCGGAGCAGCCTTCGGAGCCTCCTTTGCAGCAGCCTTTTCTGCGGCCGGAGCGGCCTTCGGAGCCTCCTTTGCAACAGCCTTTTCTGCGGCCGGAGCGGCCTTCGGGGCGGCCGGGGCTTTCGGCTCCTTCGGCAGCGGATCCATGCCGACGAGCTTGATGGCTCCCGTCGGGCACTCGTTCACGCACTTGCGGCAGAGTTTGCACTTCTGCGGGTCGATGTAGGCGAGGTTGTTCTCCACGGTAATGGCCCCGAAAGCGCAGACCTTCTCGCACTTGCCGCAACCGATACACCCGGCCTTGCAGGCCTTCATCACGACGGCGCCCTTGTCCTTCGAGACACACGAAACATACACCGCACGGTTCTTGGGCCACTTCTTGCGCAGTTCGATCACCATCTTGGGGCAGGCCTTGACGCAGGCGCCGCAGGCCGTACACTTGTCGGGATCGACCTCCGGAAGACCCGTTTCGGGATTCATGCGGATGGCATCGAAGGCGCAGGCGGCCACGCAGTCGCCGAACCCGAGACATCCGAACGCACATCCCGTCTCGCCGACATAGAGCGAGGCGGCTACGGCGCAGGATTTCGTGCCGTTGTACTCATTGGTGCGGGGACGTTTCTCGCACGTGCCGCCGCAACGGACCGTAGCGACTTCGGGCTGTTTTTCGGCGGCCGCCTTTCCGAGGTAGGCCGCGATGGCCTTCATGCAGTCGCCGCCGCCCACGGGGCAGAAGAGATCGGAGATGTCATCGCGCTTGACCAGGGCATCGGCCATACCGCGACAACCGGCGAAACCGCAGCCACCGCAGTTCGCTCCGGGCAGCATTTTCTCCACCTCGTCGATCCGGGGGTCCTCCTCGACGCGGAACTTCTGCGCCACGAAGTAGAGGATCACGGCCGCGAGCACACCCAACACGCACAGTGTCAGAATCGTGTAAAGTAATACTTCCATCAGATTTTAGTTATTGTAAATTGAATTGTGTGTTCGATTCTGCGCCGGCAGAGCCACAGCACGCCGTAATAGAGGACCACGGCGGCGAGCGAAACCGCGACGCCGACGCCTTCTCCGGCGCCGAAGACCCCGACGGAGAGGATCAGCGCGGCGAGCAAAACGACAAGCGCACCGCCATAAGCCAACAGGACAGCGATGCGCCCGGCCTTTTTCCGCACGCCGACACAGACCGCCTCTCCGGGCGCATAGCAGCCGGCTTCGGGCGTCGGAACGACGACGATCTTCTCCTGTGTTTCGGCCATTCCGCAGGCCTGACGGGCCTTGCAGGCTCCGCAGGCGCTCCGGGAGGTGATTTTCACATGAACGACACCCTTTTCAGCGCACTGCACGATACCTTCGTGCTCGATGATCCCGGTATCCACGCCTCAATCTCCGTATTTGTTCGTGAGGGGCATGAGCCGTTCGTGCCCGAACGAGCAGGACGACAGGCGCAGGACGGGCGGGAATTGGTAACGTTTCTTCTCGTTGCGCATGATCATGGCGTGGATCTTCTCCACGACCTCGGAGTCGAAGCCGGCATTGACGATCTCCTCGCGGTGCTGTCCCTCCTCGATCATCCGGAAAAGGATGGCGTCGACGACCTCATAGGGCGGAAGGATATCGCTGTCCTTCTGCCCGGGGTGGAGTTCCGACGAGGGCTCCTTGACCAGGATGCTCTCCGGGATGATATCGCCGTACATACGGTTGATATAGCGGGCCACGTCGTACATTTCGCTCTTGTAGAGGTCGCCCGTGGGGCTGAACGCGCCGGCCGTATCGCCGTAGAGGGTGCAGAGTCCCAGGGCGTTCTCGCTCTTGTTCGAGGAGTTCAGCAGCACATAGCCGGTCTTGTTCTGCAAGGCCATGAGCAGGACCGTGCGGATGCGGGTCTGGATATTCTCCTCCGTGGCGTCGAACTCCGTACCGCCGATGACGGGTTTGAGCGTATCCACGACGCTGGTGTAGATCTCCGTGATGGGGATGACGTTGTACTCGATGCCGAGGTTCCGGGCCAGCTCCTTGGCGTCCTCGACGGATTCGTCCGACGAGAAGTGCGAAGGCATCAGCAGGGCGCGGACGTTTTCGGGGCCGAGGGCGTCGGCGGCGATGCAGGCGACGACGGCCGAGTCGATACCGCCCGAGAGACCGATGGCGGCCTTTTCGTAATTGTTCTTGCGGAAGAAGTCCTTCAACCCGCAGCGGGCCGCCTCATAGACGAGGCGCGTGCGGTCGTTGTAGGTCGAGGGCACGGCGACGGGAGTGGCTTCGGCCTCCGTATCGAAGATCTGGAAGTCCTCCTCGAAGTTCTTCATCATCAACACCAGTTCGCCGCGTTTGTTGAGCGCCCCGGAGGTTCCGTCGTAGACGATCTCGGAGGAGCCGCCGACCTGGTTGACCATCACGAGGTTCTTGCCCTCGACGAAGGCCAGGTTGCGCATCATTTCATAGCGGTAGGTCATGGTGCCCTTGCCGTAGCGGCGGGCGTTGATCGAGAGGATGGTCTCGACGGACTTGTCGAAGTCGTGTTCGCGGCTGAGGTCGTCGCCGACGATGACCGCGCATTTGTGGCCCTTGATGGTGGCGTATTCATACCCCTTCGAAGGGGAGAGGAAGCCCATTTCGCGGCGGGCGGAGATGTATTTCTTGCCGATGAAACGCAGGACCTTGCGATCCTGGATGAGCGCGGCGGCGCTGATCGTGCCGTTCGTGGTCAGGATGGGAAGTCCGACGATGGCCGCAATTCCGTCGCAACAGGAGGCGATCTCCACCAGGGCGTCTTCACAAAGTTCGAGGAAGGTGGTTTTGCGCAGAAGGTCGAATGCCGGGGTTCCGCTGACGGCCTGCTCGGCGAAAATCACCAGATCGGCGTGCCGGGCCTTTGCCTTGTTGATGGAATCGATGATTTTCGAGGTATTCCCGTCAATATCACCGATTGTGTAGTTCAGCTGGGCGATAGCAATTTTCATGTCAGTAATTTAAGTCGGAAAAATCCATCGCGGCAAAGTTAACTATTATTTGGAAAAGTCGGAAATCTTTTCGATGTTAATAAATTAACATTCGGAGAAGTTTCAAAATCTTTAAAAAATCGGATACAAAAACGGGATTCCGCATCCATTCGGAATCCCGTTTCGGTATCAGACTTTTCATTTTCGGAAGAGCCCCCGTCCTTTCATTTTCGGAAGAGGGTGTGCGCCGGGGAGAATCCGCCGCCTTCCATGCCGGAGGTTACTCCTGCGCGGCCTCGGGGTCGGCGACCAGGATACGCCCGCAATATTCGCAGACGATGATCTTCTTGCCCTGACGGATGTCGACCTGGCGCTGGGGAGGAATCCGGTTGAAGCAGCCTCCGCAGGCATCGCGCTTGACGGTCACCACGGCCAGTCCGTTGCGGACGTTGCGGCGGATCCGCTCGTAGGCGGCCAGCAGGCGTTCGTCGATCTTCGACAGCACGCGTTCGCGCTGTGCCTCGTACTCGGCAACCTGGGGTGCGGTTTCGACCTCGATGCTTTCGAGTTCGGACTTCTTGGCCGCGAGGTCGGCAGCGCGCTCCTTCGAAAGGTTCTCGGCCTCTTCGAGTTGGAGTTTCTTGGCCTTGATTCCTGCGGCATACTCTTTCAGACGCTTCTCGGCCAGTTCGATTTCGAGTTCCTGGTACTCGATCTCCTTGGTGATGGCATCGAACTCGCGGTTGTTGCGGACGTTGTTCTGCTGCTCCTTGTAGTTGCCGATCATGATTTTGGCCTGATCGACTTCGCGCTTGCGCTGCTTGATGAGCGAATTGAGCTCCTCGATCTCGGCATTTACATGCTCGATGCGGGTGGTCATACCCGCCATCTCGTCTTCGAGATCCTGCACTTCGAGAGGCAGTTCACCCTTTACCTTGTTGATTTCGTCGATCTTGCTGTCGATCTTCTGCAACTCGTAGAGAGCCAGAATCTTCTCCTGCATCGAATAATCAACGTCGGTGGTTTTCTTTTGCGTTGCCATATTGTACTGTATAGTTTATACTTACACGAGATAATTCACCGGATTGCGCGAGCGCTCACTCTTGCGAACCGCAAAGGTACGTAAATTTTTCGACAAAATGTCAAATAAAAGTTGAATTGCGCAATATTCGCTCTCAAAATGGCCTATATCGGCCACGGTGAGGGCCTTATCGGGGGTCATGAAGTCGTTGTATTTAAGGTCTGCGGTGATGTAGAGACCGGCTCCGGCGCGCCGGGCGTCGGGGATGAGCGAGGCTCCGGCCCCGGTACAGAGGGCCACGCACCGCACGTCGTGCGCCACGATGTCGCTGTGGCGGATGGCCTTCACGCCGAGGCGTTCGCGGACGAAGCGCAGGAAGTCGAGCGTCGCGACGGCCTCGGGCAGCTCGCCCACGACGCCGAAACCGACCCCCTCGGCCACCTCGGAGGGTTGCAGCACGCGCAGATTCCGGATTCCGAGCATCTCGGCCAGACGCCAGCTCATGCCCCCGGGGGCGCTGTCGAGGTTCGTATGGCAGGCGTAGAGGGCGATGCCGCGGCGGATGGCGCGCTCGACGCACCGCTGCACGGGATCGGCCGAATTGAAGCGTTTCAAGGCATGGAAGACGATCGGATGGTGCGTGATGACCAGGTCGCACCCTTCGGCCTCGGCTTCGTCGAGCACCTCCTCCGTGACATCCACGGCCAGCAGGGCCCGGTGCACCTCGTCGTCCGCACGTCCGACGACAAGTCCCGCATTATCATAGGATTCCTGCCACCCAAGCGGAGCAAAACGTTCGATAACGTCGGTTATTTCTCTGATTTTCATAGCAACAAATAGTTTTCAAGGTTCTTCTCCGCCTTCATACCCCATTTTCCGTTCTCAATTTTCCAGTCCCGGCCTCCGGTCCCCGGCGGTTCAGAAGAGCGACTGTTCGTAGAAGGCGAAGAGCTCCTTGTTCTCGACCTCCTCCTTCTTGCGGCGGGGTTTGCGCCCGGTCTGCCGGGTCGGCTGTCCGGGGAGTTTCGGCTCCTCCGCTTCCGGCGCAACGGCCGGTTCGGTGCCGGAGAGATCCGCCCCGTCGGCGATCTTCACCACCGCCCGGCTCCGGCGGCGGGCCGGCTTCTCCGCTACCGGCTGCTCCGGCTCGGCGGATGCAGGCGTCTTCGGAGCTTCGGGATCCGCAGGAACGCCGGCCGTCCTCTCCGCAGCAGGTTCCGGCCGCAGATCCGACTCCTCGTCGAGGAGTTCGCCGTCGCCCGCTTTCAGATCCTCGCGGACCTCCGCCAGCAGGGAGCGGATCCGTTGCAGACGCTCCATCAGCTCCGTGTCGCGTTCGACGGATCCCGCCGCGGAGCCGTTGCGCAGGGCCTTCTTGGCCCCTTCGAGCGTCATGCCGCACTCCTTGACCAGGTGGTAGATCATTTTCAGGTTCTCCACGTCCCGCGGCGAGAAGAGCCGGTTGCCCTTCTTGTTGCGCTTCGGACGGAGAATCGCGAACTGCGACTCCCAGTGGCGGATCAGCGACGTGTTGACGTCGAACATCTCGGCCACTTCGCCCATCGTATAAAAAATCTTTTCGGCCATATCTATTGTTTCATGATTCGCAATGAGTTGGGATATAGGTTGTTCACCCGGTTCCCGATTCGTTTGGCAAAGCCCAGGCCGCGTCCGCGCACGCAGACGAGGTTCATTCCTTCGGCCAGACCTGCCGCCGCGATCTCCTGCCGCCGCAGGTAACGCACGGCCTCCTCGTCGGCCAGTTCCGCAACGGGCAGCGCCCCGCGGTCCAGCCCCGTGAAAAAGGCCAGCGCCGGATCGGGTTTCAACACCCCCTTGAAGATCGTCCCCAGCGCCACGCCCGAATAGATCACGGGCAGCGCTCCGGAGAGCGTCTGCACGGCTTCGGCCTGCGCCGCGGGCCACGCATAACTGGTATCCCCCGCCACGCCGAAACGCATTCCTCCGGGGTCCTGCAACCAGCGGGCCAGTTCCGACGCGCTTTTCCGGTCGACGGGCGCAAGCACCGTCCGGCGCGCTTTGGGGGTCCGCACCCGGTCGCCGGACTCCGCCGACTTGCGCACCACGGCAGCGAAAAATCCCTCGCCGCACGCCCGGTGGGGATAGAACCGGAAGGTCCGGAACGCCCCGACCCGTCCGCAGACCACGCCCCACGACGCCTCGACGTCGACCGGCGCAGCCTCCGACACCTCCTCACCGGTCCAGGCCAGCATCCGTTCCAACGAACCCTCGTCCTCGTTGCGGTTGAAGGTGCAGGTGCTGTACACGAGCGTACCGCCCGGTTTGAGGGCCCGCCACGCTTCGCGCAGGATCCCGTCCTGACGTGCCGCGCAGAGCCGCACGTTCGCTTCGCTCCACTCGCCGCGGGCCGCGGGGTCCTTGCGGAACATCCCCTCGCCCGAGCAGGGGGCATCCACCGCCACGACGTCGAACCACGCCTCGAAATCGCCCAGCGCCGCGGCCTCGCAGCACGTAACGACCACGTTTCCCGTACCCCACTTGCGGACGTTGTCGGCCAGCACCGCGGCCCGGCGGCGGTCGATCTCGTTGGCCACGACCAGGCCCTGCGGTCCGACCAGCGAGGCGTAGAGCGTCGTCTTGCCGCCCGGAGCTGCACAGAGGTCCAGCAGACGGGCTCCTTCGAGGTTGCACCCCGACAACAGACGTCCCACGAACTGCGACGAGGCCTCCTGCACGTAATAGGCCCCGGCGTGGAAATCGGGGTCGAACGTGAACGAGGGGCGCCCGGCGAGGTACCACCCTTCGCGGCACCAGGGAACACGGCGCGCCGGGGTCAGATTCGGAAGCGTCTCCGGGAATCCGCCGGCAAACGCCTCCGCAGAGCCGGACGGGCGCTCCGACAAACTCTTCGTCGGGCCCATCACCGGGCACTTCGCCGGGTGCAGCCGCACCGACGTCGGAGCCTCCGACTCCAACGCCTCACACAGAGTCCGGCCCTCCTCCGGGCCGAGGTCCCGCAGGACCCGTTCGACAAATTTTTCGGGCAGCATCATCGCTGTTCCCGGGCTTTGAGGGCGTCGAGACGGCGACAGATCCGCTCGAAAACCGCCGGGTCCGAGACGAAATCCTCGCGGTCCTTGTCCACGACGAACACTTCGCCTTCGTAGATCGTGTCGATCCAGTGGTTATACTTGTCGTTCAGCCGTTTCAGATAGAGTTCGTCGATGTTCATCTCATACTCCCGGCCCCGTTTGCGGATCTGCGAAATCAGCGTCGGGACGCTCGCCTTCAAGTAGATCAGCAGGTCGGGCTGCGGAATGAGCGACGTCACCAGCCGGAAGATCTTCATGTAGGTCTCGATGTCGCGCGTCGTCATCAGCCCCATCTCGTGGAGATTGTCGGCAAAGATATGCGCATCCTCGTAGATCGTGCGGTCCTGGAAGATCACCCCCGACCGGCTGTCCGAGAGCATGTCCATCGTCTGCTGGATCCGGCTCCCGAGGAACGAGATCTGCAAGTTGAACGCCCAGCGGTTCATGTTCTCATAGAAATCGCCGATATAGGGGTTGTCGCACTCCTCCAAATAGCACTTGGCGGCGTAGCGCTCCGTAAGCATCCGGGTCAGCGTCGTCTTGCCGCTCCCGATATTTCCTGCAATGGCTATGTACATGGCGACTGAATAACTGAATATTAAAAATACCTTGACAAATATCTGAACGCCGGAACGTTTCCGGTCGCCGTCATCTTGAATTCTCCGTTTTTATCCCCGCAAAGGCCTTCACGTCCTCGATGACCCGACGGTCGTTCATCAGACGCGGAACCTTGTTCTTCCCGCGGGCCCGCATCCAGGCCAGGAAGCATCCACGCTCCAAACGGATCACCCGCTGGCGTTCGAGCGTCGTGCGGCGCTTGGCATCGTAATCCGAATTGACGGCCCGCAGCTCCTCGTCCAGCGCCGCGGCAAATGCCTCCGGGCTCTCCGGCTCGCGGTCGAACTCCACCAGCCACTCGTGGGCGCCCCGTTCGCGCAGCGACATGTAGCACGGCGCCACCGTGTATTCGCTCACCACCGCCCCCGTCTTCCGGCACGTCTCCGCAAGCGCCCGTTCCGCATTGTCGACGATCAGCTCCTCGCCGAAAACGTTGATATACTGCCGCGTGCGCCCCGCAAAGCGGATCCGGCAGGGATTCGTCGAGGTGAACTCCACCGTGTCGCCGATCTCGTAGCGCCACAGTCCGTTGTTCGACGTGATCAGCACGGCGTAGACCTTCCCGCATTCGACCCCTTCGAGCGGCACGATCTCGCTGCCGTGCCGGAACTCGAAGAAGGTCCCGTAGTCCAGCATCAGCAGCATGTCGTCCCGCGTCGGGTCGTCGGCCAGCGCAAAGAAGCCCTCCGAGGCGTTGTAGGTCTCCATGTAGTGCATCCCCGCCGAGGGGATCAGCTCCTCGAACGTCCGCCGGTAAGGCGTGAACTCCACCCCTCCGTGGGCGAACATTTCCAGATCGGGCCACACTTCCAGCAGGTTCCGCTTCCCGGTGTATTCCAGCACCCGGCGCATCAGCGCCAGGTTCCACGACGGAACCCCCGCAAAGGCCGTGATCCGTTCGCCCGTGCATTCGCGGCAGATCGCCGCACACTTCGCGTCGAAATCCGGGATGATCGCCGTTTCGATCCGCGGGGCCCGGAACCAACCGCTCCAAAAGGAGGTCTCGTGGATCAGCAGCGCCGAAAGGTCCCCGACCAGATTGCCGCCCTCCCGTACGCACGACCCGCCCAGCGTCAGCGTCTTGCCTTCGAGAACCCGGCTCTGCGGGTAGTTCGCCGCATAGACCGTCGCCACGTCGCGCATGCCCAGCGTGTGGTTCCGCCACAACGACTCGCGTGTCACCGGAATGTATTTGCTCCGGTCCGAGGTCGTGCCCGACGAGCGCGCGAACAGCGTCACACGCCCCGGCCACGATACATCCCGAACCCCCTCCCGCATCCGGTCGATGTAGGGTTTGAAATGCTCGTAGTCGAACGTCTCGACCCGCGACTGGAACTGTTCCACCGTGTGGACATGCCGCAGGTCGTAACGCTCCCCGAACTCCGTATCGCCGCCCCGCCGCAACAGCCGGCGGAACATCCGCATCTGCGTCTCGGCCGGATGGCGGCGGAAACGATCGATCGAGCGTTCCCGCTGCGAAAACCAGGCCCTGAGTATGAAATTCCGAAAAGACATTTTTTTTCAACAGGCAACCGAGGCGCATCTCCCGGCAGGCAAAACCCGTCTCCCGGTCCGACTCACCCCCGCAATCCTTCCATTCCGTTTCCCGTCAAGCGGCGAGACGCAACCCCGACCGGCTAAATCCGGCTCCCGGTCCGACTCATCCCCGCAATTCTTCCATTCCGTCAAGCGGCGAGACGCGTCCCCGGCAGGCAAGGCCTGCCTCCGGTCCGGCTCCGCGGCCCGTCAGTTAAAATAATACCCCACTTTCCCCACCGAGCCCGGCATGGCAAAGACCACGACCCGGTCGTAAGGATTGATCTCCATGTTGTCCACGGCGATGAAGACCTTGTCCCCGCGCACGATGCCGCCGATGATCGTATCCTGCGGAAGACCCAGGTCCTTGATCCGCGCCTTCGTCGCCGGAGCGTTCGGCTTCACGATGAATTCCAGCACCTCGGCATCGCTGCCCGTCAGGCACTTGATCGCCTGCACGTCGGTCGACATCGTGAAACGGAAGATATTCGACGCCGTCACCAGCTTCTTGTTGATGATCGTGTCGATGCCGATCGACTCCGCCAGATTGATGTAGTTCAGGTTCTCGACCTCCGCGATCACCTTCTTCACCCCCATGCGCTTGGCCAGCATCGCCGCCAGAATGTTCGTCTCGCTGCGCCCCGTGACGGCCACGAAGGCGTCCATGTTCGACAAGCCCTCCTCCATCATGGCATCCGTATTGCGGCCGTCCTCGTTGATGATCAGCGTCTTGTCGAGCATCTCGGCCAGCCGGTAAGCCTTTTCGGCGTTGTAGTCGATGAGCTTGATGTTCACCTCGTCCTGCAACTCCATCGCCACCCGGATGCCGATCCGCGACCCGCCCAGAATCATCATGTTGCGGATCTCGATGTTCGACTGCCCCGAAAACTCCATCACCTCGCGCACGGCATCCTGACGCGCGATCACGTAGATCACGTCGCCCGCCATGAACTCCTCGCCCGCACGCGGGATGATCGTCTGACCCCCGCGCGTGATGGCCACCGTGCGGTAGCTCAACGGGGCCGGGTCATCGGCAAATCCCGAAAGCACCTGTCCTACCAGCGGAGAGGTCGGTTCCAGACGGAAAACCACCAGCGACAGCTTCCCGCTCGAAAAATCCACGTACTCCGTCGTCGACGTATGCCCCAGCAGGTTGATCACCTCGCGCGCCGCAACCTTCTCCGGATAGAACAGGTAGTCGATACCCATGTCGATGAACATCTCCTTGTTGTTGGGTTCCAGATACTCGTTGTTGTCGATGCGCGCGATGGACTTCCGCGCCCCGAGCTTCTTGGCCAGCATCGCCGCCACGATGTTGTCGTTCTCCTCGTGGTTCACGGCGATAAAGAGGTCGCACTTGCGGACCGCCGCCTTGCGCAGCACCGCAAAGGTCGTCGAGTCCCCCTCGACGGTGATCACGTCGGCCAGCGCCCCCACCTCGGCCAGCAGTTTCTGATCGCTGTCGATGACCGTGATGTCGTGTCCGTTTCCGCTGAGCATCCGGGCCAGATGGCTCCCCATCTCCCCGGCTCCCGCTATTACGATTTTCATACGCGACTCCGATTAAATACGCATTCAACCCGCTGCCGTTCAGAACGGTACGGACCCCGACCGCTACCTGTCGGGCAACATTTTTGCAATTTATCCTACAAATATATACATTTGTCCCCGAAAGCCAAAATTTAAACCCCCAAAAACCGTCCCGCCATGCCCGCCTGGTTAATCGTCCTGCTCTGCGCCATCGCCGCCGTCGCCTTCTTCGTCGTGGGGATGTCCCTCACGCTGATGATCAAGGGGCACCACATCGACTCGGAGATCTCCACCAACAAGGAGATGCAGCGCCTCGGCATCAAGTGTGCCGTGCAGGAGACCCGCGAGGCCGACGGCAGCGCCGAGTGTTCCGACAGCCACGCGGCCGCCGGTTGTTCCGGAAACTGCGGCGCCTGCGACATCGAACACAAGACGACCCGGCAGGCCTGACCTCCGACATACCATCCAATAAAAAGTCCCGGTCCGTATCGGAAGACCGGGACGGTTCATTTCAAATCCCATCTGCGGCGGACGTCCGACACCGGACGCCCCCGGCCCGGACGGATCAGAACGGGCAGAATTTCGACCGGCAGTGGAACCACGGGTTGTGCAGGTCCTCCTCGTTGTAGCGCAGCTCCCGCTCCTCGGGCAGCGCCCGCGTCGAACCGCCCGCCTCCGCGAGGATCAACTCCCCGGCGGCCGTATCCCATTCATAGGTGTGCGTCGTGCGGACATAGTAGTCCACCCGGCCCTCGGCCAGCAGGCAGAACTTGTAGGAACTCCCCTGCTCGACAATTTCCAGATCGGGGAAACGCTCCCGCAGGCGCGCCACATGCTCGTGCGTCTCGGGGGTCTGGTGCGAACGCGACAGGGCCACCCGAAGGTGGTCGTGGTGCGACTCCCCGGCCAGCGGCAGCGGCGTCCAGCCCCGAACGATCTCCTCATAGCTATAATCCACCGCCGCATCGGGAGCGACGCCCTCCTTGACATACGAACCCGAATCCCGCCCCGCGACATACATCTTTTCATAATAGGGCACATAGATCACCGCTCCCATGCAGACGTTGTTCTCCATCAGCGCGATGTTCACCGTGAATTCGTTGTTTCCCTTGATGAACTCCACCGTCCCGTCCAGCGGATCCACCAGCCAGTAGAGCTCCCAGTTGCAGCGCTCCTCGTAACGCATCTCACGCCCCTCCTCCGAGAGAATCGGAATCCGCGTCGGACCCAGATACTCCCGGATCGTGCGGTGAGCCATCCGGTCGGCCAGCGTGATGGGCGTACGGTCCTCCTTGAGGCTGATATCGTAATCGTCGCGGTTCCTGTATACTTTCATGATCGAGGCTCCGGCTCTGACTGCCGCATTGAAAAGCGGAGGCAGCAGATACATGCGCACCTTGTCGTTTATCATCGTAACTCGTAATTTTGGGTCGGATACTTGTGTTGCCATGGTAAAGGTAGCAAGAATTTATGAGACCGTAAAATTTTTCGGCACCCGTATCGGCTCTTCCCGTCAAAGTGTACAGATTCGATCCGAAAACCGTCATCCGCCCCACGCCAAAACCGTGCCCCGGAGCCCCGTGCGAAATTTTTTCTGCGCGACCGTATGGTTTATCGGAAATTATCCGTATATTTGCAACCCGAATTCATTCAATTACACGTAGAATGTACGTAATCGTAGAGATCGCAGGTCAGCAGTTCAAGGCTGAAAAAGGTCGGAAACTTTATGTTCACCGTCTCCAGGGCGAAGAGAATTCGTCCGTAAGTTTCGACAAAGTCCTGCTCACAGACAACGACGGTCAGGTCAAAGTCGGTGCACCTGTTGTAGAAGGCGCCGCAGTAAAGTGCAAGATCCTCAAGCATCTGAAAGATGACAAGGTTCTGGTGTTCAAGAAAAAACGTCGCACCGGCTACCAGAAGTGCAACGGACACCGCCAGTATCTCACCCAGATCCTCGTGGAAGAAATCGTTGCATAAACCTTTAAAAACTGAATCATCATGGCACACAAGAAAGGTGTAGGTAGTTCGAAGAACGGCCGTGAGTCGGAAAGCAAACGACTCGGCATCAAACTGTTCGGCGGTCAGTTCGCAAAGGCGGGCAACATCATCGTTCGCCAGCGCGGAACGGTGCACAACGCCGGTGAGAATGTCGGCATGGGCAAGGACCACACGCTCTTTGCGCTCGTCGACGGCACGGTTGAATTCTGCAAAAAGGGAGAAGGCAAATCGTATGTCAGCGTAACCCCGCTGAACGAGTAACAAACGCTCCTTCGACAAACAAAAACGGCTTCCCGATTCTCGGGAAGCTTTTTTTGTTCCTTTTCCAGGGGAGGGGGGGGGTGAGTGAAGGGGCCGGCGACTGAAAGCACCCTGCTGGCCACAAAGGGAAACTGGTGGCTGAAAGCCTCCACTACATCACAGAGGGATCGGCCGACGACTGAAAACACGCTGCTGCGCCACGAAGCCCCCCAAAAAGAAGCCGACCAACCGAACGCAGGAACGCCTCCGGGCACAAAAAAGCCGCGTCCCGGGATGGGACGCGGCCGGTCTTCCGGACAGAGACACCCTATTTGGATGCCGGCTCTGCCACACGGAACTCGGCGACCACCCGCTTCTGACCGTCGAGCAGTTTCAGCTCCGAGCCCTTGATCTCGTAGCCGTCCACCCCGTTGAGCATCTGCACGAAAGCATTCTCATACTCCATGTCGGGACACGCCATGCGGGTCATGCCGAGGTTTTCGAATTTCAGGCTCTGCCCCGAAAGGGCGTACTTCCCGAAAAAGCGGTTGCAGTTGGTACGTCCGGCCACCATCGTGTCGGCGGCATTGAATTCCAGGGTGAAGGCGTCGGCCTCCGCCTCGATGGCCGATGCGGGGATCGTCTCCATCCGGGAGAGTTTCCACGAGGTGCCTTCCAACGGCAGGTTCTTCGTCCGGGAACCGCCGCAGGCGGTCATGGCAAGAAGCAGCGTGGCTGCTGCAAGGATTTTTTTCATGATCGTATATAATTTAAGGTGTTGTTGCTCGGAGCGCTCAAAACCCGGACCAAACGGCCGAACGGATCCGTCATTCCGGAGACAAAGATACGCCACATTTGCGGGAAAACAAGAATTCCGGAGCAAAAAACGCCTTTCCGCAGAAATCCGAAGGGTTTCGCTTGGCAGTTGTCCCATTTTTTCTTAATTTTGCAACGTTTTCCGCAAAACGGTCCCGTAGCTCAGTTGGATAGAGCAGCAGATTTCTAATCTGCCGGCCGCGCGTTCGAGCCGCGCCGGGATCACGGTCCGGGGTGCGCACACGCATCCCGGATTTTTTCGAAATCCCCGTAAAATACGGTTTTTTACCCCTATTATTTTGTCAGTAGGATTTTTTTCCCTACATTTGCACGCTTAAAAGCCCGAACGGGTGAGCGTTTTTAGTTTTTTTAACAAAATTTTATAGCAAATGGCTGTTAAAATTCGTCTGGCACGTCACGGCAAGAAGGGTTTCGCCTTCTACCACATCGTTGCCGCAGATAGCAGAGCGCCACGTGATGGTAAATTCATCGAGAAGTTGGGTACCTACAACCCCAACACGAATCCTGCTACGATCGATCTGAACTTCGAGAAAGCTCTGGATTGGTTACTCAAAGGCGCACAACCTACGGACACTTGTCGGGCTATTCTCTCGTACAAGGGCGTACTTTACAAGAAACACCTGCTGGGTGGCGTAGCCAAAGGTGCATTCTCGGAGACCGAGGCCGAGGCTCGCTTCAACAAGTGGATGGAGGCCAAGACCGGCAAGATCGAGGCCAAGACCAACAAGCTCGCTTCCGACGCCAAGTCGGCCGAAAAGGCCCGTCTGGCTGCCGAGACCAAGATCAAGGAGGAGCGCGCCGCTGCTCTCGCCGAGAAGAAGGCCGCTGCCGAAGCTGCTGCCCGTGAGGCTGCCGAAGCTGCCGCTGCCGAGGCTGCTGCCGCAACCGAGGAGGCTGCCGCAACCGAGGAGGCTGCCGCAACCGAGGAGGCTGCTCCCGAAACTCCCGCCGCCGAATAAGCAGGTTTTCAAATCCGATAAAACAGGAGATCGCCCGAAGGGGAGATTTCCTGTTTTTTTTGTACTTTTGCCGCAAATCCTTTCGCAAATGGCTGTATCCGCTGGACGTATCAACAAACTTTTCGGAACCGACGGGGGCGTCATGCTCTCGCTCTACCCCGCTTTCCCCGACGATTTCGACCCCGCCACGACCCCGCTTCTGGTCACCATCGACGCCCTGGACGTACCCCTTTGGTGCGACCGCTTCGAGCGCCGAGGCATTTCGGGAGCCACCGCCACCTTCGCCGACATCGACACCGAACGCCGGGCCGAAGAGCTGCTGGGGCTGGAATTCCGCATCGAGGAGCCCGAAGCGGAGGAGGACGACGAATTCTACCTCGAAGATCTGATCGGTTTCGCCGTGGTGGCCGAGGAGGCCGGCAAGGAGGAGAAGGTCTCCGGGACCGTATCGGACTACTACGACAGCGACGCCAACCCGCTCTTCGAACTGGAAATCGACGGCCGCAGCGTACTGGTCCCGGCCGTCGGGGAGTTCATCGCACACATCGACTTCGAAGGCCGCACGATGCACCTCGTGCTGCCCGAAGGACTCTTAACACTGGAATGACATGGCTCGCGTAGTAATCGGACTCTCGGGCGGCGTCGATTCGTCGGTGGCCGCCTGGCTGCTCAAACAACAGGGCCACGAGGTAATCGGGCTCTTCATGATCAACTGGCACGACACCACCGGCACGCTCGAAGGCGACTGTCCGTGGCACGACGACCGTCTCTTCGCCGAACTCGTGGCCAAGAAACTCGACATTCCGCTGCATGTCGTCGACCTCTCGGCCGAATACCGCACGCGCGTGGTGGACTACATGTTCGCCGAGTACGAACGGGGCCGCACGCCCAATCCCGACGTGCTGTGCAACCGCGAGATCAAGTTCGACGTCTTCCTGCGCGAGGCCCTCAAACTCGGCGCCGACTACGTCGCCACGGGACACTACTGCCGCAAGGCCGAAGAGACGCTCCCCGACGGCCGCACGCTCTATCGGCTGCTGGCCGGCAGCGACCCCAACAAGGACCAGAGCTACTTCCTCTGCCAGCTCTCGCAGGAGCAGTTGAGCCGGGCGTTGTTCCCCGTGGGCGGGCTGTTGAAGCCCGAGGTGCGGCGCATCGCCGCCGAGCAGGGGCTGGCAACCGCCAAGCGCAAGGATTCGCAGGGCATCTGCTTCGTGGGCAAGGTGGACCTGCCGACCTTCCTGCAACAGAAACTCGCCGCACGGCGCGGCAATGTTCACGAAATCCTGCCCACGTGGCCGAAATATGTGCGTGCGGAGGTTCCGGGCCCCGGCGAGGAGCCTTCGGACGAGCTGTTGGAGAAGCTTGCCCAACCCTGGCACTACACCGTGCGCGACGGCAAGAAGATCGGCGAACACAACGGAGCCCACTACTACACGATCGGGCAGCGCAAGGGACTCGGCATCGGCGGCCGCAAGGAGTCGCTGTTCATCCTTGCGACGGACACGGTGCAGAATGTCATCTACGTCGGCGAAGGAGATGCCCATCCGGGGTTGTGGCGCCCGGCGCTGCGGATGCTTCCGGGGGAGATCCACTGGGTGAACCCCGCCCGGGAGCTGGCCGTCGGGCAGAGTGCGAGCTTCTCGGTGCGCATCCGTTACCGCCAGCCGTTGCAGGGTGCGCGGCTCTTCGTCCGGGAGACGGGAGCCTGCCTGCTCTTCGACGAACCCCAGCGGGGCATCACCCCGGGGCAGTTCGCCGCCTGGTACGACGGCGACGAGCTGGTCGGTTCGGGTGTGATCGAAGCCTGACCCGGCAGGACCGGAATTTGACACGGCCTCATCGGAACCCGGCTCGACATCATCGAAGCCCGACACATGAAAAACCCGCCTTTTCGGCGGGTTTTTCATCTCCATCAGTAGTATTTCACCTCCGGCGCCGGAGCCCCGGCGTAGCGATCGTTCACGTAGACCCGGACCCAGTCGACCTCCATCGACGGCGGAGCCGCAGGATCCCATTCCGACGGTTCGACAGCCCCCGGCCAGGCTTTCGGGTCGTCGGAGATTCCCGAACTGAAAATCAGGAAAAAGCCCGCAGGATCGCTCCACGGCCAGTCGTTGTTCCCGTCGGCACCCTTGCGGTGCTCGAAATAGGCCGTGCCGTTCACCCCGCCGACAATCCGGTCGGGGTACCACTCCAACCAGTAGATGTTCCACTGGGTCATGTCCGAGAGGTCGGTCGTCGCCGTCACGCTCCCCGCACCGCCGACCACCCCGGCGTAGTGATGTTCGGAGTGAAGCGTGAAGTGAGCCCGCTGGTTGATCTTCCGTTTGGGGTTTTCCAGCAGGTCGATCTCGCCGTTCGCCGGCCACGGACGCCCGTTGTTGCCCATGAACCAGAGCGCATCGTTGAATCCCCGCGTATCGGTCCGGCGGAAGCGGATCTCGATGCGCATGTTCTCGGTGAAGTTGCACCACGCCTCGCGGCTCCCCGGGAGCGAGGTCCGGTAGCAGGCATGCGAATATTTCACCTTCCGGCCGAAGCGGTTGTCGACCGAATCGGGCTCCTCGCGCGCCCACATGTGCAGCACACCGTCCTCGACCTTCGAACAGGCGAGGTTGTCGACCCGGGCCGAGCGGCTCATCGCCCGACCGTTATGCTGCATGAAGCCCAGCGGCTGGCACTGCTGCGTATCTCCGTCGCGGAACTCGTGCGCCGTATAGAAACGCCATCCCCCGACCTTCGGATGCGGATCGCCGGGAGCCAGCGTCAACGGCGCCGAAGGTGTTGCATAGACACACGTCTCGTCGTCCTTCGGGGCTGCGAGCGTCACCCCGAACTCCTCGGAGAGGATCCGCGCCGCACCGCCCTCGGGGGTCGTCGCATCGAGACGCACCCAGCGTCCGACGACCTTGCGCGGGAAGGCGACCGTCTGCGGGAGCGGGTTGTTCACGATATTGCTGAACTCCCCGTCGGAGATGACCGTCCGCCAGTTCCGGCCGTCGTCGCTGACCGAAAGGTCGTAGCGGAACGCCATGTCGGATTTCGCCTCGCCGCCCGCCGGAGCATAGGTGAAGGCCGCGAGCGACACCTCGCGTCCGAAATCGACGGTCAGCGGCGACTCGGAGATCACCCGCCACGTCTCGCGCGGGAGGTCGTTCCACGCCGCCTGTTCGCTCTGCTCGGCAAGAGGTTCGGCCCGGAAGGCACCCACGCGGCAGATCCGGGCATCGAGGCGCGTCTGTTTCAGGCGGATGCGCAGGGCCGAGGCCTCGACCTCCGGAACGCGCAGCAGGCGTTTGTAGCCGATCGTCGTGCCCTCGCCCAGCAGCTGCCATCCGGCAGCCGTCCGGGCCTCCACGCAGAAGCCGTCGACACGCTGTCCGCAGGCGATATTCTCCTGCAACAGCACGACGTTGATCCGCGAACCGGGTTTCAGTTCCCAGATCCGCTCCTCGCCGCCCGCAGCCTGCCACGTCTCACCGCCGTCGAGGACCCGGTCGTCGGCAAAGGTTCTTTCGAGGTAGCCGGCCAGCTCCTGCAAGCGGGTGGAATCCGCGGCATGGATGCGTCCGCGGCGGTCGGGCGGAACGTTGAGCAGCAGCACCGAGTTGTAGCCCACCGACTGGAAATAGATGTCGGCCAGATGTTTCAGGCTCTTGACCTTCGCATCCTCTGTGGCATGGTAGAACCACCCCGGGCGGATCGAGACATCCACCTCCGAGGGGTACCAGAAGAGTTCCGTGGCCTTTTCCAGCATCTTGCGGCTTCCGAGGTCCGGGGCCTTGCCGTAGACGCCCAGCCGTTTGTTGTTCTCGCCGGAACGCGCATAGACACCCGGTGTGAGGACCGTCGCGCTCCACTCCATTTCACGGCCGATGCCCTTCTCGTTGCCGACCCAGCGCACGTCGTCGCCCATGATCGCCGTCACGGCGTTGGGTTGCAGGCGGCGGATCGTCCGGTAGAAGGCATCCCAGTCGTAGACCTGTTTCCGGCCGTTCGGGCCCTCGCCGTTGGCGCCGTCGAACCACACCTCGTGCACCTCGCCGTAGTTGCTCAACAGCTCGGTCAGCTGCCGGATGAAGAAGCGGTTATAGGCCTTCGAATCGCCGTAGCAGGCGGCGTTCCGGTCCCACGGCGAGAGGTAGACGCCGAATTTCATTCCGTGGCGCTCGCAGGCGTCGCGCACCTCGCGGACCACGTCGCCCCGGCCGTCCCGCCACGGCGACGAGGCCACCGAATGGCGCGTGGTCTTCGTCGGCCAGAGGCAGAAACCGTCGTGGTGCTTGGCCGTGAGGATCACCATGCGGAAGCCGGCCTGTTTGAGCGTCCGGATCCACTGGTCGGCATCGAACGCCGTCGGGTTGAACAGCGCCGGGTCCTCCGTACCGTCGCCCCACTCCCGATCGGTGAAGGTATTGATCCCGAAGTGCAGGAAGGCCGTCAGCTCCATCCGCTGCCAGGCCAGCTGGGCTTCCGAGGGGACCAGCCGGGCTGCCAGGGCGACCTTCTCGTCGAGCGTGGCACCCGCGGGGAAGACGAGGTGCTTGACAAACGGCGCCGGTTCCTGCTGGGCCGCGGCTCTTCCCGTCAGAAGCAGGAGAGCAAAGAACAACAGACGTTTCATTTCGACAATCGGGGATAAAGGGTGAATTCGAACGTATGGGGCGTCAGCGGCACCCGGAACTCGGGACGCACGCCGGGACCGCAGGTCGCCGTACCCACTCCGGCCTGCACGGCATCGAGGTGGAGCGTGATGCGGCCGTCGCTCCGCAGTTCATTGAGATGTTCGCAGTCGAAGAGCATCCGGTCCGTGAAGGGCAGCGCTCCGAATTCGAACGGTCGCGACGAGCGCACCCCGACGCCGAAGCCTTCGGCATCGGTCAGCGACACCCAGCGCACGTCGGTGCGGTTGCCCGTAGCCTGCGGGCGGACATAGGTGTGGAACATCCGTTCGGGTGAGGTGCGGTAGCGGCCGATCATGCCGCACTCCTTGCGGTCGGCATAGGTCTCGACATCCCCGCGCCCGAGGTACTCGATGCAGTCGAAGCGGTCGGAGAGTTCGCACGTCAGACCCACGCGCGCCAGCGAGCGCACCTGCGCCGTGTCGGGCGTGAAGGTCACCTGCACGCGTACCCCGCCGTCCGCCGTCGCGGCATAGCGGAACGTCGCATCGCCGACCTTCCCGCCGCGGGCGTTGCGGATCTCCGTGACGGCCTCCGTGGTGTTGCGGCTCCGCTTGAACGAGACGGCCTGCTGGGTCAGCGAGTCGAGTCCGGCCGCCTTCCAGAGCCGTTCGCCGAAGCGGTCGCGGCGGTCGTTGTCCGTGGCCGGGCGCCACAGGCAGAGCGTCAGCGGCGAGGCCAGCAGTTCGCGGCCGTCGAGCGTCAGCGACCGCAGGGCGCCCGTCGCCTCGTCGACCGCAAAGTCCGTCCGGCCCTCCGCAGCCGGGAACGGCGTCGCGGATTTCGCCGGACCCGCCAGCACGAACTGGTCGTAAGCCACGACCCAATCGGTATCGACCAGCGGCGTGGCCTCCTTGCGGCGCCATTCCAGTTCGAGGTAGGCTTCGTGCACGCCGCGCGGCAGGCGGACAGCCCCCAGCGTCGTCTCCACCGTCGCATGCGGAGCGCAGGAGAGCGTGGTCTCACCCCCGGCCAGGCGCGTGCCGTCGTCCGCAACCAGCCGCCACGTCAGTCCGAAGCGGTCGAGGTCCGTGAAGTCGAACCAGTTCTTCACCCGGATGCGGAGCGTCCGTGCGTCGAGCAGTTCCGACTTGATGTTCTGATAGATCTTCTTCACCTCCTGCAAGTGCGGATGAGGCTCACGCAGAGCGTTCACCAGTCCGTTGCAGCAGAAGTTCCCGAAGCTCGGGATTCCCTGCGGGCCGTAGTCGCCGCCGTAGGTCCAGTACCAGCGGCCCTCGGCGTCGATCTCGCGGAACGACTGGTCCACCCAGTCCCAGATGCAGCCGCCCTGCGCCATGGGTTCCGATTCGAAGAGGTCCCAGTAGGCCTTCATGCCGCCGCAGCTGTTGCCCATCGCGTGAAGGTACTCGCAGAGGATGAACGGACGGTAGATCCCCTCCTGCGAAAGGTAGGCCCGGATCTCCTCCGTCGAGCGGTACATCCGGCAGTAGATGTCCGTGTTGTAGTCCTGCTCGGCGCGTTCGTACTGCACGGGACGCAGCGTGTCGGCCGCTTTCAGCCAGTCGTAGGTCCGGTGGAAGTTGATGCCGTTGCCGGCCTCGTTGCCCAGCGACCAGATGATGACCGACGGGTGGTTCTTCGACCGTTCGTACATGCGGCGCGTGCGGTCGAGGTGGGCCGTGAGCCACGTCGAATCCTTGGCCAGCGACGCCGCTCCGTAGCCCATGCCGTGCGACTCGATGTTCGCCTCGTCGATGACGTAAAGACCGTAGCGGTCGCAGAGCTGGTACCAGTAGGGATCGGCCGGATAGTGCGAGTTGCGCACCGTATTGATGTTGTGGAGCTTCATCAGGCGGATGTCCTGCTCCATGAGCTCGCGGCTCACCGTACGGCCAAGCTGCGAGTGTTCGTGACGGTTGGTCCCCTTGACGAGGATCGGCACGCCGTTGACGCAGAGACGGCCGTTGCGGATCTCCGTCGTGCGGAAGCCCACCGCGCAGCCCGTCGTGTGGAGCGTCCGTCCGTCAGCGTCCGAGAGGGTCAGCGTCAAGGTGTAGAGATTCGGCTCCTCGGCGCTCCACCGCGCAACGTCCGGCAGGCGAAGCCGTTCGAAAGCGTACCGGCCGGGCTGCGCGGCATCGAGCTTCCCGTCCGCCACGCTCCTCCCCTCACGGTCGGTCAGCGCATAGGTGAGCGTCGCCCCGGCCGTCGCGGGACCCTCCGTCAGCACATCCAGACCGAAGAGACCGTCGGTATAACCATCGCGGTCGAGCGTCGCCGTCACCCGGTAGTCGGCAATGTGCGACGGCGCCGTGGCGTAGAGATAGACCGAACGTTCGATACCGCTCATCCGCCACATGTCCTGACATTCGAGGTAGGAACCCGCACTCCACCGGTAGACTTCCAGCGCCACGACGTTCTCACCCCCGGTCAGGTACTCCGTCACGTCCCATTCGGCCGGCGTCTTGGAGTCCTGGTTGTAACCCAACAGGTGTCCGTTCAGCCAGATGTAGTAGAAGGAGTTCACCCCCTCGCAGCAGAGCACCACGCGGCGGCCGTCCCAACCCTCGGGAACCGAGAACGTCCGTCGGTACGAACCCACCTCGTTGTGGGCATAGGGCACCAGCGGCGGGTTCTTCCGGAACGAGAACATCGGGTCGTCGAACTCATAGGTCTCATTCACATAAATCGCCGTGCCGTAGCCCTGCCGCTCCCAGTTCCCCGGGACCCGGATCTCGGCCCAGTTCCCGTCGTAGAACGACGGTTTGTAAAAATCCACGGGCCGCCGGTCGGGATTCTTCGTCCAATGGAACTTCCACAGGCCGTTCAGACTCCGGTACCAGGGCGACTCCTCGCAGACGCCGCCGCGCACCTCCTCCGCCGAAGCATAGGGCCAGACGTAGGCGTGCGGTTCGAGTTTGTTGAATCCGACGGCGTATTGGCTCTGCCATTCGGGTTGCTGCGCGGCGGCCGACGACAGCACGCCGACGGCCGACAGCAGCAGGAACAGGTTTCGTTTCCGGTTTTTCATGTCGGGTTGGTATTCGGTTGATTATTCGATGATGATTTCGTCCAGATAGAGTTTGGCAGACTGTCCCGGCCGGACGTGGTTCTCCGGACAGGGGCCGGCGTCACGCAGGCGCACCTGCACGTAGCGGGCCGTACGTCCGCCGAGGTCGAGCGTCAGATCCTCGATGAAGGTCCCTTCGCGGAAGATCTCCGCCGGGGTGAACCGACGGGAGGCCGCCTCCGTGAAGGTGCGGTTGTCGTCCGAAAGCGCCACGGAGATCTGCGAGGGAAGGTGTACGGCCATGCCGTAGTTGGTGATGCAGCCCGCCGTGAAGCGGTGCAGCGTGTCGCACGCCCCGAGGTCGATCGTGAAGGAGACCTCCTTGCCCGGCTCCCACGTGCACCACTCCGAGTCGGTATATTTGTCGCTGCCCCGCAGGCCGTTGACCAGCACATAGCCGTTCGCACCAGCCCCGAGCACCGGACATGCCGTCGCCTTGTTGAAGTCCAGCGGCAGTTCGAGCACCTCGCCCTCACGGCATCCGTCGCGGAACGTCGCGCATTTCACCGTCACGGGGCCCTCGATGCGCAGCGGCTCCGCGTAGAGCGGCGAATCGGCCGCAGGCTCCGAGCCGTCGGTCGTGTAGCGGATCTCCACGTCGGGACGGATGCACGCCAACTCCACGCGGAGCGCCCCGCCGTCGGGTTCGATCCGCTGCTGGATGTTGAACATCGAACGGGCATAGGTGACCCCCATGGCGTCGAGCCGCGGCAGGAACGTATCCAGCCGTTGCAGGAAGCCCGGCCAGTCCTTCGTGCCGCGCGGCTGCCAGGCCACCTCGGCCAGCGCCGCCAGACGCGGGAACAACAGATACTCGACATCCTCCGGCGTATCGCAGAACTCCGTCCACATCGAGGCCTGCACACCCATCAGCAGCGATTCATACTCCGGCGCCCAATCCTCCTGCACGGGTTCGTAGCCGTAGACATCCTGCAAGGTGTTGTTGCCGAAATAGGTCACCGGCTCGAAACGCTGCGGACCCTGGTAACGGATCAGGTAGAGGACGCGCGCCGGGGTCAGGATGAAGCGGTGCCCCTGCGCCGCGGCTTTCAGCGCGGCCTGTCCGTAGCCCTGCCACCCCTGGATGATAACGCCTTCGGGGAGGCGGCTGTTGGTCAGCTCGTCCCAGCCGATCACCTCGCGCCCCTTCGAACGCACATAGTCGCACACGCGGCGCATGAAGTAACCCTGCAACTCCTCGACCGAAGCCAGCTTCTCCCGGCGGATCCGGGCCTGGCACAGCGGACAGGTCTTCCAATGGGTCTTCCACGCCTCGTCGCCGCCCAGGTGGATGTAGCGCGACGGGAAGAGTTCCAGCACCTCGTCGAGGATGTTTTGCAGGAACCCGAAAACCTGCTCGTTGCCGGCACAGAAGATGATGTCGGCATTCCGGCCGCCCAGTCCGGGCAGCACGCCGATGTATCGGTTCACCACCGGGCAGGCATACTCCGGATAGGCCGCCAGCGCGGCGTTCGAGTGGGCCGGAACGTCGATCTCGGGAATCACCTCGATCTGCCGCTCCGCAGCGTAGGCGACGATCTCGCGGATGTCATCCTGCGTATAGAACCCCCCGACGGGCGTCGGTTCGCCCGGAGCCGGATTGCGCCGCGCCGGGAACGGAACCCCCGGACGGTCGACACGCCACGCCCCGACCTCCGTCAGACGCGGATAACGCTTGATTTCCAGTCGCCAGCCGTTATCGTCCGTCAGGTGCAGGTGCAGTTTGTTGAGTTTGAGCTGCGCCATGCACTCGATCAGCCGCAGCACGTGCTCCCGGGGCATGAAGAAGCGCGCCACGTCGAGGTGCATGCCCCGGTAGGCGAAGCGCGGCGCATCCTCGATCCGCACGGCCGGAACCCGCCATGCCGCATCGGCCGCCCGGCTGCCTTCGAGCGCCGCCGGCAGCAGCTGGCGCAGCGTCTGCATGGCATAGAAGAAGCCGCTCCGGTCGGCAGCCCGGACCGTGATCCCCGTCGGGGTCACATGCAGGGCGTAGCTCTCGGCCGTGCGCGTCGTATCGGTCTCGAAGCGGATGTCGCCCGCAGCCGCCGGGTCTGTCGTCACACGGGGCGTGAAACCCGCCGGAACGGTGAAGAGCGCCGCAAACGCTTCGGCAACGGCCGCCTGTTCGTCATCGCCGACCGCGAAGGTCGTGCGTTCCGAAAATTCGAAGAAACCCGTCTCGGGAACGACGGTCGCCGGCTCCGGAACAACGTGCACCGGCATCGGAGTCCGGTCGCCGCACGCCGTCAGGGCGCCCATGCAACCCAGCGTCAGGGTCAGAAGCAGAATCGGGCGTCTCATCGGGGCATGTCTTTATCGTGTTCGGGACCGAAACGCACCGGATCGCCGTACTGCTCCTGCAAAGCTTGCAGACGCGCTTTCAGATCGGCCGTCACCTCCTCCGTACCGGGCTTTCCGTAAAGGTTGTGCATCTCCGCGGGATCCGCCGCCAGGTCGTAAAGCTCCCAGACGTCGATGTCGTTGTAGAAATGGATCAGCTTCCAGCGATCCGTGCGGATGCCGTAGTGCCGCTTGACCATGTGCTCGGCCGGGTATTCGTAGAAGTGGTAGTAGAGCGCATCGCGCCATTCGGCCGGCTGTTCGCCCCGCAGCAGCGGCGCCAGCGACTCGCCGTGCATGTCGTCGGGGACCTCCACGCCGGCCATTTCGAGGAACGTCGGCGCATAGTCGATGTTCTGTACCAGCTGCGGAATGTCGCCGTGCGCCGCATAACCCTTCGGCAGGCGCATGATCAGCGGCGTGTGCATCGACTCCTCGTACATGAAGCGTTTGTCGAACCAGCCGTGCTCGCCCATGTAGAAACCCTGATCCGAGGTATAGACCACCAGCGTGTTGTCGAGCATGCCCTTCTCCTCAAGGTAGTCCAGCACGCGGCCCACGTTGTCGTCCAGCGACTTCACGGTCTTCATATAGTCGCGCATGTAGCGCGTGAATTTCCACTCGGCCAGTTCGCGCCCCTGCGGATTCTTACGGTAGAACTCCTCGATCACCGGACCGTAGAAGGCGTCCCACGCCGCCCGCTGTTCGGGGTTCATGCGCCCGATGAACTGCTCGTAGAGACTTTTCAGCCGCGTCTCGCGGTCGGGACGCAGCATTTTCAGGTCGTAGATCATGTCCATGTCGCGCACGATCGACATCTCCTGCGCGGCGGCCGCCGGACGACCCTCATAATCGTCGAAGAAGTTTTCGGGAAGCGCGAACGTGCGGTCCTCGTACAACGCCAGGTTGCACGTGTCGGCCATCCAGTTGCGGTGGATCGCCTTGTGGTGGATCAGCAGGCAGAAGGGTTTCGAAGGATCGCGCTCCTGATCCATCCAGCGGATCGCGTCATCGGTAATGATGTTCGTGACGTAACCCTCGCGACGCACCGTGTCGTTCCGCTGCGTCACGAAATCCGGATTGTAGTAGTCGCCCTGTCCCGGGAGGATCTCCCAGAAGTCGAAACCCGTCGGAAGGCTTTCGAGGTGCCACTTGCCCACCAGCGCGGTCTGATAGCCCGCCCGTTGGAGCAGTTTCGGGAAGGTCTGCTGCGAGCCGTCGAAGACGCAGGTCGTGTTGTCGAAGAAGCGGTTCGCGCACGAGTGCTTGCCCGTGATCATGCAGGCGCGGCTCGGACCGCTCAACGAGTTGGCCACGAAACTGTTCGTGAAGCGAACGCCGTCGCGGGCGATCCGGTCCAGATGGGGCGTCTCCATGTAGCGCGTATCGTAGCAGCTCATCATCTGCGCCGTATGGTCGTCCGTCATGATGTAGACGATGTTGGGGCGATCGGGCGTCTTCGGCTGCTCGTGGCAGGCCGTAGCCCCGGCCAGGAGTCCCGTCGTCAGCAAGGCCCCCGTCTTATGGTAATTCCATTCAATCATATTGTCGGTGAGGTTTTTGAGGAATAGTGCCGGAAGCACCGTTGTCTCCCGGTAAAATTAAGCATAAATTTCTGTTTCCGCAAGCGTTCCCGGACCCGGAGGTCCCGTTCCGGATGCGAAAAGCGCCCGCGCGAGGCGGATGCCGTACCGGCACTCTCCTGAATCTGAAAAAGCCCGGACGGAGATGATCCCATCGTCCGCCCGGACCTGTCAACTGGCTGAATCGATATTCAGAACATCAGAAGAAGGCATTCTTCTCCGTGTTCATCGTATAGGGACCGCCGAAATCGTAGTTCTCGTTGATCCAGAGACGGATCCAGTCGATCTCCATCCGCGGGGTGTTCTCGTCGCTCTTCGTCTGTTCGTAGGTCAGGCTCAGGAACTCCGAGGCTGCCCATCCGCCGGCATTGACCTCTTCGAGCGACAGCGGACCGCATTGCCACTCTCCGGCCAGACCTGCCGTCAGCAAGAGATGGAATCCCGTGGGATTCGCTTCATTGGTAAACGGCCAATCCTGGGCAAACCCGCCGAAATCACCGCCGCTGCCGGGCGTGAACGTTGCGGTCGTCTTGCCGTTGATTCCCACATTGATCGTGTTCCCATCGACGATCTCCACCCAGTAGATGTTCCACTCCGAAGGCTGGATGGACTTGTTGACCGTCGGATTGGCATGGGACGCACCGTCTTCCGAAACATTTCCATAGTGCAACGTCTGATGTACCGTAGTACCCGTACCTACGACCTTCCCTTGTGGATACTCCATGATGTCGATCTCACCGCAATAAGGCCACGTCTTGGTCGGAGCAACCTCGTTGCTGTTACCCATCATCCAGATCGCATAATTGAAACCGTATTGGGCGCCCCGGATACGGGCCCGCACCTCGATACGGGTACCCTCCCGGATGACGACGCTCTGGGGCACCGTGCTATTCTTGCCGATCTTGTTGGCGTAGAGTGCCGCAGCACCGAACGTCCGGGTCTTGTCCCCCGTACCTACCGTAACGGTTCCGGGATCATTGGCTGCCCACATGCGCAGGTAACCGTCGTCCGTTACGTTCGTGAACTTGTCGTTGTTCACATAGCAGGTCTCCTGAATGGTCTGCGTATCCTGCGCAGCCCAGCCGTTTGCCGTAAGCAACGGACAGTTGCCATAGCTGTTCTTGGCCATACGGCTGTAAAGACGTCCTTCGATGGCGTGGAACTCATAGGCATTGAGCAGCGTCCACGTATCAGCCAGATTGCGGTTGGGGTGCTTCGAGCCCTCGCCATAGACCGTGCTCTTGCCCATCAGCACATCGCCCTCCTTGTACGACGGGCAGGTCAGGTATTTGGCTGCCGTATTCGTCGAATAGAACGCCTGATCGGGGTTATCGTAAACCCAACGTTCGTCGAGCAGACGGTCGCCCTTGGCCAGGTCGGCGTCAATGCGCGTGATCGTGAAGGGCTTGACCGCATATTTGTCGTTTCCGACCGTTGCGGCGAAATTCCAGTCGTGATCCTCCTGCGTCTCGCCGTCGTCCCACGACACGGTGATCTCCGCACTCTCGGCCACCGTCTCACCCTTCGCAATGGTCAGCGTCGAGGGGAAATTCTCGAAATCTCCCTTCGCAGCTTCATTCTCGGGGGCAATCGCAATATCCAGATCCGCCTGTGCCGGCTCGGCGATCTGCGCCTGCAACACAAACGTCCGACCCTCGACTACGTCCATCGACGTCGCGTCCTTCACCGATACCGTAATATAATGATAGTCGCTCACCGTGATCGTCTGTGCGGCGCCCGTGATGGCACGCCCCTCGGCGCTCACCCACAGCTTCACCGTGTGCTCGCCCGTAAAGCCCGACTCCTTGATCGGGAAGTCGACCGTGATCTGCTCCTGATCCGCCGGGAAGGTCACCTCCGCGGGGAACTCGGCAAACAACTCGGAAGGCGCACCGTTTTCGAGCGACTCGAAATAGAGCTGGAAATCCTTCCGCTCCTCAACGGCATTCTCGTCCGTAGCGTCGAAACGGATCGTTGCCGTCAGCGTCTCACCCCGGCAGAGCGAGGTCGAATTGAGCGTCACTTCAAGCGGCGACCGCTGGCCGGAAAGAAGATCTTCGGTCTTGTCGTCGCTACATGCGACCATCCCGAAAAATCCCAGAAATATAAAGAGTTTTTTCATGTTCCGTCGATATTAATTATTAATAGCCGTAGTTGTTGTCCGCATTGGTAAGCGCGGAGTTCGCATCAATCTCGCTGCTCGGAATCGGCAACAGCAGATTCTTTTTCAGGAAGTGCTCCGAAAGCGCATCCTTCTGCCCGGAATCGAAGAGACGATCGGCAAAGTTGTTGGCATTCGTAGCGTAGTTGGCATCGGTCGCCGCCGTGATATTATGGTTGTTGTTCTTCAACAGCAGCAGCTCCATGTACTTCGTCCCGCGGATGCGCACCATGTCGTAGAGCGAAGGCTCGCCCATCAACTCGAACAGACGTTCGAAATAGAGTTTCTCGGTAACCTGCTCCTTCGTGAGCGACTTCGACCAGTCGGCCGGCTGCGAAGCCTCATAGCTCGTTGTGGAGTTCAGAGGTATCGACTTGCGGGCCCGGGCCAGCACCTCGTTCACCAGATCAATGGCTCTATCCTTCTGATCCAGCTCGTTGTACACATCGGCCATCAGCAGCAACATCTCCGCATAACGGAAGACAATCAGATGCTTGTGTGCATACTGCGCCGATTGTCCCTGATCGTAAAGCTTCGCCAGATAAGGCCATTTCTCGCTGTTGCCCACCTGCGTGAAATTGGTCCACATCCCCTTCACAATGTTCTGATAATCTCCCGTATAGTTGTTGAGCTCCGCCTGCGTGGGGTTGGTCTTGTCGGCAAAGAGTTCGTAGGGCAGCGTCAGCACGACGGCATCGGCATCCGTACCTCCCTCGGGCTTGTAGAGCCGTTTGGGATAGGTGTAAACCGAGTCTCCCGGGCAAAGCTGACCGTCCGTACGGACCGGATCCTTGGGGTTGGGCTGGTTGTTGCTGCTGCGGGCACGCCACTGCGTCAGGAAGTTCGTCTCCACACGCGGGTCGCCCGGGTAGGTGCCGTAATGCAGGTCATAGGCATAGCGGGTCGCCCGGTAGGTTCCCCAGTTGATACCCGAAGTCGAGGCCTGCGGTGCGAAACGGTTGCTGCCGCGGTTGTAGCAGACGCCCGACTCGGCGTTGAAGTTGAGCTGGATGATCGCCTCCTTGCTGTTGGTCACGGCTCCGGCCTGGGTGTAGGGGACGAACAGGCTGTTGAGATTCGGTTCGAGTTCATAGTCGGCGTGTTCGTAAACGTCGTCGAACATCGTCTTCGCATTGTTCAGATTCGCAGCCCGGTCGATGTCGAGCATGGCCATCTTGTAGTAAACCTTGCCCAGGAAGGCCTTCGCCGCCCACGAATTCAGACGTCCTACCGACGAGGTGGCCGAGATGTTCGTTGCGGCTTTCAGGTCGTCGACGATCGTTCCGAAGATCGTCACCCGGTCCGTACGCGGCATGGCGATGCCGTCCGACGACGAGGCTACCAGTTTCAGGGGCACGTCGCCCCACAGCGAAACGAGGTTGTAGTAGGCGATGGCGCGCAGGAAACGGGCCTCGCCGAGTTTTTGCGTTTTGACGGTTTCGTCCAGACTGCTTGCCTCCATGCTTTCGATAAAGGCATTCACTTCGGCGATCACCTTGTACATGCCTTTCCAGGTCGACGACACCAGTCCGTTGCCGGGGACTACGGCCAGCGAGGCGAGTCCGTTCTCGTCGCCGCCGTTGCGCTGTCCCCAGGCCAGACCGCTGCCTACCAGGGGCACCTCCTGCCACATCTGGCCATAGGCGCCGTTCGCCGTCATGTAGCCGTAACATCCCAGCAGGGCCAGTTCGGCATTCTCCTCGTTAGAGAAGATGATCTTGCTGTTCTGCGAGTACTGGGGATCCTCGTCCAGACAGGAGGTCGTGAAGAGCCCTGCCGCCAGCAGCAGTATTCCGTATGCTATCTTTTTCATTTCCGTGATTTTTTGCGATTAGAATGTGAGGTTGACACCGATGATGTACGAACGCGGCGTGGGGTAGGAACTCATGTCCACTCCGGGTCGCAGACCGTCGAAGGCAAAACTGTTGACCTCGGGATCATAGCCGCTGTAATCGGTGATGATGAAGGCGTTCTTCACAGAGAACGACAGCGAGCAGTAGTTGAAACCGATCTTCTTCATCCAGCGCACCGGAAGCGAGTAGCTCAACGTCAGATCCGAGCAGCGCAGGTAACTGGCATCCTCGATATAACGGTCCATCGTGTAGTTGGCGACGTTGAACGTCGAGCTCGGATAACTGTTCGAATGGTTCGTCGGGGTCCACATGCCGAGGAAGGCCTCACGCGTAAGGTTGTTCGCACGCGTTCCGGGCGTATTGATGTAACGGTTGTTGGTGTTGAACCGGTCGATGCCTGACACGCCGTTGAACGAGGCCGAGAACGAAAGACGCCGGAAGGAGAGTTTCGTCGAGAAACCATAGGTGAAGTCGGGATTCGGGTCGCCGATGATCGTACGGTCGTTCTCGTCGATCTTGCCGTCACCGTTCGAATCGAAAAACTTGACATCTCCGGCACTCGGCGTGGCATTGTTGAACGTCGTGTAATAGCCGACCGTGCCGTCATCCTTGATGTACTTCACGCCCTGGTCCGTAATATCCTCGCTTTGAACGATACCCTGCGTGCGATAGCCGAAGAACTGTCCCGGAGCCTCGCCCGCCAGGAAGATATGCGCTACGCCGAAGTGGTCGCCCAGCGAGTTGCCGTAGAAACCGACGCGTTGACCCAGACAGCCGAAGTCCGAAGGTTCGAGACCCAGATCGGTGATCTTCGACTTGTTGAAGCCGATGTTACCGTTGACGCTCCATTTCCAGTCCTTGTTGTCGATGATCTGGGCATTCAACGATACCTCGACACCCTGGTTGTCCAGACCGCCCTGGTTGTAGTAGGTCGAACCGAAGCCCGCCGAACCGGGCAGCGTGCGCGAGATGAGCAGGTCGCTCGTCTTCTTCTTGTAGATGTCCACCGTACCGCTCAACCGCGACTTGAAGAAGCCGAAATCAAGACCGACGTTCCACGAGGAGGTCTTCTCCCATTTCAGACCGCTGTTCGAGAGGTTCGTCACGATCATCGTCGTCAGGGCATCGCCGTTCTGGTCGGCGTAGATCACGTCGCCCGACGAGTTCTGGCCGTACATCGAGAAGGTCGAGTAGGGGGCAATCGACTGGTTACCGGTCACACCGTAGCTGACACGGAGTTTCAACTGGTTGAGCCACGACACGTCGCGCAGGAACTCCTCCTGCTCGATACGCCAGGCCACCGATGCCGAGGGGAAATAGCCCCAGCGGTTACCCTTGGCGAACTTCGACGAACCGTCGGCTCGCATCGAGGCCGTCACCAGATAGCGGTCCAGGAACGACAGGTTCACACGCGCCAGATACGAGAAGAGCTGGTAGTCCTTCTGTTCGGGTTGCGGGAACTCGGTCACACCGGCCTTGCTCAAACCGTTCTCGCGCAGTTCGAAGAAGGAGAACTGACGACCGATCGTATTTTCATTCAGATAGTTATAATCGTCGTAAGTAACACCCAGCGTGGCGTCGATGCGGACCAGATCGCCGATCTTGCCGTTGTAGGTCACCAGATTCTCCACCGAATAGTTGTTGCGGTTGAGGTCCGAAATCGAGAGCAGACCATTGTTGTTCATACCCTGATAGAGTTCCAGACCATACCAGCGCTTGCGGTTGTTGGTCGTCAGGTTGCCGCCCGTACGCAGGTTGTAGCGGAAATTCTTCGAGATGTCCCACGTCAGGTTGAGGCTGGCGCCGAAGACGCGGTTGACGGCCTTGTCCACATAGTCGTTGAGCCAGCTCTGCACCGTCGTCTTGTTCTCGTCGGAGAAGCTCGGGTCCCCGTCCGGCATTTCGAACGGAGCATAGTCCAGAGCCGTACGCGACACGGCTCCCGTCGAACCGCCCAGCGTATTACCGCCGGCCATCATGTCGTTCTCGCGGATCGAGCCGTTGAGCAGCAGTTCGAGTTTCACGCTCCGCGCCAGCTGGGCCGAAAGGTTGGCCCGCAGGTCGCCCTGACGCAGTCCGGTCTGCTTGACCGTACCCTCAATATCCTTGAAGTTGGCCGAAATATAATAGGTTACCTTGTCCGAACCGCCGTCGACCGATACCGAGTAGTTCTGCGAGAAGGCCGACGTATAGATCTCCTTCTGCCAGTTGCGGTTCTTCACGAGCCTGTACGTCGACGGATCTCCCGGATCGTATTTCGACTCCGAGCCGCTGAACACGTAGCGGATCTCGTCACCCACCTTGTGGAAGGGATACTGCTGGATGTCGCTCACACGCGAATTGCGGTAGTCGGCATACTCCGAAAGGTTGATCATTTCGAGCAGGTTCGTCGGCTCGGCAATGGTGAAGGTCGCCGAGGCCCGCACGCGCGCTGCACCGGCCTGTCCGCGCTTGGTGGTGATCAGGATGACGCCGTTGGCACCGCGCGAACCGTAGATGGCCGTCGAGGAGGCATCCTTCAACACGGTGATGTCGACGATGTCCGCGGGGTTGAGCTGCGAGAGAGGATCCTGCTGGATCTGGAAGTCGCCGCCGATACCCGAGCTGGAAAATTCGCCGGTCGACGCCTGCGGAACGTTGTCGATCACATAGAGCGGCTGGTTGTCTCCGCGCAGCGAGTTCGCACCACGGATCGTCACCGACGACGCGGCTCCGACGGCCGACGACGCCGAGCTCACGACCAGACCGGCGATCTTGCCTTCGAGCAGGCTGTTGACCGACGGCAGGGCAATATCCCCTTCCGAGGGCTTGATGTTGGTCAGGGCTCCCGTGACGTCCCCCTTGCGGGCCGTACCGTAAGCCACGACGACAACCTCGTCGAGCGTCTGCGCATCCTCCTTCAACTGAACGTCGATCAGAGTCTTCGCGCCCACGGGAATCTCCCGGGTCGTATATCCGATAAAGGAAAAGACCAGCACCGGATCACTCCCGGAGACATTGAGCTGATATTTACCGTCGATGTCGGTCGTGGTACCGATCGTAGTCCCCTTGACATAGACGCTTACTCCGGGCATACCGATGCTTTTATCATCGGTAACGGTACCGCTTACACTCCGTTGCTGCGCAAAAACCTGGCTGCAACATGCAAGAATGCAGAATGCACCGAGAAGAACAATTTCGGAAATTTTCTTCATGGATGAAAGGTTTTAGGTTAATAGTTATTAAAAAATTTGCAAAATCCAGCATGGATTCCACGTCAAAATTAAAAACCGTCGTCTTTTCGGATGTTCGAAAATCGTCTTTCCGACTCCAAAAATTGTCCGAATGTAAAAAAACGCTCCGGGAAGGGCTTGGAGAAAGGGTCGGCGAAGGTGAAAATAAAATTGGAAATTTCCCGCGGATTTCTTATTTTAGAGGTATGAAAAACATGAAATCCGGAATTCTCCTTTATTTATATATGGTCTGCGCCGGGCTCCTCTCCGCTTTCTGCAGGGCAACGGCCGGCGAACAGTACAACTACCGGCAGATCACGCCCCGAGACGGAATGCTCTCCAACGTCCGGTGCGTCCATGCCGAAAAACGGGGATTCGTCTGGATCGGCTCCTCGACGGAGGGACTGATGCGCTTCGACAACTACCTGCCCCGCCGCTACTCTTCGCACGACAAGGGCGAACACGCCCTGCCGGGCAACAACATCGCACAGATCGCCGAAGACAGCCTCGGACAAATCTGGGTGCTGACAAACAAGGGACTGGCCCGCTATCGTCCTGAAACAGACGATTTTTACATCCCGAAACAGCCGTCCGAGCCGGGGGGGGGAAATCTCATCGTCCACTGTGCCCGCCCGGTTGCGGGCGGCATGCTCTTCGGATCGCAGAACCAGATCTTCCGCTATGACTATGCCGACGACAAGATCCGCCTGTTGCTGAACCTCCGCCGGGAGGAGCCCTACCCCATACATGCGCTGTATCCCCTGGAGGACGGGAATTTTCTCTGCTTCAACCGCTGGCGCGGAGTGCTGGTGGCGGACTCCCGAAGCGGCGAGACCCGGCAGCCGGCATTCGGAAGCCAGAAGGAGAATACGTCGATTCTGGTCGACTCACAAGGCAGGGTGTGGCTCTCGCCCTACAACCGGGGCATCGAGTGTTTCGATCCGGAAGGGCGTCGGATCGCGGTCTACAACACCGGGAACTCGGCATTGAGCAACAACGTGGTTCTCTGCATGACCGAGCAGGAGGGCAAAATCTGGATCGGCACCGACGGCGGCGGCATCAACATCCTCGACCCGCAGACGAAGAGGATCTCGGTATTGAAACACCTGCCCGGAAACCCGTACACCCTGCCGTGCAACTCCATCCGCTCGCTCCACGGCGATGCGAACGGCACGATCTGGGCCGGACGGATCCGCGGCGGCCTGATCATCATCCGCAAATCGGACGTGAAGATCCATGTCGGCACGCAGCCGATGAGCCCCGACGGGTTGAGCGCCGAATCGGTACTCTGCCTCTACCAGGAACCGGGGTCCGAACAGGTATGGATCGGCACCGACGGCGGCGGCATCAACCGCTTCGATCCCCGCACCGAACGCTTCACCCACTATCCGTCGACCTTCGGATACAAGATCGCCTCGATTGCAGGACTTTCGCGGCAGGAGCTCCTGCTGTCGATCTTCTCGAAGGGTCTTTACACGTTCGACAAACGATCCGGACGCCTCTCCGCCCTGAATTGCGAAGACAGCCTGCTCCGCTATCAGACGACGTACAGCGGGCAGTCGGTGAACCTGCTGCGGGAGAGCGACAGCACCATTCTGTTCTTCGCCAAACCCTCGTACCGCTACCATACGCGCACGAGACGCATGGAAAGGCTCGAAACGCCGGATTGGCTCCATGCCGGCTTCCCGATCGCGCATGAAAACGGGAAAAGCTACTTCCACGACCAATGGCACGTCTACGAAACGGAACTCGGTTCGAACCGGATCGAGACCCTTTTCGGAACCGGGCAGGATACGCTCATCAACAGCATCGCGCGCACTGCGGAGGGCGCCTTCTGGATCGCCACCGACAAGGGCGTCCTCCTCCGACAGCCCGGAGCGGCGCGCTGCGAGGAGATCCCGACCCCCTTCTTCCGGACGCTGCAAGCCGTCGTCTGCGACACCCGGGGACGGGTCTGGGCCGGGACCGACAACGGCATCTTCGTCCGGCTGCCCGACGTCGGGCGCTTCATCCCGTTCGGCGAGTCGGAAGAGGACGCATGGAACGAATTCCAGCCGAAGGCGCGCCTCGCGACCGGCGACGGCAGCGTCTATCTGGGCGGAACCGGAGGGCTGTTCCATGTGAGCGCCGTCCACACGCCGCCCCCGGCGGACGCCCCCGACATCGGGTTGATGGACGCCGTTCTGGACGGCGAACGGGCCGCCAACCGGCCCCCCGACGAGGAGCTCCGGATCCCCTGGACCAACAAGACGCTCGTCATCCGGATCCGGGTGCAGGAGGACGACTTCTTCCGCAAACGCCTCTACCGGTTCCGCGTCACGGGCGACAACTACCGGGAGGAGTTCGACTCCAACAACCCGGAGCTGATGCTGCGGAACCTCGTGCCGGGGCACTACGTCATCGAGGCGACCTGCAACACCGCAGGCGGAGAGTGGGCCGCGTGGAAACCCGTATTGCGATGCGTGGTCAATCCCCCGTGGTACAGGAGCGGATGGTTCACGGCGCTGTGGATCCTCGCTGCGGCGGGGCTGATTCTGGGCCTCTTCTTCCTGCTCCTGCGCCGCAAGGAGCTCCGCATGCAGCGGGAACTCGACCGCCACAGGCAGCAGATCGCCGAGGACAAGGTGCGCTTCCTGATCAACATCAGCCACGAGCTGCGCACGCCGCTCACGTTGATCCTCGGACCGTTGGGACGGCTGATCCGAAGCGCCCCGGATGCCGTGACCGACCGTTCGCTGCTGAAAAAGATCTACAAGCAGGCACAGCGCATGAAGGAGCTGATCAACATGGTCCTCACGCTGCGCAAGATGGAAACCGGCGTCACGACGCTCCACCCCCAGTCCCGGGACGTGAACGAGTGGGTACGGGAGATCGTGGAGGATTTCCGCCTCGAGGCCGACGACCGCGAGATCGAACTCCGGGTGGAGGAGGACCCGCAGGCGGGAGTCCGGAGTTTCGACACGGAAAAGTGCATGATCGTGTTGAGCAATCTGTTGATCAACGCACTCAAACACAGCCCGGACCGAAGCCGGATCACCGTCCGGACGGAATACGAGGCCGCACGGAAACGGATCCGGATCTCGGTGATCGACCGCGGCTGCGGCTTGGAGGGCGTGGATGTGGAGCGGCTGTTCACCCGCTTCTATCAGGGCGACAGCGAGCGGAGCGGTTCGGGAATCGGGCTTTCGTATGCGAAGATTCTGGTGGAGCAGCACGGCGGGACGATCGGTGCGGCCGAGAACCCCGAAGGCGGTGCAACGTTCCATTTCGAATTGCCGGCGACGCTCTCCGGGGAGACGATCGAACACGCCCCCCGGAACTACCTCAACGAACTGCTCGAATCGGGTGCAGCCGAAAATACGGCGGGAGCGGAGCCCGACCTGTCGCAACTCTCGATGCTCGTCGTCGAAGACGACAAGGAGCTGGTGGGCTTCCTGAAAACGGAATTCGCACCCCGGACGAAACAGCTCTTCACGGCCCACGACGGAGTCGAAGCGCTGGAAATCCTCGAAAAGGCGCCGGTCGACATTATCGTCAGCGACGTGATGATGCCCCGGATGAACGGCTACGAATTGTGCCGTCAGGTCAAGGAGCGCATCGACATCAGCCACATCCCGGTGATCCTGCTCACGGCGCGCAACGACGAACAGAGTCAGCTGCTCGGCTACAATTACGGCGCGGACGGATACATGGCCAAACCCTTCGAAATCGAGATGCTGTCGGCAATGATCGCCAACCTGCTCCGCAACCGGAATCTGATCCGGGAGCGCTATCGGCAGCAGAGCGTCATGCCGGCACCGGAAGAGACGGCATTCAGTTCGGCGGACGAACGGTTTCTGATCAAACTCCGCACGCTGGTGGAGGAGAATCTGCAACAGGTACAGTTCAACATTCCGTACCTGTGCCGCGAGATCGGCATGAGCCGCACGGTTCTCTACAACAAATTGAAGCAACTCACGGGACTGAACGTCAAGGAGTACGTAACGAAGATCCGCATCGAACGGGCCTGCCGGCTCATCCGGGAGACGGACATCTCGATCACGGAGGTTGCCGAACAGACGGGCTTCTCCTCATCGCGTTATTTCAGCACGGCCTTCAAGCAGTATATGGGCGTAACGCCGTCGCAGTACAAGAGCGATCCGCAGGCGGAGCAGGAGTCGTAAGGATCCTGCTCGCGCGGGAACCCGCAAAGGCCGGCAGAGAAGCGGAAAAGCGAAAAAAGACCGGACCGGCAGAACCGGACGAAAAGAGCGAACCGGACGAAAAGTCGGCCGGGAAGACAGAAAAGAGCCGGAAAGGCAAAACGCAGTCGGATCAGAGCGTTTCCAGTTCCGCCTTCAACTCCCGGAGGGCCAGGACGATATGGTTGTTCACCGTATTGATGCTCAAATTGAGGTGACGGGCGATCTCGCTGTTGGAATACCCCAGATAACGGCTCATCCGGAAAATCCGCTGCCGTTGAGGAGGCATGCGGTCGATGACCAGTTCGATCATCATCGCCAGATTCTCGGCATTGATCTGCTCGTCGATGCTGAACATCGTCCGGGCTTTCGCACTCTTCCGCTCATACTGCATCACGATCTTCTGATGCTCGTAGATGTCGAAGATCGCATTGCGCGCCGCCCGGAAAAGATAGCGGTCCAAAGATTCCACTTTCGGAATGATCTCCCGGTTCTCCCACAAACGCATGAAGACATTGTGCACGACATCGTCCGTAAGCAGATTGTCGTGCAACAACTTGCTCACAAAACAACGCATCTTCGGAGCAAACTCCTTGTAGATCTGCGCAAAAGCCTCGGTGTCTGCATCCTGTCCGGGGGAGGGTACGAGCCGTATTTTCTTCTGCATCCGGGAAGGCATTTGCACAAAAATAGAAAAAAAATCCACGCTCCGACGCAGAAACGAAAAATATTCGAAATTCTGCAAATCGCATTGGTGAATCCCTTCGTCTGGACCGTCTTATAATAAAAAATGGCAGAAAAAATGTCCGATCAAGAGTGCATAAAGCGAATTTTGGATTCGTTCACCCGCCGCGAAACCGGCGAAGAAGCCCGTCAGAAATTCCGCCAATGGATCACCGATCCGGAGGAGCGGAAGGAGAAGGACCAGGCGCTGGAAGCGCTGTGGAACGAAACCCGGGCTGATTTCACTGCCGCCGACGAGGCGGGCTGGGAGCGGCTCGCAACGGCGATCGCCGCCCGGAAGCGCCACGTTCGGCTCCGCCTGTGGCGCCGCACGGCTCTCGGAGCCGCCGCCGTCCTGATCCTCGGACTCTTCGTCGCCCAGCATCTGCTGCTCTCGAAGCGGATCGAACGGGCCGAACAGGACCGGACGCTCTGCTACGTCACCTCGCCGGGAAGCAAGGGCGAATTCACACTGCCCGACGGCAGTTCGGTATGGCTCAACGGCAACAGCCGGCTGACGCTCTCCGAGCAGTTCGACGGGGCCCTGCGGAGCGTGAAACTCGAAGGCGAAGGATTCTTCGACGTCACCCGGAATCCCGAACGCCCCTTCATCGTCGAGATCGGGAAACGTCGGATCGAAGTGCTCGGCACGGCCTTCGATGTGAAGAGCTACGCCCATCTCGACTATCAGGAGGTGGTGCTGGTGCGCGGATCGGTAGACATCCGCTCGGAGAACGGACAGGTCGTCCGCCTGAAACCCAACGAACGCTACGTCGCCCAGACGCAGGGCGACGAAATGACGGTCTCGATGGTCAATGCCTCGGATTACAGCCACTGGATGGATCGTCTGCTGATCTTCGACAACAAGCCCTTCGGCAACATCCTCATCAGTCTCGAACGCTGGTACAACATGGAGTTCGACATCGCCCGCAACGTTGACCTCAAAGCCCACCTCTCGTTCAACGTCAAATACGAATCCGTGGACGAGATCCTGCGGGCCATCTCGCTGATCATTCCGATCCGCTACCATATCGACTATGTGAACAACCGCGTGCACATCGCAGCCAGGAAATGACCGGCAGCCGCCGCAACGAAACAACCGACCCAACCTGAATACGAACCTTAAACACACCTGCCCATGAAACAGAGCCAACCCTGACCCAAAACAAACGGGCTCCCGAAAGAGCCCGCTTGCGACTTTTCAAAGCCTTTTTGCGTAATGTCCGGCCAGATATTACCGCTAACTTCAAAAAATCTTTCAAATTTATGGATAAAATTCGAAAAATTCAGGGTTTTATCAAAAAATGTGTCCCTGAATGCGGAATGATTGCCCTGACGGCGGTATTCCTGCTCTGCTCTCTGACCCTTTTCGCGCAGGATTCGAACAAAACGATCAAGATCGACGTCAAGAATGTCAGCGTCAAAGAGTTCCTGACCCGGATCGAGACCCAAAGCGACTATTCGTTCATATATAAGGATGCCGACATCGACGCCTCGAAGGTCGTGACCCTCCAAGCCACCGGCACCGTCGAACAACTCGTCCGGCAGGTTCTTCCGGATTTCGCCATGCGGATCGAGAACCGCATGATCATCCTCACCCGCAACACGGCGTCGTCCGACGTCGCCGCAGAGAAGGGCCGGATGCGGCAGATCAAGGGCGTCGTGGCCAGCGTCAACGGCGAAGCCATCGTCGGCGCCACAATCATGGTGAAAGGCAACAACTCGCTCGGAACCGTTACGGGCGAAGGCGGACGCTTCACGCTGTCGGTACCTCCCGGGACGACACTCGTCGCCTCGTTCATCGGCTACCAGACCGAAGAGGTCCCCGTCGGCACGCGCACGAACGTCGAGATCCGCATGGCCGAGGATACGAAAGCCATCGACGAGGTGGTCGTGATGGGTTACGGCAGCCAGCGCAAGGTGACCCTGACCGGTTCGGTGGCCACGACCTCCGGCGAGTCGCTCGTCAAGAGTTCGTCGGTCAACCTCTCGCAGGGCCTCGCAGGACGTATCTCCGGCGTCATCGTCAACAACCGCTCGGGTGAGCCCGGACGCGACGACGCCGTGATGTACATCCGCGGCCGCAGCACGCTCGGCGACAACTCGCCGCTGATCATCATCGACGGAATCGCAGGCCGCGGCGACGAGTTCAGCCGTCTGTCCGGCGACGAGATCGAGAGCGTCACGGTTCTGAAAGACGCCTCGGCCGCCATCTACGGTTCGCGCTCGGCCAACGGCGTCATCCTCGTAACGACCAAGCGCGGGCAGATGAACACCGCCCCGCGGATCACCTTCAACTACGACCTCGGTCTGCAACAGCCCACACGGCTCGTCGAAATGGCCGACGCCGTGCTCTATGCCGAATCCTACAACGCCTCGAAGGCCATCGACGGAGGAGCCCCGATGTACACGCCCGAACAGATCCAGAAATACCGCGACGGTTCGGATCCCGTGCTCTACCCCAACACCGACTGGTTCGACACCATCATCAAGACCCTCTCGGCACAGCACAAATACGGCGTGTCGGTGAGCGGCGGCACCCAGCGGCTGGGCTACTTCGTACAGGTCAACGGCCAGTACCAGGACGGTATCTACGAGAAGAGCGCCACGGAATACAAGCAGTACAGCGTCCGCTCGAACCTCGACATCCAGGTAACCAACAGCCTCAAAGTGGGCTTCGACCTCTCGGCCCGCGAGCAGCACAAGAACTACTCGGCCTTTCCGAGCGACGACTACGGAATCTTCTACATCGCCACGCGCATGAAGCCCACCAGCGGCGCCTATTACCCCAACGGCATGCTGCGCGGCGGCACCAACCCCGCCGTGCTGGTGCAGGACCTGACGGGCTACGACCGCACGAAGATCAACACCCTGAACTCGACCTTCACGGCCGAGTGGGACCTGGGGTGGCTCACCAAGGGGCTGTCGGTGAAGGGCAACCTCGCCTACGACGTCGTGTCGAACTTCCGCAAGAACTGGCAGCAGCCCTGGGAGTACTACTCCTACGACGAGGTGACCCAGCAGTATGAGAAGCATACGAGCTCCTACTGGACCACGCCCACGCTGCGCGAATACCAGACCCGGACCTCGAACCTCACGCTCAACGCCACGATCAACTACAACCGGGAGTTCAACGGCCACAACGTCGACGTCATGCTCGGCTTCGAGCAGAGCCAGTACCGCAAGGACTATCTCGCGGCTTCGCGGCTCAAATACGGCTCGGACGCCCTCGACGAACTTTTCGCCGGCGATGCCGACAAGAACTATTTCGACAACGACGGCTATGCCGCCGAGACGGCCCGCCGAAGCTACTTCGGACGATTCAGCTACGACTACCGGAGCAAATATCTGTTGCAGGTGATCATGCGTTACGACGGGTCGGAGAACTTCCCGAAGGACAACCGCTGGGGCTTCTTCCCCGGCGTGTCGGCCGGCTGGCGCATCTCCGAGGAGCCGTTCGTCAAGGACAACCTCCTGTGGCTGACCAACCTCAAACTCCGCCTCTCCTACGGCGAGCAGGGTAACGACCAGATCGACGCCTTCCAGTACGTCACGACCTACGCCTACTCGGACTCGACGATCTACAAGACCAAGTACGACGACAAGGATGTCAACTTCATCATCCCGGGCACCACGCCCAACCCGTTCGTGACGTGGGAGGTCGCCAAGACCTGGAACCTCGGTCTCGACGGCGAGATCAAGGGCGGACTGCTCTCCTGGGAGCTGGAATACTTCCACACGCGGCGTGAGAATATCCTCTGCACGCGCAACGCCTCGATCCCCAACTATTCGGGACTGACCTCGCTGCCCGACGAGAACATCGGCATCGTCCAGAACAGCGGCGTCGAGTTCCAGCTGGCCCACCAGGGACGCTCGGCCGACGGCAACTTCCGCTACCGCATCGCCGGCAACTTCCTCTATGCCAAGAACAAGGTGATCTACATGGACGAGGCGCCCTGGCCCGAAGGCCACGACTACATGAAACTCGAAGGCCACCCGATGGGCTCGGGACTCTACTACCAGGTCATCGGCATCAACAAGACCGAGGAGGATCTGATGAAATACCCGCAGATGGCCGGAGCCACGCTCGGCGACTTCATCTATGCCGACCTCGACGGCGACGGCGAGATCACGAACCTCGACCGCAAGCGCTGCGACCTGACCACCGTGCCGCAGATCGTCTACGGCCTGAACTTCTCGGCCACCTACAAGAACTGGGACTTCATGGCGCTGTTCCAGGGTCAGGCCCGCGCCCGCTACTACTACGCTCCGTTGAAGGATCACGTCTCCGGGAACGTGGAACGCGAGGCCGCCGAAAAGGCCTGGACGCTCGACAACCGCGACTCGAACTACCCGCGCATGGGATCGAGCGTATCGAGCGCCAGCATCAACCGCAGTTCGTTCTACTACAAGAATGCCGCCTTCCTGCGCCTGAAAAACCTCGAAATCGGCTACACCTTCCCGCAACGCTTCTTCGGCAAGTCGGGCATCAAGGGGCTGCGGCTCTATGTCGGCGGTTACAACCTCTTCACGATCGACCAGCTGAAAACCGTCGACCCCGAAACCAGCGACGAGGAGCTGCAAACCTATCCGCAGATGCGCATCTACAATGCAGGTGTTAAAATCATGTTCTAAAACCGACCATCCCCATGAAAAAGATACTGTATATCCTGACCGCCCTCACGCTGCTCGCGTGCAGTGACGACTTTCTGGACAAAAAGCCGTTGGACAAACTCTCCGAAGAGGATGTCTTCAACAACGACGCCCTGGCCGAGGCTTATGTCAATGCGCTGTACGTGGTTCTTCCCGACCCCTTCACCGAAGGGAACATCGGCTGCTGTTCCGACGAGGGGTTCTTCCGCTACGGCGGCACCTCGACCAACTACATCGCCCGCGGACAGATGACGCCCGACAACATCATGTACATGGAGGAGGGCGGGTCGGCCCACAACACCCGCACGACGTTCCTCAACATCTGGAACCGCGCCTATGAGTTCATCCGCAACATGAACGACTTCCTGGTGCGCATGGAGACCAACACGACGCTCTCGGAGGATGTCCGCACGCGGCTGACCGGCGAAGTCTACTTCCTGCGTGCGTGGGCCTACACGAACCTCGTGCAACGTTACGGCGGCGTGCCGATCATCAAAAAGGTCTACGGCATGAACGACGAGTTCAACGCCACGCGCGACAAGTTCGACGACTGCGTGGATTTCATCCTCGAGGACCTCGCCGAAGCCAAAAAGTACCTTTCGGAGACCTCGGTGCTGGGACGCGTCAACAGCGACGTCTGCCTGGCGCTCGAATCGCGCATCACGCTCATTGCGGCCTCGCCGCTCTTCAACGACCCGGAGAACCCCACCGGTTCGATCTTCCGCGGACAATACAGCGCCGACAAGTGGGATCGGGCCCGGCAGGCCGCCAAGGCGATCGTGGACCGCGCCGATGTGGACGGAGCCTACGCGCTGGGAGCCACCTATGACGACTACTGGAAGAACATCAACTCCGACGAGGTGATCTGGGCGAAGTACTTCACCACCACCTCTGGCAACAAGGCCCAGTTGTTCTACGCCCTGATCGACTACGAGGAGACGCTCAACGGATGGTCCTCGATGGAGCCCACCGAGGCGATGGTCCTCGACTACGAGATGGCCGCCACGGGCAAGAAGATCTTCGAGGAGGGTTCGGGCTACGATCCCGCGAATCCGTGGGAAGGCCGCGACCCGCGCTTCTACAAATCCATCGGACACCCCTACGGCGAGATCTGCGGATACAAGCTCGACAATGCGTTCTACTACGCCGCAGGCGTTACCGAGGCGGATTTCGCCGCCGGCAAAACCGCGCCGTCCTACGAATCGAAGGGCAAGCACATGATCAACGAGAGCACGACGACAGGCTATGCCCTGCGCAAGTGGATCATCGAGGATGCGCCCGTCACCGAAAACGAGAACACGACGCTGATGTATCCGTGGTTCCGGCTGGCCGAGATGTACCTGAACTACGCCGAAGCGGCCTACATGTGCGGCGACGAGGAGACCTGCCGCCAGTACATCAACAAGGTCCGCGACCGCGCCGACGTGAAGATGCCGCCCGTCACCGAATCGGGTTCGGCGCTCTTCGACCGGCTGGTCAACGAACGTCGCATCGAACTGGCCTTCGAGGCGTTCCGCTACTTCGACCTGCGCCGCTGGAAGCTGGCCCCGTTCTATGAGAACATCCCCATGGCCGGCACGCGCCTGATGGTGCTGACGCCCGACGCCGCCAAGCCCGACGAGAAGCAGAACCTGATCCGCACGGTCCGGGTTTACGACGCGTCGAAGAACGACAAGAGCTACTACACGCCGAACATGGTCTACGAGTACGAGTGGCTCGGCAAGAAATACAGGATCGACTACGGCGACTGCCTCTCGGCCTTCATGGCTCCGCAGAAGAACTTCCCCGAAAACGGAAGCCATTACCTGATGCCCATCGGGCGCAACGAAATCACGAAGAGCCAGAATTCGATCGAGCAGAATCCCGGTTATATTTAACGGCAGGGCAAACGACTGACATTCAGCCGTCTGTCCCCGCACATTCCCGAAGCGGAGGAGTCCCGAAGACTCCTCCGCCGGGGGAATCTCATACCGAACCTTTCAACCATTACAGCCATGCGAGCCTATAACATACCGTTTTTCCGCATGCTGGCGGCATTGCTGGTCGTGCTGCTCTCCGGATGCCGGAGCGAACGGCTGACCTGCAACTACGCCTCCGCCGACATATCGACCAAAGAGGAGGAGCACGTCGTACTGGCGGGATTCGCCGCCCGGCACGGACTCTCGACCGGGATCCACCTTCCGTTGAAGACCCACTGCCTGGTGATCGCCAAAGGCACCGAAAAGGTGTGCATCGTCTCGAACGACCTGATGGAGGTCTCGCCGCGCGAAGCCGACCGCATGCGCACCGAGATCGCCAACCGCACGGGACTGCCTGTCAGCCACGTACTGCTGCACTGCATCCACACCCATTCGGCGCCGCGCATGGGCGGTGCCTCGGCCGTCGAGGGCGGCACGAACTACAACTACGCCACCCGTACGCTGCAAACCGTCATCGACTGTGCGGTCCGCACGGTGCTCGACGACGAGGGATTCCGTCCCTTCCGGCTCGAAATCGGCCGGAGTACGACCTCGATCAACGGCAACCGCTGCGAGAAGGAGGGGCCCGTCGACCGCAGGGTCTATGTGGCCCGCTTCCTCGACGAACGGGACAATCCCATCGTCTCGATCGTCAACCTCGCCTGCCATCCCGTCTGCATGGGCCCGGCAAGCCTGCTCGTCTCTCCCGACTACGCCGGCGTGGCGGCCCGGGAGTTGTGTGCGGACTGGGGCGGCGACGTGATGCAGCTGACCGGCGCCAGCGGCAACATGAATCCCGTCTACGGCCCGAAGACGGTCGAATATGCCGAGGAGACCGGGCGCCTGCTGGCCGATTCGCTCAAAGGCATTCCCTTCACGCCGGTCCGCGAGCGCAACGTGCTGCGGGTGGCCGACGGAGTGGCCGAGCTTCCCTTCCGCATCGACTCCGTGACGCCCGAAGCGGTCGCAGCGCATGCCGACGAGATCGCAGCCTGGGACACCGCCGTGTCGTCTACCTGGAAGAGCGACGTAAGAAACTGGGAGCAGGAGATCCTCGCCCGGTTCGATGAGAAGGGAATCCCCAGCCGGCTGCCGTTCCGGATGACGGCCGTCAACATCGACGGCATCGTCTTCTTCTTCTCCCAGGGCGAGCCCTTCGTCGAATACCAGCAGGAGGCCCGCGATGCCTTCCCCGGGACGACGATCCTCTTCGCGGGATACACCAACGGCCAGAACTCCTACCTGCCCTCCGCCCACGCCTTCGAGCACCGGAAGGGCTACGAATATGAGATCGACCAGATGCACGTCTACATCAAGGCGCCCTACCCGCTTTCCGACCGGATGCCGGAGTGCTACTCGCAGGCCGTCCGGGCGACCATCGAAGAGGCCCTTGTCGAATAAACCATTCCCATGACCCGAACAAGCACCATGAAAAAACTCATCACCCTTCTGCTGGCGGGTTCGACGCTGGCTGCGGCGGCGGGCGTCCCGGCACGCTACGGGATCATCCCCGCACCCCGGAGCCTCGAACCCGCAGAAGGAGTCTTCACGCTGAAAAGCACCACGGCACTGACCGTCGAGGCCCGGGATACGCTCTTCCGGGAGGTGGCCGAGGATTTCGCCCGGCAGGTGCGCCGGACAACCGGCTACGCCATCCTGTCCGGCGCGGAACGCCCCCGCAGCCGCATCATCCTGCGGCAGGTCGACGGGCTGGGCGAAGAGGCCTACCGGCTGACGATCGCCCCGTCGGAGGTATGCGTGGAGGCCTCCGCCGCACACGGGGCCTTCTACGGCATCCAGACCCTCTGCCAGCTCCTGCCGGCCGAAATCTACGGCGACACGCGCGCCCGGGGCGTGCGCTGGCAGGCCCCCTGCTGCCGGATCGAGGACGAGCCCCGCTTCCCCTACCGCGGGATGATGCTCGACGTCGGGCGCTATTTCCTGCCCGCGGAGAGCGTCAAAAAGTTCATCGATCTGATGGCCATGCACAAGCAGAACATGTTCCACTGGCACCTGACCGAGGATCAGGGCTGGCGCATCGAGATCCGGAAGTATCCCCGGCTGACGGAGATCGGGTCGTGGCGCCGCGAGACGGCCGGCTACGCCGGGCGTGAGAAGAGCGACGGCACGCCCCACGGCGGATTCTACACGCAGGACGACGTGCGCGAGATCGTCGAATACGCACGCCGCCGCTACGTGACCGTCATCCCCGAGATCGAGCTCCCGGGCCACTCGACGGCCGCCATCGCCGCCTATCCCGAACTGGCGTGCTTCCCCGACCGCAACTACGAGGTGGCGACGACCTGGGGCATCAAGAAGGACGTCTACTGTCCGAAGGGCTTCACGTTCCGTTTTCTCGAAGATGTCTTCACCGAACTGTTCGACCTCTTCCCGTCGCCCTACTACCACATCGGCGGCGACGAGTGCCCGAAGGAGCGCTGGAAGGAGTGTCCGCACTGCCAGGAGCTGATGGAGATCCTCGGGCTCGACGACGAGGAGCAGTTGCAGACCTTCTTCGTGAAGCGCATCGACGGCTTCCTGCGCCAACACGGCAAGACGGTGATCGGCTGGGACGAGATCCTCGACGGCGGGGCCGTCGAATCGACCGTCGCGCTCTCCTACCGCGGGCACGCCCCCGCGGCCCGGGCTTTGAGCCGCAACATGTACACCATCCTGGCTCCGAACCGCTGGTGCTACCTCGACTACAACCAGCAGGACATCGACGAGGGCGGACAGGGGCTGTTCCTGCCCCTGCGCAAGGTCTACGATTACTTCCCGAAGATCGACTCGATGCCCGACCGGAGCCGGAAATACATCCTCGGCCTGCAAGGCTGCGTCTGGGGCGAGTACATCCCGACGTCCGAACGCATGGAGTACATGGCCTTCCCGCGGGCGCTGGCACTGGCCGAAGCCGGATGGTGCGACCTCCCGGACAAGGACTGGGAGTCGTTCCGCGTGCGGATGGAGAAGGGGCTCCGGCGTCTCGACGCCAAACGGGTCGGATACTGCCCGGCCTACTACAACGTTCTCTTCCTCTTCGACCGGGAGGCCCCCTACCCGCGTGAGGTGGAGCTGGAACTCGACTATCCGGGAGCGGAGATCCGCTACACCACCGACGGTTCGGCACCCTCGCCCTCGTCGCCCCGCTACTCGGCGCCGCTCGCCGTGGAGAAGGGGACACGCATCCGCGCCTGCGGCTTCACGCCCGACGGCAAGGCCACAGGTTCCGCCGTCGAAAAAACCTTCTGACCCATGAAAAACTTCGCAACACTTCCGATAACCGCCCTGCTGCTGACCCTGCTGACGGCCTGCTCCGCCCCGGAGCCGGACAACGGCGAGATCCGCATCATCCCCCGGCCCCGGCACGTCGAGCGCTACGAGGGGCGGCTCACCCTGACGGAGCAGTGCCCGATCGTCATCGACACGGCCGACAGCGACCTGCTCCGTATCGCGGGGTTCCTCAACGAACGCCTGCGCACGGCCGCGGGATTCGAACTGCCCGTCACGGCCGCGGACGACCGGGCTGCCGTCCGCTTCGTCCCGGTCGACGGGATGAAGTCCGAGGCCTACCTGCTGCAATCCGGACCCCGGGGCGTCCGGATCGAGTACTCCGATCCGGCCGGGGCCTTCTATGCGGTCCAGACGCTGCTGCAAATGCTCCCGCCGGCGATCTATGCCGACACCCGGCAGCGCGGCACCGAATGGACGATCCCCTATGCGCGGATCGAGGACGAACCCCGCTTCGCCTACCGCGGCATGCACCTCGACGTGTGCAGCCACTTCTTCGGCACGGAGTACCTGAAACGCTACCTCGACCTGATGGCCATGCACAAGATCAACCGCTTCCACTGGCACCTGACCGAGGACCAGGGCTGGCGCATCGAGATCAAGCGCTACCCGCTGCTCACCGAGAAGGGATCCGTGCGCCGGGAGACGGTGATCGGCTCCTGCTTCTCGGGGTTCTACGACGGAAAGCCCTACGGCGGCTACTACACGCAGGAGGAGATCCGCGAGATCGTCCGCTATGCGGCCGAACGCTACATCACGGTGATTCCCGAGATCGAGATGCCGGGGCATGCGCTGGCGGCGATCTCCTGCTATCCCGAACTCTCGTGCGGATTGGAGGAGCACTACGAGCCCGCCACCAAATGGGGCGTCTTCCGGCAGGTCTACTGCCCGAAGGAGGAGACCTTCCGGTTCCTGGAAAACGTCCTGGACGAAGTCTTCGAACTCTTCCCCTCGCCGGTCATCCACATCGGCGGCGACGAGTGTCCGAAACAGAGCTGGAAGCAGTGCCCGCACTGCCAGGGGCTGATCCGCCGCATGGGGTTGAAGGACGAATTCGAGTTGCAGAGCTACTTCATCCGCCGCATGGAGCGTTTCGTCAACTCGCGCGGACGGGAGATCATCGGCTGGGACGAGATCCTGCAAGGCGGTCTGGCCCCCAACGCCAAGGTCATGTCCTGGCTCGGCGAGGAGGGCGGCATCGAGGCCGCACGGCAGGGGCACGAAGCTGTCATGGCACCCCACTCGCGCTACTACCTCGACTACTATCAGGCCGACCCCGACACGGAGGCGATCTGCATGGGGCACCTGGTCCCGCTGCGCACGATGTACGACTACAACCCCGTTCCGGAGGTGCTGACCGACGACGAGAAACGCTTCATCATCGGCGTCGAGGGGTGCGTCTGGACCGAGTACATGCCCGACGCCGCACGGGTCGAATACATGGCGTGGCCCCGCATGACGGCCATCGCCGAGACGGCATGGAGCCCCGCGGCAAAGGACTGGGAGGGGTTCACCCGACGGCTGGAATACCACTTCGGACGGCTGGACGCCCTGCACGTCGGCTACTGCCGGGCCTTCTACGACCCGCTCATCCAGCTGCACAAGGACAGCGCCTACACGCGCATCGCCACCATCGAGGTCGACGCCCCCGACGCCGAGATCCGCTACACGCTCGACGGCTCCGAGCCGACGGCCGCCTCGACGCGCTACACGCAGCCCTTCGTCGTCAACCGCTCGCAGCGGATCCGCGCCGCGGCCTTCCGCGACGGGAAGCCGATCGGAGCGACAACCTCCAAACAAATGAACTGATCCGAAAATACACATTTCAAAAATCCGATTTACTGTCATGAGACTAACCGAACAACCGTCGCTGTACGACGATTTGGAGAAGAAATCCGTCGAGGAGCTGCTCCGCGACATCAACGAGGAGGACAAGAAGGTTCCTCTGGCCATCGAAAAGGTGCTGCCCGACCTGACGCGGCTGGTCAGCGCCATCGAACATCAGCTGCGCAACGGCGGCCGCATGTTCTACCTCGGCTGCGGCACGGGAGGGCGCCTCTCGGTCCTCGACGCCATCGAGCTGCCGAACACCTACGGCATCGACCCGGAGATGATCCAGTGCGTGCTGGCCGGCGGTGTCGAGAACCTCGTGCTGGCGCTCGAAGAGCGTGAGGACGACGTCGAGGAGGGGTGGCGCACGCTGCAAGAGCGCAACATCTCGCCCAAGGACATCGTCGTCGGCATCTCGGCCAGCGGCACCACACCGTTCGTGCTCGCCGCCCTGCGCCAGTGCCGCGAGCACGGCATCCCCACCGGATCGTTCGTCAACAACCCCAACTCGCCGATCTCGGAATACTCCGACTACCCGGTCGAGGTCGTTACCGGCCCGGAGTTCGTCACCGGCAGCACCCGGATGAAGTGCGGCACCACGCAGAAACTCATCTGCGACATGATCAGCACGACGGTGCTCATCCGTCTGGGGCGCGTCGAGGGCAACCGCATGGTCAACGTGCGGCTGATCAACGACAAGGTCGTCGACCGCTCGGTGCGCATGCTCATGGACCGCAACCCCGCACTGACGGACTACGAGTTCTGCAAACAGGCGATCATCCGATGCGGCAACGTCAAGAAGACGGAACAGTACCTGCACGAACAGGGCATCCTCCGATAACCGAAAAACCAACCATCAACTCAAAACCGACCCATTATGAAAAAGTTTCTTTCCTGGTTGACCGTCGGGAGCCTTCTCACCACGCTCCTCTCCGCCGGCTGCAACACCGCGGACGACGATGATTTCGAAATCATCACCAAACCGGTCATCAAATTCGAGACGGGGACCGACGCCAGTGCGGTCAAGGCCGTCATCACCTCCGACATCGACCTCAAATCGGTCGTCGTCACCACAAGCTGGGGCTCGGGCGCCGACGCCGGGAGCGAGACCGTAGCCACGATCACCTCGTTTGCGGACCCCCACTCCTATGTCTATGAGAAGAGCTTCACGGCGCCCCAGGGCTATCTGGAAATGACCGTGAGCGTCAAGGCCGAGAACACGCGGAACCTCTCGACGACGGTTTCGACGAAGGTCAAGGGCGAAGTCGTCATCACGATGGACGATGTCATTGACGCCCTGTCCGCCGCCTATGAGGAGTGGGAGCGCACCGGATCGATGCCCGACAAGATCTCCATCCAGGGCTTCTCGTTCCCCAAAGTGCAGTATTTCGAATATGCGGCCCAGACCTTCTTCAACCTCTATGCTGGGAAGAGCAACAATCCGGTGGTTACGGGCACCTATCTGGATGCCGAAGACAACACGGTTGCGGACACCTTCGCACAGGAGGAGATCTCGAAGGAGCTGCTCAACAATGCACTGACGAGGATCGTGAACTACGCCGCCACCAACGGCCACTACCCCAACTACGCATCCTATCCCGGCACTTATGAGGATCCCGCCGGCATCGTCTACGAGGGGAACTTCACCTTCCGCCGTGCCGTGGTCTGCGTGGCCCGCATCCTCGACGCCTACAAGGAGACCAACCAGCTGCCCGCGACCCTTTCGGCCGAGTACCAGAACCTCACGCCCTATGAACCCGGCGTGGTCGGGACCTTCACGAAGAGCGCGCTGGTCGACGCCCTTGCGGCAGCCTACGCCGAGTGGGAATCCGCCGGCGCCATGCCCGAAAGCATCACCGTCGACGCCGCAACCCTCGACAAGGTGCAGTACTTCCACGCCGCCATCCGGGTGCTGCTGAACGCCCGGGCGAGCGACGACTCCGACATCGAGGTGCTCACCTACCTGATGCCCTCCAACCCCTCCCGCGACACCTATGACAAGGAGACCGTCAACGTCTTCAACGGCGCGGCGAGCGGCTCCGACACGGAGGATCTGGCCAACATCGCCCAGCGCATGCTCGACTATGCAGGCTCGATGACCGCAGGAAACGGTCTCTTCCCGAACAGCGTCTCCTTCGCCCGTCAGGATGGCTCCGTGGAGTTCTCGTTCAACCGGGCGCTGGTCAGCTTCGCACGGGCCGTCGCAGGCTTCAAGACCGACAGTTCGTGGCCCGAGAGCGTATCGACGGAGTATCTGACCGCCGCCAGCGCCACCCTGCGCGACTTTGCCGGGCAGTTCATCGGGATCCTGACCGTCTGGGAGAACACGACCGGCGACATCCAGGTTACCGACGGCGACAAGTTCGAGGATGTACGCTACGTTCCCGCCGACACCAAGATCACCGTCAACGGGGTCGAGTACGACAAGACCTCCATGTACGAGATCGCCATCCGCGGTCTGAAAGCCCTCGCCGAGCAGAACGCGACGCTCGACGCCGCCCTGCCGGCCATCACGACCTACCCGTGGGCAGCCAACCCCTACAACGAGGGACAGGGCAACGGCGGCCCGCTCACGCCCGAAGAGGCGACGCTGGAATTCCTGCTCAACTATGCCGGACGGCAGCTCACCTGGGCGGGCAACAACAACGTCTGGTCGAACTTCTGCGGATACACCGGCAATCAGGTGGCCGGCTACGGCGGCGTCTGCTGTCTGGAACGCAACCTGCTGACGATGGCCCGCTTCTACAAGTACCTGCTCGACAACAACATCTCGAACAACATCGCCACGGCCTGCGCCGACGTGAAATTCGACGCCACGCTGTATTAGTCCGAACCCGTCCGTTCCGGCGGCTGCGGCCGCCGGAACGGATCCTTTACCCGAACCGACATGAAAAAACTCTTCTGGATACTGGCCGGCATCGCGCTCTGCGCGTGCGATTCCGGCTCCGGCTCCGAGCCCCCGAAAACGGAGGGCGGATCCGGATTCGAACCCTCGACCCGCAACGGAAGGATCGTCTGCGCGCTGGCCGACGCCTATGCGGAGTTCGAGTCGACGGACAAACTGCCGTCGTCCATCGAGGTCGACGGAGAGACGCTCGACAAGGGCGCCTGGTGGGAAGCCGCCGCACGGCTGCTGCTGCTCATGACCAATGCGGAGAGCGGCTGGGAGGAGACGGAACTGACGCTCGAAGGCTACGCCGCACCGGCCGAACCGACGAAATTCGACACCTTCCCCGCCGATGAGATGCCGATCGGCGCGCTGTGCTACCAGTCGGAGGCGCAGCTGAACTTCGCCTCCGGGCGGGGGACCTTCGCCAACTACTGCACCTTCTCGAAGACGGGCTACACCGCACCCGACGGCACGACCTACGAAGGACAGATGTCGTTCGACCGGGCCGCCGTGATCTTCATGCGGGCCTTCGCCCATTACAAGGAGCACGGGCAGCTGCCCGAACGCCTCTCCTCGTGGCCGAGCGACTTCCTGCACCCGACGCTCAACTGCGACCCGTCCGACGCGACCGTCACCGCAGCTCTGGCCGGGGCCGTGGCGGGGAAGAGCACCCTGCGCGAGAAGGCCGAGGCGATCTTCCTCTACGTGCGCGACCACGTCGAGTACGAGTATTACGAAAACACCTCCTACGGAGCAGCCGGGACGCTCTCCGGCGGCAAGGGCAACTGCTGCGACCACGCGCATGCGGTCATCGCCATGGCGCGTGCAGCCGGCATCCCGACGCGCTACGTGCACGCCGAGGCGACCTATCCGAGCGGCACGGTCTATGGACACGTATGGGCCGAGCTGTATCTCGACGGCGTGTGGTATCTCTGCGACGCCACGGGCAAGGAGAACACCTTCGGGAACCACGAGAACTGGGTTTCGTTCGTCCTGAACAGCAAACTGGCCGAACTGACCTTCTAAAATTCCGAACACCATGAAAACGACCAAAACGCTTCTCGCCCTGCTGCTCGGCGCGCTGCTGCTCCCCGGATGCAAGGACTCTTCCAACGAGAACTACCCTTCGGCCGAGCAGCTCGCGGGCGTCGTTGTCAACGAGGTGTGCGGCTGTCTGGACGCGGACGACGACAGCTGGATCGAGATCTTCAACACCGCCGACCGGACCATCGATCTGAAAGGCGTCCGGTTCTTCCTCACCGACGACGACCGCTACCGGACGTGTATCGGCATCCTCCCGCAGCGGAGCATCGCTCCCGGCGGACATCTGGTCCTCGGAGTCCGCACGGGAGAGATCGATACGGGGATTCCGGCCGCCACGGTGCGGGAGATCTACATGACCGCGGCCGACGGTTCGGAGATCGACCACTTCGTACGGGCCTCGGACCTCACCCGTCCCGACGCCCACGCCGCGGGCGGGAGTTTCTCGCGCCTTCCGGACGGAACGGGGTCGTGGTACACGACGACCACCGCCACACGGGGTGCGGCCAACATCGGATACACCAGCCGGGCGGGATTCTGGCTGTGGAGTTCCTCGCTGAACAGCATCTCCTTCGAGACGCTGGCCGCAAAGGGCTACGGACACGTCATCCTCCACGAGCAGGCCTTCAAGTCCTACCCGCAGGAGACGGTGCTCGGCCGCATCGCCGAAGCCGAAGCTCTCGGCATGACGGTCCACATCTGGATGCAGTGCTTCTACGAGAACAGCACCTGGGTCAGCCCCGTGGACGACGCGAACAAGCGGTACGACCAGGAGCTCTACGACCGGATCCTCACCCGCGCCGAAGGGTATCTCGACCTGGGCATCCGGGCCATCCACTTCGACTACATCCGTTTCGGCGGCACGGCCTACAAGCACAACTTCCCCGAAGCGGGCGTCACGGGCGAAGGGGCCATCACGGAGTTCTGCCGGCAGGCCGCGGAGCGCCTCCGGGCACAGAATCCGCAGGTCATCCTCTCGGCGGCGCTCATGGCCGAACGCGAGGGCATCTACTACTACGGGCAGAACCCCGCACAGATGGGCCAATACCTCGACATTCTGATCCCGATGATCTACCGCTACTCCGAGACCGGCGGCGCCGACCGCGACGGCACCTGGGCCTGCAACATGGCCGACTACTTCGCGGAGAAGGCCGGAGGCGCCGAGGTGTGGGCCGGGACGCAGACCTACCGCTATACGTCGGGTTCGGCCGTCGGACTCGCGCAGGAGCAGCTGCGGAGCGACTGCGCGGACTTCACGCAGTCGAAAGCCGCGGGAATCTTCCTCTTCCGCTACGGGCTGGGCAACTTCCCCGACGTCAACGACCTCTGGAACTAAATCCGCACCGAAACCATGATACTCATTGCCGACAGCGGCTCGACAAAGACCGATTGGGCGTGCATCCCGTGCGACGGGAGCCGCCCGCAGGGCTTCACGAGCCAGGGGTACAACCCGAACTACATCACGCAGGAGCAGATGCGCGAGGATATCCTCCACGCGCTGCCTGCGGGATTCCCCCGCGAGGCGATCCGCGAGATCCACTTCTACGGCGCCGGGGTCACGGAGCTGCAATACGGATTCGTGCGCAGCGTGCTGCGCGGAATCTTCCCCAACGCCGAACCGATCGCCGTGGCCATGGACCTGCTGGCCGCCGCCCGTGCCCTGCTGGGGCGCGGGAGCGGCTTCGCGGCGATCCTCGGCACGGGGACCAACTCCTGCCTCTACGACGGAGAGCGCATCACGCTGAACATCGACTCGCTGGGCTTCATCCTCGGCGACGAAGGGAGCGGGGGCTACCTCGGCAAGCGGCTGATCCGCGACTTCATCCGCGGCGACATGCCCGAAGGAGCACGGCAGCTCACTGCCGCGGAGCTCGGGCTCTCGGGCGACGAGCTGATCGACCGCATCTACACGCGGCCCTTCCCGAACCGGTTCTGTGCGCAGTACAGCCGTTTCGTCGGCAAGAACCTGCACACGGATCCCTATTTCCACCAGTTGGTGGCCGACTCCTTCCGGGACTTCTTCCGCAACATCGTCAGCCACTACCCCGACTACCGCAGCTACCGTTTCAACTGCGTCGGATCGGTCGGATACGCCTACCGCGACCTGCTGCTCTCCGTGGCCGGGGAGTTCGGCATGGCGCCCGGGCGCATCATCCGGGCCCCGATGGAGGGTTTGATCGACTATCACACGAACCGCTAAAACACGTCAAAAACCATGACTCGAAAAGACAACTACCTGCTGCCGCTGGCCTTCATCGGGCTGATGTTCTTCACCGTGGGGTTCGCGCTGGGCATCAACAGCTATCTGGTGCCGCTGTTGCAAGCGACGCTCGACGTCTCGTCGGGCGAATCGTACCTGATCCTCGCGGCGACCTTCTCGGCCTTCCTGATTTTCAGCTACCCCACGGCGCAGATCATCCGCCGGATCGGATACCGCCGGACCATGGCGCTCTCGTTCGTGATCTTCGCCGCAGGGTTCCTGCTCTTCGTGCCGTCGGCCCGGACGGAGAGCCTGGGGCTGTTCCTGCTGGCCTCGTTCATCTGCGGCGTGGGCAACACCGTCCTGCAAGCGGCCATCAACCCCTACATCACCATTCTGGGACCCATCGAGAGCGCCGCGCGGCGCATCAGCATCATGGGCATCTGCAACAAGCTGGCGTGGCCCGTGGCGCCGATCTTCCTGGCGGCCGTCATCGGCAAGGAGGTCAGCCAGGCCGTGCTGACGGACATCGACCTGCCGTTCTACATCATCGTGGGCATCTTCCTTCTGCTGGGCGTGCTGATGCTCTTCGCACCGTTGGAGGAGATCAAGGCCACGGGCGAGGACGAGGCCGAAGCCGCCGACTGCCCCTATGCGACGGGGAAAAGCTCCATCCGACAGTTTCCCCACCTCATTCTGGGCGCCATCGCCCTGTTCCTCTACGTCGGGGTCGAGACCCTGGCGCTGGCCACCACGGTGGACTACGCCGCCAGCCTCGGACTCCCCGACCCGCAGGACTACGCCGTCTGGCCCAGCATCGGGCTCGTCGTCGGATACGTGGCCGGCATCCTGCTGATCCCGAAGCGGCTCGATCAGGCCGCGGCGTTGAAAATCTGCTGCTGGACGGGCGTGATCGGCACCCTGCTGATCGTCTTCACGCCGGCGGAGATCTCCGTATGGTCGGTGTCGCTCATCGCGCTGGCCTGCTCGCTGATCTGGCCGGCGATCTGGCCGCTGGCCATGGCCGACCTGGGGCGCTTCACCAAGACGGGAGCTTCGCTGCTCGTGGCCTCGATCGTCGGCGGGGCAGTTATTCCGCTGCTCTTCGGGTTCCTCAAGGACGCCGTCGGCAACCAGCAGGCCTACTGGATCTGCCTGCCCTGTTACCTTTTCATGTTGTACTATGCCTGCTACGGCTGCAAAATCCGTCGTTGAGCGATGAAAGGAATCCTTTTCCCGGCCGCACTCCTCCTGACACTCCTCGCCTTCGTCAAGGCGGAGGCCTGCACGACGGCCGTCATCCCGGCCAGCGCCAGCCGCACGGGGCGTCCGCTGCTCTGGAAGCAGCGCGACACCTCGGAGGAGGCGAACCATCTGGCCCACTTCCGGGGCGAGCGGTACGCCTTCACGGGGCTGGTCGACACGGCCGACACGCTGCTGGAAAGCGTCTGGTGCGGCGCCAACGAGGCGGGCTTCGCCATTGCGAACAACGTCTCCTACAACCTCCGCCCCGACTCGTTGGAGAACAAACCCTACGAAGGGCTGGTGATGAAACGCGCACTGGGATGCTGCGCCACGGTGGATGATTTCGAACGAATGCTGCGCGAGATGCCGCACCCGAACGGACTGGAAACCAACTACGGTGTGATCGACGCCGCGGGCGGAGCCGCCTATTTCGAGGTCTGGGACTACGGATACACGCGCTACGACGCCGCCGATACGCCGGAGGGCTACCTCTGGCGCACGAACTTCTCGCTCTCGGGACGCCCCGACGAGGGACGCGGCTATACGCGCTACGCCACGGCCGAAGAGACGATGGCGGCCGAGGCCGCGGAGAAGTTCTCGCCGGAGTGGCTTCTGGACTCCCTGGGACGGTCGTTCCGCAACGCCGTCCTCGGCACGGACCTCATGCAGGAGCCCCTGCCGGCAAGCGGGCTGGTGCTCGACGTGGACTACATCCCGCGCTACACGACCACGGCGAGCATCGTCATCGAAGGGGTGGCCGCCGGTGAGGCGCCGAACTCCGCGGTGCTGTGGTGCGCGCCGGGCTACACGCCCTGTTGCTACGCCATTCCCGTCTGGGTGGCCGCCGGCGACCGGATCCCCGCCATCCTGACGCTTCCCGCCGGGAATCCCGAAGCGATCGAAGCGGCCGGGAAGGCCAAGAAGTCCGAAAAGGCAGGGACAACCGGAGCCGTCGGGAAGAAGACCCCGGCCAACGCCACGGCGCAGCAGCTCCAACAGAGCCTCTACCCGCTCGACCGCGACGGCGGGCACGTCTATCTCGACATGCGGCGGCTGCGGGAGGGCATTCTCCCGGAGGTCCGGCGTGCCGAGGCCCTCGAATTCGAGGAGGGGAAGGAGTTGGACCGGAAATTGCGCCGCACGGGATTCGATCCCGAAGCGGTCGCGGCCTACAATGAACGCGCCTGTGAACGCTTCCGCCAATACAGAGAACGAATCATCCAATTCCTGCAACCATGAACTTCACCCCCTGGACCCTGCTGATCGACGTGGGCATCATCTCCGCGCTGCTGCTGCTCGGCAAGCTGGCGCGGGCCCGCCTGCCCTTCATCCAACGGCTCTTCATTCCTCCGAGTCTGCTGGCGGGTTTCTGCGCCCTGCTGCTGGGCCCCGAGGTGCTGGGGTGGCTGCCCCTCTCGAACAACACGGGGACCTATGCCGGAATCCTCATCGCACTGGTCTTCGGGGCCCTGCCCCTGACCTCGACGCGCCAGACCCGAAAGGGCGGCGACCACATCGGACGCATGTGGGCCTACGCCCAGGCGGGGCTCCTACTGCAATGGGCCCTGGGCGGCTTCGCAGGGCTTCTGCTGCTGGGGATGATCTGGCCGCTGAACGACGCCTTCGGACTCGCCATGCCGAGCGGTTTCTGCGGCGGCCACGGCACCGCGGCGGCCATCGGCGAGGCCTTCGCCAAATACGGCATGGAGGAGATGCTGTCGCTGGCCATGACAGCGGCGACGGTCGGGATCATCGCGGCGGTCGTCATCGGGCTGTGGCTCATCAAATGGGGCTCGGCACACGGCCAGACGACCTTCCTGAACAAGTTCACGGACCTGCCCGAAGAGCTGCAAACCGGCATCGTCCCGAAGGAGAAGCGCAGCAGCATGGGCGAAGCGTCGTTTTCGGCCATCTCGCTCGACTCGATGACCTTCAACTTCGGGGTCATCGCCCTGATCGCGCTCTGCGGCTACGGGATCAGCCAGCTCATCGCCCGCTTCTACCCGGCGCTGATGCTGCCCGTATTCAGCTGCGCCTTCATCGTGGGGCTGCTCCTGCGTCGGGCCTTCGACCTCACGCATACCCGCCAATACCTCTCGCCGAAGGTGATCGGGCACCTCTGCGGCGCCTTCACGGACTATCTGGTGGCCTTCGGCGTCGCGTCGATCAAACTCACCGTCGTGGCCCGCTACGTCGTGCCGCTCGCGCTGCTGCTCGGCATCGGGCTGCTCTGCACACTGGGCTACGTGCTCTGGATCGGGCGGCGCATCCACCGCACCTGCTGGTTCGAGAAGGCGATCTTCACCTGGGGATGGTTCACCGGGACGATGGCCATGAGCATCGCCCTGCTGCGCATCGTCGACCCCGACACGCGCAGCCGCTGTCTGGACGACTACGCCTACGCCTATATCTATATCGCACCGGTCGAAATCGCCCTCGTGACCTTCGCTCCCGTGGCCTTTGCGAACGGCTTCGGCGGCGGCTTCCTGACCCTTTGTGCCGCAGCCGGCGGAGCGATCCTGCTCTTCGCCGTGCTGAAAGGCTGGCTCACGAAAAAAACGGCGAAACCATGAGAAAAACGCTCCCGATCCTGCTTCTTGCACTGCTGCTTCCGGTCGTCGCGGCGTCGGCGAAACCGCCGCGTCAGCTCCGGAAAAATGCGGGCCTGCACTACCTCGACGACCATTTTCTGCGTTACGACTCCCTGCAAAAGCAACTCCACGGACTCGCCGAAACCGGCTACCGGGAGTTCCGGAGCGCCGAACTGCTGTGCCGCCACCTCGAACAGCACGGATTCCGCGTCGAGCGCGGCGTGGCGGGGATTCCGACGGCCTTCATCGCCGCCTTCGGCGAGGGCGGCCCGGTGATCGGCGTCATGGCCGAATACGACGCCCTGCCGGGCATGGCCCAGGATACCGTTCCCTTCCGCCGGGCGCCGGCAGGCGGCGGCGCCGGGCACGGCTGCGGCCACAACCTCCTCGGCACGGGCTCCGTGGCGGGGGCCGTCGCCGTCTCGAAGTGGCTTGCCGAAGGGCACCGCGGCACGATCCGGCTCTTCGGATGCCCGGCCGAGGAGGGCGGCGGAGGCAAGGCCTACCTGATGCGCGAAGGGTGCTTCGAGGGGCTCGACGCCATGCTCGACTGGCACCCCGACACGCGCAACACGGTGAACACCCAAACCGGGCTGGCCAACGTGCAGGTGCGCTTCACCTTCCACGGACGTTCGGCGCACGCCTCGGGGGCTCCCGAGCAGGGCCGTTCGGCCCTCGACGCCGTCGAGGCGTTCGACTTCATGATGAACCTCCTGCGCGAACACGTGCCGCAGACGACGCGCATCCACTACGTCATCACCGACGGCGGGCGTGCGCCGAACGTCGTACCCGACCGTGCCGAGGTGCTCTACTACCTGCGCAGTCCGCAGCGGACGGTGGTCGGCGAGCTGCTCGACCGGGCGTTGAAGGCCGCCGAAGGGGCCGCGCTCGGAACCGGCACGACTTTCGAACACGAAATCATCTCCGGGAACTACGAGCGACTGCCGAACCGGACCCTCTCGGAACTCCTCTACCGGAATCTCGAATGCCTCGGCGGCATCCGCTACGACGCCCGCGAGCGGGCCTTCGCCGTGGAGATGCTGCGCAACTCGGGGATTACCGACACGGCGTGTCTGGCCCGCGTCTCGCGGGTCGAGCCGCCCTCCGACGAGGGGCTTGCGGCGTGGGTGTCGAGCGACGTGGGCAACGTGACGTGGGGCGTCCCGACGGGGAGTCTCCGCATCGCCTCGTTCGTCCCGGCCGGGAGCGGGCATTGCTGGCAGCAGACGGCCAGCGGCGGCACGACCATCGGTACGAAGGGAGCCATGCAGGCCGCGCGGGTGATCTGTCTCACGGCCTGCACGCTCTACACCGATCCGGCGACGCTCGCGCGGATCCGGGCCGAATTTCTCGAACGCCGGGGTCCGGATTTCCGGTTCGAGCCGCTGATGGGCGACCGCACCCCACCCCTTCCCCTTTAAGAAAGGAGATTTGTGGGCTGCGGAGCCTTATTGGGGTTTCCGGGCCTTTTACCCGCATCGGCCGCCGCCGTGTTTTGGCACTTTTTGGATCGGCAAAAAGCCCCCCGGTTAAGAACCGGGTTCTATGGGCTGCGGGACCTCACGAGGTTTCCGACCCGGTTCCGCGCCTTGACGGTCGAAGCGCGGAATTGCTGCGGAAACCCCACAAAGGTTCCTTCGCCCATAGAACCGGTCTTTTAGACCGGCGCACTTTGCTTTTCGCGGAAAAAGAATCTTCGGAATTCCGAGCGCCCGGAACGGGAGGCTGTAAAGGCTTGATCTTACTGCACCCGTTCAGCGAGGAGTTCCGAAGATTCCCGCGAAAAGCAACTTGCGGCTGGTTTTGGTGGTACCTTTTGCCATCAAAAGGTACCGGTTTAAGAAACCGGTTTCAGGGGCGGAGGTATCAATGAAGGGTTCCCGAAGCATTTCTGCGCTTCAATTCAAAAAGGGATTTTCATTTGCAACAACGTCACCCAGTTATTACTGGGCATTGATTGTGTATACACAAGCATTCCGTTCTACAAGTTCCATAGTTTTACATTGTAAAACAGAACGAATTGTGATATACCCGATCGACCAATATATTATCGACGCCGTTCGCAAAGAGAGGAAACGGCAAAATATCTCCCAAGCCTTGCTGGCTTATGGGATCGGCGTATCCAAAAGTTTCATCGGACAGGTTGAAAGTCCCAAGTATAACATCAAATACAATCCACACCATATCAACGAAATCGCCAAATACCTCGGTTGCTCGCCCCGCGATTTCCTGCCCGAAAAACCGCTTTAATTTATCCCCAAAGGGCTTAAACTCTCCTGTGAAACTGAAAAGCGAATTCGATCAGTATGTCAGCGCAGCAGTCCGCCAAAAGCGGATCGCTCATGACATCACACAAGCCGATTTGGCCATCGGGATCGGAGTGAGCGACGGTTTCATCAGTCAGGTGGAGAGCCCCAAAAGCCCTTCCAAATACAACCTCAACCATCTGAACAAAATCGCAAAGTTCCTCGGCTGCTCGCCCCGGGACTTCCTGCCCGAAAATCCCCTTTAACCCGTCAGCCGCCCATGTCGCGTCCGCTGTCGATCTTCGCAATCCTCATACTGGCAACCCTTGCCGCCGCGGCCAGAAACTCCGTCGGCATCGCCTTCTATGACGTCGACCGCATCTACGACACCATCCCGGCACTCTTCTACGACGACTCCGACTATACGCCCGACGGGCGTTACGGCTGGAACACGGAACGCTACACGCGCAAAATCCAAAACACGGCCGCCGTCCTCGACTCCATGGCGCTCGACATCGTCGCGCTGTGGGGCGTGGAGAACGAACAGGTCGTCCGCGACCTCGCCGCCGCATGCCGCGAAGGCTACTCCTACCTCCACCGCACGCTCAATACGCTCGACGGCATGGACTTTGCCCTGCTCTACTACGGCGACCGCTTCTACCCCGAACGGGTCGAAACCGGACGCCGCTACCTCTACGTGGAGGGCGAATGCGCGGGACAGACCATCGGGTTGGCCCTCTGCGGCGATGTCCGCACGGCCGAATGGCTCGTCGCGGACCTCCGCGAGGAGCATCCCGGCGTTCCGCTTGTCGTGCTCGGGAGGGTCGGAAGGCTCCCCGCCGCGGCGTTCGGACTGCACGACGCCACGGCCCGCGCCGAAAAGGCCGGACGCGGCAACATCCGCCGTGCGGGAGGCTGGGAGATGAGGGACCGCATTCTCGTGGACACGGCGCTGAACTGCCGCGGAGGGGATGTCTACGCCCGCCGCTATCTGGTTGACCAAAAGACCGGTAGCCCGTTGCGGACCTACGACCGCGGAGTCTATCGCGGCGGTTACGGCTATTCGCTTCCGGTGTTCGCATATATCCGGCCGTGAGATTTGGATTTCCCGAAAATTTTTCCTATTTTCGCATTCCCTCCGAGCGAAAATAGCCTTTTGCAACGCGGTCGAAAAGTCGTAACCGCGATTTTTTCGGGTCCGGGGGATTGAATTTGTGAAATTTTATTTATTTTTATAGATACAATCCAAAAATCAGAAAACTATGGCAGACGTTAAACGAGTCTACACCTTCGGCAACAAAGAGGCCGAAGGAAACGGCAAAATGCGGGAACTGCTCGGCGGTAAGGGTGCGAACCTCGCCGAAATGAACCTCATCGGCATTCCCGTGCCCCCGGGATTCACCATCACCACCGAGGTGTGCACCGAATATTACAGCCACGGCAAGGAGGCGGTCATCAAACTCCTCAAACCCGAAGTCGAAAAGGCCATGACCAACATCGAGAAACTCACCGGCATGAAGTTCGGCGACAAGGAGATGCCGCTGCTCGTCTCGGTGCGTTCGGGCGCCCGCGCCTCGATGCCCGGCATGATGGACACGATCCTCAACCTCGGCATGAACGACCAGGCCGTGGAGGCCGTCGCCAAGCGTACGGGCAACCCCCGCTTCGCATGGGACTCGTACCGCCGTTTCGTACAGATGTACGGCGACGTCGTGCTCGGCATGAAACCCGTCTCGAAGGAGGACCACGACCCCTTCGAGGAGATCATCGACGCCCAGAAGAAGAAAAAGGGCGTGAAGAACGACACCGACCTGACGACCGACGACCTCAAGGAGCTCGTGAAGAACTTCAAGGCCGCCGTCAAGAAGCAGACCGGCGAGGACTTCCCGACCAATCCGTGGGACCAGCTCTGGGGTGCCATCTGCGCCGTCTTCGGATCGTGGATGAACGAGCGAGCCATCCTCTACCGCAAACTCAACAACATCCCCGCCGAGTGGGGTACGGCCGTCTCGGTGCAGGCGATGGTCTTCGGTAACATGGGCAACAACTCCGCAACGGGCGTAGCCTTCTCGCGCGACGCCGCAACGGGTGAGAACATCTTCAACGGCGAGTACCTGATCAACGCCCAGGGCGAGGACGTCGTGGCCGGCATCCGCACGCCGCAGCAGATTACGATCGAAGGCTCGAAGCGCTGGGCCAAGGCGCAGAACATCTCCGAGGAGGACCGCAAGAACAAGTATCCCTCGCTCGAAGAGGTCATGCCCGAGGTCTACAAGGAGCTGAACGAGATCCAGCACCACCTGGAACAGTACTTCACCGACATGCAGGACATCGAGTTCACGATCCAGGACGGCAAACTCTGGATGTTGCAGTGCCGCAACGGCAAGCGCACGGGTGCCGCCATGGTGAAGATCGCCATGGACATGCTACGCGAGGGGCTGATCGACGAGAAGACGGCTGTGCTGCGCTGCGAGCCCGCGAAGCTCGACGAACTGCTCCACCCGGTCTTCGACAAGAAGGCCATCGCCACGGCGCAGGTCATCACGAAGGGTCTGCCCGCCTCGCCGGGCGCCGCAACGGGTCCGGTGGTGTTCTTCGCCGAGGATGCCGAGAAGATCTACGCACAGAGCGGGCAGAAAGCCGTTCTGGTGCGCATCGAGACGTCGCCCGAGGACTTGAAGGGCATGCTGGACGCAGCCGGTATTCTGACGGCCCGCGGCGGTATGACGTCGCACGCCGCCGTGGTGGCACGCGGTATGGGCAAATGCTGCGTCTCGGGCGCCGGCGAGTTGCAGATCGACTACAAGGCCCGCACGATCCAGGTCAACGGATTCACCGTCAAGGAGGGCGACTGGATCTCGCTCAACGGTTCGACGGGTGAGGTCTACCTCGGACAGGTGGCCACGAAGGCCGCCGATTTGAGCGGCGACTTCGGCAAGCTGATGGAGCTGGCCGCAAAATATTCGGTGCTGAAAGTCCGCGCCAACGCCGACACGCCGAAGGATGCCGCACAGGCCTTCGAGTTCGGCGCCGAGGGTATCGGTCTCTGCCGCACGGAGCACATGTTCTTCGAGGGCGACCGCATCAAGGCGATCCGCGAGATGATCCTGGCCGACGACGAGGCCGGACGCCGCGTGGCGCTGGCGAAGCTGCTGCCGATGCAGCGCGGCGACTTCGAGGGTCTGTTCAAGGCCATGAACGGCTATCCGGTGACGGTGCGTCTTCTGGACCCGCCCCTGCACGAGTTCGTGCCCCACGATGAGAAGGGACAGAAGGAGATGGCACAGGAGATGGGCGTTCCGATGCAGAAGATCGTCGCCAAGGTCGAGTCGCTGGCCGAGTTCAACCCGATGCTGGGACACCGCGGCTGCCGTCTGGGCAACACCTATCCGGAGATCACCGAGATGCAGGCCCGCGCCATCATCGAGGCTGCGATGAACGTCAAGGCCATGGGCATTCCGGTACACGTGGAGATCATGGTTCCGCTGGTGGGCAACCACAAGGAGCTCCGCTACCAGAAGAACATCATCGACTCGACGGCCGAGCAGGTCTTCTCGGAGCGCAACGACAAGATCGACTACATGGTCGGCACGATGATCGAGGTTCCGCGCGCCGCCGTGACGGCCAACCAGATCGCCGAGGTCGCCGAGTTCTTCTCGTTCGGAACCAACGACCTCACGCAGATGACGCTGGGCTTCTCGCGCGACGACATCGGCAAGTTCCTGCCGATCTATCTGGACAAGGGCATTCTGAAAAACGACCCGTTCCAGATCCTCGACCGCAACGGTGTGGGCCAGCTGATCCGCGAAGCCGTCTTCAAGGGCCGCGGCACGCGCCCGACGCTCAAATGCGGCATCTGCGGCGAGCACGGAGGCGAACCCTCGTCGGTGGAATTCTGCCACTACGCAGGTCTCAACTACGTGAGCTGTTCGCCGTTCCGCGTGCCCATCGCACGTCTGGCCGCCGCACACGCTGCGCTCAACCAGAAGTAATCCGGGCCTTGCCCGTCGTTCGGAAAACCCGCGGTTTCGGCTGCGGGTTTTTCCTTTTGGTCGACAAATACACCGGATTCGTTGAATTTATTACCAGGAATCGGTATTTTTTATTATATTTGTTCTTGGCAAACAATTTGAAAGATTCGTTCACAAATATCAACAGAACCATGAAAAAGTTTTTATTCTCGGCGATTGCCGCACTGTTTGCGGTAACGGCAGCATCGGCACAGGATGCAGGTAGCTGGGCAGTGGGCCCGCGCATGAACATCTACACCAACACGGGGGATGCCGTAGTCGGACTGGGTGCCTATGGCCGTTACAGTTTCGATGGCAACTGGCGCATCGAGCCTTCGTTGATGGCATTGTTGCACGAGCACTGCTCGCTCGACATCAGCTGCGATGCCCAATATGTCTTCCATGTAGGCAGCGGCTGGCATCTCTATCCGGCAGCCGGTATTACGATCAATGATATCGGCCGTTGGGCCGCAGGTCTGAACATCGGCGGCGGGTTCGACGTCGAAGTTGCACAGAACTGGGATATCTCCGCCGGCTTGAAGTGGCAGCCCATGTTCGACGATATACGCAAGAATCCGGTCGTCATCAGCGTCGGAGCCAGCTACAAGTTCTGATCCGGGGGGGGGCCGGCAGAGAGAAGAGGAGTGAGGAGTGAGGAGTGAAGAGTGAGGAGTGAAGAGAGAGGAGTGAGGAGAGAGGAGTGAGGAGAGAGGAATAAGGAGAGAGGAGAGCGAAGAGATACAGGCCCGAAAGAGATCCCTGAAAAAACACCCCGTCACCTTATCGGTGACGGGGTATTTTTTCAGCGGGCCTCGTTCACACGAATCATCTCGAAGATCCGACAACCGATCGGCGCATAGGAACGCCAAGCGGAACGCTTGACGCGATAGACCCGCGACTGCCCGCCGACATGAAGCGTCACCTCGGGCAGAGCCGTCTCGTCGAAGAATCCGCACAGAAGCAAAGCGTCGACCTCAAACGTATAACGGTGCTTCCAACCCCGCTTTTCGGGTTCGAGATAGATCTTCGCAACCGGCCCGGCCATCACCGTACGCCCCGACACGAACCGAACCGAATCCACCGGAACGGACTCATCCGAATAACAGGTGAAATTCAGCGTTGCACGTCCCGTCCGATGCTCCTTGTAGGTGATGTCGAAGGTCAGGTCGCCCGCCTCCGGATGCTCGAACAACGTCACCGGAAAGGTGTGGTAAATCGTACCGTCAGCCTCGGCCTTCGAGACGTAGTGCGGGCGGATATTCTGCCCGGCAGCCGTCGACACGACTCCGACGGCAAAAAACCCCGCCAGAAACAGTCTCCCGATCCATGAGGCCCGACCTGCCGCAGCTGCCCACGAGTGCAGCCCGGATTCAATCTCCCGCCGTTCCCGGTCAGTCGCCGTAGACGATGATCGTATAGATCGTGTAAACCCCCACATAGGATTTGGTCTGATAGTCCACGTGGTGGATCCGCGTGATGCCGGCCTCACGGGCAGCGGTCTGGATGCTCGCATCGCCGAGCGCCACCAGTCCGACATAACCCTTGACCTCGGCGGTGCCGACCTTGCTCGATCCGGCATTGCCCGTGACGGCCAGTCCGTCCTTCACATCGGTGTAGATGCCGCCCACGACCGGCGACTTGGCGCAGCCGACACTCAACAACGCGGCGCACGCAAAAATGCCTGCAAGCAACTTTTTCATGTTATCGGGTTTTATAGGCGCAACGGTACTTACCCTTGGCCAGATTCAACAGTTTTCCTTTGAGCAGCTGACGCCGCAGGGGCGAGATACGGTCGGTGAAGACCTTGCCCTGGATGTGGTCGTACTCGTGCTGGATGACCCACGCTTTGAGGCCCGTGAACTCCTCGTCGTGCTCCACGAAGTCCGTATCGAGGTAGCGCATCCGGATCGAGAGCGAGCGCGGCACGTCGGCGTAGATCCCCGGGAAGGAGAGACACCCCTCGCTGTACGTCTTCGTCTCTTCGGAGTATTCGTAGATCTCGGCATTCACGAAGGCGCGCTTGTAGTCGGCACACGCAGGATCCTCCTCGGCCCAGGGCGTGCAGTCGACGATGAAGAAGCGGAGGTTCTTGCCGACCTGCGGGGCGGCAAGCCCCACACCGCCGGCCTCCTCCAGGGTGAGGAACATGTCCTCCTCGAACTTTTTGACGTCGAGGGTCTCGGGCGTGACGGGCGCGCAGGGTTTCCGCAGCACCTCGTCACCGTATATGACAATCGGGTATATCATCGGTTGAATTCCATGTAACTTTGTAAAATAATCGTCGCGGAGATCTTGTCCACCAGCGCCTTGTCGCGGCGTGCCATGCGTCCGATGCCGCTTTCGAGCATCGTGCGGTGGGCCATCACCGAGGTGAAGCGTTCATCGTGGAAGACCACCTCCTTGTCGGGCCAGGCCCGTTGCAGACGTCGGGCCAGCGGCTCAACGAAACGCCACGTATCGGAGGGCGTGCCGTCCATCCGCATGGGTTTCCCCAGCACGATGGTCGAGACCTCCTCCCGGGCGAAGTAGTCGGCCAGCCAGTGTTCCAGCTCCTTCGTGGGGACGGTTTCCAACCCTCCGGCAATCAACCGCAGAGGATCGCTCACCGCGATCCCCGTGCGTTTCGTGCCGTAGTCGATGGCCAGAATGCGTCCCATGCCGGAGCTTCCGAAAACCCGCTTACAGGTTCAGTTTGCGGAACAGCTTGCGGTAGGAGCACTCCTCGTCGACCAGTGCCGGAAGGGCCTCGATCTTCACGCGCTCCTGCGCCATCGTGTCGCGGTGACGGACGGTGACGGTGCCGTCTTCGAGCGTCTGGCCGTCGACCGTGACGCAGAACGGCGTACCGATGGCATCCTGACGGCGGTAGCGCTTGCCGACCGAATCCTTCTCGTCGTAGACGACGTTGTAGTCGTATTTCAGCAGGTCGACGATCTTCTGGGCCACCTCGGGCATGCCGTCCTTCCTGACGAGCGGCAGCACGGCCACCTTCACCGGAGCAAGCGCCGCCGGGAAGCGCAGCACGACACGCGAGTCGCCGCCTTCGAGCGTCTCCTCGGTGTAGGCCGCCGACATCACTTGCAGGAACATGCGGTCGACGCCGATCGACGTCTCCACGACATACGGAACATAGCTCTCGCCCGTCTCGGGATCGAAGTACTGCATCTTCTTGCCCGAATATTTCTGGTGGTTGCCCAGGTCGAAGTCCGTACGCGAGTGGATACCCTCGACCTCCTTGAATCCGAACGGGAAGTTGTACTCGATGTCGGTGGCGGCGTTGGCGTAGTGGGCCAGCTTCTCATGGTCGTGGAAGCGGTAGTTGTCGTCGCCGAAGCCCAGGGCGCGGTGCCAGGCCATACGGGTGTTGCGCCACTCGTTCCACCACTGCATCTCGGTGCCGGGGCGCACGAAGAACTGCATCTCCATCTGCTCGAATTCACGCATGCGGAAGATGAACTGACGGGCCACGATCTCGTTGCGGAAGGCCTTGCCGATCTGTGCGATACCGAACGGGAGTTTCATGCGTCCGGTCTTCTGGACATTCAGGAAGTTCACGAAGATACCCTGCGCCGTCTCGGGACGCAGGTAGATCGTCGAGGCGCCCTCGGCCGTGGAACCCATCTGCGTCGAGAACATCAGGTTGAACTGACGCACCTCGGTCCAGTTGCGCGTTCCGGAGATCGGACAGGCGATCTCGCAGTCGAGGATGATCTGCCGCAGTTCCACAAGGTCGTTGGCATTCATCGCCGCAGCGAACCGGCTGTGCACCTCGTCGCGTTTGGCAGCCGTCTCGGCCACGCGGGGCGACGTTTCGCGGTATTTCGCCTCGTCGAAGTCGGCGCCGAAGCGTTTGCGGGCCTTTTCGACCTCCTTCTCGATCTTCTCGTCCTGCTTGGCGAGCCAATCCTCGATAAGCACGTCGGCACGGTAACGCTTCTTCGAGTCCTTGTTGTCGATCAGCGGGTCGTTGAAGGCGGCCACGTGTCCCGAAGCCTCCCACGTCCTGGGGTGCATGAAGATCGCGGCGTCGATGCCGACGATGTTCTCATGCAGCTTGACCATCGAGTCCCACCAGTAGCGTTTGATGTTGTTCTTCAACTCCACGCCGTTCTGGCCGTAATCGTAGACCGCACCCAGACCGTCGTAGATCTCGCTCGAAGGGAATACGAACCCGTACTCCTTGCAGTGAGCGACCAGCTTCTTGAAAAGTTCTTCCTGCGTCATCGTATTCTGTTTTTACTGATTTTCCAAAAGGCAAATGTACAAAAAAATAGGAAACCTGGGCCCGCACTCCGATTTTATTTCCACATTTAGGGGATCCGGGAGATTTTCCGGCGGGAAAATGGTTCGAAAAAACCGGGTACGTCTGGTATGGCACGCGATACCGCCGGAAGCATGTCCTCCGGTCCGCGCTTTCCCGCACGCTCCTTGCAGCCCGCCTCCGCTCGGATCTTCTTGCGGCCCGGTTCTTCCAGCCCGCCTCCGCTCGGGTCTTCTTGCAGCCCGGTCCTTCCAGTCCCTCCCCGGCCCTTCCAGTCCCTCCCTGGCCCTTTCAGGCCCTCCCCGGTCCTTCCAGCTCCTCCCTGGCCCTTTCAGGCCCTCCCGGTCCTTCCAGCTCCGCCCGGCCCTTTCAGACCCTCCCGGTCCGCGACGGCCGCTCCTACCCGATCAGCCCCTCGCGTCGGAACGAGAAATCGCCGTCCCGCGCAATGATCAGGTGATCCAGCAGCCGGATGTCGAACAGCGCCGCAGCTTTGGCGATACGTTCGGTCAGGAGTTTGTCCTGCGCACTCGCCTCGGGAGTTCCCGACGGATGGTTGTGAATCAGGATGAGTTGTGTGGCGAGCAACTCCAACGCCCGTTTCACGATCAGCCGATGGTCGACGACCGTTCCCGTCACACCCCCCTGACTGACCCGCTGGCGTTCGATGATCCGGTTCGACGAGGTGAGATAGACCACCCAGCACTCCTCGTGGGTCAGCCGTTCGAGCCGGGGCCGGAACAGGCGGACCACATCGTCGCTCGTCGCCACGAAATCGGACTCCGCAACTCCGGCTGCCGCCACGCGGCGTCCGAATTCCGCCGCCGTCAGCAACATCCGGGCCCGTTTCAGCCCGAGGCCGCCGATCATCCGCAGCCGGGCTTCGGGTTCGGCAGCCAGTCGGGACAACGAGCCGCCGCATGACTCCCAAAGCACCCCGGCCAACGCCTCGTCCTCGACCAGCAACGACAACAACTCCCGGTCGTCGAGTGCTTCGACGCCCCGGGAGGCCATTTTATTACGGATATTCTGCATGGGTTTCGGTAAAATCGGGTGAAAAGACCCGGACAACGGCCCGGAACTCCGGTCACCGGGACATCCGGTCGACCTTGTCCAGCAACGAGGCGCACTGCTCATCGGTCATGTACTGCGACACCGAGAAGGCGGCATGCTGTTCAGCCTCCTTCTTCGAATCCCCGGCACCGTGGCCGACCTCCATGTCGTCGACCAGCACCGTACAGTAAAAAACCGGATGGTTGGGCGAAGTACCTTTTTCGGACTCCGTGCGGAAGTGGACCCGATGGCGGTTCTTCTGACACCATTCGATCAACCGGCTCTTGAAATCGGTCTCCGAATGGGTCAGTTCGTCCAGATTCAGATAGCGGTAATAGATCCGGTTGATCAGCAACCGGTTGACGAAGTCGTACCCCTGATCGAGATAGACCGCCCCCATCATGGCCTCGAACGCATCTCCGTAGATGTGTTTCTGAGCGATTCCGGCCCCGCCGTTCGAAATGACGTGGCGGTCCAGTCCGAGGTTCACGGCCAGGGCGTTGAGCGACTGCCGCGAGACGATCTTCGAGCGCAACTGGGTCATGAACCCCTCGTCGCGATCGGGATATTCGATGAAAATGTAGTCGGAGGTCACGGCCTCGATCACGGCATCGCCGAGGTATTCGAGCCGTTCGTTGTTGATGGCCCGGCCATCCTCCAAAACCAAAGAAGCTGACTTGTGAATCAAAGCCAGCTTGTAGAGTTCGACGTTGTGCGGGACGAACCCGAACAGATCGTCGACGATTCTGTAATAGAATTTGTCACGTCCGAAATTCCGCCGCAGCGGACGCAGAAGGAAGTCGATCACGGCGCGGGGACGTTGACAAACGGGTTAGAGTTTGCGGAAGATCACCGTCGAGTTGTGACCGCCGAAACCGAAGGTATTGCTCAACGCGCACTTGACCTCGCGTTTTTGAGCCTCGTTCAACGTCAGGTTCAACTTCGGATCGATGGCCGGATCGAGCGTCTGACAGTTGATCGTGGGAGGCACCACGCCGTGGGTCATGGCGAAGATGCAGGCCAGGGCCTCGACGGCGCCGGCGGCACCCAGCAGGTGTCCGGTCATGGATTTCGTCGACGAGATGTTGACGTTGTAGACGTGTTCGCCCAGCACTTCGGCAACGGCCTTCAATTCGGGGAGGTCGCCGGCGGGCGTCGACGTACCGTGTACGTTGACGTAGTCGATCTCCTCGGGACGGATTCCGGCGTCCTTGATGGCGTCGCGCATGGCCTTGATGGCGCCCTTTCCTTCGGGATGGGGAGCCGTGAAGTGGTAGGCGTCGGCCGAAGCTCCCCCGCCGATGATCTCGCAATAGATCTTTGCACCGCGGGCCTTTGCGTGCTCGTACTCCTCGAGGACGAGGGCGCCGGCGCCTTCACCGATGACGAAGCCGTCACGATCCACGTCGAAGGGGCGCGAAGCGTGCTGGGGGTCGTCGTTGCGGGTCGAGAGGGCCTGCATGGAGTTGAAACCTCCGACAGCCGGTTCGTTGACCGCAGCCTCGGAGCCGCCCGTCACCATGACATCGGCCTTGCCGTAGCGGATGGCGTCGAAAGCGGCGATCATGCCGTGGTTCGACGATGCGCAGGCCGAGACCGTGCAGTAGTTGGGGCCCATGAAGCCGTACTTCATGGAGATGAATCCGGCGGCGATGTCGGCGATCATGCGGGGGATGAAGAAGGGGCTAAACCGCGGGGTTCCATCCCCAGCGGCATAGCCCAGACATTCGTCGAAGAACGATTTGAGTCCTCCGATACCCGAGCTCCAAATGACTCCGACCTGCTCCTTGTCGATGGTTTCGAGATCGAGCGCCGAGTCCTCGACGGCCTGCGTCGCCGCGATCAGGGCATACTGCGTGAAGAGGTCGTACTTGCGGACCTCCTTGCGGTCGAAATATTGTGCCGGGTCGTAATTTTTTACTTCACAGGCAAATTTGGTCTTAAATTTTTCAGCATCGAAATGAGTAATGGGTGCGGCACCGCTGACTCCCTTCTCCAAATTCGAAAAATACTCTTCAATATTATTGCCGAGCGGGTTGATCGTCCCGATGCCCGTAACAACTACTCTTCTTTCAGTCATAAATTCAAGACTCTTGCCGTGAACAAAAAATTCCTGCGAAAAAATTATTTCTTGTGCTCCTCGATGTACTTGACAGCGTCACCTACGGTAGCGATCTTCTCAGCGTCCTCATCCGGGATCTGGATATCGAAAGCCTTTTCGAACTCCATGATCAGCTCTACGGTGTCGAGCGAGTCTGCGCCCAGGTGGTTGGTGAAGCTGGCTTCGGGAACTACCTCCGACTCCTTGACACCCAGTTTATCGACGATGATCTCGACAACTTTTGATTGAACTTCTGACATAATCTTTAAGTTTTTAGTTAAACAATTATTGGAAACAGTTCAGTACATTTCCAGGGTAATTTTGCGCAAAAGTAACACTTTTTTTATTACTTTTGACAAAAGAACGTGATTTTTTATTCACAACTTTTTCGACATTTAGCACAAAATCGTCTGTAACAAACTAAATATCACTCGATTATGAAATTGCTCCTGATCTCGAATTCGACCAATGCCGGTGAAGAATACCTGCGCTACCCGCTCCCGGAAATCGGGCGCTTTCTGGCCGGCATCCACGAGATCGCCTTCGTTCCCTACGCCGCCGTGACCTTCTCCTACGCCGAGTACGAGCGGAAAGTCCAGGCGCGCTTCGCCGAACTCGGCATCCGGGTCCGCTCGGTCCACCGGACAAAGGACCCCGCAGCGATGATCCGCACGGCCGAGGCAATCTGCGTGGGCGGCGGGAACACCTTCGCCCTGGCGCGGAAGATGCAGCAACAGGGGCTCATGCAGGCCATCCTGCGCCGGATCAAGGCCGGAACGCCCTACGTGGGGTGGTCGGCCGGAAGCAACGTCTGCTGTCCGACGATCTCGACGACGAACGACATGCCGATCGTCGAGCCCGAATCGTTCCGTGCCATCGGAGCCGTGAAATTCCAGATCAATCCCCACTACCTCGACGCCAATCCGGCCGGACACGCCGGGGAGACGCGCGAGCAGCGCATCCTCGAATTCATCGAGGCCAATCCGCGGCGGTGGGTCGCCGGACTGCGCGAGGGGTGCATGCTGCGGCTCGAAGGGGAGCGGCTGGAACTGATCGGCAACCGTCCGATGCGTCTGTTCCGCAAAGGCGTCGAGACCTTCGAGGTGCAGCCGGGCGACGATCTGTCGTTCCTATTATAAATATAGGTAACCCGCCCGCGGGAAGCCGCATACGGCGGACGAAGGCGGATGGGAGTTTGCAAACGCATAAATTCAGAAGATAGTCATGAAAGTATTGATCGTCGGACTGGGACTGATCGGAGGATCCTTTGCCCTGGCGTTGCGCGACCATGAACTCGCCGACGAGATCCTCGGGGTCGAGAACTCCGAGGAGCATGCCGTCGAAGCGCTCCGGCTGAGGCTTGCCGACCGGCTGGTGACGTTCGAGGAGGGGATTCCCGAGGCCGACCTGATCGTGCTGGCCACGCCCGTAGATACCATTCCGCTGCTGGCCGTCAAGGCGCTCAACCGGGTGAACGACCGGCAAATCGTCATCGACATGGGCTCGATCAAGAGCGAGTTGTGCGAGGTGATCTCGATGCACGCCCGCCGCGGGCGCTTCGTGGCCGTGCATCCGATGTGGGGCACGGAGTACAGCGGTCCGAAAGCCGCACAGCGCGGCGCCTTCACGGGCCGCAACGTCGTCTTCTGCGACACGATGCGCAGCGATCGCGACGCCCTGCACGCCGTGGAGCGGATCTTCCGCACGTTGAACTGCCCGGCCGTCTACATGGACCCCGAAGAGCACGACCTGCATGCCGCCTACGTGTCGCACATCTCCCACGTCACGTCGTTCGCACTGGCGCTCACCGTTCTGGAAAAGGAGCGTGAGGAGCGGCACATCTTCGACCTGGCGGGCGGCGGATTCGAGAGCACGGTACGTCTGGCGAAGAGTGCTGCGGCGACATGGGTCCCGATCCTGCTGCGCAACAAGTACAACGTGCTGGACGTTCTGCGCGAGCACATCCACCAGTTGCAGATCCTGCGCAAGATGCTCGAACGCGACGATGCCGAGGGGCTGAAAGCCGCCATGGAGAAGGCCAACACCATCCAACGGATCCTGCACTGATGACCACGGCCGAGACGGGTGCGGCCGGGGAACGTGCCGCTGCCGAGTATCTCCGCAAGGCGGGGTACCGGCTTTTGGAGCGGAACTGGCGACGGGGGAACTACGAGTTGGACCTGGTGGTCACGGATGGCGAGGTGCTGCACATCGTGGAGGTCAAGACGCGGCATGCGGGGGCGTTGACGCCGCCCGAAGCGGCAGCCACGCGGCGCAAGTTCCGGGCATTGACGCGGGCGGCTGCGGCATATCTCCGGGAGACGGGGTGGACGGGCGAGGTACAGTTCGACGTGGCGGCGGTCGAGGTTGCGGCAGACGGAACGATGCGCGTGGAATGGATTGAAAATGCGTGGGAATACAACTGGTAATTTTGCTTTTACGACAAATTATGCTATCTTTGTCGAACCAAAAAAACAGCCCTTCCGGAAAGTAGGTTGCGAGCGGGAGGAGGGGGCAAGTCAAAAGATTCGATATTGAACAATTTCAACACCATAGACTGCTGATGTGGTTCTATAATCTCGGCCTGCTGCTTTACGTATGGGCCATCCGTCTCGTGGCGCCGCGCCACCGGAAAGCCCGGCTTTGGCTCGAAGGGCGCAAGGACCTCTTCCGCCGTATGCGGGAGGCCATCGACCCGGCAGCCCGGGTTGTGTGGATCCATGTGGCATCCCTCGGAGAGTTCGAGCAGGGGCGTCCCATCATCGAACATCTCCGCAAGACTCATCCCGAGTACAAGATCCTGCTGACCTTCTTCTCTCCTTCGGGTTACGAAATCCGCAAGGACTACAAGGGTGCCGACTATATCTTCTACCTGCCGCTCGACACGCCGCGCAATGCCCGGCGGTTCCTCGATGCGGCGCATCCCGAAATTGCCGTCTTCGTCAAATACGAATACTGGCTCAACCTGTTGCGGGAGTTGCGGCGCCGCAAGATCCGCACCTATGTCGTCTCGGCGATTTTCCGCCGCGATTCGATCTTCTTCCGTCCCTACGGCGGGATGTGGCGACAGGCGTTGGAGTCCTTCGACGTGATGTTCGTCCAGAACGAGGAGTCGAAGAAACTGCTCGCCACGCTGGGATTCGACAACGTGCTGGTGGCCGGGGACACACGTTTCGACCGCGTGGCGGAGATCGCCCGTTCGGCCAAACATGTCGACATCGTGGAGCGCTTCAAGGGCGACGCGCGGTTGTTCGTGGCCGGATCGACCTGGGGGCCCGACGAGGAGCTGCTCATCCGGCTGATCAACGACAACCCGGAGGTGAAATTCATCATTGCCCCGCACGAAATGGACGAAAGCCGCATCGCCCGCCTCATCGAGGAGACGAAAGGCGGTGCGCTGCGCTATACGCAGTGCACCCCGCGCACGGGATACGGATCGCGCCAGGTGCTGATTCTCGACACGGTGGGACTGCTTGCATCGGTCTACGGCTACGCCACATGGAGCTACATCGGCGGCGGATTCGGGGTCGGCATCCACAACACGCTGGAAGCCGCGACATTCGGTCTGCCGGTCGCCTTCGGGCCCAACTATCACAAGTTCAAGGAGGCGCGGGATCTCGTCACGCTCGGGGCCGCGCGGTCGATATCGAACTACGAGGAGTTGCAGCACTGGTTCATTCCCTTGCGCGACAACGAGGAGTTCCTGCAAAAGACCTCCCGCATTGCCAAGGACTACACGACACGTCATCAGGGGGCCACGAACATCATCGTAAAGACCATCTTCCACTGATCCTGCGAGGGGTGGGCCGGAAGAGGGACGAAGAGTGAGGACCGAAGAGTGAGGACCGAGAGAGGGCGGAGAACGGATGAAGTGAGGGCCGGAGAGAGGACGAAAAAGGGACGGAGAAGAGGAACGGAAGAGGACGGAAGAGGACGGAAGAGGACGGAAGAGGACGGAAGAGGACGGAAGAGGGGAGGGAAACGGAGGATGGGGGTGAGAGCCGGATTCCCGACCGACGAAATACGAAAAACCCGGAACCTGTACGGCTCCGGGTTTTTCAATTATTCGGAAAACGGTTACTCCTTGTGGGTCATGATATCGAGAACGAGACGGTCGGTTTCATCCATACCGTCGCGGCCGATGGTCGTGAGATTGCGGATGCAGCGGTCCACATCCTCCTCGATGATCCCCTCCACGGAGCTGACGCAACGCCCGTCCATGGCCATCATCGCCGACAACACGGCCGTCGAGACACCGCTCATGAGTTTCATGGCACAACTCGGCTTCGCACCGTCGCAGATCATGCCCGTCAGATTGGCGATCATGTTCTTCACGGCGGCCGCAGCCCGATCATAATCCCCGCCCATCAGATAGGTGATGCCGCAGCTCGACCCCGTGGCCGCCACGACACACCCGCACAGGGCCGACAGACGCCCCAGACTCTGCTTGATGTAGACGACCGTCAGATGGCTCAACGTCAAGGCGCGGATCGTCTGCTCCTCCGACGCGCCCGTCTCCCGGGCATAGACGGCAACGGGCAGCGTGGCGGCGATTCCCTGATTGCCGCTGCCGGAGTTGCTCATCACGGGAACCATCTCTCCGGCCATCCGGGCGTCGCACGCCGCCGACGTATAGGAGAGAATCCGCGTGAAGAGGCTGTCGCCCATCACCTTCCGCTCCCGGTCGCAGCGCAGCGTCCGGCCCACGCAGTGGCCGTATTCGCCCGTGAAGGCGTGCTCCGCGGCAGCCATGTTCAGACGCCGCGATTCGAGAATGAAGCGGATCTCGTCGAGCGGTGTGGTCATGGCGAACTCCCACACGCGGCGCAGCGTCAGCGGGACCTCCGTTTCGGACTCTTCCGCACCCATCGCCGCCCGCCTGTCGAACAGCGCCTCGCCGTCGCGGTCGAGATAGACGAAATCGGTGTGTCCTCCGGCAATGATCGCCAGCGCCTTATGGCCGCCGGCCTCAACCTCCGCTTCAATATATAGTTTTTCGGTGATATCCTCTTTCAGGGCAATGGAGATGCGTTTTTCGTCGATCATCCGACGGCCCTGCTCCACGGCTTCGGGCGTCACGTCACGCAGCACTTCGAGCTGATACGCCGAACGGCCGATCAGCGCCCCGAGCGCCACGGCGATCGGAAGGCCGATCATCCCCGTGCCGGGAATCCCCACGCCCATGGCGTTTTTCAGAATATTTGCACTCAACCGGACCGCAATCCGTTCGGGCACTTCGCCGAGCGTCTCCTTCGCACGCGCCACACACAACGCCACGGCAATCGGTTCCGTGCATCCGATCGCCGGAATGACTTCCCTCCGGATCAAATCGATGATCCCCTTTCGTTCACTTTCCGGTAGCATGATTCTGGCTGTTTTGATCTCTGGTCAACAAAGATACGAAAATTTCACTACATTTGTGAGAGAAGAACGACCAAGCCATGAAAAAGCCGAAAAACCGCCCCTGGAAGGTGCTGACCAGCGAATACCTGGCCCGCAGGCCGTGGTTCACCGTGCGGCACGAGCGACTCGAACTCCCCGACGGGCAACGGGTTCCGGACTACTACGTCTTCGAATACCCGGACTGGATCAACATCACGGCCATCACGCGCGACGGCCGGTTCGTACTGATCGACCAGTACCGACACGGTCTCGGAGAAACGGACTACGAGATTCCGGCCGGAGTTTCCGAGCCGACGGATGCCTCGATGCTGGCGGCAGCGCAGCGCGAGCTGGCCGAGGAGACGGGCTACGGCGGCGGCGAATGGCAGCTGCTCACGGTCGTGGCGCCCAACCCTGCGACGCAGAACAACCTCACCCACTGTTTCCTCGCCACGGGCGTAGAACGGATCGGCGAACAGCACCCCGACCCGACCGAAGACCTGCGGGTACACCTGATGACGCGCCGCGAGGTGCTCGACCTGCTGCGCCGCAACGAGATCCGGCAGGCGTTGATGGCGGCGCCGCTGTGGCGTTATTTCGCCGAGCACCCCGATCCGGAGGATCGGCTTCCGGCACAGGAATCCTGAACCCAGCCACCCGACAACCATGAAAAAACACGATTCGATCCGCACGATCATCTTTTCACCGACCGGGACCTCGAAGAGAATCGCCGAGGCCATCACCCGGGGGATTGCCGCGCCGGACAGCAGTGCCTCCCCGACCCTCACCGCGCAAACGCTCGACCTGACGCATGCCGCCGCTCCGGAAACGACGGTTCCGGAGGAGTGCATCGCCGTCATTGCCGTGCCCGTCTACGGCGGGCACATCGCCCCGGCGGCGGCCGAACGGCTCCGGAACATCCGCGGGTCGGGCGGTCCGGCGGTCGTCGTGGCCGTGTACGGCAACCGGGCCTTCGAGCATGCCGTCACGGAGCTGGCCGCGTGGGCCTGCCGGCAGGGATTCGTACCGGTAGCCGCCGGAGCCTTCGTCGGCGAACACTCCTACTCCACACCGGAGACACCGATCGCCGCCGGACGTCCCGATGCGCAGGACCTCACCGCCGCTGCCGTCTTCGGACAGGCCGTCCGGCGAAAACTCGATGCCGGCGACACCTCGCCGGTCGACGCCTCGCAGTTGAAAGACCGCCGTGCGCCAAGTCTCTCGACGCTGCGCTTCATCCGCTTTGTCCTGCGCTACCGACGCCAACAGAAGAAACACCCCGTGGTCTACCTGCCCGAAGGCGATGCAGAATGCTGCACCCATTGCGGACGCTGTGCGGCGATCTGCCCCGTCGGAGCCATTCCGCGCGGCGACGAGACCCGCACCGATCCGGCGCGCTGCATCCGCTGCTGCGCCTGCGTCAAGGGGTGTCCGGTCGGTGCGCGGACGTTCCACACCCCCTTTGCCGCGGCCCTCGCCCGCAACTTCGCTCGGCGCAAGGAGCCCGTCACCCTCCTGTGACCGAATGGTTTCCGGCCCCGCACCATGCCACCCCGGCGCGTTCACCACGCTTTGGGAGCAGCGGAGTCTATGAACGGACGGGATTCCGCATCATCGGACGCGACGACCTCGATCCGTCGGGCAAACCCTGCCCCATCCTGCATCCGGGGATGTGACGGTTCGGAGCAGCGCATACGAAAAAGGCGGGCATCCTTCCCGGGACACCCGCCTTTCCTATTCCGTCCGCAGCGGCTCGGATCCCTCCGCCCGCACGGGTCCGGATCACTCCATGTAACCCACGACCGCAAGCGGCTCCTCGCCTACCTCGACCGTCACCTCCGTCAGCTCGCCCCGCGCATTCTCGTAGCGGAACGTACAACGCGACCCCTTTTCGAGCAGGAAGCGCAGCGCATCGTTCATGTCCTGCTGCGGACCCGAAGTGCGGCCTCCGCCCACCTGCTCCGTACCGCAGAAGACATCGACATTCGCCGGCGTGCGTCCGGCCGAGGTCCCCTCGACCGCGGCGTTGCGGTACATCGTGAAGGTCACCGGCACGTGGGTCCCGCTGGCCAGCCGTTCGTCGAACAGCTTCCGGCTGACCTCCCGGTAGCGGCGCGTCACCTCGACGGCATGGACCTCGCGCGAATCCTCGCTCCACACCATCGGGAACCAGTCGCCCGCAGGGCGGAACGACACGGCATAGATCGCATGCTCCCGGTCGCCTTCGATCGCCTGTCCGGCGTCGGCCAGGAACCACGCACGGTCGAAACCGACGAAATTATACTCCGTGAAGTGCCATTCTCCGTCGCACCACACCTCCGTCCAGCTGTGGTTGCCGCGGTTGTCGTGCCAGGCCGCCGTCCCGACGAACCGCGCCGGGATCCCCACGGCCCGCAGGGCATCGACCAGCAGCACCGAAAGCCCCGTACAGGAGGCCATGCCCTGACGCATCGACTCCGCAGGGCTCTGGTTGGTCTTCTCGCGCAGCGTGTTGTACTCGACGCCGACCCGTCGGGCGATCTCCCGGTTCACGGCCTCGGCCGCCTCGCGCATCGTCCGACACCCCTCCACGCAGGGGGCGAAGCGATCGAGGAAGTCGGCCCGCCAGGCGTCGCGCACCTCGTCGACCACGGCATAGGGCAGCACATCGTTCAGGAAAACGGAGTCGGGCAGCGCCCGGGTCCAGGCATAGCGCTCGCGGGCCCGGAAGGCGCAGGTCACGTTCTCGCGCAGCAGGCCGAGCCGCATCGTATCGCGGTCGCCGCGCGGCATCCAGGCAATCAGGAAAGCCATCGCCTCGCGTTCGGCGCGCGGCGTCTCGCGCAGCAGCATCCGCAGGCTGTCGGCCCGCGGGCACTCGGCAAGGGCCGCATCGAGCAGCGGGTCATAGGATTCGGGAATGCCGCTTCCGTAGCGGCTGCCGCCGCAGGCACACAGCCCGAGGCACATCAAGAGGGTCAGCAGTCGTATCATCATTCGAGTTCTTTGAGGATTTTTCGGACCAGCGTCTCGTCGGCGCACATCGTGGCGTATTCGGGGACCTCCCCGACGCCGCCCATCGAGACATTCGGATTGCGGAAGCGCATGCGGCTCTCGCGCCACCCCCGGGCGCTGAAATGCAGAGCATCGACCCCCGCGTCGGCCAGCAGCCGGGCATTCGCGGCATTCACGCCGCTGCCGGCCATGATCTCAATCCGCCCGGCAGCCCGCACGACCAGTTCGCGGAGCGTATCGATCCCCTCCACGGCGGTGTTGCGCCCGCCGGAGGTGAGGATCCGGCGGCACCCGCAGCCGATGACCGTTTCGAGCGCCGAGAGCGGATCGCGCGTCATGTCGAAGGCGCGGTGGAAGGTCACCTCCAAACCGCCGGCTTCGGAAACCAGCGCCGCCGTCCGGGCGGCATCGACCTCGCCGTCGGGCGTCAGCACCCCCAGCACTACGCCGTCGACGCCGCACGAACGGGCAAAACGGATCTCCCCGGCCATCTGCTCCAATTCCGGATCGGAGTAGCAGAAGTCGCCGCCGCGCGGGCGGATCATCACTTGCAGCCGGATGCCCGGGATGCGGCGGGCCAGGCGGATCGTCGCCGCCGAAGGGGTCGTTCCGCCCTCCCAGGGCGAAGCGCACAGCTCGACGCGCGTCACCCCGGCCCGGGAGGCCACGAGGCACGCATCGACGGAATAGGCACAAAGTTCGGTTGTCATGGTTTGCGTATGGTTCATATTGCGGCGGGACTTCCGGGCTTCGGGGCGCATATATCCACGACAGCCCCTCCGCCATCCCGCTCCTGTTTTTTGGGTTCCCCAAAGATAACCGTTTTTTCCATTCGCCGCTCCGTCCGGGGTGCGTTTTACCCGCCGAAACACAAAAAAAGAGGAGAATCCCGCCCATGCAGGATTCTCCCCGGATCCGGCTGTCAACCGATTATTTGATCTCGATCTGCCGTGCAGCCGATGCGGTCTCCGTCACCTTCTTCTTCGGGATGTCGATGCTCATCACACCGTGCTCGACCTTCGCGGAGATCTTGTCCCGCTCGACATTGTCCGGAAGCAGCAGGCTCTGCTGGAACTGCGTGTAGGAGAATTCACGCCGCAGATACGTGCCCTTGTGCTTCTTGTCCTCCTCCTTCTCCTCGCTGCGCTTCTCCATCGAGATGATCAGTTCGTTGTCCTCGTTGATATGGACCTTGAAGTCCTCCCGGGTCATACCCGGAGCGGCGACCTCGATCTTGTACTCGTCGTCGTTCTCGATGATGTTCACGGCAGGGGCCGTCGTATTGCGGCGTTCCATCAGCCAGTCGTTGGTCAGAAAATCGTTGAAAATGCTCGGCAGCCAGTTTTGATTCCGTCTTACAGGTACCATAGTTTTGTCCTCCTTGTTTTATTTTGGTTTAACATTTTTTCTTCGTCCCGCCCCCTCCGGAGCGGGTTCATCCGGAATCGGTCAAATCCTGTGCCACAACCCGAAATCGGAAAAATTGTCACAAATTGACATAATCAAAGACAATTCATGACAAAAAGCCGCCAGAATGTCCTGCCACGACGACAGATACAGATCTTTTCCTATTTTTGCAGCAGTCCGGAGGCCGTTCAGCGGGGGGGGGAGCAGACTGACGATTCACACAAAAGCCTATGAAAAACTACCGATTCCGACCGGCGACGTCCGACGACGTGCCGCGCATCCTGCAAATCATCGCCCAGGCCCAACGCCGCATGGCTGCGGCGGGCAGCGGGCAGTGGCAGAACGGCTACCCCGCATTGGGCAACATCGTCTCCGACCTCGGTCGCGGCTACGGGCATGTCCTCTGCTGCGACGCGGACTCCGGGGCGTGCGGACAGCGGGCATCCGTCGCAGGCCGAAACGATTCCGAAACGGTCGTCGCTTACGGAGCGATCGTTTTCGACGGCGAGCCGGCCTACGATGCCCTCGACGGACAGTGGCTCACTGCGGGACCTTATGTGGTCGTCCATCGGCTGGCCGTATCCGACGAGGCATTGGGACAGGGTCTCGGGAGGGCCTTTCTGCAACAGACGGAGCGGCTGGCCCGTGAACAGGGAGTCGGAGCCTTCCGCATCGACACGAATTTCGACAACCGCCGGATGCTCCATATCCTCGCCAGCGAAGGCTTTGTCTGCTGCGGGAAGATCCGATACGAAAGCGGCGAACGGCTGGCCTTTGAGAAGCGGCTCGGGGGCATCACCGAGAGGGGATAACCGGGATAAGGGCACCCGACGAATGGATCCGCAGGGAGTGCGGAGGGTGCTGCGACGACAAAAAAACGAGAATTTTTCATCGAGGACTTGCAGAATCGAAAATTTTGCTTACCTTTGCACCACGATACGACACAATGGTGTTCGATCGCGGATGGTGCCATAGCTCAGTTGGTAGAGCAAAGGACTGAAAATCCTTGTGTCCCCGGTTCGATTCCTGGTGGTACCACTGAAAATAAGAGAGTTACTTTCGTAACTCTCTTTCTTTCTTAGCTGAAATGCAGGGCAAAACAAGACCGTGTTTTCTCCGATGCTTTCCTCGAAATGGCAGCAGAGACCGTGTGCCATAAGTACAAAACGCCGAAAACGGAATGTCTCCCACCAACGTCAGACACGCCAAAGACAGGAAAACATGGACTGTGGACCCAGGGGGGGGGCGGGCCGGAACATTCCCAAAAACCGGTCCGGAGCCTATTATTTCTTGGATCAAATCCGATCCTCTATCCCCTTCCCGGACAGATGGCGCCGGGCCTGCCCCTTCACCTTCTTATTGCCGAAGGAACAGGAGATCACCACGTACAACTCCCGTCGGCCGAGATCGTTTCTATCATACGAACGCAGCAAATCGGTAACGGTCGTGGCCCTCGAAATTCCCCGGTTCAGAAGATCCTGCATCTTGACCGTAAAGCTCCATCCTGCAATCTGTTTCCGCAGGCCGACCGACAAAAGTTGGGAGCCCTCGAATCGGGTATCGGTATCCTGACAGGGCGTGTCCAGGAAAAAGGAGAGGTCGCAATACCATTTGCGCTGTTTCGACAGGGTAAACGTATTCATGGACATCAGCCAAAACGAGGACCCATCCGTATTCATCTCCCTCCCCAAGGGATTGCCCTTGAAGTGCGAATAGGCATAGGCCAGCGTGTTGGTCGTATTCCAGACACCGTTGAAGAAGCTTTTCGTATAGACGAAGTTGAAACCGAATTCCTGACTGTTCCCGTAATTGACCAGCGTATAGCGCATGACGTTGTTCTCCTCCGGGACGACGAATTGCGCCCATGCATCATAGTTGACCGTATAGGACGCCTGAAAAATGTAGTGGTCTTTTAATGTACAGGACAGCTCCTGCACCAGCGAAGGCGAAGATTGCAGAAACGGATTGTTCTCAACATAGGAGGTCGATGAAAAATAGTGCCGGAACGGATTGAGATCATTGAACCCGGGGCGTCGGATTTTCCCGCTCAAACTGTAAGAAAGAACGCCTTTGTATCCGAGAATCACCGTGGGGAACAGGTTGAACCGCGAGTTGGAGAACCGCTTGTCGCCGACATACTGGCGGCCTGTGTTGTGCATGTATTCCCCGCGCAGGCCCAGCGTCGTCTCGAAAGAATCGCTCCACGCCCGGCGGCAGGAGACGTAGGCGGCGCCGATCGTCTCGCCATACACGAAGCGGTTGGTGCGGTTCGGATCGTTGACATAGCTGCCGCCAACCGCATTGCCGAAAAACGTATCATTGTCCGTCGATGTGGAATAGAAGGCAACGCCGCCCTTCAACGTGTTTTCGGGCCCCGGGGACCACTGGTAGTCCATGCGGCCCGACCAGGCATCGACGGCTGTTGTGGCGCGCTGGATAAAGTCCGAGTTGCGATACATCGGGGCCCCGTTCTCATCCATACGGTCGCTGTACGTGAACGAATCCCCGGTCCGGCGGTTGTTCGAATAGCTGACATCCATGGTCAGCCGGTGCCGCGAGGGAACGATGTCGAACAGACAGATGATGCTTGCCGAGGTCTGGTTCACCGGATTCGCGCTTTCCGACCGGGAGCAGGTCAACGAATCCAGCATCTCCGCACGGCTGTACCGGTGGTCTGCCCGGCTGTCGCTCCGGTTGGCCCGGCAACTCCGGCTGAAATGCAGCCCGAGGGTGTGCCGGGGCGAGATTTCGTAATCGAGGCCGATCTTTCCGCCGACATAACCGCCGCCCTGTTTGTTACGGCCGAAACTACGGATATCGGTCTGCGTCTCAAAAACATTTTGCTCGGAAGCATTTTCCATGCAAGTAAGGCTTCGGCCTCCCCACAGGTTGGCGGCGAGGGAGACCTTTTGTCTCCGGAAGTTCAGGTTCAGCGATGCTCCGGGATTGTTCACGAAGCGGTTCTGGCGATCCTCCAGGCGCAGGGAGCCTTTCAAGCCGTCGGTCTGTTCCCGGATGACGACATTGATGATGCCGCCCGTACAGGAGGCCGCATATTCGCTGCCCGGCACGGTGATCACCTCGATGCGCCGGATCTCTTCCGACGGCACGGAGCGCAGATAAGCCATCAGGGCATCCTGACTCATGTGCGGGTCTTTGCCGTTGATCCGGATCGCCGTCCGGCTCTTGCCGACAATGTTGAGTTTGTCGTTTCCCGAGGAGATGACCAGCGGTGTGTGTTGCAGGAGTGCCGCGGCATCCGTCCCGGCCAGCCACGGGCGGCACTCACGTTGAAGACGAAGCGGTCGGACTTGCGCTGGAAGAGCGGCGCCTTGACAACCACCCCGCCGATGGCGTAATCCCGGGCCTGCATTTCGATTTCCAGCGGAGTGTCTCCCTCGATGGCGGTATAACGGTCGGCATAGCCGAGATAGGTCGCTTTCAGGAGCAGCGGCGCCGTGGTGTCCGGCAGTTTCAGGGCAAAATTCCCGTCCATATCAGCCATAGTGCTGACAAGCAGGGAACTGTCGGCCGCCTGCAACAGATGGAGATGCGCTCCGGGCAAGGAGCGGCGGTCGGCGGCATCGAACACGTGTCCGGAGATGGCCGCGGTCTGCGCCTGTGCGGGCGGCGTCAGCAGGAACAAGTGCAGCAAAGACGGAAGAAGCAGGAGACCGACCCGGTTCCCCCCCCCTTTGGAAATAGGAACAATCTGTTCATGATTCATATCTGTTTTTACGTATGGATAGCGTATGGCAGGTCCGGCATTCGGTGCCGCCCGGTTCGGCCGGGCGGACTCCCCCCCCCGGCCGAACCAAAGGCCGGATGTCCGGAAAGGTCGCCGCCCTATTTTGCGCGGGCGTTCCAGACGGCCAGCGTACAGAGGACCGAGAGGACGGCGGCGCCGATCCAGAACCACGTGACGACCGAAAAGTCGTATAATGCGGCGTCGGCCGTACCAGCGCTCCTGCCGTGCTGGATCAGGATGCCGCTCAACAGGTCCTGCACCGCGGCACCCACATAACTGGCGATCCCGACGACGCCCAGCGCCGCCCCGGAGGCCTTCTTCGAGGCAATGTCCACGGCCATCAGTCCACCCAAGAAGCAGATCAGCGCCCCGATGGCCAGTCCGAAGATCACCATGCTCGCGGCATCGAGCCAGAAACAGTCGCGCGGGCCCAGCAGGAAGAGGCAGAGTCCGAGGATGTTCATCACGCCGAAGATCAGTGCCGGGAGGTTGCGGCGCCCGCCGAAGAAGCGGTCCGAAACCCACCCCGAGGCGACGGTCCCGACAATGCCGCACACCGAGCTGATCGAAATCACCGAGCTGGCTTCGAGGTTCGTATAGCCCTTGTCGGCTTCGAGGAAGAAGATGCCCCAGCTGTTCACGGCATAGCGCGAGACATACATGAAGGCGCTGGCCAGGGCCAGCATCCAGATCGCGGGGTTGCGCAGCACCTCCTTCTGGTAGTCGCCGACCGACTTGCCGTCGGCCGCCGCGGCCTCCTCCTTCGGCTGATCGCCCTTGTAGAGCGCCACGGGCGGCAGGCCGTTGCTCTGGGGCGTGTCGCGCATGAAGAGCACGACGACGAGGAACCCCACCAGCCCCAGCACCGCCGTGCCGCGGAATCCCCACTGCCAGCCGAGCGACGCGACGATCACCGCCGTGACGATGAAGGTGATCGCCTCACCGATGTTGTGGCTCGACGACCACAGCCCGTAGAAGGTTCCGCGCTCGCGGTCCCCGAACCAGCGCGAGAGGGCCACGACGCACGGCGCGGCACCCATCGACTGCGCCCATCCGTTCACGGCCCACAGCACAAGGAAGACGGCGAACGAGGTCGTGAAGCCCAGCACGAGGTTGATCAGCGCCGTGGCGAGGAGTCCGGCCGCGAGGAAGCGGCGGATGTTGCTGCGGTCGGCCAGGAATCCGTTCGTGAGTTTCCCGACGGCATAGGTGATGAAGAGTCCCGAGCCGATGATGCCCAGTTCGGCCTCGGAGAGGACCCCGGCATCGACGATCGGTTTCTTGATGACGTTCAGGCTCAACCGGCAGACGTAGTAGAGTCCGTATCCGAGCGTGGCGGAGAGGAAGACCGACCACCGCAGCCGCCCGTAGCGTTTGCGGATCGCCTCGGGGTCGGCCAGCGGCTCCGCGGCCGGCGAAATGGCGAAGAATTTCAGCAGATTCATGGCCTTCCCGGAATTAGTCGTGCAACCCGCGCCGGCGGAGGTAGTCGAGCAGGTGTTCGGCGCGGTCGGTCTGGATGATCCGGGCGCCAAGCGTATCGACGAGGTAGCCGAACGCCGCATCGGGATCTTCGAGCGAGAGGTCGTCGTCGTGGCCCCCGCAAAGCGTATCCCACAGCGTGTTGTACCAGATCAGCGCCCGGCCGCGCAGCGTGTCGCGCATCCGGAGCGGCATGGCCGTATCTTCGGCCCGGGCATAGAGCAGTTCACAGGCCGCGGGCTTCAGGTCGGAGACGTACGCCTGCATCAGTTCCGCGGCATCCGCGTTGTCGAGGTTCACCACCGGCATGTAGATCACCTCATCGAGGTATTTCCCATACAGGGCCAGCACCTCATCGGCGGGTTTCGAACCCTTCATGACGATCTGGCGCGTCGTTCCGGTTCGTTCCAGCACCGGCACCACGAGGTCGAAGTAGCGGTCGGCCTTGTCGAGATTGACCAGCACACGCCCTTTGGCGGCCAGAAGGGCCTCTTCGAGCGTCGGGACCGAGTGTTTGGTGCGGATGCCGCAGCCGTTTTTGAGCCGGAGCGTGCGGATCGAATCCAGCGTCCAGTCGGCCACCTTTCCCTTGCCCGTGGTCGTGCGGTCCAGCGCGGCGTCGTGCATGACGATCAGCACGCTGTCGCGGGTCAGTTGAAGGTCCAGTTCAACTACGTCGACCCCCACGTCGATCGAGTGTTCGATGGCCGCCACGGAGTTTTCGGGCGCATGGCGCCAGTCGCCGCGGTGCGCCACGACGAAGACTGCGGAGGTATCCCCCGCCAGGAGGCGTTCCCGGAGCCCTTCGGCCCGGTTTTCCGGCGCTTCCGTCCGCCCGGCGTTGCCGGAACAGCCTGCCAGCACGGCGAGTGCCAGCAGGCAGGATATGATTCGTGTCATGGTTTATTCGAGTTTATGGTTTTTCCAGATCAGCCGTTCGCCCCAGAAAGGCATGTAACTGTGTGCGCAGTCGAGTTTCGAGGCGCGGTTCAGCCCCTGTTCGAGGGTCCAGCGCGACGTCGAGGGATCGGCGTGCGAGAGCTCCAGGATGTGCGACAGCAGGGCGTATTTCGGGGTGAAGAGCTTGCCGAGGACATTGTTCTCGGTCAGTTCGTTGGGCGCATAGCGCAGGACGTAGAGGTCGATCTCCTTCGTCACGTCGAACTGCTCGGGCTGGAAGTTCGAGTCGCCGGAGTGCAGCAGCACGAAATGGTCCGTATCCGCACCGCAGTCGATCTGGAAGACCGTCACGGGCACGTTCGTCGAGCCGTTGTTGTGGTTCGTGATGAAGGTGTGGAGTGCGAAGTTGCCGATCGTGTAGTCTTTGGCCGTCTCCGAGGTGTATGCGTATCCCGGCCGTTCGAGGTAGTTCGTCACGACGGGTTTTCCGGATTCAAGCATCGCATCGATCAGTGGCAGACTCTTGTGGTCCTGATGGACGTGCGTCGAGGCGTAGAAATCGAGGTACGGGACCAGTTCGGCGGCCCGGCGGTGGTAGATGTCCACGCCGAAGCAGCCCGACGGCGTCTGGATGACATAACCCATGTTGTAGAGCATCCAGATATGGACCTCCCCCGCGGCCGGCTTCCCGTCGCGCAGACCGTTCAGCACCCGGTCGAACGCCGCATCGTAGCAGGTCAGAATCCGCTCGCTCCTTACCAGCGAGGCGGCCAGCCGCTCGTCGGCATCGAGAAAGCTCGAAAAGGTCGCACTCGAACAGGCGTCGGCATAGCTCTGGATCGTCGCGAAGAGTTCGCGGCGCGTCGTCAGGTCGGCATCGAGCGGCGAGGTCGCCCACAGCGCCTCCATCGTCTCCGCGGCGGCATTCGGCTGCGGGGGTTCGGGTGTCCGCTCCACCCCCTTTTCGTTGCAGGCCGCAACTCCGGCTGCCAGCGACACGGTCAAAAACAGGCGGAAGAAAAATTTCATGGTCTCGTTTGATTTAATTCGTTGTAGTCTTCGCACATACGTTCGAACCCCGCGGCGATGTCCCGGGTCGTCGTGCGGCTGCCGTCGCGGCGCAGCTTCTTCACCTCGTGCATCAGCACGCCGTCGTAGCGGGCCTTTTCCCGCAGGCCGACAAGGAAGGCGCCCCAGTCGATCCGCCCCTCGTAGGGCAGCCAGTGGCATTCGTTCACGAAATCATAGTCGGAGATGTGCACGGTCCGGATCCGCCGTCCGGCCGTCTCGATGAAGTGCGCGACGGTCCCCTGCACATAGTGGTTCGTGTCGAAGCAGATCCCGACGCCCGGCACGGCGTCGACGATGCGCACCAGCTCCTCGGGCGTGTTGCCCAGGCAGGTGCGCGGAAGGTTCTCGATGCAGAGTTCCACGCCGCACGCGTCGGCAACGGCCTTCAATGTGCGGATCGACGCGACGGCGTTTTCGAGCCGCCGCTCGCGCAGGCTGTCGGCAATCGGCTCCGAACTGGGGTGCAGCACCAGCCGCTGCGGCGCATAGAGTTCGCAGCTCCGGCGGATCATCTGCGCCTGAACCGCCACGTTCGCCGCCCGCAGCGAGTCGTCCGCAACGGAAATGTCGAGCGTCCGCGAGAAGGGCAGATGCACCGACCACACCTGCATTCCGGCGCTGTCGAGGCGCTCCTTCATCCGGAGCATCCGGGGGAGCTGCTCCTCTTCGGGAACACCCCGATAGCACTGGTTCACGGCGACTTCAACCCACGGGATACCGTCGGTGCGGGCCTGTTGCAGCTCCTCGACCGCAGGAATCGCACCCCACACGGCGGTGGAGGTCCCGACCTCGGGCCGTTGGGCCGAAGAGGGGATCTCCATACCGAGCAGGAAGAGCGTCAGAAGAATTGCAAACCGTATCATGGTCATTTCAGGGAGTTGCTGCCCTGCGCATTTCCGCCGCGCATGGGCCAGCCGGACGTCGCCGCAGGATGCGGCAGCCCGATGGCGCCGAATTCGCCGTTCTTGCCGTAGTAGAGGCGCTGGTCCGGGCCGATCGTTACGGGACTCATCGTCTGGGAACCGATCGCGGTATATTCCGAACGGTTGCCCGAGGCGTCGAAGGCCAGCAGCGAGAAGGGCGACACATATTGCGAGATGTAGGCTGTACCTGCCTCGTCGAGCGCAAAGCCCGAATAGATGTAGCTCGTCGCGCTCTTGTCCTCCCATTTGAGCGAGCCGTCGCGCTTCACGGCGTAGAGGTAGCCGTTCTTCTCGCAGAAGTAGACCGTCCCCTCGCCGTCGACGGCCGGGTGGTAGCAGTCGCCGTTGGTCGTTTCGTAGTGCCACAGCTCGCTTCCGTCCGACGTGCTGACGGCCACGCACCCCTTCGACGAGGCTTTCAGCACGGCATACAGCGCGCCGTCATGCAGGGCCAGCGAACCGCCCCGCTCGGTGACCGCATAGGCCGTCTTCGAGGACCATTTCAGTTGTCCGTCGGCGGAATAGGCCCAGATGCCGGTCGAGGTGCCGATGTAGACCGTACCGTCGGCATCGACCACGACACCGCCGCCCACGCCGCTCTGCACGGCCGACCACCGCTCGTCGCCCGATGCCGCGTCGAACGCATAGAGGCGTCCGTCGTTGGCCAGCGCATAGACCACCCCGTCGGAGGTCACGGCCGGAGCGGCCTGCACCTTCGCGCCGAGCGACTTCTTCCAGCGGAGGGAGCCGGTTGACGAAACGGCATAGAACGAACCGCCGTCATCCTCGGTTCCGAAATAGACCGTACCGTCCGTTCCGACCGAAGGCCCGGCGCCGTAGGTCGCGGCATCGGTCGTATAGCTCCAACGGGTCTGGCCCGTGATGGCGTTCACGGCGATGAGTTTCTTGTCGGTCTGCGAGATGGTGTAGAGCGTCTGTCCGTCGGGCGTAAAGGCGATCTGGCTGGCCTTCTGGTATCCGGCGTTCGGGAACGTCGACCAGGCAAGACCCGAGACCGTAATCTCCCGGGTGGCTGACTCCGTAGACTGGTCTTCGTAAGTGACAGTCAACGTTACGGTCCACGTTCCGGTCTTGGCGAAGGCGTAGAGCGGGATCTCTTCATCCGAGGAGCCTCCGTCGCCGAAATCCCAGTGTACCGAAGCCACCGTGCCGCGCACGAAATAGGCCGGGTTGTATTCGAACGAGCAGAGCTCGAACTGCCGCAGCGAGGCCAGGTCGGCCGACGAGGTGGGCGTCGCAACGAACGGATCGATCAGTCCGGGCGTCGCCGCGGCCGTCAGCGTCTCGGAGTCGCCGTGGGCGTAGACGCACGTCAGCGCAAAGGTGTATGCGCGGTCGTTGGTCAGCCCTTCGACCAGGCAGGAGGTTTCGCCCGAGTCGACCGTCAGCGTTCGGTCATCGTCCGAGGCCGAGGAGACGACCAGCCGGTAGGAGTAGTCGAGCGAGGTCTCCGGGGCCACCCACGAAAGGAACACGCGCCCGTCACCGGCCATCGCCTTGAAGTTCGAGGCCGCGATGCGGGTCGATTTCGGCGTCGCGAAGGCCGTGACCTTCATCGACAGCCCGCCCGCATAACGCGCCTGCACGGCGAACGTGTAGGTGCAGCCGTTGGTCAGGCCCTCGACCGTCAGCGCATGCTGTCCGGCCTCGACCGTCGCATCACCGCCCTCGATCTGGGCATCGTCGGGCGTCCAGGAGACGTAATAGTCGAGCGGCCGGGGTTTCTCCGCCTGGGCCGTCCACGAGACGGTGGCGGTACCGTCGCCTGCCGTGGCCGTCACCGTCTCGACCTGAAAGAGGTCGAACGACGCCTGCGGCAGCTGATCCTTGCTGCATCCCGCCAGCAGCACGGCGCTTGAAAGCGCCCCAAGAAGTATGTTTTTCATCGTTGTCATTCATTTAAACCATTAATAACCGGGATTCTGCCACAGCAGCGACGTATTGTTGATGCGTTCGAGCTCCGTGTTGGGAATCGGGTAAAGCAGCTGATAGTCCTGAATGGCGTGGCCTTCGGCCGCCATGGCCTCTTTGGCATAGCCCATGCGCACGAGGTCGAACCACCGCTGTCCCTCGTAGGGGAACTCCTTCTGGCGTTCGAGGCAGACGGCGCGGCGGAACGCATCCTGATCGGGCAGATCCGTAATGTTCAGCGGATCGAGCCCGGCCCGCGTATGTACGGCATTGAGCGCTTCGAGGGCCGGCGATGCCGACGAACCGTCGTAGCCCACCTCGTTGAGCGCCTCGGCGTAAAGCAGCAGCACGTCGGCATAGCGCAGCAGGATCTGGTCGTTGCCGTATTGGAGCGTCGTCGCGTCGCGCGTGTCGAAAAACTTCTTCATCAGATAGAGCTGCACGTCGGGGACCTTCTGGTATTCGATCAGCGCCCGGCGGGCGTCGTCCTCGCCGTAAAGGGATTTCAGAACGGGGCTCTGGCCCGAGTTGTCCGTCAGGTTCGAGATCGAGAACCAGGCTCCGTGTCCTTCGTCGACCACCGTCTTGTTGAAGCGGATGGCGAAGATCACCTCGCCGTTCATCTTGTTGTTCACATCGAAGACATCGGCCACATCCTCCAACAGGGCGTATTTCCCGATCACCTCTTTCAGGACATCGGCGGCCTGCTGCGGCCTCTTGAACGTCAGGTAGACCTTGCCCAGCAGCGTCCGGGCCGCACCGAGCGTCGCACGACCCGCATCGGCCCCGTCGTAGCTCTCCGGAAGCATCGCCTGGTCGACGATCTCTTGCAGGTCGCCGGCAATCAGGTCGAACATCTCCTCCTCGGACGAGCGCCCGATCCGGAGCGCCTCCTCGACCGTCACAACCCGCCGCGTCGCGGGAACGCAGCCCCAGAGCCGGTATTTCATGAAGTAGGTATAGGCCCGCAGGAACATCGCCTCGCCCTTGTACTGGGCTTTGAGCCGCTCGTCGAAATCGGCCCCGTCGATGCGGTCGAGCACCATGTTGCAGCGGTAGACCGCATTGTCGAAATTGGCCCAGGCATCTTCGAGAATGCCGTTCGAGGCGTTGTCGCGGAACTGGTCGATGTCGTAGCGGTCCTGCGTGCCGGTCGTCGGGGCATCGAGGTAGAGATTGTCGCTGCGGTACTCGCACAGCTCCGTATAGTAGTTCACCTGGGTCTGGAATTTGGCATAACAGCCCACCACGGCGATGTCGAAATCGCCCGCCGTCTCGTAGATGTCGTCGACGGCCACTTCGTAGTTCGGCGTGAGGTCGAAGAACGACTCGCCGCACGAACCCAGGCCGAACAGCGCAATGACTGCGCCGAAAATCCGTATCTTTTTCATCTTTCGTGTCGTATTAGAAGGTAACATTGAGACCGACCATGTAGGTCTTGGCCAGCGGATAGGTTCCGTAGTCCTCGCCGGGCGTCAGGGCGCTCGTGCTGCCGCTCACCTCGGGGTTGTAGCCCGAATAGTCGGTCCACGTCACGAGGTTCTGCGCCGAAACGTAGACCCGCAGCTTCTCGACATGGAACTTCCGGGTCCACTTCGCCGGCAGCGTGTAGCCCAGGGCGATGTTCTGCAAACGCAGGTAACTGCCGTCCTCGATGTGCCAGGTCGACGTGCGCCCGTTGTTGCCGGTCTGCTTGCGGTTCACGCGGTTGGTGTTGCCGTCGCCCGGCTGGTCGGCGCTGACCCAGCGGTTCAGGGCGGCGGTCGTCCCGTTGACGTTCCCCTCCATGTTGTCCAGGTAGCGGCGGTTCAGATTCAGGATCTCGTTGCCGTAGACCCCCTGGAAGGCCACCGCAAAGTCCAGCCCCTTGTATCCGAACGTTCCGCCGAATCCGTAGGTGAAGTCCGGCATGTAGTTGCCGACGATCGTGCGGTCGGTGTTGGTGTCGATCACGCCGTCGCCGTTGACGTCCACGAAGCGGAAATCGCCCGGCTGCGTGGTGTCGAAGTGCGGGTAGGCCTTCAACTCGTCGGCATTCTTGAAGATACCGTCCTGCACGAGCACGTAGTAGGAGCCGATCGGCTCGCCGACCTTCGTGATGTAGTAGGCGTGCTCGACGCTGCCGGAGGTGATGATCGGCGTGTCGTTGGCCCCGAGCGCCTTCACCTCGTTGGTGTTCGTCGCCCAGTTGGCGTTGAGCGAGTAGCTGATACCGTTGGCATAGGAGTGCTGCGAGGTGGCCGAGAGCTCCCAGCCGCGGTTGTTCACCTTGCCGATGTTCATCAGCGTCGTGCTGTAACCCGTCAGGTGCGGGATCGGCACTTCGAGCAGCATGTCCGTCGTGTTGGCGTAGTAGTACTCGGCCGTCAGGTTGAAATAACCGCCCAGAAGGCTCAAATCGGCTCCGACGTTGAACATCGAGGTCTTCTCCCACGTGAGGTTCGGATTGGCGACGTTCGTGGGCTTGTATCCGTTCACGAGCGAGCCGCTCCCCGTCCCGAGGATGTAGTTGTCGCCGTCCATCGTGGCCAGGTGCTTGTAGTTGCCGATCTGGAAGTTACCCGTCTGACCGTAGCTGGCGCGCAGTTTCAGGTCGCTGACCCACGACAGGGCCGCGGCGTTCTGGAAGAAGGGCTCGCCCGAGATGCGCCACGCGGCCGAGGCCGAAGGGAAGTATCCCCAGCGGTTGTTCCGCCCGAAGCGCGACGAACCGTCGGCACGGATCGCCGCCGAAAGCATGTATTTGCCCTTGTAGCTGTACTGCACGCGGGCCAGGTAGGAGGCCAGCGACCACTCGTCGGTCTTCGAGTCGCCGTCGTTCACGGTTCCGCCGCCGATCGTCTGGTTGTAGTCGTTCGGGTAGTCCGTGGCCGTGACGTTGTTGCCCTTGTAGGTCTCCTTCTGCGCCGACTGCACCAGAACGGCCGTCAGCGAGTGGTCGCCGAAGTCCCGCGAATAGGTCAGCTGGTTCTCGATGAGCCAGTTGAAGTAGAAGCCCGAAGAGCTGTATCCGACGGGGTTGGATTTCTTCCCGTAGTTGGCCTTGCCGATGGTTTCCAGTTCGGAGGAGGAGTAGGTGTCGTTGTGGGCGCCGTAGAAGGTGCCGCCGATCGAGGTCTGGAACGAGAGCCCCTTGCAGATGTCGTAGCCGAGGAACGCCCGGCCGGTCATGGCCATGCGGTCCACGACGTCGGATTTGAGCGTCGCCAGCGCCACGGGGTTCAGGATCTCGTTGTGCTGGTAGTCGTTGCCGATGCGCCAGTAGCCGTTGCCCTGGAAGTTGAAGGTTCCGTCCTCGTTGTAAACGGGCCACATCGGGTTCGAGCACAGCGCCGACTGCACCACGCCGCCCGAGCTGTAAGGTCCCGAGGCATTGACGCGGTTCGATTTGGAGTACGACGGCGAGAAGTTCACGCCGTACTTGAAGTTCTTGTACTTGCCGTCGAGGTTCAGGCGGAACGAATACTTCTCGAAATCGGAGTTGATGATGATACCCTCCTTGTAGTAGTAGTTCGCGGAGATGAAGTAGTTGATGTTCTGCCCTTTCCCGGAAATCGAAACGTTGTGGCTCGTGGTCGAGGCCGTGCGGAAGATGGCGTCCTGCCAGTCGGTGTCGGTCAGACCCGGCTCGCCGTTCAGATAGGGCGTGAGTTCCACGGGCCAGTTCATGTAGGATTCGGGCCGCTCGCCGTTGGGGGCCGTGCCGCCGGGATAGATGCTGTAATAGGAGTTGTCGTGTCCCTCTTTGGCAAACTGCGCATACTGGTAGGCATTCATCAGGTCGATCTTCTTCGAGACCTGCTCGATGCCGTAGTAACCGTCGTAGGTGACCTGGATGGTCTCCGAATGGCCCTTCTTGGTCGTGATGAGGATCACGCCGTTCGAGCCGCGCGAACCGTAGATCGCGGCCGACGAGGCATCCTTCAACACCTCCATCGACTCGATGTCGTTCATATTGAGGTTCGAGAGTCCGTTCTCCATCGGCACGCCGTCGACGATGTACAGCGGGTCGTTGCCGGCCGTCGCCGAACTGATACCGCGCACGCGCACCATGACGTTGCCTTCGGGATCGCCGCCCGTCTGCATCACCTGCACGCCGGGCATCTTGCCGATCATCGACTGCCGGAAGTCCGAGATGGGCTGGTTGGCGATATCCTCGGCCTTGATCGACGAGATGGCCGTCGAGACGTCGCGCTTGCGCACGGCGCCGTAACCGATCACCACCACGTCGTCCAGCGCCGTGGCCTCCTCCTTCAAGCGGATTTCGAATGACGTGCGGCTCCCGACCGGAATCTCCTGCGTGTCGTACCCGATGTAGGAAACGACCAGCACGTCGGCAGGCGTCACATCGAGAGCGAATCCGCCGTCGATGCCCGTACTGGCACCCCGTGTCGTACCCTTCACGACGACCGTGGCCCCGATGACGGGCTCGCCGGACGCATCCGCCACCGTACCCTTTACGGTCCGGGGTTGAAGGGGGGGGGTCGACGCGGCCGGTTTGGCCGTCAGATAGATTTTCCGGTTCTTGATCTTGTAGCCGATCTGCGTGCCGGCGAAGAGCCGGTCCAATGCCGTTTCGAGTTTCGTGTCCGCGACGTCGAGCGACACGATGCGGTCGGGATCGACCGTAGGACGCGAGTGGTAGAACGCATAGCCGGTCTGCCGCGAAATCTCGTCCAGCACCTGCACCAGCCTGACCTGCCGGAGCCTGACAGTCACCTGCTGCGCCGAGACCGCGGTCACGGACGCCGCCAGAAGGACTGCCGCCAATAGGAGTCTAAATGGTTTCATTTCTGTTGGATTGGTTAATAAAGATAGGAAGAATCGGTGAATCAAATGTTTCTTTGCCGCAAAGATGTACAGCAGAAGATGCGGCCGGAGAACATCGAAATGACAATACGATGTCAATTTGCATGCAAGAAGTCAAAAGTTATCGGGTCATACGGTTGTAGTTTTGTCGGTTCATTCAAAGGACACACAGTCATCCCGAAAAGTGTGAGCGCAGAGCCGATTTTTCCGAAAAAAAATTCCGGACTACTCATTTTGCCCCCTTTCGGGTGTCTTGTAAATGAAACCGAATCGTTATCTTTGTATGGCTTTAACGAACGGATATGACTTCTTGGAAAGGAGATACGGAAGAGGACCTCGCGCTGCTCGAAAGGCTTCGGAAGGGCGACCGGGCGGCATTCGAGGCCATCTACCGGCGCTACCACGCCAAACTCTATACGCTGGCACTGCGCTATCTGAAAAACCGCGCCGACGCCGACGACGCCTTGCAGCAGCTTTTCGTCAAGCTGTGGACCGCCCGCGAGGCGCTTTTCATCACGCGGAATCTCTCCGGATACCTGTACGGAATGCTGAAACACCAGGTCCTGAACCAGATCCGCAACAACGTCAACGCCCTGCAACACAACTACCGGATCGTACAGAAACAACCCCAATACGATGATGACCTTTATACGTTGGCGGAGCGCAGCCACCGCATCGAACTGCTCGGACAGGCCATAGCCACTCTCCCGCCCCAGCAGCGGGCCGTGGCGACGATGCGCTGCGAAGGCTACTCGAATCAGGAGATCGCCGCACGGCTCAACCTGTCGATCCACACGGTGAACACCCACTACCGGGAGTGTCTGAAACGGTTGAAGAGCCTCCTTGCCGGGGCTGCGAACTTATTGATAACCCTGTTATTGTTGATCCGATGAAACGACCCGATGAAATAATTCTGAAACGAGTTCTCAATGAAACGGCCACCCCCGAGGAGGCGGCCGAAGTCGCCGCATGGTTCGCCACGGACGAAGGTCAGCAATGGCTCTCCGCCGAGTTCGATGCCGATGCGCAGCGGTTGGAATCGGGTGCTGCCGCCCCGCTGTCCGACATTCCGGGCGAAGAGCTGCTGCGCCGCATCGAGCGCATCCTCGCACGCGCCCGGAGACGTCGCATGTGGTTCCGGGCGGCCGCGGTCCTGATTCCCTGCGCCCTGATTCTGGGTCTGTGGGCCAATCTGAACAGCCGCCTGGGCGGCGCGCTCTTCTCGGCCGACGAACAGCAGACGGTCTCGGCGGCGGTCGGACAGCGCAAGGAGGTGATTTTCCAGGACGGAACGCGGGTCTTCCTCAACGCCGGCTCGACGATCTCCTATCCCGAACGGTTCGGACTCTCGGAACGCCGCGTGCTCCTCGACGGCGAAGCCTATTTCGAGGTGGCGCACAACTCCCGGCGGCCATTCATTGTCGAGACCGCCGACCATGCGGCAATCCGGGTTCTGGGCACGGAGTTCGATGTCAAGGCATACCGGGCCGATGAAATGATCTCGGTGGTGCTGATCCGGGGAAGCGTGGAGTTTTCACGCGGGGGAAAGAGCTTCCTGCTGGAACCCTCCCAGCGGCTCATCTATGACAAACGACTGGATACGAGCCGGATCGAGGATCTGGACAATGCCGAGCAGTCGATCCTGTGGAGCCACAATACGATCTGTTTCCGGGATACGCCCATGCGGGAGGTCATCACCGAACTGGGCCGCTGGTACGACGTACGCTTCGAGGTGACGGACCCGGCGGTCTACGAATGTACGTTCAGCCTCCAAACCCCCAACCTGCCGCTCCGGGAGCTGCTCGACGAACTGGAAAACATCGCGCCGATCCGCTGTTCGCTCAAAGAGGGAATCGTCGTAATCAGCGGACGATAGCAAGCGTCCTACGGACAAAAACGGGAGATCTCCTACGTGCCGGAGCGACTTTTCAATCGGGATGACGTCCCTGCGATCCGCCGGCCGGGACTTCGCCCGGACCTCGCGCGGATTTCAGGCGGACCGAATGGCGTTTCGGACTCCCGGGATCACGGTCCGGCCCCTTGCGACGGAGGGAATCACAACGGCAGATTACAGGAGGACCCCGGTGGCGCCGGGTTCCAACATGGTTCAGGACCTCCGGGACCCGTCGGAGGGGGCGCATGCCTCCCTTCGACGACATGGCCGCGAGACATATTTTTCGGACAATCGGATTCCGCATGGATTCGGGGTTCATCGGCGACGTAAAAATAGGAACCGCCGGCGAATGCCCGGTTCTGACCGGAGGCCGGAAATTTCTGACCGGAGGCTGTTTTACGGCTCCCCTAACTTCTCCCGCATCTGCCGGGGCGGCGCACCGAAATTCCGGCGGCAGTAATCCGCGAACGTGGAGGGCATGTTGAATCCGTTGCGTTCCGCAACCTCCCGCAGCGGAATCTCCGGATCGCGCAGCATCCGTTCGACCCGCTCCCGGCGCTGCCGGCGGAGCCATTCGGAGACCGGAATGCCGAACTCCTGCCGGAAGCGCCGCCGGAACACCGACTCCGACATGCAGCACGCACGGGCCAACGCTCCGCCGGTCGTCATTTCCGGCATTCTGTTCCGGGCCGCCTGCACCCGCTCCCGGAAGCCGAAGGGCCGGAAATCCGGAAGGTATTTCCCGAAAAGGTGAAAATCCCGTTCGGTCAGGAAGGGAAGGGCGGAACGTTGATCCGCAGGCGCCGTATGAAGCCGGTATTCGCGCAGCACATCCCCCGTCATCAGGTTGTAGAAAACATTCAGATGGGGGTATTTGTCGTGACGGCTGACCAGCGAATAAATCCGGGCGCAGGACAAAAGGCCCCGGCTGTTCCTTGTCCGGAGATAATACCGCCAGGTGTCGATGACGTATCCGAGAACCCGGTTGTCCGGGCAGAATGCCGCCAGCATATAGAACAAGGACTCCTCCTGCGGGCGCTCGGGCGGCACGGGGTTACAGCACCGGATCTGCTGCACGAGCCAGCGCATGGCCGGCACCTCCCCCGACAGCGACGCCAGAACCGGCCAGGTTTCGGTGCGCGCGGGATCCGCCCGCCGAATCTCCGACAAAACCCGGCCCGTCCAGATGTTCCATTCCGTATTTTGAGCAGCCCGCTCCAACCGGGCGCATAGTCTGTCCATCTCCCTGCATGCGGTAACAGGTCCAAAGATATGGCTTTTTCCGGAACCCGGGTGCTCCGGAGTCCGCAAATCTTCGGCTTGCAGGCCGCAACGGCGGAAAAAACCGGGTGAACCCGCGGATCGGGAGGGCTCCGGGCACAATTCATTTCGCCCCTTATGCCCGAATAAATCGTTCTTTTTTACCGCCGGTGCTTTGCGGATCAATAAAAAAAACTATATTTGTGGAGTGATTGGGCGCAGTGCCCGGTCGGATACATACGAAGCGTTATGCTGATCTTGCAGTTTTGGGAACCTGAGAAATTTTCAAACTTGGCACGAGAGATGGCATGGCGGCTTTCACGTTTGCGTGGGCTGCTATCACCATATTCGTGCTCAAAGGTAATCTCAGGACCTCCAAAACCAAATATGGCCGCAGACCCACGTTTCGTATCTATCAGGGTTGGGCGGACGGCCCGAATCCCGGAAGGTGCAGAATGGATGCAGCGGAGACACGAAAAAAATCGGAACAACCCGGAAATACAGAACCTGATAAAACGATATGTATTATGTCGACCGGAGGAATCATCATCTGCCTGGCGGCGGTCGCCCTGCTGCTGATCGTGTGGGGCATCGTCACCAACAACAGCCTCATCGCCAAGCGGAACCGCGTCAGGCAGTGCCGAAGCGGCATCTGCGTGGTCTTGAAGCAGCGCAACGACCTGATCCCGAATCTCGTGGCATCGGTCCGGACCTATATGGGCTACGAAAACGAGCTCCTGACGCGCATCGCCGACCTGCGCTCTCGGACGGCCGCGGCTCCGGAAGGGGAGCAGATCCGCAACGGCGGTGAGATCTCCGCACTGCTGGGGCGTCTGAACATCGCCGTGGAGAACTACCCCGAATTGAAAGCCAACGCACAGTTCCTGCATCTGCAAGGTCAGATCGCGCAGATGGAGGACGAGTTGCAGGCCATACGACGCACCTGCAACGCCGCCGTCACGGACTACAACAACGCCATCGAAATGTTCCCCTCGTCGATCATCGCCGCATGGCGCCGCCACACGCAGGAGGAACTGATCGAAATCCCCGAAGAAGAAAAACAACCGGTTTCGGTCGCCGACCTCTTCCGCTCATGAACGCAACGATCGACTTCAAACGGCTTTCCGGCAAAATGAACCGGGAATTGACGCGCATCGCCCGCCTGCGCCGCGTCGTTCGCGTGCTGCTCGTGATCGTCTATTCGGCAACTCTTGTGTGGTTCGTCTTCTGCCTCTTCGGCGGCTACCTGCTCGCCTCGGCCGATTATGCAACGAACGTACAAACCAGCCAATACATCCTTTACGGATTCATCTTCTTCTGCGTGCTGCACTTCGCCCTCATGCGGGGGCTTCAATCGCTCGGCGGACAGGAGACTGCGCTCATGGGCCGCATCGTCGGCGAACTCTTCCCCGAAGCGCGGTTCAACCCGGCGGGCGGCGTCGACCGCGAAGCGCTGGCCGAAAGCCGGCTGTTCGGCGACGCCTCCACCCTCCCGTCGCCGGAAGCGACATCGTACGGCCGCGTGGAACTCCCCGTCGGGGAGCAGACGATGCAGATCTGCGACGTGGGCATCACCCCGCAGCACGACAAGGGCCTCGCAGCGAATCCGCTCACGATGCTCTATCGGTCAATCGTGCGGCCGATCTTCGGGACACGGATCGAAAGCTCGATGCACACGTTCCGCGGCATGTTCGGATACTGCCGCACGCAGCGCCGCTTCAAGGGATATGTCCTGCTGCTGCCGGACCATCTGGAAGACAAACTCGGCTATCTGGCGCAGAGCGTCCAGAGCATCCGTCAGAAGAACGGCGCGAAGTTCGTCCACCTGGAAGACCCCGAATTCGAAAGTCTCTTCGCGGTCTATGCCGACGACGAGGTCGAGGCCCGCATGGTGCTGACACCGGCCACGATGCGCCGCATGACCGGACTGCGGCGATCGTTCAACCGCGACCTGATGATCTCATTCCGCGGCGACACCCTCTATTTCGCCTCCGGGACTCCGGACGGATTCCTGCGTCCCGGCCGGAGATCGCTCGCCGACGAACGACTGCTGGAACAACTCTACCGCGAAATCGACTTCTGCCGCACGGTCGGAGCCGAAATGAAATAAAATGAAATGAAAACAAACTATCCAACTTCAAACACTTCACACGTATGAAAAAATCAATCTGTTTCGCCGCCATCGCCGGCATCGCCGCACTGTTCGTTTCGTGCAACAACGTCAATTCGCTGCTCGGAGGAGCCAAGTATCCGGCCGACCAGGCGGAAACCTACGCCAAAGCGGTCGAAATCCTCAAGGAGAAGGTCGACACGACGAAGTTCAAGATCTTCTCCATGCGTTTCAACGAGCGCGAGGAGCTGTCGAACGATTTGAGCAGCATCTCGCTCGACATGGTCAATGCGGACAACTTTGCCTTCCGTCAGGCCTACTACATGGATGGCCGCGTCGGGCAGATGAACGACTACTCGACGAGCGTCAACGAGATCGACTACGCGAAGATCAAGGGCATCAGCCTCTCGGAGATCGACCCCGCAGCCATCGGACGCCAGATCGAAGAGGCCAAACAGCTCCTGCCCGAAGGACACACCTTCCAGTCGGTCAGCATCTACCAGATCAGCGAAGTGCTTCCGAAAATAATGTCCATGCTGAATCGCGGCAAGGCGGTCGGCACGCAGGAGGCCAACTTCAAGATCTGCTTCACGGAGGACGGCAAGGAGACCGAAACCAGCGGCGGCCAGGTGACGCACCTCTACTACGAAGCCAATATCATCGTCAATCCCGACGGCTCGATCACGCCCGAAGAAGAATAACCGTCAAACCCGACAACGACCCATGAAACGGACACTTCCCTTTATTGCGCCGGTCGTGGACTCCACGCAGAGTGCCATGCAGCGCGACCTGTACGACAAAAGCATCGACCTGTACGGCGAAGGGCAATACGTCGAGGCGTTCCACACGCTGCTCGACCACCTCAACCCGGAGTTCCGCACAAAATACGGCAATGCCGCGGGGACGGAGTTCCACCTGCCCCACGGCTCGATCGTCGTCAACGTGCGTCTCGACGACAGGACGATGTACATCGACGCCGACTTCCTGAACCTGCCCGCAAAGGGCCGCGTGGCGATGCTGCGCCAGGTGGCCGACATGAACATCAACCGCCTGCTGCTGCCGCGCTTCACGAAGGAGGGCGACCGCCTGAAAATGGAGTACCACTGCCCGATCGCGGAGACCCATCCGCACAAGATCGTCAACATCCTGCAAAACATCTGCCGCGTGGGCGACCGCTACGACGACGAATTCTGCACGAAATTCGGGGCCACGCGCTGCTACGAACCCCGCGTAACGCCCTATCCTGCGGAGACGGTGGATCGCATTTACGAGGCGATCCAGTCGCTCGTCCGGGCGACGCTCGACGCCGTCAGGGAGTACAACGACCAGCGTCGTTACGGCTATTCGTGGAACGTCATCGACACGACGTTCTACCAGATCTCCTATTTCGCGCAGCCGCAGGGCCAGTTGGCCAACGACATCGACAAGGCGGTCGACGATATGGACGAGGAGCTGCCCGTGGCCGAACTCGTGATGAAAGGCACGGCCTTCCTGCAAAAACTGCTCGACATGCCGAAGGAGAAGCTGGCCGAGGACCTCTACTATGTCGATACGCTCGTCTCGATCAAGGGCCCTTCGTCGTTGCAGAACGTGCAGGAGAACATGAAGGATGTCTACGAGGAGGCCACGGCCGCCATGCAGAACAAGGATTTCGAGCGGGCTGCCGTGCGCATCTGCTACAAGTTCTACGAAGCCTACTTCTACAACGACATGCAGGACGACCTGAACGTCATCTTCGTCAAGGCGTTGCGTGAAGCTGCCGACCAGCCGATGGAGAAGGCCGCCGAGATCCTCTGGACCGCGCTGGACAAGGTCATGGAGGGTGAGATCGAGGAGGACGACGACGAAGGGTTCTTCGCCGGCGCGATGGAGGGCAACCCGATGGCGCAGCAGATGATGGAGCAGGCGCAGGCACAGGCGCAGGCCATGCAACAGAAGATGGCTGCGGCGATGGGCGGCGACGAGATCCAGGAGCTGCAACGGAAGATGACCGAGGCGATGACGCGCGGCGACATGGCCGAGTACATGCGTCTGGCCGGCGAACTGCAACAGAAAATGATGAGCGGGCTCTTCAACAACTAAACACGAATCACCATGGAACAGAATATTTATAGCGTAGTATTCAAGGTTACGCATGCCGGCGGCTCGGGCAGCTGCTTCTACCTGAAAGACCACGATCTCTTCGTCACGAACTACCATGTGGTCGAGGGATTCCACACCGTGGCCGTCCACGACAACGACCGCAACCCCTATCCGGCGAAGGTCGTGCTCGTGAACCCAACGCTGGACATCGCACTGCTGGCCGTCGACCACGACTTCTCATCGCTGCCGTCCCTGCACCTGGCGGCCGACGATTCGCTCGCCATCAGCAACAAGATCCGCGTGGCGGGCTATCCCTACGGCATGCCCTTCACCGTCACCGAAGGCACCGTCTCGTCGCCCAGGCAGCTGATGAACGGGCAGTATTACATCCAGACCGACGCCGCGGTGAACCCCGGCAACTCCGGCGGCCCGATCATCAACGAACGCAACGAAGTGGTCGGCATCACGGTGAGCAAGTTCACCAACTCCGACGCCGACAACATGGGATTCGGCATCCGCGTCGAGACGCTGCACAAGCTCTTCGATTCGCTCGGCGAGCTGGACCGCGACTGCTTCCAGGTGCAGTGCGAGAGCTGCGACGAGTTGATCTCGGACGAAGAGGAGTTCTGCCCCTCGTGCGGCGAAAAGCTGCCCGAAGGGGTCTTCGAGGAGCGTCAGCTCTCGCCTTTGAGCGAGTTCTGCGAGGCGGCCATCGCGAAGATGGGCATCAACCCCATTCTGGCCCGCGACGGCAACGAAGCGTGGTTGTTCCACAAAGGCAGCTCCGAGATCCGGCTGTTCGTCTACGACCGCACCTACCTGTTTGCCGTCTCGCCGATCAACCTCCTGCCCAAAAAGGAGGTCGAGAGGGTGCTGGACTACATGCTCGATACGGACTTCTATCCCTACAAACTCGGCATCGAGGGGCGTCAGATCTACATCTGCTACCGCATCCACCTGGCCGACATCTCGGAGGAATCCGAGGAACGCATCCAGCAGAACCTCGTCCGGCTGGCAGAAAAGGCCGACGAGATGGACAACATGATGGTCGAGCAGTTCGGCTGCGAGTTCTCGGCCTATTCGAAACAGGACAACGAGGCGTAAGCCCGAAAAACACATTGCGAAAACCCGACGAAACCGGTCTCTTCCGCCGTGCGGTGTCCCCCGCCTGACGGAAGAGACCGGGGACAACGGTCCGATCCATCCATTTCCATCAAACAACGATCCAACCATGAAAACCTTCAATTACGCATCGACCTCGTCGATCAAGGAGAATCTGATCTCGCTGATTCTGGGCATCGCCCTGATCGTCTTTCCGCTCGTTCACCCCTTCGGGATCCGCATCGGCGCCAAACCGATCCTCGGCCCCGTGCCGACGACGATCCTGATGATCATCGCCGGACTCTACATGCTCTACTCGGCCTACCGCAAGATCCGTCAGGCCCGAGCCCTGTCGGCAAAGGGCGGCACCATCACCGTGGAGGACGACCGGGTAACCTATCCGGTAATCCGCAAGGGCAATGTCGAAAAGGAATCCTTCGCGATCTCCGAAGTATCGAACCTCGCGTATGCCGAGGACGACGGCATCCTGACCGTTGTGCTCAACGACGGCAAGACGGTCAAGTTCGACGTCGACTTCTTCGACAGCCTCGACACGCTCAAAGAGTTCTCCGCCCTGCTGCAGAAGTAATCCGCATGCTTTGTCGGGAGGGGCGTCGTAGCACGAAGCGGATACGGCGTCCCCGTTTTTTCAGGCCGTTTCATGGCAACACTTCGTCATGCCGGAACGAGACAGCGACAAAGGAGGACGAAGAAGCCCAGCCCGAAGCAATCGGGTCCCGCGACAAACTTCCGGCAACATGACTCGAACCGGCAGTTTTTTACAAATTATCTCCCTAATGGCATCCGGCTTCTCAAAATAATGCTTAACTTTACGAACAACCTCAATATGCCTGGTAGCATGAATACAAGAATCCTTCGTTTCACGCTGTTGACGCTGCTGTGCACCATGGCACTTTCCGTGGCTCACGCTGCCTCGACCGTTCAGGGGCGCATCTACCTCAAGAACGGACGCGTCATCGAATGCGGCGAAAAAGACCGCATCGAACTCCCCAAACACGCACAGGACGTCAAACTGCTGCGCCGTGCTTTCTACAAGGACAAGAGCAAGGAGATCTATCGCTACGAGGAGATCGACTCGATCGTCTGCTGGCACGCCACGGCACCTGAACATCCACAGAAGTTTATCCCCGCAGGGAAAGTCGGCTGGCTGTGGGTCTATTTCGAGACGCCTCATATCTGCGTCGGCGTCTTCGCCCAGAAGGGATACGGCGTCGATTCGAACGGCGGCATCGAGGTGCTGGTCAAGTATCGCTATCTGAGCCGTTCGCGCACGGCATACTACCTGCGCAAGGCGGGCGAGGAGGAGTTCTACGACGCCGGATCGGCCAGCCGCCGGGGCAAGGATCGTTTCCGCGAATCGGTGGCGGCCTACGTCTCCGACGATCCCGAACTCGCCGGGCGGATCTTGCAGTCAAATACCTCCGACCGCAGCAAGACCATCCTGATGCTCGAAGCCTACAACCCCGAAAAGAATTGAATGTTTAACAACGAACCTGAAACAAGATGAAACACTTTTTCTTTGGTGCGTTAGCTGCATTAGCCACCATCGGCATGATCTTCCGTGCCGACGCCAAGAATCCCGAAGATGCGGAGTCGGATCATGTGATCGTCACCCTCAAATCGGGCGAGAAGGTCGACTGCTACGTCCATCGGGGCTGGCACGCCGAGAATTCGGTATTCAAGAAGGAGAACTACTCGTTCAAGGTCACGAAAACGCCCGACGACAAGGAGCCGATCGAATATACGGCCGACGATGTCGTGAGCATCGACTATGTCGAGACGACCGAGAACCATCCCGACGGTCTGCGCTGGGAGTCGCATCCGCTCGCCAAGCCCAACTTCGCAAGCCGCTACCACACGATGCAGGTGCTCTTCTGCGTCAACAAGGTGGGCAAGAACGCCACGACCTACTGGTGGAAAATATGGGTTTCATCCGGAATAAACGGCATGGGCCGATCGCTCCAAACCAACTACGGCGTCCGTTTCCACAACGATCCCGAAGGGATTGTCTACCCCTACACGCTGGTCAATTCGGTGCTGATGAAGGACCGCTACCCGGGCTTGCAGGATTTCTGCAAGAAATGGTTCAAGGGTCCTGAAGGAAAGGTCCACGACAAGGAGGCCGAGGAGAACGACTCCTGGATCCTCGACATGTACGACGCCTATCTGGCCGGGATGGGCGACGAGGCGGCCAATCTGCCCTATCCCATTCCCGACAAGAAAAAAGCCTCCGGGAAGTCGGACAAAGAGTAACCGGGACCGGGGATCTCTGTCCAAAGCCGAAAGGATTCCCAGACAAAGAATCGCTCCGCATCAGCGCACGTGCCCGCCGGGGGTTCACACACTCACTCAAAAAAAGGAGAGGATCACCGTCACGGCTCCTCTCCGAATAAACATTTCCGGCCAAAACTCAATTCATTGCATCATTGATAGAAATGTTTACCTTGCTTCCTGACCATCACGGCCACAAGTTATTATCAATGAAATCAGAGTAATCCTGCATGTCCTCGTTCCAGCCGGTATTCTTCATCCCCTTGACGACATACTCCTTCATGGTCGCATCGGGATTCGTGCGGCTGTATGTAAATTCGATCGCATCGGCCTTGTATCCGGTCTTCGTATCAACTCCATTCTTCACAACCTTGCCGCCGGTGACCGTCACCTTGTAACCGTCACGATCCACATATCCGCTGTAACCCGCCGTATAGTAGGTCATGCCCAGATATATGTTGTTGCAGAATTGAGGCTGGGAAGCGTCCGATTCCGAACACGAGAACGTCAGATCCTTCGTATTGCAGGAAAGTCTGAATTGAAGCGCATCCAGAAAAATCGCGCTGATTTGATCCTGCGTATTGGTCGTATAGTGTTCGATCTTGCAGTCGGTAAGCGTCATCCACATGGCATCCGCATCATTGTTGGTCGTATTCGTAACCAGAATATCGAACACCGTGACCGGAGTCGTCAGATCGCTCGCATCATAGGCGAAACAGATCCACTGTCCGTCGAAATCGGCAACCGCCGTCATCTCGGGATCGTCCGCCTTATAAGTCTCACAGGCTGCGAAACCAAAGGCCAGAACGACGGCAAACAACATTTTCAATATCTTTTTCATATCTTGTCCGTTCTTTTAAATTTAACCAACTGTACTGAACCTATTTGTGCCACCACATCTTGGTGTTGAGGGGCACTACGTCCGGAGCGTTGGGGTTGAAGTCCGTCGACGTGTAAGGATAGAGGAAACGATAGGGATAGTCATTCAGGACTCCTTTCGACGAAGTAAGCGTCGTCCCTCGCGTCGGATAGCCCGTGCGGTTCATATCGAACCACGCCTCGATCGGCATGCAGCGCACATTGGCAGCCCACTTCTGGTTGATGATCTGCTCGACCATCTGCTCGGCCGTACCGTCGCTCTTGAAGGCATAATCGCCGGCGATGAACGTGTCGGCGCCCTCGCAGCCGCAACGGGCGAAGGCCGCGCGGATCGCCGCCTCATAGTTGCTTTGGGCATTCGCAGCGTCATTCAGACGGGCATACGCCTCGGCTTTCAGGAAAAGAGCCTCGTCGATCGTGGCGAAATAGACCGGATCCGTGGCTCCGAGACGGAGGCGGTTCGCCTGTTCCAGCATCGGCCGGATCCCATAGGCCACGCCAAGGAGCTCTCCATCCGTCTCATAATAGTAGGCCAGACGAGGATCGCTCTCATCCAGGATATTGAGAATATCCGAGCAGCAACGGATGTTGGCGGTCGTGTTCAACTGACGACGGTCGCTCTCGTACAACGGATTCGACTTGTCGGCCTGATCCAGGAAGTTGTCGAAGGCCGCATCCTGCGTGTCGAGCAGGTTGTTTTCGGTCAGCAACGTCTGGATCTTGGTCTTGTTGGCATCGAAATCACGCATCAGCACCCGCAGGTAGAGCGTATTGGCGAATTTCACCCACTGCTCCATGTCGCCGCCGAAGATCATGTCCGACGTGGTGGAGGTATTCGTCTCCTCATCGGTTGCCAGCTGCGCGGCATCCATCGCGCGAAGTTCTTCCAACAGGCCGACGATCACCTCCTGCATCTTCTCCCCGCTGTCGAAATGCGGGGTCGTGTTGGTTTCGTCGCCCAGACAGCCCTCCGTATAGGCCACCTCGTCATAGAGGCTCGTCAACAGATAGAGGTTGTAGGCCAGCAGGGCCTTGGCCTCGAAAACGAAGTTCGAGACATTGGACTCGCCCTCGCACTGCGCCAGAATCGTCTTGATCGACGGGAAGACCCGCGAATAGATATAGGCCCACGGGTTGGTGAAGTAGGACGACTGCGTATTGAGGTTGTAGGTCATGATGTCCACATACTGGTTGGTCTCATTGCACTGCACCACATACTGCGACCAGAAATAACCCACCAGCGTCAGTTCGTACCCCACCTTGTCCGCCGTTTCAAGCGCTACGGTAGGCAACAGCGCCGTCTTGTCCGCATCGCTGACATAGTTCGGGTTCTCGTTGATATCCAACCAGTCCCGGCATCCACTCAACACGGTCGAGAGAAGGATGGAAAATATGACAATGATTTTTTTCATAACGATATCTTCTTAAATGGGACGTTTAGAAAATGATTTTGATGCTGCCGCCGAAGGTCCGCGTCGTCGGGGCGGAGTAGAACTCGCCGAACTGCGACGTGAGGTCGTTGCCGTAGTTGGTCATGTCCGGGTCGATGAGGCCCTGGGTCGGCGTCCACATCAGCAGGTTGCGGCCCACCAGCGAGACGTCGATGCCCGTCAGCCACTTCACGCCGGCGAACCACTTGCGCGGAAGACGGTACGTGAGGTTGATCTCGCGGAGTTTCAGGTAGGTCTTGTCGAGCAGGTCGTCCCGGTAACGCTCGTTGTTGGAGTTCGAATACCAGTAATTGCTCAGCGTGTTATAGGCCGTAATGGGGATGTTGTTCTCATGGTATTCGCCATCTTCGCCCACATACACCGCATTGGGCACGACGAACGAATCACGCATGTTGTAGAGCGTCTCCTCGGCGTTTCCGTTGAAGTAGACGATGCTCTTCGTCGCCGAATACATTTTGCCGCCGTAACGCCAGTCGAACGAGAAGCCCAGCGACAGATCCTTCCAGCGGATCGTGTTGTTGAAGCCCATCGTGAACTTCGGATCCGCATATCCGATGATCTCCGTCTCGGTCGACGAGAGAACCGGATAACCCGTCGTGGAGCTGACGATCGTCTTTCCGTAGTAAGGGCTCGACTCGTCCTGCACGGTCTCGGTCTTGTAATAGGTCCAGGTTCCCATCGGCTGTCCTACGATCGCTTTCAGCTGGGGTCCCGTGGTCAGACCGTAGATCGTGGTCTCCGTCACGTCGTCCCACAACTCCTTGACTTCGTTCTTGTTCTTCGAGAAGGTGTAGGTGAAATCCCACTCCCAGTCCTTCGTCCGCACGGGAACCAGACCGACCGTCAGTTCGATACCGCGGTTCTGGACGAGACCCACGTTGCGCACCTGCGAGGTATAGCCCGATTCGGGCGCCAGGTCGGCCGAGATGATCTGATCCCGGGTCTTCTTGTTATAATAGGCGATGTCGAAGTTGACGCGGTTCTGGAACAGACGGATGTCGGCACCGACCTCCCATTCGGTGGAGATCTCCGGCCGGAGGCTCGTCGCCGGCATGCGCGTCGACTGCAAGAGACCCGAGAAACTGTTCAGCGGGAACGTCAGACTGCCGAAACCGCCCGTAGCGCTTCCCAGAACATAGTAGGTCGACGTATAGTAGGGTGAAGCGTCGTTACCGGTCTGTCCGTAACCGCCGCGGAGTTTCAGGAAGCTCAACACATTGCTGCGGATCGACGGGAAGAGGTCCGTCAGCACCACCGAGACGTTGGCGCCCCAGTAGAAGAACGAGTTGTCGTCGATGGGCAGCGTCGACGACCAGTCGTTACGCGCCGAGAGCGTCAGGTAGATGGCGTCGCGCCAGCCCAGGTCGGCCTGTCCGTAGAGACCGAGCAGACGGCGGCGCTCGAAATAGGACGACGACGTGGGGATCGCACCGCTCGTATTGTCGAAGCTCGGCCACTCCTCGACAGCCAGGCCCGTCAGCGAACCGGCCACATAGGAGGCCGTGCGCTGGTTGAGGTTCCAGCCCGCCGCAGCGTGCAGCGACCAGTCGCGGCCGAAACGGTAGTCGGCATTGAGCAGGATGTTGGCATCGATCTGGTTGCTTCGGCGGGCGATCTCCTGATAGGAGCCCTGCTCCGTCGAACCGCCCTCCACTGCCGTATACGATCCGGGCAGGAAGGTCCAAAGGTCGTTATAGTACTTTTCGGTCGAATTGTCGAAGTCGCCGCCCAGACGGCCGATCAGTTGCAGGCCCTTGCAGAGCTGGAAGCCCAACTCGATGTTGCCGTAGACGCGGTCGTCCTGATAGGTCGAATAGTTGTGGTCCAGTGTCCACCACGGGTTCTGGGCATAGGGCGTATAGAAGTTGTTGGCGTTGTTGTAGATGTTGTCGTAATCTTTCAGATCGCCGTAGTCGATGTCGACCGGATACTGCAAGATATCCTGATAGATGGTCGAACCGCTGCCGCCCTGGCCCGTCATGGCATTGCGGACATCCTTGCGCACGTAGGAGATGCCGTAGTTCAGCCATGCCAGTCCGCCCTTGATCTGCGTATTGCCGCGGAACGAAATGGTATTCCGCTTGTAGTAGTCGTTGTTGCCCGGGAGGATACCGTTCGAATAGGTATTTCCGTAGGAAGCCATGAATCCGCTGGTCTCCGTACCGCCCTGCACCGTGATGGTATTGTTGGTTTCGAAGCCGACGTCGTAGAAGTTCTTCAACGAATTCTTCGCATACGAGAAGGGTTTTACCGACATCTCGGCTCCGTCATACCACGCAGCGCCCGGACGCCAGTAGTTCGGACGGCCGTCGAGGCGGTTGCCCCACGAACCGTTCTCCGTGGGCGAGAAGTTGCCGAAATAGCCGCCTTCGTAGTCATAATACCAGCCCTGACCGAACTGGTCCTGCAACTGCGGGATGCGCAGCACGGTGCTGGCCATGAACGAACCGTCGTAGGTGACGGTCACGTCCTCGTTCTGACGGCCCCGCTTGGTGGTGATGATGATCACGCCGTTGCCGGCCCGCGAACCGTAGAGCGCCGTAGCCGAAGCGCCTTTGAGCACCGTGATCGACTCGATCTCGTCGGGATTCACGTCGGCGGCCTGGTTGCCGAAGTCGATCGAGTTGTCCAGATCCTGCGTTCCCATCGTGGAGTTCGAGATGGGCACGCCGTCGACGACGTAAAGGGGCTGGTTGCTGCCCGTCAGCGAGGAGTAGCCGCGGACGATGACCTTCTGCGAGGTGCCGGTACCTCCCGACGAGGAGATCTGCATACCGGCCACCTTGCCGATCAGACCCGACATGGCGTCGGCGGCACGACCCTTGGCGATCTCGTCGGCCCGGACCGTCGATGAGGCGTATCCCAGAGTACGCTCCTGACGCGTAAGGCCGAGGGCCGTGATGACGACGTTGTCCAGACCGATCGCATCGTCCTGCATGACGACGTCGATCGTCGTCCGGTCGTTGATCGCAATGGTCTGCGTCTGCATGCCGATGAACGAGAACTGCAAGGTTTCGCCCTTACGAACATCCAACGTGTATTGTCCGTCAGCATTCGTGCTGGTACCCACATGTGTGCCGTCCACGACAACCGTCACTCCCGCAATCGGTTTCCCCTCGGTTGAGGTAACCGTACCGGAAACTTTCTTACTTTGAGCCGAAGCATAAATGCTGCAACTCAAAACGGCCATGAAGAGTAGTACAAGTTTTCTCATAAACCTAAATTTGAATTAATAATTTTAAAAATATCTCTTTTCAAGAGATGTGATTACAATTTGAAACTTGTCGAAATATGGCTTCCAGTATACTTGCAGCTGCATTTTTTGTCATTTTTGTCTGAAAAAGTATGACCAAACAGGATGAAATGCTTCAAATATGTAAACAGATCATTGCGAATACCGTTTTTTTACTTATATTTGCCTTGTCGGAATCGTCTCTTGAAAAGAGATACAAACCGTCACTCGCCGAACCTGCTTGCAATCAAATCGATAACCATTCGGTTGGCACGGTCCACCTCGGCCGTATCCAGCGACGCCAGATAGATCTGTGTCGTCGTCTCGGAATCGTGCCCCATGCCTTCGCTGATCACCGAAAGCGGGATATGCTGGCTCCGCGCCACGCTCGCCCACGTATGGCGCGCCACGTAGAGCGTCAGCGGTACGGGGAGTTGCAGCCGCTGCCCGATCTTTTTGAGATTCCGGTTGATCAGGTGCCCGACATTCTTGTACTGGCTGCGCTCGCTGCCGGCGTCGCTGCGCAGAATCGGCAGCAGATAGTCCGGATGCCGGTCGGGATACTTGTCGACGATCTCCTGCATGCAGTTCTCCCATCGGATCGAGAGCTGCTGTCCGGTCTTCTTCCGCCGATAGGTCAGGATTCCGCCTTTCAGGTCGTTCTTGCGCAGGTAAACCATATCCACGAACGACATCCCGCGCGTATAGAAGCTCAACAGGAACATGTCCCGGGCATAGTCCTGCTTCGGCGAGGCGGAGAGATCCAGACTCCGGATCTTGCGGACGGTCTCCGCGGAGACGGCCCGCTTCACGGTCTTGTCGATACCCGTATACACGTGTTTGAAGGGGTGCCGCTGCGGGGTCAGCCGCTGTTCCACGGCCCGGTTGTAGACCGCCCGCAGGATGCGCATGTAGAACGACGAGGTATTTTTGCTCACACCCGTCATTTTGAGCTCGGCCTCATAGGCGCTCATGAGTTCGGAGTCAATGGCGTCCAGCCGGATATCGCGGAATTTGCGGAACCGCGAGAAGCTGTGCAACGCCGTGGCATAGGTCTCGCTGGTGCGGATGCGGTTCAGCGCTTCGAGCCGTGCGATCTGCTCCTGCATGAAGCGGAAAAACGATTTTTGGACCTTCGGAGCCTCCCCGCGTTGAAACACCTGCTCGAACGAGAACTCCCCTCCGGAACGTTCCTGTGCGGCGACATTGCGTTCGAGCCGCGCCAGGTCCGCCAGAAGATTCCGCCGCAGAGCGTCGAGATAACAGGTACGATCGGATCCGGAACCGCGGAATGCGAGACGCTCGTCCCACTCCGATGCATGGATTTTGTAGTCGGTCCTGATCCGGAAGACCTTCCGGTTGAGGATGATCTGGAAATAGAGGGATCCCTCTTTGCCCGCGACAGTCGAAGCGCGGAATTTTACCTTTACAGATGCCATATTTAATTTGATTTATAAGATAAAAAGACGACGGGAATATAAGATTTTAATTCCTGACGGCATCGGATCGGCAACAGACGGCAAAGGATCCGGAATACGGAACGCAGACCGATGGCACGAAAAAGGCGGAAACACCGGTCAAGGTTTCAGATTGAAAGCAGACGCACGGAAATCCGAAGAGGCGAAAAGTCTTTTCAGCACAAAAGTATCCGGATCGACAGATTTTCCCGTTTCAGGGAATCTTTCCGGATCGGATTCCGGGGTCGTCATATTCCGGGATTTTTTCGTAAATTTGCGGCAAAACAAACCGAACGAAACCATGGCAATCACGGAAATAGCACCCGGCATCCACTATGTCGGCGTCAACGACCGGACCACAACCCGCTTCGAAGGGCTCTGGTCGCTCCCCCAGGGAGTATCTTACAACGCCTACCTGGTCACAGGCGAGAAAACCGCACTCATCGACACCGTCGAGGAGGCATTCGGCAGCCGGCTCGAAGCCAATATCCGCGAGGTGATCGGCGACCGCAAGCTCGACTATCTGGTCATCAACCACATGGAACCCGACCATTCGTCGTCGATCACGGCCCTGCGGCGGCTCTACCCCGACCTGCAAATCGTCAGCAACGCCAAGGCCCTGCAAATGGTCGAGGGATTCTACGGCATCGCGGGCCCGACGCTCGAGGTCAGGGAGGGCGACACGCTCGATCTGGGCGGCAAGCACCTCACGTTCCACCTCATCCCGATGGTCCACTGGCCCGAGACGATGGTCACGTGGTGCGCCGGGGAGCAGACGCTCTTCACGGGCGATGCCCTGGGATGCTTCGGCGCCCTCGACGGCGGGATCACCGACTCGGAGATCGACCCCGAACGCTATTGGGACGAGATGCGCCGCTACTATGCCTGCATCGTCGGGAAATACGGCGCGCCGGTGCAGAAGGCGCTCCAAAAACTCGCCGCGCTGCCCGTGCGGACGGCCTGCCCGACCCACGGTCCCGTCTGGCAGCAGCAGCTCGGCCGGGTCATCGACCTCTACGACCGCATGAGCCGCTACGAGGGCGAGCCGGGCGTGGTCATCGCCTATGCCTCGATGTACGGGAATACCGAACAGCTGGCCGAACGCCTCGCCCGCGAGATCGCAGCCGAGGGTGTGCGCGACATCCGCGTCTACAACCTCTCCTATGCCGATCCGTCGGTGGTGCTGCGCGACGTATTCCGCTTCGACACGCTGCTGGTCGGAGGTCCGACCTACAATGCGGGGCTCTTCCCGCCCGTAGCCGAGCTTCTCGACAAGCTGGCCGCACGCTGCATTCCGCAACGCCGTTTCGGATGGTTCGGCTCCTTCACGTGGGCCGGGGCATCGGTGCGGCTGCTGGGAGAGTTTGCCCAGAAGATGAAGTGGGAGACGCTCTGCGAGCCCGTGGAGATGAAGCAGGGATTCTCCGGGAAGATGCACGACGCCTGCCGCACGCTGGCACGAAGCGCCGCAGAAGGACTCCGCGACAAGGCATAACGGGGAATCGGGCGGAAGAGAAAAACCGCCATCACACCCATCGGCGGCGGCATCGCCCCCTTCGCAGGACCGCAGCGGTCCTGCCATCAATGACAAAAACGGAAAAAGCCGGGGATTTCTCCCCGGCTTTTTCCGTAAAGCGGCGCGATTCCGCTATCGGCGCACCTTGACGATGATCTTACGCACCGTACCCTGGCCGACCATCGGAGCGTGTCCGTCCTCCGGGAAGAGGATCGTGAACTGGCCCGGACGGAGCGTGTAATAGGTCTGGGGTTCGTCGTCGAAGAGCTGGATGTCCTTCTCGACATTGAACTCCGACTGGGGCATGCGCAGATCCCTGCGCTCGCTCCATCCGAAGCTCTCGCACGTTCCGCTGACGAGCACCTGGATGTCGATGTACTCGTCGTGCACTTCGAGCTTGGCATCCTTCTTCTCTTTGAGCTCCCGCTCCATGACGTTGACATAGATGTCCTTTCCGTCGAGTTCGTGGATGCCGGGCTCCACAGTCATCCAGTCGGTCTGCGCAATCAGTTCGAAAGCCTTTTCCAGACGGGGATTCAGGCCTGCATAGAGGCTGCTGTTTTTCAGAGAGTCTAAAATCATAGCGTTTATGGGTTTTGAGTTGGCAATGAATTCCGTATCTACTCTTTTTTCAGATCCACGACCACGGGATAGTGGTCCGAATACTCGACCGGGAGGGTCGCATAGGACCTCGGATCGAAACCGTCGCACAGCACATAGTCGATGCGCAGCGTGTTGAAGAAGCCGCGGAAGGTGTGCGAATAGCCCGACCCGCAGACGCTGAACGCATCGCGCAGACCGCGGGCCATCGTCCGGTAGACGTAGGAGATCGGCGTGTCGTTGAAGTCGCCGCAGACGATCCGGCGCGTATGCGTGGCCTCCACCACGCGGGCGATGCTGTCGACCTGGGCGGCGCGCAGCACGCTGTTCTCGCGCAGCCGTCCGACGATGCTGCGGATCTTGACCTCGCGGGCCGTATCCGAGAGGAAGCGGTGGTCGGTGATGTACTCGCTGTCGGAGGCGTTGATCGCCGTGGAGCGCAGGTGGTTGTTGAAGACCCGCACCGTGTCGTTGTCGACCAGCAGGTCCACCCACACGGCCGACGAGGGCGTGAGGATCGTCCCGGAGCGGAGGATGCGGAACTTGCTCAATATCGCCAGCGGAGCCTCATAAACCGAATCGGGGGCCGCCGTACGTCCGAATCCGGAACTTTCGTACTTTTCATCCAGGAGCGAGAACTCCTCCGAGCGGGCCGCCAGACGGGCGTTGAACTCTTGCAGGCAGATGATGTCGGGGTCCTGCTCCTCGATCAGGCGCAGGACATCGCCGACGCTGCTGCGGCCGTTTTCGCCGTAGAAACAGCGGACGTTGTAGGTCATCACCTTGATTGTCCCGCGGCCGGAGGTCTCCTCCTCGTAGGAGCGGCGGATTTCGGGGCGCCAGAAGAGCGAGACCTTGAAGAATCCGACCGCCACGACGACCAGCATTATCGAAGCTCGCAACAAACGCCAGCGGATGATCCAGTAGAGCATCAGCACGACGCCGACCACATAGGTGATCGGGGCGGCCAGTCCCAGCACGGGGAAGAACCACACGCGGGAGGGGTTGACATAGGGAACGAGGTAGGTCAGGAGGATCGCGACGACGAAAGCCAGCGAGACGACCGTAAGCAGGGCGTCGAGGAGCCACAGGAGCCAGCTGCGGCGGCGCTTTCCGCCGCTGCGCTCCCGGTAATCGCTGTAATATTCGGAATCCATGACGGTTTAATATCGGATCTGTCCGCGCCGCCTCCACCACAGGAGCAGCAGATAGCCCCACAGCATGCCGCCGACGTGGGCGAAGTGGGCGACGTTGCCCACACCCCGCCAGCCGAGGAAGAGTTCGATGACGGCGTAGATGATGACGAACCACTTGGCCTTCATCGGGATGGGCGGGATCAGGAGCATGATCACGGCATTGGGGTACATCACGCCGAAGGCCAGCAGGAGCCCCATCACGGCACCCGAAGCTCCGACCAGCGCCATCGGCTGACCCATGGCCGTGGCGATGCCCGCCTGGATCAGCGCCGCACCGATGCCGCAGACCATGTAGTAGATCAGGAAGCGCCGCGAGCCGAGGTCGTACTCCAACGTCCGGCCGAACATCCACAGGGCGAACATGTTGAAGAAGATATGCTCGAAATTGGCATGCAGGAACATGTAGGTGATGAACTGGTAGGCATGGAAGTCATATCCCAACATGCGGGGCCCGACCTGCAAGGCGCCGAACCGATCGAGGAACAGACGGGCCTCGGGGATCAGCGCCATCGCCATGTAGACGAGCAGATTGATGATTATCAGATTTTTGACGACCGGAGGGGTCTGGAAATAGCGGTTCATGCAGCATCAAATTTTCACAAAAGTAACTTTTTCAGCCGGATTATCCCAACTTTGCCCGCAAATCTTCGGCGGTAAATTCGGCGAGGATGGTCTTGCCGGATGGCGAGAAACTGATGTTTCCGGTTTCGGCGAGGCGTTCGAGCAGCGCGGCGGCCTCCTCGCGGGAGAGGTTGCGCACGACGCCCTTCGCACCGGAGAGGGCCATCACGGAGGCGATCTTCTCGCGCCGCACGTCGGCCAGCGACACCGGCGTGGCGAAGGCCTGCAAGAGGTCGAACAGCAACTGGTCCACCGTATCGGCGGGCATGTCGGCGGGCGTACCCTTGACCTCCACGGCACCGCCGCCGCAGAGCTCGATGTCGAAGCCCAGGGAGGCAAACTCCACGGCATGCTCCTCCAACAGGGCATACTCGTCGCCCGAGAGGACCAGCCGTTCGGGGAAGAGCAGCTGCTGGCTGACGGCCGAACCGTGCCCCAGCATGCGGAGATAATCCTCGTAGAGGATGCGTTCGCGGGCCCTCCGCACGTCGACGACGACGAAACGCCCGCCCAGCAGCGCCGCGACATAACCCCCCGGCAGGGGCAGCGCATCGGAGAATTCGGCCCGGTGCGCCAGGTCGAGCGTCCGCTGTTCGAGCTCCGCCGACGAAGGGATGAAGTCGAGCGAACTCTCCCCGAACTCCGCTCCGTCACCGGGAATCCCGAAGCCGCCGCCGGATGCGAAATCCTCGAATTCGTCCGATTCCGAAGCGGCCAGCGCGCCTCCGCGCGGGAACGACGGCGTCCGCACGCTCCGCGGAGCGGCATGGGCCGCGGCTCCCGGATCGGTGTAGGGGACGTCGAAGCCCGTAAAATCGACATTCGGATCCGGCGCCGTCGGATCGATATACTCTTCGCGGAAGGGATTGTAGTCGTTGTTCGACATCGCCGCGGGTTCGCTGTACACGGCCCCCTTCTGCAAGACGGGAATCTCCATGGCCCCCTCGCGGTCGAAATCCATCATCGGCACCGCGCCGGTCTTGGCCAGCGTCTCCCGCACGGCGGCATGGACGATCTGCCAGACGGCCTCCTCGTCGGCGAAACGCACCTCGGTCTTCTGCGGATGGACGTTCACGTCGATCCGCGCCGGGTCGACCGTCAGGTAGAGGAAATACGACGGCTGGCAGCTCTCCGGGATCAACTTCTCGTAGGCTTTCAGGATGGCGCTCGTGAGGTAGCTGCTCTTGAAGAAGCGCCCGTTGACGAAGAGGTACTGCTCCGTATTGCGTTTTTTTGCTGCGGCCGGGCGTCCGATGAATCCGTCGAGGCGGGCGATCGACGTATCGGCCTCCACCTCCAACAGGTTCTGCTTGATGTGGCGTCCGACCACGTCGACGATCCGTCCGGCGAGCGATGCCGGCGGCAGATTGTAGACCGGAGCGTCGTTGGCGTAGAGTTCGAAGGCCACCTGCGGATAGCAGAGCGCGATGCGCTGGAACTCCGCGCGGATCTGCGCCGCCGAGGTGGTGCTCTTGTCGAGGAATCGGCGGCGGGCCGGGACGTTGTAGAAGAGGTTGCGCACGAAGAACTGCGACCCCGCGGGACACATCACCGGGGTCTGCCCGACGAACTGGCCGCCGTTGATTTCGGTCTGCGTGCCCACGTCGTCGCCCTCCTGGCGCGTGCGGAGCTCGACCTGCGCCACGGCGGCGATCGATGCCAGAGCCTCGCCGCGGAAACCGAACGTATGCAGCGCATAGATATCCTCCACGGCCCCGATCTTGCTCGTGGCGTGGCGGTCGAAGGCCATGCGTGCGTCGATGGGCGACATGCCGCAGCCGTCGTCGACGATCTGGATGAGATCCTTGCCGCCGTCGCGGAAGTTGACCTTCACCGAACGGGCGCCCGCATCGAGCGCATTTTCCATCATCTCCTTCACGACCGAAGCCGGGCGATTGACGACCTCACCGGCCGCAATCTGGTTGGCGACGACTTCGGGCAACAGTCTGATCTTGTCTGCCATTTAGTTTTCTGGTTCCTCCTGGTAATCGTTCGGGACGACGACGATCGGCGCATAGGGGTTGAACTCGCCTTCGGCCTGCGCCGCCGGCACCGGACGTGCGGGCTGCCGGAGTTGCAGCACCATATCGGCCAGCTTCGGGTAGAGCAGGTAGATGAACAGCAGCATCAGCACGGCTGCCGCAGCGATCTTCAACACCCGGACCCGTCCCTGCTCCTCCGTTCCGGCACGCCGGGCCGCCCGAGCCTCGCGCTGCGTGCGGATGTACTGTCCGGGACGGTACTCGCGGTCGGCATCCTCGGCGCGTTCACCGCGCAGTTCCGCCCGGCGCTGTTCGCGGGCCTCCTTCTCCGGGTCGTAGTAACGCGGAATGTAGTTGAACTTGTTCGCGTGTTTCTTGAACGGGGTAAAGCCTAACATGGTCGTCGTTTTTAGTGTTGATAAAGATACGAATATCTGTCCGATTTATTGTCCGGAACCGGGACGAACGCTTACGACAAGCCCCTCCCGGAGGAGAGGTTTGGGGTATGCATGACGCTGCGGGGCCTTTCGGCCGGGGTTCCGCGCAACGAATCAAAGAACGAACGTGGTTCCGAAGCCCTATCGGAAGAAGCTCTTCATGCGTTCGAAGATGTTCTGGTTCCGGGTCGACTCGGCCTTCTGGAATCCCGGCTGTGCGGCCAGCTGCTCGACGAGGCGTTTCTCCTCGGCGGAGAGCTTCGAGGGGATCGTGATGTCGACCACGATCAACTCGTCGCCGCGACCGTATCCGTTGACGTCGGGCAGGCCCTTGCCGCCCAGACGCAGCACCTTGCCGGCATGGGTTCCGGGGGCGATCTTGATCTTGGCGCGGCCGTCGACGGTCGGAACCTCGACCGTGCCGCCCAGCAGGGCCGTCGTCACGGTGATGTTCAGGTTGTGGATCAGGTCGTTGCCGTCGCGGACGAGTTCCGGATCGGTCTCCTCCTCGATGACGACCTGCAAGTCGCCGTTCACACCGCCCTGACGGGCCGCATTACCCTTTCCGGTGACCGTGAGGACCATTCCCTCGCCGACGCCGGCCGGGATCTGGATCTCGACGACCTCCTGTCCGCGCAGCGTCCCTTCGCCCTTGCACTTGTCGCACGGCGCCGTAATGACCTTGCCCGTGCCGCCGCACGTCGGGCAGACGCCCTGGGTCTGCATCCTCCCGAAGAAGGTGTTCTCCACGCGCGTGACGTATCCCGTGCCGTTGCAGGTCGAGCAGGTCGCGTAGGCGTTGGCATCCCGGGCTCCCGTGCCGCCGCACTTGTCGCACGCCACAGTCTTGTTGATTTTGAGCTTCTTCGTGACGCCGTTTGCGATCTCCTGCAAGGTGAGCCGGACCCGCACCCGGATATCCGAGCCGCGGTTCACGTGCCGCGCACCTCCTCCCGACGAGCGGAAACCTCCGCCGAAATGCCCGCCGAAGATGTCTCCGAACTGCGAGAAGATGTCCTCCATGGAGAATCCTCCGCCGCCGAATCCGCCGAATCCGCCGGCACCGCCCGCCGCGCCGCTCATTCCGGCGTGTCCGAACTGGTCGTAACGGGCGCGCTTGTCGGGGTTCGACAGCACGTCATAAGCCTCTGCGGCCTCCTTGAACTTCTCTTCGGCCTCCTTGTCCCCGGGGTTCTTGTCCGGGTGATACTTGATGGCCGCCTTGCGGTAGGCCTTCTTTATTTCGTCTGCGTTAGCGTTTCGCTGGACGCCGAGCACTTCGTAATAATCCCTCTTCTCTGCCATGGCCTTACTCTCCTACGACAACTTTTGCAAAGCGCAGCACCTTATCGCCCAGCATGTATCCGGTCTGAACGACATCAATGACCGTGCCTTTCTTATCCTCGCCGGCGGCAAATTTCGCCACGGCCTCGCAGAGGTCGGCGTCGAAAGCCTTGCCGCGGACATCGATTTCGGTCACGCCCTTCTGGCGGAGGGCCTCGGTGAATTTCTGCGAGATGAGCTGCACGCCGGCGCGCAGGGCCTCCACGTCGTCGCTCTTCTCCATGGCCCCGACGGCCCGCTGCACGTCGTCGCGCACGGGCAGCATGGCCAGCAGCACGTCGCGGCCGCCGGTCTGCACGAGGTCCATCTTCTCTTTGAGGGTCCGTTTGCGGTAGTTGTCGAACTCGGCCTGCAAGCGCAGGAACTTGTCCTTCCACGCGGCAACGGCCTCCTCCACGGCACGGGCCGTGGCCTCGGACTCCTCCGCCGTGCGGAGCCCGTCGGCGGGAGCCTCCTCCGCCTCTGCCATTTTGGCAGGCTCCTCCGCGGCATCGTCTGCCACATTGGCACAGGACGCCCCTTCGCAGGCGGGATCGACATTGCCCGGAGCGAACCCTTCGTCGCCATTAACAGCCTCATTATAAACCTTTTTCTTTTTCATATCTGGTATTTTTTTCAGTTTCCGAAAGACCTTTCGCACAAATTGCATACCAACGCTACCCGATGATGAAAATAGCCGGACGCTTGTTCAGTTCGGGCAGCGCCATCCGACGCCACTCCCCCACCGTGCGGGTTTCGATCCGTTCCGCCGGAGCCGTAAGGTCCGCGGCGACCGTCAGCCGCGTCTCGGGCGCCAGCGTCCGGACGAGTTGTTCGAGAAGTTTCCCGTTGCGGTACGGAGCCTCGATGAAGAGCTGCGACTGCCCCTCGCTGCGGGCCCGGCGCTCGAAAAAGCGGATGGCCCGGAGCCGTTCGGGCGGCTTGACGGGCAGGTAGCCGTTGAAGGCGAACGACTGCCCGTTGAGTCCCGATGCCATCATGGCAAGGATGATCGACGAGGGGCCCACGAGGGGCACCACGCGGATGCCCCGCCGGTGGCAGGCCTCGACGACCAGCGCCCCCGGATCGGCGACGCCCGGCACGCCGGCTTCGGAGATCACCCCGGCCGAACGTCCCGCCAGCAGCGGCGCCACCAGCTCTTCGACCTCGCGTCCGGCGACCGTATGTTCGTTCAGTTCGCGGAATTCCAGCTCTTCGATCGGCCGTGCGACGCCCGCCTTCGAGAGAAACCGCCGTGCCGTGCGGGTGTTCTCGACGATGAAGTAGTCCAGCGCGTCCATCACCGCGCGGTTGGCGGCGGGCAGTACGTCCCAGGGCGCCGTTTCGTCCGAAATCGGGCAGGGAATCAGGTAGAGGGTTCCGTGGTCCATCGTGCGTTACTCTTTGAGGTAGATGCGTTTGACGCGGCCCGAGACCGAGGTCATGATCTCGTAGGGGATCGTTCCCAGCACCCCGGCCATCGTTTCGAGGTCGTTGCCCGCGACGGCCGAGAAGACGACGGCCTCGTCGCCCTCCGCAACGCCCGGGATGTCCGTGATGTCGATCATGCAGCTGTCCATGCAGACCCTCCCGACGATCGGGGCCGGCTGTCCGGCGACGAGCATCGACCAGCGTCCGCACCCGAGGTGGCGGTCCAGCCCGTCGGCATAGCCGATCGGAACCGTAGCCGTGACGGTCGGGCGGGTCAGCCGGCCGGCGCGTCCGTAACCGACGGCATCCCCGGCTTCGAGGTGCTTGATCTGCACGATGCGGGTTTTCAACGCCGAGACGGGCCGCAGCGCCGGATTGTGCTGCCACCCGAAGCCGTAGAGCCCCAGCCCGAGGCGGCACATGTCGAACTGCGCCTCGGGGAAGCGCTCGATGGCCGCCGAGTTGGCCGTATGGCGGATGACGGCGTAGGGCAACGCCTCGACGAGCCGTGTGCTCATGCGGTCGTAGCGGTCGATCTGCGCCCGCGTGTAGGCATCCTCCTCGGGCATGTCGGCGCAGTTCAGGTGCGAGAAGACCGAGGCGACCTTCACGGCCGAAAGGCCTTGCAGCGTCTCGCACAGCCGGTCGATCTCCCCCTCCATGAAGCCGAGCCGGTGCATGCCGGTATCGAGCTTGATGTGGATCGGATAGCGGGTTTCGCCGGCGTGGTTCACGGCCTGCACGAAGTCGTCGAGCGACCGAAAGCTGTAAATTTCGGGTTCGAGGCGGTTGGCGATCATCAGGTCGAAGCTGTCGGCATCGGCGTTCAGCACCACGATCGGCATCGTGATGCCGCGTTCGCGCAGCAGGACGCCCTCGTCGGCGAAGGCCACGGCCAGATAGTCGACCCCCTGATGTTGGAGCATCTGCGCCACCTCGAAATCCCCGGCGCCGTACGACCCGGCCTTGACCATGGCCACGAGCTTCGTGCGGAAGTCCAGTTTCGAGCGGAAATAATTGAGGTTGTGGATCATGGCGTCGAGATCGACCTCCAACACCGTGGTGTGGCTCTTGTGCGCAAGGGCGTGGGCCAGCTTCTCGAAACGGTAGTCGCGGGCGCCCTTCAACAGCACGGCGCGTCCGGCCACGGCGCGGCGCCCGATGCGGGCGATGCACTCGTCGGTCGAGGCGTAGAAGGCCTTGTCGCAGTCGAAGAGCGCGCCGTAGCGTTTCAATTTGGGGCCGATGCCGATCAGGGTATCGATCCCGGCACGCGAGACCATGCCGGCAACCCGGCCGTAGAGTTCGTCGTCCGAAAGGCCGCTCTGGGCGATATCCGACAGCACGAGCGTGCGCCGGCGCGTCAGGGCCACGCTGTGGAGGTAGTCGAGCGCCAGGGCCAGCGAATTGAGATCGAGGTTGTAGGCGTCGTTGATGAGCACCGAGTCGTTGATCCCCTCCTTGACTTCGAGCCGCATGGCGACCTCCGGGGCCGCCGAGAACGACGGGGCCGGATAGCCCATCGCCGTGCAGAAGGCCTCGACGATCTGGGCGTTGCGGCGCGACGCCTCGTTGCCGATCACCGCCTCGGGGAGCTGCGGGGCCGCGGCCGCATCGAAGAGTTTCCGTCCGGCGAAACGCGAGGCGATCAAACGCCCCAGCGGCTCGTAGTAGCTGTGGTAGATGATCACCCGGGCACGGTGGGCCAGGACCATCTTTTCGAGACACTTCTGTTCGAGATTGAGGAAATTCTCCTGATGGGCGTCGCCGATCGAGGTGAAGATCACCGCATCGGGACGGATGATGCGTTCGAGGCGCTCCATCTCGCCGGGTTTCGAGATCCCGGCCTCGATCAGGGCCAGCTGCTCGTCGCCCTCGATCATCAGCACCGACAACGGCACGCCCAGTTGCGAGTTGTAGCTCTTGGGCGAGCGGTAGCACTTCATGCCGGCGGGCAGCTCCTCGGCGATCCACTCCTTGATGACGGTCTTTCCGTTCGAGCCGGTGATTCCGACGACCGTACCCTTGAAACGGGCGCGGTGGTAGGCCGCCAGACTCTGCAAGGCGGCGATGGCGTTCCTGACGAGGAGATAGCCGCACCCGGGCATCGCCTCGACGGGACGTTCGACGAGGAAGGCCCGCACGCCGCGGGCATACATCTGCGGGATGAAATCGTGCGAGTCGTGGTTGGCGCCGCACATGGCGACGAAAATCGGGTTACAGCCCAATTCACAGGAGAGCGAGCGGCTGTCGGTGACGACCGACCGCACGTCGCACTCCTCGCCCGAGAAGCGACCGCCGACGATGGCGGCGATCTGCGAAAGTTTGTAGTTCATGACATACCGATTGTTAACGGCATCGGCCCTTCCGGTGCTGTATGTCCGGATCCGGGAGCGGCGGAGCGGACAGCCCGCTCCGGCTGCGGGGATGCGGATTCGGGACCCGGGGTCCCGGAGGTGCAAAGGTAGCCAAATTTGTCGGAATTACAAAGCCGCGGGGGTGCTTCTCATCTGCAACAGAACGGGCTGCGGAGATCCTTCCGCAGCCCGTCCGCAGGGTTACCGTGCGATTCAGCGCCGGGAGCCCCGGGCAACGAAAAGGGCGAGGATGAACGAGAGGGCCGAGGCGGCGATCCAGAAGAGGGCCGCGGTGCCGAAATCGTACCGGACGACCCCGTCGACGAGCGTCTTGCCCGAATCGATGAGCCATCCGCTGACGATGTCCTGCAATCCGGCCCCGACGTAGCTGGCCATACCGACGATGCCGAGTGCGGCGCCCGTGGCTTCGCGCGGCACGATGTCGATGGCCATCAACCCCCCGAGGAAGCAGATCAGCACGCCGATGGCCATACCGAACAGCACCATCGCGAGCAGGTTGACGAACATGCCGTTGCCCGAGTAGAGGAAGAGCGTCAGGGCCAGGGTGTTCAGCACGCCGAACCCGAAGGCCAGTACATTGCGCCGTCCGTGGAAGAGGCGGTCCGAGAGCCAGCCCGAAAAGACCGTCCCGATGATCCCCAGCAGGGCGTTCACCGAGATGACCTGCGTGGCCGTGGCCAGCGAGTAGCCCTTGGCCTCTTGCAGGAACAACACGCCCCAGCCATTGATCGCATAGCGGCTCACGTACATGAAGGCGCTCGACAGGGCCAGGATCCACACGAACGGATTCCGGATCACGGAGCGTTGGAGTTCGGAGGTGGAGCCGTGTTTGCGGCTCTGCTCCTCGGACTCCTCGCCGGTCAGCACTTCGATCGGGGGCAGGCCCTTCGATTCGGGGGTGTCGTGCAGCAGGAAGAGGATGATCACCACGCCGACGGCCCCGGCCACCGAGGAGCCGACGAATCCCCACTGCCAGCCGAAGATTCCCACGACGGCGCCCACGAAGAGGAACGAGAGGAATTCGCCGAGGTTGTGGCTGGCGCTGAAAAACCCGTAATAGGTGCCGCGGATGCTCAACGGGAACCAGCGCGAGAGGGCGATGATGGCCGGAGGGGCGCCCATCGACTGTGCCCAGCCGTTGAGTCCCCACATCACGGCAAAGGCCGCGAAGAGGGTCATGTTACCCACGAACCCGCCGCCGTTGGCAAAACCCAGCACCCCGACCAGCAGGTTCGCCACCGTCGAGACGCAGAGCCCCGCGGCCATGAAGCGCTTGATGTTGCTGTGGTCGGCGAGGAATCCGTTGACGAACTTCCCGATGGCATAGGCGAAGAGCAGGGCCGAGCCGATCAGACCGAGTTGCGAGGCGTCGAGCGCCCCGCTTTCGAGGATGGGCTTCTTCACCACATTGAGACTCGTCCGACAGACGTAATAGAGACTGTACCCGACGGTTCCGGCCAGAAAGCTCTGGAAACGGAGCCTGCGATAGAGTTTCATGCGGGCCGCGTCGTCGCCTCCGAACGGGACCGCCGGTTCGCTTTTGCGAAAAAAGGACAGAAGAGACATGACTATTTCAAAAATTCAAGTTGAACCAATACCGGAAAATGGTCCGACGGCGTACGGGCCCGATAGCGGGGTTCGCCGTCGGAGGGCTCTTCCGAGCGGTAGGTGTCGGTCAGGATGCCGTAGCGCAGGACGCGGAATCCCGGGCTCACGAAGAGGTGGTCGATCCGGCGGAAGGTCCGGATATCGGGATCGAACCAGTTCTCCGTGCCGGTCATGGCGTAACGGATCCCGGCCCGCTCGAAGGCATCCGCGAGGATTCCCGAGTCGTGCAGAACGGCGTAGCTTTCGCTCGTCTCCCCGACATTGAAGTCCCCGGTCAGGATCACCGGCTCCGAGCCGCACATTTCGCGGATCTTCGCCAGCACCAGCCGGCAGCTTTCGACCTGCGCCTGCGCCCCCTTGTGATCCGTGTGCAGGGTGAAGAACCAGAAACAACGCTGCGTCTGCCGGTCGAGGAAACGTCCCCAGCAACAGATCCGGAGATACTTGGCATCCCACCCCCGGACCGGCCGCGCAGGGTCCTCGGCGAGCCAGAAATGGCCCTCGTCGAGCAGTTCGAAGCGGTCGCGTTTGTAGAAGACGACGCAGTATTCGCCCGCTTCGGCGCCGTCGTCACGCCCCACACCCGTCCAGCCGTATCCGGGCAGCGCCGCCGCGAGGTCCTCCAACTGACTGTGGAACACCTCCTGGGCGCCGAAGATCTCGAAGTCGTGGAACCGCACGAGTTGGGCAATCACGGGGCACCGGACCGTCCAGCCGTCACCGCGGGCATCATCCTCGGCGTTCAGCTGGCGGATGTTGTAGGTCCCGGCCCGGAGCGTCTGCCCGTGCACGGCCCCTGCGCCCGCCACCGCCGCGAGCCATGCGCCGATCAGCAAAAGCCATCTCATCGTTCCGGAGCTGTTACGGGCGGCGTCCCCGGGATTCGAGATAGCGGATCAGAAACTCCGGCCGGTCAGTCTGGATGATCGTCACCCCCAGGTCGAGCAGGCGCCCGTAGACGGCCTCCGTTTCGCCGCGGAAGGCCCGGTCATCGTCCAGACCTCCGCAGAGCGACGGCCAGAGCGAGTTGACCCAGAGCTTCGAGCCTCCGTCGACGACCTGCCGCATGCACGCCTCCACGTCGGGGGTCATCGTGTCCCAGCAGATCTCATAGGCCAGCGGCTGCACCTCTTGGGCGCGGTACGACTCGAAGAGCTCGCGTCCCTGGGGTTTGAGGATGTCGATGATCGGCATGTACATCATGTTGTGCGGATATTCGGCGAACTTTGCGGCCACGACCTCCGCCGGGCGCTTGCCCTTGATGAGGACCTGATCGGTCATGCCGAGCTCCTCGGTGACGGCCAACGCCAGATCGTAGTATTCGTAGCCCTGGTCGATGTTGACCACGATGCGGTCCTTGCAGACTTCGAGCGCCTCGCGGAGCGTGGGCATGCGCAGCGCGGTCTTCACGCCGTGGCCGGTCCGCAGCACGCAGCGGCAGATCGAATCGTAGGTGATGTCGCACACCCGCCCGTGGCCGTTGGTCGTGCGGTCGATCGTCTTGTCGTGGCAGAGCACCAGCACGCTGTCGCGCGTCAGTTTGAGGTCGAGCTCCATGATATCGACTCCCATGTCGATCACCGATTCGATGGCGTCGATCGAGTTTTCGGGCCAGTTCCGCCAGTCGCCGCGGTGCGAGACGACCAACACGTTCTTCGACATCGGGTTATGGAGTTCGGCCAGGATCCGGTCGGTCGTGCGGAGCGGTGCCGGATCGGGTTGCGCGGCACACGAGCAGAGCGCCGCCGCAATCAGAAACAAAATACGGTTCATTTTTCGAAAAAAGGATTAAAAAGCCGGCGGGAAGCACGCCTTGCGGAGCGGCTTCCCGCCGAAGCCACGGTTTATTCCAGGACCGGACAGCTATCCGAGGCCACCCAGCGGCGGACGGCCGTTTCGGGTTTGGTCGGGAGCGTTTCGGCTGTCAGGGCCTCGTAGAGGCCGGCCCCGGCATTCAGCGCCTCGACGAACGACGCGCACTCCTCCTGGGACGAGGGTACCGTCACGGCGCCCGTCTTCATTCCGTCAAGGCTCAACAGCGCCCCGACGCTCTCGGCCCAGACCGAACCGGCCTTTTTGGAGTCGTTGCCGACGATCCAGTTTGTGTTTGCCTTACCCGACGGGCAGGCCGCGTTGCCGTAGACGTTCCAGACGTTGCCCTTCTTGTTGTAGCCCACCGACGAAGCGTAGGAGTCGTTCTGCGTAACCTCGCCGAGCGTCGCGTAGCAGTTGATGACGAAGCTGTCGTCGCTGACGATACCGACGATGCCGCCGATGTTGTTGTTACTCGAAACAATGCGCTCGATCCAGCTGTAACAGTTGATGATGTAGTTGCCCACTTCATCGGATCCTTTGGAGACCTGTCCGACGATACCGCCGAGGTTCTCGCTCTTGGTAGCCTCTCCGGCCTCGATCGCCCCGCCGCGGTTGCCGCAGTTGATCACCACGCCCTGATTCTGACCCGTGATACCGCCCAGCACGGCGGCTGCGCCCGTACCGACGATCGAGCCCTGGAAGGTCACGCCGTCGATCACGCCGCGGTTCGTGCCGACGACTCCGCCGGCGGTCTTGTAGGCGGTCGAGAGCGAGAGGTTCTCCACAACCAGATCGCGGATCGTACCGTCATTGCCGCCGAAGAGTCCGTAGGAGGATCCCGAAGCGGTGGTCTTCACGTTGCGGAGCGCATGGCCGCGGCCGTCGAACAGGCCCTGGAAATAGATCAGGCTTTCGGCGTTGAACGAGATGGGCACGGCAGCCTGATTCTTGAAGTCGATGTCGGCCGTCAGGACATAATAATGGGTCGAAAGATAGCGGGCATCGGCCCCGGCGCCGTTGATCGACTCGGCGACGGCATTCCAGTCGGCCGAAGAGTTGATCTGCCAGGGATCGTCCTCGGTTCCGGCACCCTCGATCGCGGGGGCCTCCGGGGCGTCGAAGTCGAAATCGACCTGAATCGTCACCGGGCAGTGATCCGAAGGATAGATGTTCCCGAAGACCGAATTGTCGACCTTGTAGGACTTCAAAGCGAGCGACCCGCGCGTATAGATGTAGTCGATGCGGGCGGTCTCCACCGAGAGGTCGGCTGTGATCTTGTGCCCGTTGAAGGTCCCGAGGGGACCGCTGATGAAGCGTGCGTCCACAGCCTTGCGGGCATCCTCCCAATAGGAGCGGAACGTGCTCGACGCAGCGTCGTCGGGCGTGGCGTTCATGTCGCCGACCAGCACCGAGGGCATGCCCTTCGTATTGTACATCTGCTCGCGCTCGATGATCAGTTTGGCAGCCTCCGAGCGGGCCATGTCGGCCAGCGGCAGGTGGGTCACCGTCAGGAAGAACTGCTTGCCGTAGAGTTTGTCGGTCACGACGGCGCAGCAGGCGATGCGGTGATACCCCACCTCATCCCATCCGTAGCTCATCTCGTCGGGGGTCGCGGAGAGCCAGTAGAAATGCTGCTCGCTCAATGCGAAGCGCTCCGGATTGTAGGCGATACCGAGTGCCTCGCCGCTCTTTCCGTCCTGCGAATCGCGCCCGACAAACCACCACTCGTAGTTACCGCCCTTGTCGGCGACGAGCGTCGGGAGTTCGGACTGGATCGTGGTGTTGGCCTCCTGGAACCCGAAGATGTCCCAGCCGTTGTTGACGATCGACTGTGCCAGCACATCGCGGCGGTTCGTCCAGACGTAATCGCCCGTACCCTTGTTCGAGATCCAGAGGTTGTAGGTTCCGAGGCTGACGGTCTGCTCCGTGATGTCGGGTTTGGCCGGGGGCGTATCGTCCTCGTAATATTGATGGTTCAGTCGGGTCGGGAAATCCTCGGCGCAGCCCGCCAGCAGAGCGGCGGCCACGCACAAGGGGAAAAACAGATATCGTTTCATTTCAGTGTCGGTATTTTTCGGTTGTTACTTCTGGTAGTTGATGTGTCGGGCATTGCCGCCGTACTGCGACCAGGAGGAATCCGCGGCGGAGGTCACGCCCGGCAGAGCCACGGCGTAGACTTTGAGTTTTCCGGCGGCGGTATCCTTGCCCAGCACGTAGGCGTAGCCCCACTCGGCGATCGAAACCGAACCCTCGAAGCTGTCGGCGAGTTTCTGGCTGTACACCTCCTCACCCTCCGGCGAGAGGACGACATAGGTTCCGTTCGCGGTGACGACATGCACCTGTCCGAGGTTGTCGACGGCCGGGACGCTGTGGCACTCCGCGTCGAGCGTCCAGGACCAGCGGGTAGCACCGTTCGACGTGTTGAGGGCGTAGACCACCGACGGCGTCACGGCATCGGCCACGATGTAGAGGGTCTGGCCGTCGGCGCTCACCGTAGCTCCGGTCTGCTCGAAACCGCCGTCGAGAGCAACGCTCCACTTGGGCGTCTTTGACGAGGAGGAGGTCAGGTTCGCGCAGTCGAAGGCGGCAAGATTCCACGTACCGCCGCTGCCCTCCTTGATTTTGCCGGGCAGATAGACGCAGCTGTTGGCATCGACGCAGGGCTGGCAGCGACCGGCCGAGAGCGTCTTGTTCGGAGCAAAGGTATTGGAGGTCGGAACCGGCGCCCAGACGAACTGATTGTCGGGGACCATGATGCCATATCCGTACTCGGCCGTATTGGTGAAGATCACCACCCCGTTTTTAAGGATGATCGTACCGGAGGTGCCGCCACCGTTTGCAGGCGTGGCCTGTGCGGTGTTGCGTCCCGAGGCCTTGTCGAAGCCACGGATGGCTCCGTTCGTTCCACGGCTGCCGACCACCACCATACTCGGCGTGATACACGGTGTCGAATAGGCGATCCGGGCACCGGAGGCATAAGCGGTCTGGTTCTTCCACAGGACCTTACCCGTAGCTCCCTCGAAGGCATAGACGGTCGGCACGGCATCGCTGCCATAGGCATGAGCCACCCAATAAACCGTACCATCGGCATCCACCGACGCATAGGCAATCTCATCGGTCAGGAGTACCTTGTCCTGCGCGGCGGCATCGTACTCCCAGGCCACCTCACCGGCAGCATCCAGCGCCACGAACTTGCCGTCGCCCGTCACGGCATAGATATATCCCAGGTCGCTCACCGTGACGACATTGGCCACACAGAGCGCATCGGCCGACGCAACCTCCTTGCTCCACAGCACGGTGAACTCCGAGACGTCGCCCTCACGGACGTTGACCGACTTGGTGACGCTGCTCTCGCCGCCGCGGTTGTCGGTGACGGTGAGCGTCACGCGGGACATGCCCTGGGCGGTAAAGGTATAGGAGGGGCTTGCGTCCGTGGAGGTCGAGCCGTCGGGGAAGGTCCACTTGCGCGAGACGATCTCGCCGTCGGAATCGGACGACTTGTCGGTGAAGGTCACCTCGTCGCCGACGTTGACCATCATCGGAGCATAGGAGAAGTCGGCCGTCGGCAGCACGTTGTCGGCCAGCACGGTCACAACCTTCTTGATGGTGGCACGGTTGCCGTCAGCGCCCCAGGCCGTGAGGGTCACCGTGTACTCGCCGGCCTGCTTGTAGACCACCGGATCGGGCTGCGCCTCTTCCGACCAGTTGCCCTCGCCCGAGAATCCGAAGTGCCAGAAATAGTCCGTAACGGTCGTCCCTTCGACGACGGTAGCATTGGTGAAGGTCACCGCCGTGGTTCCGGCCACGATCTCGCCGTCGGAGATGGTGAAATCGGGGGTGATGACCGAATCATATACGTTGTTCATGTCGTCGTTGCCGTCCGTACAGGCACCCAGCGCGAGGAGCGACACGACGCTCAATAGGGAAATGAATCGTTTCATGATGTTCGTTTTGTCGTTTTAAGGTTTTAGCGTTTTCCTTTGCCGCGGAGGTATTCGTCCATTTCGGCGGGATAGTCGCACTGGATCATACGCACGCCCGCTGCAACGAAGGTGTCCATCAGCGCCGTATTGCCGTTGTAGAAGTTCTGCCCGTTGTCATCGAGCAGGTTCGAGACCGAGAGGGCCTTGGCGTTGATGGCGGCGATCCAGGAGGAGGTGACATACCCCGTGGAGGTCTGCACCATGTAGACCGGTTCGTAGGCCGTCATCTGGGTCAGCACCGACTCCTTGTTGGCGTGCGGCGCGAGGATTCCGGGAATCTCCTGCCGGGAGAGCCAGTCGGCGCGGTCGGTGTTGTCGGAGATGTAGAACTGCACGCGGTCGAGACATCCGCAGCGCTTGACCACGTCGTAGACCTTCTCGATGTTGACATCGCTCTCCATGCACTTGTCGAGGTTGAACCACACCTTCCCGCGGAATTCCGTGAGGACCTCCTCCAACGTGGGGATCTTCTCCTCGGAGACCTTCCCGTCGGAGGTTTTCAGCCGGAACCGGCCCAGCTCCTCGAACGTGAAGTCGGCAACCATGCCCTTCCCCGAATAGTAGTCGTTGTAGTCGGTGAAGCGGCTCAGATAGTTGTCGTGCAGGCAGATGACAACCCCGTCACGGGTGATCTGCACGTCGGTTTCGATGAACTCCACGCATCCCAGCTCGACGCAGCGGCGGAAGGCCGCCATCGAGTTCGGGGGCAGTTCGTAACCGTTCTTCGTATTGCCGCGGTGGGCCATGATCCACATCTTCGAGCGGTCGAAATTCCGGCAGGCCCAGCTCAACGAGAGCCCCTCCACCTCAACCGTGCGTTGCAACGTCCGGGTCTCGCCGCCGGCAAAGGCGACATCGGCCCGCACCGTATAGGAACCCTCCCCGGCAAAGCTGTGCGTCAGCTGCTGCGTCGCGGAAGAGGTGGTTTCGGGTTCGCTTCCGTCGCCGAAGTCCCAGGTCACGCCCGTCACGTCGGAGAGACGGTTGAGCGAGAAACGGACCTCCTCCATCCGGGCGGGGAAGTCGTTGCTGACGACCATGCCGGCCTGCGTGTCGTTCACGGCGATCGTGCGCGACAACTCGCGCATCGCCCCGGAGAGCGGCGTGAGGACCGCCTTGACGACATACTCTCCGGCCGCAGCGTAGGCATGCTCCACGGTTTCCGCGGGCTGTGCCGAGGCGGTTTTGCCGTCGCCGAACATCCACAGCACGCTGCGGAGCGACGAGACGTCACCGTCGAGCGAGAAGCTCACGAATTGATCCACCGTCGGGGAGGCGGGCTCCCAGCGGATCGCCGCCTCCGAACCCGTTTCCGGCCCCGGGGCGTCCCCCGCCTGCTTCGAGCAGGCGGCAAGGAGCAGCACCCCGGCCAGACCGAAAACCGTAAATATTCGTTTCAAACGTTCCATGTTTCGCAGATCAATCGACATTGTAACCCGGGTTCTGATAGAGTCCGTCCGGATTGAGAATCCGTTCGTTGTAGGGGATCGGCAGGAGCAGGTCCTTGACCGAGAAGTTGGAATTCAGCGCGTTATAGTGTTCGATCAGCTCCTGGTTCGAATACATGCGGCGCACGTCCTGCCAGCGCAGGCCCTCCTGCATGAACTCGAAGAGACGCTCGTCGTAGATTCCCTGCCGCAGGTCGCTGCCCGACCAGTCGGCCAGCCCGGCGCGCTTGCGGACCATGTTCAGGTAGGTTTTCGCCGTCGCTTCCGTGCCCTGCCAGTAGTAGGCCTCGGCCAGCATCAGCGCCACGTCGGCATAACGCAGCACGATCCAGTTGTTGCCGCCGTAACCGTTGGCGCCGCATTCCAGATCGGCATACTTCATCGTGTGGTAATAGGTCACGCCCGCCACGGTCGTCTCCCGCAGATAGTCGCGGCGCACGTCGCTCGGGTCGAACGAATCGTAGACTTCCCGGGTGGTCATGTTGTGCATCTGGCCGATCTTGTAGGAGGTGACCCCCGTCGTGCTGGGCCCGAACTGGAAGTTCCAGATCGACCCCAGGTCGGCATTTCCCTGCACGTAGTTGATCTGGAAGATGCTCTCGGGGCAGGATTTCTGCGTGGAGAGATCCCACAGTTGGTTGTAGGGAATGTCGGCCAGTTCACCGAAGGGGCGCATCTCCCACACCTGGGTCAGTTTCTCGACGGCCGTCGTCAGATAGGCGCTCTTGTCGGCGGCGAAATCCTCGTCGCAGGCGCATTGCAGAGCCACCTTGCCGTAGAGGGCGATGGCGGCAGCCTTGCTGGCGCGCCCGCACTCGGAGGCCGGCTGGAAATCGGCCAGCGGACTCCCGAGGACGAAATCCAGATCGTCGAAAATCGCCTTGTAAACCTCCTTCTTGGGACGCCGATAGTTGTTGGCCTCAACCTCGTCTTTGGTTTCCAGGCGTTTGAGGACCAGCGGCACATCGCCCCACTCGGTCACCAGATGGAAGTAGGTCAGCGCACGGATGAAACGCACCTCGGCCTCGTAGGTGTTCCGGGAATCGGGGTTGGCATAGCTCACGTCGTCGAGGTGCGCCAACAGCGTATTGGCCCGCGAGATGCTCTTGAAGAGCTGCGTGTAACGGTTGTAGACGTACTGGTTCTCCTCGGTGAGCGTATAGTTGTAGAACTGGTAGGGAATGCCGCTGCTGGCGCCGCTGTCGGTCACCACGGTGACATGCGCCCGCACGTCGGTGAAATAGTAGTTGTACTGATAGTAGTAATCCTGCGTCAGCGACTGATAGACCCCGTTGAGCGACGTCACGATGTCGGCTTCCGACGTATAGAAGTTTCCGGCCGTGGTGGCATTGGGGTCGTATTCGTCGAGGAAGTTGCACGACATCAGCGCCGCCGAAACGGTCAAAGCTGCAAATATCTGTTTGATTTTCATATTCATCCGAGTTTAGAAGGTAAGGTTCAGTCCAACCGAATAGATGCGCGAGAGCGGATAGCATCCCCAGTCGAAACCGGGCATCAGGTTGCTGCTCTTGTAGGATACCTCGGGGTTGTAGCCGCGGTAGGGGGTGATGGTGAAGAGGTTGTCCCCGCTGAAATAGACGCGGCACGAGGCGATGTGGAGCTTGTTCATCCAGCGCTTGGGCAGCGTATAGCCGAGGGTGATGTTCGCACAGCGGAAGAACGAGGCGTCCTCGACATAGTAGGACGAGAGTTTGAGCGACGTGTTGGGCGTCGAGATGCGCGAAGCGATGGGGACGTTGTTGCGTCCGGGCTGCTCGTCGGAGATGTAACGGTCGGCGACGATGGCATACTGGTTGCCCGAACCCTCCATGTTGTAGAGGTAGTAGTCCTGGAAGTTGATGACCTCGCCGCCATAGGAGTAGGCGAAGCTGGCGCTGAAATCGATGCCCTTCCACGAAAGGCTGGTCGAGAAGCCGCCCGTAAAGTCGGGATAGGCGTCGCCGATGATGGTCTTGTCGTCGGTGGTGATCAGTCCGTCACCGTTGACATCCTCCCAGATAGCGTTTCCGTAGGAGAGCGCGTCGAGCGAATAGGAGGACACGGCGGGACCTTTCAGCTCGTAGCCTTCGGGGAACTTGTTGCCGTTTTGGAGATAGACCTCACGGTCGAGAAGCGCATTGGCGTAGTCGGCCTTCGACATGATGCCGATGGCCTTGTAGCCGTAGAACGACCCGATCGGATAACCCTCCTTGGTGATGTGCGTCCCGACGGAGCGCTCCGACGTGGAGATGATGTCGTCCAAGCCGCCCATGCTGACCACCTTGTTGCGGTTGACCGAGATGTTGGTGCTGACGTTCCAGTTGACCTTTCCGGTAAGCAGGCGGGCATCGAGCTGGAGGTCGAAACCGCGGTTGCGGATCTTCGCGCCGCTGAGGTTCGTTTTGGTGGAGGTGGCGCCGGAGATCGCGGAGATGGGATAGTCGTAGAGAATATCCGAGGAGATCGAGTTGTAGTAGTTTCCGATGATGTTCAACCGGCCGTTGAAGAATCCGAGGTCGATACCGATATTGGTCTGCGTGGTGGTCTCCCATCCGAGCGCGGCATCGGCGAACGATCCCTCGTAGGTCGTCGACACGGGCGTGTTGCCGAAGGCGTAGCTGCCGGTCGAGATGGCGGCGATGCTGGCGTAGTTTCCGATGTCGTTGTTGCCGCTTTTTCCCCAGCTGGCGCGCAGACGGATCGAGACGATGCGGTCGAGGGCGTCTTTCAGGAAGGGTTCGTTCGAGAGCGTCCAACCGGCCGATACCGAGGGGAAGTAGCCCCAGCGGCTGTCAACGCCGAAGCGCGAGGAGCCGTCGGCACGGAACGACGCGGTGAACGTGTACCGGTCGTCGAAGGCGTAGTTCACACGGGTGAGGAACGACATCATCGACCATGCGGCCTTGCGCGTATCGTAGAGTTTGATATCCGTGGGATCGGAGCCGTGGGCCGTGACCTCATGGATGCGGTCGTCGGCGAAGCCCGTCGCCTCGACCCCCAGGCGGTCGTAGGTCTTCTTTTGGAGCGTATATCCGCCCAGGGCGTCGAAATGATGACGACCGAAATCCTTCTTGTAACTGATCGTGAACTCACCCAGGCGGTCGACGTCGTAGGTCGAGGTCGTACGGGCGATGTTGTAAGGTTTCAGGGCGTCGCTGTACGCCACGGCGGCATCGCGTCCGAGGCTCATCGGGCGGTAGTAGAAATAGCGGTAGTTGTACCACTGCTGTCCGAGGCGCGCCGAGAGTTTCAGATCGGGGATGATCTCGTAAACCAGATTTGCATTGAGGTTGTGACGCGACATTTTCTCCTGAATGTCGAGTTCATGGGCGATGGCCAGCGGGTTTTCGGGGAAGTTGATGCCCCAGTCGTTCTTCATGGCGATCATGGCGCTGCGGGCGTAGTCGCCGTTCTCCTCATAGACGGGGAGGTTCGGCAGGTACATCAGGGCGCTCTGGATCACACCGTCGTTGATCATACGGCCCGCGGCCTGCACGACGCGGTTCTTGGCATCGTACATCGAGTAGCTCAGGCTCACCGAGAAGCGTTTCGTGATCTGCGCGTCGAGGTTCAACCGGGCATTGATGCGGTTGTGGTTCGACGGGGCGATGATACCGTCCTGATCCATGTAGCCGACGCTGGCCATGTATCGGATGGCCTTGGTACCGCCCGTGACGGAGATGTTGTGGCGCATGATTCCGGCATTGGAGAAGAGTTCGTCCTGCCAGTCGGTATCGTACTGCGGGGTGACGGGCGTCCGGGTCGTGAAGTCGTAGAACATGTCGGGGATTCCGACCTCGGCCAGGGAGAAGCCTTTGGCAGCGCGCACCGAGTTGTCGTCATAAGGGCTCCACGACACGCCGGCAGCCGTGGCACGCAGGCGGTAGGAGTTGTTGCGGGCATCGATCAGCAGATCGCGGAACTGCGTGGCGTTCAACAGCTTCACCTTATGATCGAGTTGCTGGATTCCATACGAGAAGTCATAGCTGACTTTGGCGGCCTCGCCCTCCTTGCCGCGCTTGGTGGTGATCAGGACGACGCCCGAGGCGCCGCGCGAACCGTAGATTGCGGCCGATGCGGCATCTTTCAGAATGTCGATCGACTCGATGTCGTTCGGGTTGATGTAGACATCCTCCGAAGCGGGATATCCGTCGATCACATAGAGGGGATCGCTGCTGGCCGAGAGGGAGTTGACGCCGCGGACGCGGATCGACACGCCGTCGCCGGGGGCGCCGCTGGTCTGATGCACCTCGACGCCGGCGACCTTTCCGACGAGCGACTGCCCGACGGTGGGCGCCGTCACGGAGAGCTCGCTGGCCTTGACGCTGGCGATCGAGCCCGTGAAGTCGCTCTTGCGCATGGGCGTGTAACCGACGACCACGACTTCGGAGATCTGCTTGTTGTCCTCTTCGAGGGTGATGTCGATGACCGTCCGGGTCCCGACCTTCACCTCGCGGGTGTTGTAGCCGAGGAAGGCGAACGAAAGGGTCTGCCCGGGCTCTGCGGCGATCGAATATTCGCCGTCGAGACCCGTGACATTGCCGCTGCCGGTCTCCTTGACGATCACGCTGGCGCCGATGACGGGGTCACCGGCCACGGTGGTCACCCGGCCGGAGATCACGCCCTTCTGCGACTTTTCGGCACGGGCGGCTGCGGTCCCGGCGTTCGCGGCGGGTGCGAGGATCACGCGGTTGCCCTCGATCCGGGCTTTGAGATGCTGGGAGCCGAGCACCCGGTCGACAATCGCCACGATGTCCTCGGATTCGGCCTTGATGCTCACGACCGCCGCGAGGTCGATCTCGGCATTGTTATAGGCAAAGGTGTAGTTGCTGCGGGACTCCACTTCGGCGAGGAAGGTCTTCACCGAAACATTCCGCAAATCAATTGAAATCGTCCGGGTCTGTGCGACGGCGACAGCCACACTCAACGACAAGACCAGCGAGACGAGGAATTTCGGGACAAGGGAGTTGCGCCCGAACAGATTGGGTCCTTCATGTTTCATGGGTAAAAAGGTTTAAATTCAGATTGTAGTTTTTTCGAGCATCGTTTTCCGGGCAATGCCGGAGATCAGGCGGATGTTTTCATAGGTCGGATCAAATTTATTTGTGGATAATTATGTGATGTCGGTCGATCTGCCGGCAATGGTAGCGGGTGAGGTTTTCGATGATGCGGAGGGTCTCGTCGAGGGTTTCGGGGCGCAGGGTGAAGGAGATCCGCACCGAAGCGTCGACCTCGGGGGCGATCTGGATCCGGATGTTGTACCAGTGTTCCAGATTGACGGCGATCTCTTCGAGGGTCCGGTTTTCGAAGACGATCGAATCGCCGGTCCAGCTGCAATAGTTGCCGGCGGCGACGTTGCGGACGGTCATGCGCCCGGTTGCGGCATCGAACGAGCAGTTCTGATCGGGGCGGAGGCGCACGCTTTTTTCCAGGCGGGCGTGTTCGACCTCGACGGACCCCGATTGGAGGGTCACCTCCTCGACTCCGAATTTAGCGATATGACTGGCGTTGAAGCGGGTTCCGAGGACCCGGACGCGGAGATCCCCCATCTCCACCTCGAAGGGGGCCAGCGTGTCGCGCTTCACGTCGAAGAAGGCTTCGCCTTCGAGCCGGACGTGGCGGACACGGCCGTCGGCCAACGAGCCGGAATAGCCCAGCCGGGAGTCGGCATTGAGCCACACGACCGAACCGTCGGGCAGCGAGAAGCGCCCCTTGCTGTTCTCGGCCGTCACGAGCCAGGTCGTCGTGTCGGCCGCGAGGTGCTTCACGACGAAATACTCGACCGTCATGGCGAGGAGGATCACGGCGGCGGCCACGGCAGCGGCCTTCCGGGACAGGGTCAACAGACGCCCCTTGGGCGCCACACGCATCTCTCGGTGCAGGAGGTCGAGTTTCCGGCGATACTCCTTCTCGTCGACCGGGAAGACGGAGGCGGGATCGAGCTGCTGCCACTCCTGCCAGAGGGCATCGTTCTTCGCTGCGGCCTGCTCCCGGTCCAGCAGCCAGGAACGGAACTGCCGCTGCACCCGTTCGGGCATCGGGTTGTTCAGGAACGTGTGGATGATTTTTCTTACAAGATTCATTTTCCGCGGTGTTTACATGAATAGGACGGGAAGAGAGGCTCCTCCCCCAGTCGGGAAATCATTTTTTTTGCAAAATTTTTTGTCGGGCAGAAAAAAGCCCCGATATCCGGATCGGGGCAAAAGAAAGGGCTTTTTCCGGACGCGCGGCGGCGGTCCGGGATCTTTCACAAAGTTGTAATGCCCGGACGGTTCCGGAGCGGGATCAGAAGAAGAAGGCGATGATACCGATGATTTTCCGGAGTTCGGCGAGCGCCGTCCGGATGTGGTACTCGACGGTTTTGGTCGAGATACCCAGTTCGGAAGCGATCTCCTGGTAGGAGCGGTCTTCGCAGCGGCTCATGCGGAAGATCTTCCGCCGCTGTTCGGGCATCTGCTCCACGGCCATTTCGATGATCATCATCAGGTCATCGGAGGCGACTTTGGCGGCGACATCCTCCGACACGAAGTCCCCGATCCGGCGATATTGACGCTCATAGCGGACGCGGACGTTCTTGTGCTCGAAGAGGTCGAACACGGCATTCCGGGTCATTCGGAAAAGATAGCTCCGGAACGAACGGACGTGACCGATCGACTGTCGGTTTTCCCAGATTTTGAGAAAGATGTCGTGGGCGAGGTCTTCGGCTTCGGAGCGGTTTTTCAGCAGACAGCAGGCAAAGGCCTCCACATGCGGAGCGTAACGCATGTAGAGTTCGTCAAAAGCCCTGCAATCGTTCTGCAAGAGACCTTGCAGGATCCGTTCATCCGCCTGCCTGTCCATTCCGGTGAAGTATGAATCGGGGTTGGCCCCGTAAAAACGGGAACCAAATTACACAATTTTTCGCAAAAAACGAAAATGCCGCAGGTGAAATTCCTATGACAAATCGAAGGTCACGATGGTGATGCCGGCGCCGCCGCGGTCGGCATGCTCGTCGACGGCCGAGACCACCTCGGGCACCGTCCGCAGATAGCGGCGGATCTCCTCCTTCAAGGCCCCGGTACCCTTTCCGTGGAGGATCGTCACCGACCCCACACCCACCATCAGCGCGTCGTCCACCAGATCCTGCACCGCTTCCAGAGCCTCCGCGGCGCGCATGCCCCGCACGTCGATGTGATCCTTGAAATTGAGTTTGCGCGACGAGATATCGACCGACACCACCGTGCGGGCCGTCGTCGGGCGCGTCGCCTCGCGGTACTCGTTGTTCGAGACGACCGTCAGCGAGGACTTGTCGACCGTCGTGAGGATCTGTCCGAAGGCCACCTGCGCCCGCTTGCCCTTCACCGACTGCACCACACCGACCATCGCCTGCCCCGCCATGCGGACCTTCGAGCCGACCTCCACCTCACGCGGCTTTTCGGGCTCCGCGGCCGGCTTCTCCGGCCCCTTCTCCCCCTGCTGCGCGCGGCGTTCGGCACGCCGCTGGCGCCGCCGCTCGATCCGCTCGATTTCGCGCGCCACCGAAGCATCCCGCCCGGCCGCATCCTCCTTCTCGACCGTATCCCGGAAGTCGTCCAGCTCCCGACGGGCCAGGCGCGTCAGCTCCTTCTCGGCCTGCGCCTCGCGGATCGTCCGGATCGTATTCTCGATCTGACGGTTGGCGTCGGCGATCAGCTGCTGTGCCTCCTCCTTGGCGCGTTTGAGGATCTCCTGCCGCTCCGCGCGGATCTTCGTGAGCTGCTCCGCGTAGGTCTGCTCCAACTCCTCGACCTTGCGGTCCGTGAGCCGGATGCGGTCGCGCTTCTGCTCCCAGTAGTGCTTGTCGCGGGCGATCTCGCGCAGCTGCTTCTCGATATTGATATGGTCCGACCCGGCCTTCTCGCTGGCCCGGCGGATGATCTCCTCCGGGAGCCCGATCTTGCGGGCGATCTCCACGGCGAACGAACTGCCCGGCTTGCCCATCTCCAACTTGAAGAGCGGGCGGATATTCTGCACATCGAACATCATCGCTCCGTTGGCGATGCCCTCTGTATTCGACGCATAGTACTTGATGTTGGCATAGTGGGTCGTGATGACGCCGTAACACCCCTTTTCCAGCAGGCGTTCGAGAATCGCTTCGGCGATCGCCCCGCCGATGATCGGCTCGGTTCCCGACCCGAACTCGTCGATGAGCACCAGCGTGCGGTCCGACGCCCCGGCCAGCATGTGCTTCATGTTGAGCAGGTGGGACGAATAGGTCGACAGGTCGTTGTCGATCGACTGCTCGTCGCCGATGTCGATGCAGAGGCTCCCGAAGACCGGCAGCTCGGAGATCTCCGACGCCGGGACCGGGAATCCGCACTGGAACATGTACTGCACGATGCCGGTGGTTTTCAGACAGACGGACTTCCCGCCGGCATTCGGGCCCGAGATGACGAGGATGTGCTTCCGCCGGTCGAGTTGCAGGTCGAGGGGCACGATCTCGCGCCCGGCGGCCCGCAGGGTCTGCTGCAAGAGCGGGTGGCGGGCGTTTTTGAGCACGAGGCGGTCGTCGGTCGAGAGGATGGGCTTCACGCATCCGTTCTCCGAGGCCCAGCGCCCCTTGGCGCGCAGCATGTCCATCTCGGCCAGATAGTCGCCCGATGCGGCGATCAGCCCGACGTCGGGACGGATCGTCTCGGTGAACTCCGTGAGGATGCGGACGATCTCGCGCCGCTCGGCATATTCCAGTTCGCGCAGTTCGTTGTTGATCTCCACCACCTCGACGGGTTCGACATAGAAGGTCTTTCCGGTGGCCGACTCGTCGTGGATGAAGCCGTTGAGTTTGCGTTTGTTCGAGGCCGAGACGGGGATCACGGCCCGTCCGTCGCGGATCGAGATCTGGGCGTCGCTTTCGACGATTCCGGAGCTCTTGGCGGCGGCGAGCACGGCTTGCAGGCGTTTGGCGGCCTGCCCTTCGCGTTCGCGGATCGCGCGGCGGATCTCCTGCAAGGCGGGCGAGGCGTTGTCGCGGACGTTCCCGAAACGGTCGACGATCGTCGCGATGCGCCGCACGATCTCCGGGAAGGCCTCCACGCCGCGCGTGCGGGCATGCAGCACCGGATAACGCTCCGCGCGGTTGAGCAGGAACTCCACGATGCCGCCGACGGCGGCGAGGGCCCGGCCGAGCGTGACGACCTCCTCCACGTCGAGGAACGTCCCTTCGACGCGGAGTTTGGCGACGATATGGTCCACATCGGGGTATTCGCCCCCGGGGAAATCGCGCTCCATGTCGAGCACCAGACGCATTTCGTCGGCCAGCGCCAGACGGTGCTCGATCTCGCGCGGGGAGGTCGAGAATCCCTCGGCGGCGATCCGCTCACGGGCGGCGCGCATCGTACACAGCGCGGCGATCTGTTCACGCACACGGTCGAAACCGATTTTCTGCTCGAAAGAGGCTGGATAGATCATGAATGCAAACGTATCAGACGAAATTCGGCCCCTTTGCTCTCCGGGGCCGAAAGATTTGCCGCTGCCGATGTTCAACGCACTTTTTTCAGCGAATCGCGCTCGGCCCGTTCGGCAGCCTTCGCGGCCTTGCGTTCGGCCTTCGCCTGCATCTTTTCGGGGCTGCGGCCGAAGAGCGAGAAGTGGACATAGCGGCCCGGGTACTGTTCCAGATCGGCCAGCAGCGAGGCCAGGTTGTCGCTGGCCCTTTCGAGCGACTCGTAGAGCGCCGGATCGTTCAGCAGCCGGCCCACGGTGCCCTCACCCCGGTCGATGCGTTCCAGCAGGGCGTTCATCCCGGCGACCGTCTCGGAGAGTTCGCGGGCAAAGCCGGCCTCGGCCAGTTCCGTCGTGATACGGTTCAGATTGCCCATCATGCTGTCGACGCGGGGCGCGTTCTCACCCAGCATCACGGAGAATTCCGTGAGGTTCTCGACGGCAGCCTGCAAGTTGCGGCGTTCGGAGGCGAGCAGACCGGACAGATCGCCCGTCATCGTATCGAGGTTTTCGAGTGTTCCGCTGATGTGCTGCGCATTGGTTTCGAGCAGCCGGTTCAGGTTGTCGAGCGTCCGCGCGAGGTTGTCGGTCACCTGCGAGACTTTCTGCTTGAAGAATTCGAGTTCGGAGCCGGCCATGTCCATCAGATCGCGTTCCCGCACCGAGCGCAGCGTGTCGCCCGATTGGAGATACTCGTCAGCGGCGCCGTAGATGATCTCGATGGCTTTTCCGCCCATGAGTCCGTCGCTGTAAATCTTGGCTTCGGAGTCGGTCGGGATCCGGTACTGGCGTTTGACGGTGAATTGCAGGACGACATTCTGGCTTTTCCGGGGGTCGAACGAGATACCGGTGACGGTGCCGATCTTGACACCCTTCATGGTGATGGGCGAGGCGGTCTGCACGCCGTTGATCTGGTCATAGGCGGCATAGTAGACGGCATTGCGGCTGAAAATGTCGAGTCCTTGCAGGAATCGGATTCCGGCCCAGGCGGCGAAGATCATGGCCACCCCGAAAATACCGATTTTGACTTCCCTTTTCATGGTTTTCTATTTGGTTACAATTTGCGTACCCCGACAGGCGACGACGAAGGCGTCGGGGAAAGTTTTGCGCACGGAGCCGGCGGCCCGCTGCGCTTCGGAGCGGCTCTTGTACTCGCCGACACAGTATTTGTAGGGGAACCGCCCCTCCCCGGTGCACTGCCGGACCTTTCCGCGGTAGGAGCGGAAGTTCGACGCGTTCACCGACACGGGCTTGTCCGAAGCCAGCACCTGCACCGTATAGCGCAGCGGTTCGGCAGCGGGCTCCCTTTTCTTTTCCGAAACGGTTGCGGGCGCCGGGCTCTTCGCGGAGGTCTCTCCGGCCGCTTTTCCGGCCGTCGCGGGTTTCTTCTCCGACGGTTTTGCGGTGTTTTTCCCGGACGCATCCGTCCGGGGGCTCTCCGCAGGCGCGGATTTACCCGTCGCGGGATTCGTCTCCGAAGCGGCGGCATCCTCCTCGGCACGCCGGGTTTCCAGCACATAGGAGGAGTACTCCTTCACGGCGCGGTAGATCGACGCGGCGATCTCGTTCTGCCCCTTGTCGGACTTCATGTAGGCCAGCTCCTGCGCATTCGACATGAAGCCGATCTCGGTCAGCGCACCGGGCATGTCCGTGGCGTAGAGCACGCGCAGAAGCTGCCGCTTCACGCCGCGGGAGTTGCGCCCGGCCTTGGTGTAGCTGGTCTGGATGCAGCGCGCGATGGCCATGCTGTACTCCCCGTAGGTGAATTGCAGGTTCTGGATGTAGGCCCGCACGATCGCGGCCGTCCGTTCGTCCGACATGTCGATCAGATCCTCGCGGTTGCTTTCGTAGAGGGCGTTCTCGTTGTACCGCTGCTCCTTGGGGGTTTCGCCCATGATGAGCGTCTCGACGCCCTTGACGGCCGTGGCGCGCGGCGCGGCATTGGCATGGATCGAGAGGAAGAGGTCGCCGCCGGCGTTGTTGGCGATGTCGGCCCGGGCCTGAAGGTCCGTGGCGAGATCCGCGCCGAGGGCCTTGTCCGTGGTGCGCGTATAGACCACCTTGACGCCCGGCATTCCCTCCTCGATGAGTTTCCCGAGTTTCAGGGCCACTTTCAGCGTAATGTCCTTCTCATAGACCCCGCCGTAATGGGCTCCGGGAAATTTCCCGCCGTGCCCGGCGTCGATTACCACGACGCCGACGCCGTGTGCAATATTCTTTGCGGCAACCGCGTTTGTAAGGACGGCTGCAATCGCAAAAACGAGTGACAGCAAAAGGCGCGTGCGCATATTTAATGGTGCCAAGTGTAAGCTATCTGTAAATTTTTACCTATCTTTGTCGGGCCGCAAACGCGGCCGGAGGAGGTTCCGGGAGCCTCCGACGGGTGTTTTTGCCGACTTGTCGGCAAAGGTACGGAAATTTTTCGGAATTTTGGACAACAGAAGGGCAAAATATCTCCTATCGGCGGCAGTCGTACTGCTGTTCGCACAGGCCGTATTGGGCGGCATCACCCCCCGTACGGTCGGGTTCCGGCTTCCGGACGACACCCTGCGGCACGCCGCACCGCCGGAACGGACCGGCTCCGACCCCGACACCCCCGACGCCCCGACGGGGCCCTCGACATCCGATGCCGCCGCATCCGCAGATCATCCGCTCTCGCGCCGCGAAGCCCGCGCCGCCCGCGAACGGGCGCGCCGCAACGCTGCCTTCAACGCGCTGTCGCAGGAGGAGAAGGATTCGCTCTTCTCGGCACAGGTCGACTCGCTCATCTCGCTGAAAGCAGACTCACTCGACCGCCCGCAGCGCGACTCGCTCGCCGCGGATTCGCTGGCGGCCGACACGATGCGCCGGGATTCGGTCAAAAAACCGCGTCCGGCGGGAGCGTTCCTCGACGACCCGATCTCGGGCAAGAACACCGACTCGCTGGTCTACGACGTGCGCAACAAGCTCGTCTACATCTACAACCAGGGCGACGTGACCTACCAGAACAGCAACCTCAAAGCCGACTTCATGCGCATCGACATGAACTCGAAGCTGGTCCACGCCTACGGCAAGCCGGATTCGCTGGAAGGCAAGCCGATCGTGACGAAACCGGAATTCTCCGACGGCTCGGCCTCCTACCAGATGGACACGATCACCTACAACCTCGACACGAAGAAGGCGAAGATCAAGGGCGTGGCCACGCAGCAGGGCGACGGATGGCTCGTGGGCGGCAGCGTGAAGAAGATGCCCGACAACACGATCAACATCCAGCACGGCAAATACACCACGTGCGACGAGACCGACCATCCGCACTTCTACCTGGCGATGACCAAAGCGAAGGTCATTCCGGGCAAGAAGGTTGTCACGGGACCGGCCTACCTGGTCATGGAGGATGTGCCGATCTACTTTCTGGGCATTCCCGAGGGCTTCTTCCCGGTCAGCTCGGGTCCGAAGTCGGGACTTCTGATGCCCACCTACGGCGAGGAGTACTCCAAGGGATTCTTCCTGCGCGACCTGGGCTACTACTTCACGATGGGCGAATACGCCGACCTCGCGGTCCGGGGCGGCATCTACACGCTGGGATCGTGGGAGGCCTCGGCCGCCTCGCGCTACATCAAGCGCTACAAGTACAGCGGCAGCTTCAACATGCAGTATTCGAGCGTGAAGACCGGCGAAAAGGGCGAACCCGACTACATCAAGCAGAACAACTTCCGCGTGCAGTGGACCCACTCGCAGGATGCCAAGGCCAATCCGGGCTCGACCTTCTCGGCCTCGGTGAACTTCGCGACGAGCGGTTACAGCAAGTATTCGGCCACGAACCTCAACGACATTCTGGCCACCCAGACCAACTCCTCGATCTCCTACTCGAAGAGCTGGACGGGCACGCCGTTCTCGCTGTCGGCCAACATGGCCATCTCGCAGAACTCCCAGAACCAGTCCATTTCGGTGACGCTGCCGACGGTGGTCTTCAACGTTTCGCGCTTCTACCCGTTCAAGCGCAAGGAGAAGACGGGCAAGGACCGCTGGTACGAGAAGATCTCGATGCAGTACACGGGCAAGATGACCAACTCGGTGACGACCACCGAATCGAAGGTCTTCACGAAGGAGACGCTCGAAAACATGAAGAACGGCATCGAGCACTCGATCCCGGTCTCGGCGTCGTTCAACCTCTTCAACTACATCAACGTCACGCCGTCGGCCAACTACACGGAGAAGTGGTACTTCAAGAAGGTGGAGTACGAGTGGAACCCCGTGACGAACAAGACCGACACGCTGCCGACGAACTACGGCTTCTACCGCCTGTACAACTACAATTTCAGCGTCTCGACCTCGACGACGATCTACGGTATGTTCGACTTCACGAAGAAGCGCCGCGACCGCAAGATCCAGGCCATCCGCCACACGCTGACCCCCTCGATCGGCTTCTCCTACGCGCCGGATTTCAGCGACCCGAAATACGGTTACTACCTGACGCGGCAGACCGACTCCACGGGACGCTTCACGACCTACTCGCCCTATGCGGTGAACGCCTACGGCGTACCGTCGTCGGGGCGTTCGATGTCGATGAACTTCTCGCTGTCGCAGAACCTCGAAATGAAGGTCCTCTCGAAGCGCGACACCTCGGGCGTGAAGAAGATCAAGCTCATCGACGAGCTGCGCGCCAGCGGATCGTACAACTTCCTGGCCGACTCGATGCGGCTGTCGACCATCTCGCTGTCGTTCCGCACGACGCTCTTCAACAACTTCGGCATCAACCTCTCGGCGACGCTCGACCCCTACCGCGTAACGCCGCAGGGCGTACGCTACGACAAACTCTTCTTCCCGGGGCGTATCACCTCGACGGGCTGGTCGTTCGGCTACACGTTCAAGTCGCGCGAGGACAAGAGCACTCCGGCGGTGAACGACATCACGTCGATCCCTCCGGAATACCAGAACCCCTACTATGACCCCTACGGACAAATGGATCCGGTGTTGCGAAGACAGTACATGGCCCAGGCATATTATGACTTCACGCTGCCGTGGAACTTCGGCTTCAACTATGCGGTGAACTATTCGATTTCGTACGTCAACAATGGCACGACGGGCTACCGGAAGAACATCACGCAGACGGTGGGATTCAACGGTTCGGTGAACCTCACGCCGAAAACGGGCATCACGTTCCAGGGCGGCTACGACATCAAGACGAGGAAACTGACCACCTCATCGGTATCGATCACGCGCGACCTGCACTGCTGGCAGATGTCCTTTTCGTGGATTCCGTTCGGCTACCACCGGTCGTGGAGTTTCAACATCGGCGTGAAGGCGGCATCGCTCTCGGACCTGAAATACGACAAGTCGCAGTCGATGTACGACAACATGTATTAAGGAGGGGGGGGCCGCAAGAGAGCCGGAAGGGCCGGAGGAGCCGCAAGAGCCGGAGGAGCCGCAAGAGCCGGAGGAGCCGCAAGAGCCGGAGGAGCCGGAGGAGCCGGGAAAAACGGCGAAAATACAGATATAAAAAGGAGCGGTCGAAAACCGCTCCTTTTTTGCATACGCCGGACGACCTCGGGTTCAGTTTCTCGGGGCCGGATCGCGGTCGATGTAGTTGGGATAGAGGAACTCGGGCATTCCGAAAGCCAGAACCGCACCGATGCGGCGTCCCTGCAACCCGAGCATCCGGTTCAACCTCTTGCGGCGATCCTGCCGCACGGCGGTCAGCACGAAGCCCATGTAGATCTGACTCACGCCCAGCGCTTCGGCCATGAGCGAGGCGTTCTGGCAAGCGAGGTTCGCATCCTCGACGCCGAAACGGCTCGCACGGGGCGCATGGATGAAAAGCAGGGCCGTGGCACCGCGCAGAATGCGGTCACGGCCTTCGGCATATTCGAGCCGCAGACGCCGGAAAACAGGCAGATAACGGTAGGCTCCCGGCATCAGATGCCGCAGCCAGGGCCGGATCAACGGATTCGCAAGCAGACGCTCCAACCTCCGGAAAATCCGCAGCGTATATTCGGTCACCTCACGCAGCCGTTCGGGATCGGTGACGAGCGTGTAGCCCAACTCACGGGCATTGCTGGCCGTCGGGGCGCGGTCGGCGGCCGCGATGATGCGGTCGAGCCATTCGGGCGGCACGGGACGGTCGGAGAGCGCGCGGTTCGAGCGACGCACGGCCAGCAGCAATTCCACCCGCTCGGGCGTCGGCAGATCGCGGCGGTCAAAGGCATGCACCCGCTCCGGCGGGAAGCCCTCGTGTGCCACGGAGCCGGTCGGACAGGCCGCGACACAGTGCCCGCAAAGGATGCAGTTCCCGGGTTGGCGGAGCGACACCGCCCCGCGGGGCTCCTCCTGCACGAAGATCTGCGACGGACAGACCCTTGCGCACCGCCCGCAGCGGATGCAGGACTCCCGGACACGAATCTCCATCCGGATCAATGGCTGACTTTCCCGAGTGCTTCGGGGTTATGCTTGTAGCGGAAGGCAATGGCGAAGACCACGGCCACCACAAGGGCATATCCGGCGAAGACGAGCCACGTGGCGGGCCATCCTCCGGCCACACCCTCGCGGGCGACCAGATAGCCGCCCTCCCAGTCGCAGTAATGGGAGACGACCTTGCCGGCGATCCAGGTCCCGACCGAGGCGCCGATGCCGTTGGTCATCAGCATGAACAGCCCCTGTGCGCTGGCCTGCATGGGTTTCGCGGCCTCCTGCTCGACGAAGAGGGCGCCGGAGACATTGAAGAAGTCGAACGCCACGCCGTAGACGATGCAGGAGAGGAAGAGCAGGGTTATGCCCATCACGCTCTCCGTCGAACCGACTCCGAAGAATCCGAAACGCAGCACCCAGGCGAACATGGCCATCAACATGACGACCTTGATTCCGAACCGTTTGAGGCAGAACGGGATCAGCAGGATGCACAGGGCTTCGGAGACCTGCGAAACGGAGACCAGCAGGGTCGGATTCTCGGCGAACCAACTCTTGGACGATGCGGCGAAACTGTTGATATAGGGGGTTGCATATCCGTTCGTGATCTGCAACGAGACGCCCAGCAGCATGGAGAAGATGAAGAACAGCGCCATCTTCTTCTGCTTGAAGAGCACGAAGGCATCGAGACCGAGACGCTGTGCGAGCGACTTATTCCCGGCGGCGGCCGACCGATCGATGGGGCAGGCCGGGAGGCTGAACGCATAGAGTCCGAGCATCACGCCGAGGGCGCCGCAGACGATCAGCTGCATGTAGGTGAACTGCGCGGCCATGGGGACGAGGACAAGCGTCTGGACTCCCTCGCGGAGTTCGGTCTGGACGCCTGCGCCGCCGAATCCGACGAAGTTGACGAACCACATGGCGGCGATGAAGCCGACGGTCCCGAAGACGCGGATCGGCGGGAAGTCCTTGACGGTATCGAATCCCCGGTTTTTGAGGATCGAGAAGGCCACGGTGTTCGAAAGGGCGATCGTCGGCATGTAGAAGGCCACGCTCAAACAGTAGGCCGTGAAGATCGGGACGATGGAGGTCGCCTCTCCGGCGAGGGTCAGCGTCGTGGCCTGATAGCCGAACCAGGCGGCCACGAGCATGAACGCGGCGGCGGTCAGGTGGGAGATGCCGAGCAGACGCTGCGGCTCGATGAACTTGTCGGCAATGGCTCCGATGATCGCAGGCATGAAGATCGACACGACGCCCTGCGCGACATAGAACCAGGAGATGTATTCACCCAGCCCCACGCGGCCCAGGAAGTTGCCGATACAGACCAGATAGGATCCCCAAACGGCGAATTGGAGGAAATTCATGACGACGAGTCGGAGTTTGACACCCATAATCAACTGATTTAATAGAAGTTTCAAGTTTCATTCACAATCTCGGCACGGAGATTAAAACAAAAGTACGAATTTTTTTTGGGAAAATTCTTTGCAATTGCAAAATAAAGTTCTACTTTTGCATCACCAAAACGTCATTGAGCTATGGTGTAATGGTAACACAACAGATTCTGGTCCTGTTATTCTTGGTTCGAATCCAGGTAGCTCAACACCGAAGACCGCTCCGAAACCCGGGGCGGTCTTTTGTTTGGAGGAGGAAACCGGGCTAAAGGAGGAAATCAAACTGACAGTAGCGCAGCTTTTTGTTGCGCTCCGCCCTGTCCCAAAAAATCAAAAAAGCGATTCCTAATGATTAGGAATCGCTTTAACGTTAAAATTCTTCTATATTAGAAATCAGAAATAGTTTCTTTTGATTTTGCCTCTTTTTCTGCATTTATTCTTTTGACAATAGGAGCATTTTCATATATCATCAAGCCTGCACTTGTATCAAATTCAACAATCTGATTTTCTTTTATTCTATAAACTTTCATCGGCAAGTCTTCTGAAAGTTTTAACAATTGCAATCCATAATCATCATGTTTATCACTAAACATCTGTTGAGCCTTAAATATATGTATTGCATCTTCAAATTTGAAAGAAATTCTATACAGTGAATCGTTGTAGTATTCAGGATAAATATACACTTTACTATCTCCAATAGAAGAGTTGAAAGTATAGTAATAATTATCTGACAGATCTATTTTCAGTTTCCCTGCTTTAACTAATTTCCCACAATATGCATATAGTTGCTTGGCAGTCATTCCAAATTCAAAACCCAAAAAGGTAGCTTTAACCGACTCTTCACTATTTTGGGCTAATTTTATAGCTTCCAAACACTTTGCATTTCTTTCTTCCCTATCTTTTTGTTCAGAATTACATCCTACAAAAAACAGGGAGACAATAAAGACTAATATTATTTTTTTCATTATTGTCGTTCAATTTGAAAATCTCAATACCCCAAAGCCTGCTTTATTTTCCGAGCCCCATGCGTTCGATCAACGCCCGGGTTTCGGGCTTGTGGCCGCGGAAACGGACGTAAAGAGTCATCGGATGCTCCGTGCCGCCCTTCGAAAGAACGTTCTCACGGAACGACGTGGCTACCTCCTGATTGAAGATACCCTTCTCCTTGAAGAGCGAGAAGGCATCGGCATCCAGCACCTCGGCCCACTTGTAGCCGTAATAACCGGCCGCATAGCCTCCGGAAAAGATGTGCCCGAACGTGGGAGCCACGGCCGTCCCGGGAACAACGGGCAACACCTGCGTGGGCGCCATCGCCTTGACCTCGAACGCCTCGACATCCCCCTCGAACGGCTCGGTCAGCGTATGCCAGGCCATGTCGCTGAACCCGAACGAGAGCTGGCGCACGTGGGAATAGGCGGCCAGATAGTTCTGTGCGGCGATGATGCGGTCGACGATCTCCGCCGGGATCTTCTCCCCGGTCCGGTAATGCACGGCCCACAGGTCAAGGTACTCCTTCTCGGTGGCCCAGTTCTCCATGAGCTGCGAGGGAAGTTCGACGAAATCGCGGTAGACGTTCGTCCCGGTCAGCGACTCGTACCTGCCTTCGCCCAACATGCCGTGCAGCGAGTGTCCGAACTCGTGGAGGAAGGTCTCGAACTCACTGAACGTCAACAGCGAAGGGGTCGTAGCGGTGGGTTTCGTGAAGTTCATCACCAGCGATACCAGCGGACGGGTCTCCACTCCGTCGACGGTCTTCGTGTTGCGGAATTCGGTCATCCACGCACCGGCGGTCTTCGAGGCGCGCGGGAAGAAGTCGAGGTAGAGCACCGCCATGAAACGGCCGTCGCGGTCCGTGACGTCGTAGGCCGTGACGTCGGGATGGTAGACGTCGATCTCCCGGTTGGGCGTGAAGTTCAGCCCGTAGAGCCTGTTGGCCAGCAGGAAGACGCCCTTCTTGACGTTTTCGAGTTCCAGGTAGGGCTTCACCAGCTCGTCGTTCAGCGCATACTTCTCATTTTTGTACTTCTCGCTGTAATAGGCCCAGTCCCAGGGCATCAGCTCGCCCCGGAATCCGAGCGTGGCGGCATAGTCGCTCACCGTGCGGTAGTCGGCATCGGCCCACGACTTGGTCGGTTCGAGGAGCTCGTCGAGGAACTGCGTCACGGTTGCCGTGCTGCCGGCCATGCGCTCTTCCAGCACGTAATCGGCATAGCACTTGTAACCCAGCAGGTTGGCGACTTTGAGCCGCGTATTGACGATCTTGCGGATGATCTCCGTATTGTCGAACTTCCCGCCCAGGCAGCACGAAGTGTTGGCGCGCCAGAGTTTCTCTTTCAGGGCACGGTTCGTCGAGTAGGTCATGAAGGGAAGGTAGCTCGGGTATTGGAGCGTCACGGTCCACCCCTTCTCTCCGCGGGCAGCAGCCTCGGCGGCCATTCCCTCCTTGACGAAGCCGGGCAGTTCGGCCACGACCTTCGGGTCGGTGATGTTGAGCGTGAAGGCATTGGTGGCAGCCAGTGAGTTCTGTCCGAACTGCAAGGTCAGGGCCGAGAGTTCGGTGGTATACTGTCGGTAGAGCTCCTTGTCGGCCGCGGAGAGTGCCGCGCCGTTGCGTGTGAAGCGCTTGTAGGTCTTTTCGAGGAGCATGCGGTCCTCCTGTCCGAGGCGCCCGGGGTGTTCGTAGACGGCCTTCACGCGCGCGTAGAGCACGGTGTCGAGCGAGATGTCGTTTTCGAGTTCCGTCAGCTTGGGCTGCACGCGCAGGGCGATCTGCTGCATCTCGTCCGAAGTCTCGGCGCCGAGCATGTTGAAGAAGATCCCCTCGATGCGGGCGAGCAGGGCGCCGCTGCGTTCGAGGGCGACGACCGTATTGCCGAAGGTCGGCTTTTTGGGGTTCTCGACGATGGCCTTCACCTCGGCGCGCGAGCAGGCGATGGCGGCGTCGAAAGCCGGTTCATAGTGTCGGAGTTCGATTTTCGAGAAGGGAGGCGTGGCGTGCGGGGTCTCCCACGCGGCCAGCAGCGGGTTCGAAAGATCGAGTTCGGGCAGCTGTGCCGTGGGAATCGAGTTGTCGGCACAGCCTGCCGCCATAGCGGAAATGGCCATGATCAGAAATGCTTTTTTCATAAACGGGTCTGTGAATTGGTTCGGTTTCTTCTTTCGTCCGGAGGCGTCACTTCACCGGGACACTCTCGACGGGAGTCGCTCCGGCGGGTGCAGGCATGACAGCCAACGTATCGACGGGATCGGGACCGTTCCAGAGCCCGCGGGCACGGAGCATCGGGCGCTTGTCGGGATCCTTGCCGCGGAAGTCGCGGTAGAGGGTCATGCCGTCGGCCGAACCGCCACGGGCCAGCACCTTGCGGCGGAAATCGTCGGCAATGCGCTTGTTGAACAGGTCGCCGCTCTCGCGGAACGCCTCGAAGACATCCTTGTCCAGCACCGCGGCCCACGTATAGAAATAGTATCCGGCCGAATAGCCGCCGTCGAAAATGTGCGAGAAATAGGGATAATGATAGCGGGGCTCGATCTGCGGGATGAGGCCGCGCTTTTCGGTCAGCGCCTCACGCTCGAAGGCCTCGGGATCGAACGGCTCGTATTCGGTCATGGAGTGGATATCCATGTCGGAGAGCGATGCGGCGATGAGTTCCGTGGTCATGAAGCCCTGATTGAAGAGTTTGCTCTTGCGGAGTTTGTCGACCAGATACTGGGGAATGACCTCGTCCGAGCGGTAGTTCACGGCGTACTGTTTCAGCATCTCGGGATCGAAGGCCCAGTTCTCCATGAGCTGCGAGGGAAGTTCGACGAAATCCCCTTCGACCTCGGTCAGACCGCGGTACCGGACGTCGTGGAAGAGGAAGTGCAGGGCGTGTCCGAACTCATGGAAGAGCGTTTCGGCCTCGTCGAGGGTGAGCAGCGCCGGGGCGTTCGACGTCGGACGGGTGAAGTTGCAGACGACCGAAACCACGGGAGCCACACGCTTTCCGTCCTCATAGGTCTGCTCGACGTAGTTTCCGCACCAGGCGCCCTGACTCTTCCCGTCGCGGGGGAAATAGTCGAAATAGAGGATGCCGAGGTGCGACTCGTCGGCGTCGAGCACCTCGAAGGCGAGGGCTTCGGGGTGGTACAGCGGCACGACGACGGGCCGGAACGTGATGCCGTAGAGGCGGTTGGCCAGGAAGAAGATACCGGTCTGGACGTTTTCCAGCGAGAAATAGGGGCGCAGCATCTCCTCGTCGAGGGCGTACTTCTGCTTGCGGAGTTTCTCGGCGTAGTACCACCAGTCCCACGAGGCGAACTCCCCGTCGGGCACATCCTTGCGGAAGAGCTCCTCCATTTCGGCCAGTTCGCCTTTGGCGCGTTCGAGCGCCGGAGTCCAGACCTCGTCGAGGAGTCCGTAGACGGCCTCGGTCGTGCCGGCCATCTCGTCATCGACGACATAGGCGGCGTAGGAGGGGTAGCCGAGCAAGTGGGCCTTCTCCGTGCGCAGGCGGATGAAGTCGTTGATGAGCTGTTTGTTGTCGAACTCGTCACCGTTGTTGCAGCGGTTGAGATAGGCCTTGTAGATCTCCTCGCGCAGCTCCCGCTTCGAAGAGTAGGTCAGGAAGGGAATCAGGCTCGGCTTGTGGAGCGTGAAGGCATAACGATCCTTCTTGCCCAGCTGCGCGGCTTTCTCGCGGGCCTGCTCGCGCACGCCGGCCGGGAGTCCGTCCAGCTCCTCGTTGGTGAGCATCAGCACGTAGTTGTTGGTCTCGGTACGGATGTTGTTGCCGAACTTCACGGCGGCGAGCGACAACTCCTCGTTGATCTCCTTCAACCGGGCCTTCTGCTCCCCGTCGAGCAGCGCTCCGGCACGCACGAACGCCTTGTAGGTCTTTTCGAGCAACCGCATCTGTTCGGCGTCGAGGTCGAGCGCGGCCCTGCGGTCGTAGACCTCCTTCACGCGGGCGAAGAGTTTTTCGTTGAGCAGGATACGGTCGGCATGCGCGGCCAGAAGGGGCGCCGCCTGTTCCTGGATTTTTTCCAGTTCGGGGGTGTTCTCCGCGGCACAGAGCATGCCGAAGATCAGTTCGACCTGCGCGAGCATCTTCCCGGAGTTGTCATAGGCGAGGATGACGTTCTCGAACGAGGCCTCGTCGTTGTTCGACGTGATGGCGTCGATCTCGGCGTCGTGGAGCGACATGCCGCGTTCCAGCGCCGGGAGAAAGTGTTCCGGAGCGATCCGGTCGAAGGGCGGAACGCCGTAGGGGGTATTCCACTCGGAGAAGAAGGGATTTTCCGCGGTGCGTTTTTCGGATTTGCAGCAAACGAGCGTCATGGCCAGAAAAAGCGTGAATAAACCGACAATACGTTTCATGAAATGTGTTATTTTGTGTAACTTTGCGCGCCGCAATCCGAACGCCGCACGAAAGGGCCCGGAGAGCGTCCTGACGGAAGAATCCGCCGGCCGCCTCCGCCCCGTCGCAACCGGCGGACGGCTCGGGCAAGACAAAGGTACAATAAAATTCCGTAAATCAAACAGGGGACCCATCATGCAACTCTTCTACGCACCGGACCTCGAACCGCCCTACCATACGCTCGACGAGGAGGAGTCGAAGCACTGCATCCGCGTGCTGCGCCTCGGCGTCGGGGGGCGGCTACACCTGACGGACGGCCGCGGAAACCTCTACGAAGCCGAGATCACCGATGCCGACCCGCGACGCTGCACGGTGCGGATCGTCGCGACGCACGCCGAATTCGAGAAGATGCCCTACGCCCTGACGATGGGCGTGGCGCCGACGAAGAACCCCGACCGTTTCGAGTGGTTTCTGGAAAAGGCTACCGAGGTGGGCGTGACGGAGGTCGTGCCGCTCGAAACGGCCCACAGCGAGCGGCGCACCTTCAAGGCGCAGCGCAGCGAGAAGGTCATCACGGCGGCGATGAAGCAGTCGTTGAAGGCCTACCGTCCGACACTGCACGAGCTCACGCCGCTGCGGGAGTTCGTCGCACGCCCCTTCGCCGGGCGGAGCTTCATCGCCCACTGCGCCGCGGCACGCTCGCAGGGCGGCAAGGCCTTTCTGGCCTCCGCGCTCCGCCCCGGAGAGCCGGTGCGGATCCTCATCGGCCCCGAAGGGGACTTCTCGGCCGAAGAGATCGACTTCGCGCTGGCACACGGCTTCGGGGAGATCACGCTCGGCCCCCAGCGTCTGCGCACCGAAACGGCGGCCCTCACGGCCGTCATCATGGCCGCAACGGTCAACGGGCCGCTGCTGTGCGGCGAATAGACCCATTCCCGGAAAATCAAAAAACGCGATATGCTCTATCTCTACACGTTGTTTTTTCTCGTTCTGGTCACCGCCGCGATCTTCGCGGCGCCGCTGCGGGCGAAGGCCTGGACGGCTCTCGCGCTGACGGCCGGCGGCGCCCTGTGGGCCTCGGTCCGCGCGATCGGAGTGCTCGCCGGAGGAACCGCCGAGGCCCTCTGGGCGGCCCCCGACCCCCTCTTCGGGGGCGACACGGGCTCGATGGACGGACTTTCGGCCCTCTTCGTCGTGCTGATCTCGATCGGCGCCGTGGCTTCGGTGCTCTACGCGCGCGGCTACCTGGACCACACGCTCGCCGCAAAATCCCCGGCGCACGTCTCGCTGCACTACACGTCGCTCACCGTCATGTGCTACGCCATGCTGGGCGTGGTCTGCTCCGACGGCGGTTTCTCGTTCCTCTTCTTCTGGGAGCTGATGACCGTGGCGTCGTTCCTGCTGATCCTCTACGACGCCCAACGCCGCGAAGTGAGCCGCGCGGCGCTGGCCTACCTCATCATGATGCACATCGGCTTCGTGCTGCTCGTCGTGGGGTTCGTGCGCCTCGACGCCGTCTGCGGCTCGGCGACGTTCGACGCCCTGGGCGAATACTTCCGCACGCAGAAGGCTCTGCCGCTCTTCCTGGTCTTCCTCGCCGGATTCGGCATGAAGGCCGGCATGTTCCCGATGCACGTCTGGCTCCCGGAAGCACACCCGGCCGCCCCGTCGCACGTCTCGGCGCTGATGTCGGGCGTGATGATCAAGACGGGCGTCTACGGCATCCTGCGCACGGTGGCGGCGCTGGGCGAACTTCCCGTGCTGCACACCGCCGGGGTCATCCTCCTCGCGCTGGGGATCGTCACCGGTCTCTGGGGCGTGATCCTCGCCGCAACGCAGAACGACGTGAAACGGCTGCTGGCCTACTCCTCGATCGAGAACATCGGCGTGATTCTCCTCGCACTGGGCGTAGCGGCCCTGGGCAAGGCTTCGGGAAACCAGCTCGTGGCGCTCTGCGGCATGGCCGGCGCGCTGCTCCATACGCTCAACCACTCGTTCTTCAAGTCGCTGCTCTTCTTCGGCGCCGGAAACATCCTCTCGCAGACCCACACCACATCGCTCGACGCACTGGGCGGGCTCTCGAAGCACATGCCCCTGACGTCGCTCCTCTTTCTCGCCGGCACGGCGGCCATCTGCGCCCTGCCGCCGCTGAACGGATTCGTCTCGGAGCTGCTCATCTACCTCGGGCTCTTCGACGGCATCGCCTCGGGGAGCGGGATTCTCGCCTCGGCGGCCGGACTTGCGGCGCTGGCGCTGATCGGCGGGCTCGTCGTGCTGGCCTTCACGAAACTCTACGGCACGGTCTTCCTCGGCGCACCCCGCTCGCACGAGGTCGCCGAAGCCTCCGAAGTCGACAACCTCCGCATCGCCGCCATGGCGCTGCCGCTGGCCGGAATCCTCTTCGTGGGACTCTTCCCGCGGGCGGCCGTCGCGGGCGTGACGCACGCCGCGGACTTCTTCCTCCGCACGCCGGCCGACGCCGCCGACTGGCTGCTCTCCCCGACGCTCGCGGCCGTGGGACGCATCGCCTGGGGACTGCTGCTCGGCACGGCGCTGCTGCTGTGGCTCCGCCGCCGCATGCTGCGCGGACGCCGCATCGCCCGGGGCCCGACGTGGGGCTGCGGATTCACCGCCCCGAACGTGCGGATGCAGTACACGGGCGAATCCTTCTCCGAGGGGTTGCAGTCCATCGCCACGCCCCTGACCCACAACAGCGGCGAAGGCTCCGCCGTGGGCAAGGGCGAGATCTTCCCCGACGCCCACCGCTTCGACATCGGCCACCGCGACCGCATCGGACGCCTCTTCTCGGCGTGGTGGGTCGAACTGCTGCGCCTGATCAACCAGCGCATGATGCGCCTGCGCACGGGAAAGATCAACCACTACGTGCTCTTCGCCCTGGCCTTCCTGGCGCTGGTGTTCCTCCTGTCGATCTGTAACGTAATCTGACCATGACACTGCTCAATACGCTTCTCGTCGTGCTGGCGGCGATCTGCATCCCGGGGCTGATCAACCGCACGCGGGCCCGCCTCGCCGGACGCAAGGGCATCCGCTTCACCCAGCACCTCCACGACGTGCGCCTGCTGCTGCGCAAGGGCGCCGTCTACTCGCCGACGACCACCGTGCTGTTCCGCACGGCACCGTCGGTCATCCTGACGACCTCGCTGCTCGCCGCGCTCTGCATCCCGGTGGGCGACCTGCGGCCGCTCGTCTCGTTCGACGGCGACCTGGTGGCCTTCGCCTACCTGCTGGCCCTCGGACGCGGGGCGCTGATTCTCGCGGCGATGGATACCGGCAGCTCGTTCGAGGGGATGGGCGCCAGCCGCGAGGCGCTCTACGGCGCGCTGGTCGAACCGGCGCTGATGCTCACCTTCGGGACGCTGGCGCTGATCTCGGGCCACACCTCCTTCGCGTCGATCTTCGAGGCCGATGCCACGGGCGACGCGAAACTCATCGTCGTCCTGCTGCTCGCGGCCTACGTGCTGACGAAGATCGTCTTCACCGAAAGCGGCCGCATACCGGTCGACGACCCCCGCACGCACCTCGAACTGACGATGATCCACGAGGTGATGTGCCTCGACTACTGCGGCGTCGATCTGGCCTACGTTAAGATCGGGACGTGGCTCAAAAGCGCCGCACTGTCGATGCTGGCGGCCGACGCCGTGGCGGCGGCAACCTGCCCGCGGTGGTGGTTCGCGGCACCGCTGGCCCTCCTGCTCACGGGACTCTCGGTGGGGATCGTCGAGTCGACACAGGCCCGCAACAAACTCGTCCGCAATACCACCTTCATACTCACCATCACGGCACTGGCCGCCCTGGTCTTCTTCACGGGCTACCTGCTGCGACTCAACATCGGACTCCAATGATTCTGCCGCTGATTCTGCTCTACGTCGTAACGCTCGTCTATCTCTCGATCACGGAGCGTTTCCGCAACTTCGCCTCGCTGATCGGCCTGCAAGGATGGCTGTTGTTCGGCATCGCCATCATCCGTCTGCACGCCTCCAATCCGGCCGAGCTGGCCTTCGTGGCGCTCGAAACCCTGCTCTTCAAAGGCATTCTGGTACCGTGGCTGCTCTTCGCCGTGATCCGCCGCACGCGCATCAACCGCGTGAAGCGTTCCGGATCGTCGCAGTCGGGATCGCTGCTGCTCTCGCTCGTGGCGCTGGCCGTGAGCGCCTCGCTGACCTACTGCATCGCCGACCCGACGGTCGATCTGGTCTTCTTCGGCGTGGCCCTCTACTCGCTGTTGAGCGGGCTGATCCTGATCGTCCTGCGGCGGCGCATCTTCTCCCACATGGTCGGCTTTCTGGTCATCGAGAACGGCGTGTTCCTCTTCTCGACGGCCATCGGCGTGGAGATGCCGCTGCTGATCAACTTCGCCATCCTGCTCGACATCCTCATTTCGGTGCTGATGCTGGGCATCTTCTTCACCAAGATCGACGACAAGCTCCACGCCGACGACGCCGATTCGCTGACCAACGTAAAGGACTGACGCCATGATCGCCTATCTCATCGCAAGCCTGCTGATCGCCGCCACGGCCTTCGCCGTGCGCCGCGAACGCCAGCTCTTCCATATCGGAGTGCTCTTCTACGCCGCACAGGCGGCCTTCGCCGGGATGATCCTCTTCGGAGGGCTCTACGGCGGAAACTCGACGGGCTGGTTCCGCTTCGACGCCCCGGGGACGCTCTTCTACGTGCTGCTGTGCATCGTCTCGGCCTTCGCCTACTTCCACTCGGAGGCCTATCTGCGCGCAAACGACCTCTCGCAGACACGCACCTACTCGGCACTGGTGATGCTGCTCACGACCGCCATCTCGGGGGCCTACTTCGCCTCGAATCTGGCCGTGACGTGGATCTTCCTCGAAGCCACGACGCTCTGCTCGGCGGGGATCATCTACCACCGGCGCACGGCCCAGACGCTCGAAGCGGCCTGGAAATACGTCTTCGTCTGCTCGACGGGCATCGCCATGGCCTATCTGGGGATCCTGCTGCTGGCTGCCGCCACCGACTGCGAATCGCTCGACTACGGCGTCGTGGCCGCCGCGGCAACCCACGGCAACGCCCTCTACCTGAAAACGGCCTTCGTGCTGATCCTCTGCGGGTACAGCTGCAAGATGGAGCTCTTCCCGCTCCACACCGTGGGCATCGACGCCAACTTCGCCGCGCCGTCGCCCGCCTCGGCACTGATCTCCACGGGGCTGGTCAACGCCGGATTTCTGGCCATTTTCCGCGTCTACAAGCTCCTTGCTTCCACGGAGGTCTTTCCGTGGGTGCGGTCGGTGCTGCTGATCGTCGGCGTGCTGTCGCTCGCCATCGGGGCGCTCTTCCTGCGGCGCACGAACAACTACAAGCGGTTCCTCTCCTACTCGACCGTCGAGAACATGGGCATCGCCGCCATCGGACTCGGCATCGGCGGCATCGGCGTCTGGGCCGCGGTGTTCCACGTCGTCTGCCACACGCTCATCAAGAGCAGTCTCTTCCTGCAAATGGCCGTCGTGCGCCAGGTCTACAACGGCTACCGCATCAACCGCATCGGCGACTACATCCACATCAACCGCGTCGGAGCCGTGGGTCTGCTCACGGGCATGGTCGTGCTGGTAGCCTTTCCGCCCTCGCCGCTCTTCGTCTCGGAGCTGATGATCCTGCGCGGGACGATCACCGACGGCGCCTGGTGGCTCGTGGCCGGGATGCTGCTCCTGCTGTGCATCGTCATCTACTCGTTCTGCTCGCGCCTGATCCGCCTCTGCTACCAGCCCAATCAGGACGAACTCCACCCCTCGAAAGCCGACCGGGCACTGTCGTGGTCGGCCCTCTCGCTGCTGGCCGCGGCCATGGTGCTGGGGCTCTGGCAGCCGGAATTCCTGCGGGAACTGATCGATCAAATCGCAACGCTATGAATTACCTCGTAACCGACAATACGGCGGGATCCATCCGGCTGGAAGAGATCCCCGAAATCGCCTATGCCGATTTTTACGACCTGCTGAACGGCTGGCTCGCCGACGAACGCTGCCACGTGGCGCACTACTTCGCGCTGCCGTCGGGCAACCGGATGCGCTTCTACTGCCTGGTGCTGGACGACGCCGAGGGGCGGGTGCTCATCACCTCCCACGCCACGGGCTACTACGACGAAACGGCGCTTCCGTCGCTCACGGCCCGCTATCCGCAGCTGCACCCCTTCGAGCGGGAGATCGCCGAACGCTGGGGCATCCGCTTCGACGGGCAGCCGTGGCCCAAGCCGCTGCGCTTCCCCTTCGACCGCTACGACCGCCAGAGTTCGATCGACAACTACCCCTTCTACACGATGGCGGGCAAGTCGCTCCACGAGGTCAACGTGGGCCCGATCCACGCCGGGATCATCGAGCCGGGAGCTTTCCGCTTCATCTGCAACGGCGAGCAGGTCCTGCACCTCGAAATCGCGCTGGGATACCAGCACCGGGGTGTCGAGGCGGCCTTCACGGCAACGGAGAACCGCCTGCGTCAGATGTGCCTGGCCGAGTCCATTGCCGGAGACAGCGCCGTAGCCCATGCCACGGCCTTCGCCGAGGCGATCGAGAAGCTCACGGGCCGTGAGCGCCCCGCCCAGCTGGACCGCGAACGGGTCGTGGCGCTGGAACTCGAACGCATGGCCATGCAGATCGCCGACACGGGCGCGCTGTCGATGGATACGGGTTATCAGCTGGGGCAGGTGGCCTGCGAGGCGCTGCGCACGATGACGATCAACACCACGCAGGCGTGGTGCGGCAACCGCTTCGGCAAGGGGCTGATCCGCCCCCACGGCACGGACCATGCGCTGACGCCCGAAAAGTCGGCGATGATCCGCCGCAACGTGGCCGAAATCGCCCGCCGTTACGACGAGGTGCGCCGCGACATCGAGTCGTCGCCCTCGTTGCTGGCGCGCTTCGAGCAGTGCGGCGTGGTGCCGCGCGACGAGATGCGGCGCATCGGCGGCGTGGGTCAGGCGGCGCGCGCCAGCGGCCTGGGGCGCGACATCCGCGCGACGCACCCCTGGGGATCGTTCGGCAAGTGTCTGTCGCACGAATCGATCGTCGAGGAGGCGGGGGATGTCATGGCGCGCCTCACGGTCCGCAGCCGCGAGGTGGCACAGTCGGCGCGTTACATCGACCGGCTGCTGTCGATCTACGAACAGAAATACGGTGCGACGGAAAACCCGTGCGGGCGCCCCGACTACACGTCGCAGTTAGCCCCCTCGTCGCTTGCGTTCGGACTGGTCGAGGGGTGGCGGGGCGAGACGTGCCACGTCGCGGTGACCGATGCGGAGGGGCGTCTGGCGGCATACCGCATCAAGGACCCGAGCCTGCACAACTGGCTGGCGCTGGCGCTGGCCGTGCGCGGCGAGGGGATCTCGGACTTCCCGATCTGCAACAAGAGTTTCAACCTCTCCTACTGCGGCCACGACCTCTGACCCGACGGCCGCCGTATGAACTTCCGGGCCCCTGTTCCGCAACGGAACAGGGGCCCTGCGTTTTCCGGCAGGAGCCCGTCAAAGGCCAAAACGACAAAAAATCCCGGTTTTTCGCGGAAAAATCCCCTCCGGAGCGTTCCGAAAACCCGAACTTTGCCGAAGAAACCAAACACGAACCTGAATCATGAAACCTTTCTACCCCATTGCCGCACTTCTTGCAACGTTGCTGCTCCCGGTTCTTCCGACGGCCTGCGGGTCGGCAGATGACGACACGCCCGAACCCTCCGACCCGATCCATACGGTCATCGTGGCCGCCGACGGATCGGGCGACCATACCTCCGTGCAGGAGGCCTTCGACGCCCTTCCGGTCGACAACAAACCGCATATCGTGCGCCTGCGCCCGGGGACCTATGAAGAAAAGGTCACCCTTTCGTCACGGCATCCCTACGTAACGTTGATCGGCGACGATGCCGCCACGTGCATCATCACCTGGGACGACTACGCAGGCCGCGACAACGGTGCGGGCGGGACCCTCGGCACATCGGGCTGCCAGACCTTCCTGATCGAGGCCAACGACTTTACGGCCAGCAACGTCACCATCGCCAACACCTACGTCAACAGCAAGGCGAACATCGCCGCCGACGGGGGAGATTCACAAGGCGTCGCGGTTCAGGTCCGGGCCGACCGCGCGGCCTTCTACGGATGCCGCATCACGGGCTATCAGGATACGTTCTACGGCCGCGGTACGGGACGCGTCTACCTGCGCGACTGCTACGTCGAGGGCAACGTCGACTTCATCTTCGGATCGTCGACCATCCTGCTGGACCGCTGCACGCTCCGCATGAACCGCAACAACAGCGTCGTGACGGCCCCGTCGACCCCCGCCGACCACCGTTACGGCATCGTCTGCACGGACTGCACGATCAGCTTCCCGTCGAGTTCCGAAAAAGATTTCGACGGCGCGGCGTTCACCTACTTCCACCTGGGACGCCCGTGGAAAGATGCCCCGCGTGCGGTCTTCCTCCGCTGTGAGGAGCCCGCAGCGCTGAAAGCCGAGGGATGGACCAAAATGTCGGCCAACCCGGCGCTCTTCGCCGAATACCGGTGTACGGGCGAGGGAGCCACGGCCGAGCGCCTCGCACAGCGCGCCAACGGCGGGCGCCAGCTCACCGATGCCGAGGCTGCGGAGTACACCGTGGCGAAGATCTTTGCCAAAGAGAGCGCCACAGAGTACGCCATCGACTGGCTCCCGGCAGCAACGTTCACCGATCCGGGGCGGGAGTGACGCCGGGCAACCGCTCCGGGGTCGGGAATGACACCGAACAACCGGCTCGAAGCCGGAAGTGACGCCGGGCAGCCGCATTGGGGCCGGAATTCGCTCCGTCGGGAGGAGTTCCGGCCCCGGTTTTGCGTAATTCGCGGAAAAGAGTTGTACGATCCGCGGCTTTTCGCTATTTTTGCGGGATACAAAACATACGCAGATGATTTTTCCGAAAATACGGGTCCTGCGCAGCCACGGGCGGCAGGCGATTCCGGACCTCGATGCCGTGGAGCTGACTGCGGAGTTCCGGGGACGCCCCGAACTGACCTTCACGGAGGATCGCGCCGACGCGGAACGCGCCGCGGCGATCTGCCCCACGGGAGCCTTCACGGCCGAACCGCTCTCGCTCGATCTGGGGCGCTGTCTCTTCTGCGGCGAGTGCGCCCGGGTGGCACCCCGCAACGTGCGCTTCACGAACGACTACCGCATCGGTTCGCCCACGCGCGAAGGGCTCGTCCTGCACGCCGGAGACACCCGCGTGGCCTTCGATCCGGAGCGGGTGCGCCCCGAAATCCGCCGCTGCTTCAAGCAGGCGTTGCAGCTGCGCGAGGTCTCGGCCGGCGGCGACGCCTCGGTCGAGATGGAGCTCAACGCCACGGGGAATGTCAACTTCGATCTGGGACGCTTCGGCATCGGATTCACGGCCTCGCCGCGCCACGCCGACGGCGTGGTCGTCTCGGGCCCGATCTCGGCGAACATGGCCGAAGCACTGGAAATCTGCTACGACGCCGTGGCCGAGCCGAAGATCCTCGTGATGTGCGGCACGGAGGCGTGCTCGGGAGGTCTCTTCTCCGAGAGCCGGGCCGTCGACCGGCGCTTCCTCGACACCCATACGCCGGACCTCTGGCTCCCCGGCGCCCCGACCCACCCGATGACCTACATCGACGGACTGCTGACCCTGCTGGGCCGCAAAAAACGCGAATAAAACCCTGAAACGATGAACCGCCTGCGCACGATATTCGCCTCGTTCTTCAAGATCGGACTCTTCACCTTCGGCGGGGGCTACGCCATGATCCCCCTGATCGAACGCGAGGTGATCGACAACCGGAAGTGGGTCGAACGCAAGGAGTTCCTCGACCTGCTGACGCTGGCCCAGTCGGTGCCGGGCCCCATATCGCTCAATACGTCGGTCTTCGTGGGGTACAAGGTCCGCGGGCTGTGGGGCGCGGCCGCAGCGTTGCTGGGCGTCGTGCTGCCGTCGTTCGTCATCATCCTGGCCATCGCGCTCTTCTTCGCCGACATCCGCCACAACCCGATCGTCGACGCCGCCTTCAAGGGGATGCGTCCGGCCGTCGTGGCGCTCATCATCGGGCCCGTGATCTCACTGGCCCGCGGCATGCACTGGTCGATGTTCGCGGTCATCGCCGCAGCAGCCCTCGCCGTGTGGGGATTGGGATGGTCGCCGATCTGGGTGCTGGTGATCGCCGCCGCGACAGGCATCGCCTGGGAACTGGCCGTCGCCCCGAAGATCGCCAAACGCAACGACAAACCGAAAGCATAACCGCCCTGCGACATGATCCTCCTCTGGCAACTCTTCGTCTCGTACCTCAAAATCGGATTCTTCGGATTCGGCGGTGGATACGCCATGCTGTCACTCATCCAGAACGAGGTGGTCGTGCAGCACCAGTGGCTCACCAACGCGCAGTTCGCCGATATCGTGGCCATCTCGCAGATCACCCCCGGACCCATCGCCATCAACTCGGCCACCTACGTCGGCTATTCGGTGGGGATGCAGACCGGAGCGGTCTGGTGCGGCGTGCTGGGATCGGTGATCGCCACCTTCGCGGTGTGCCTGCCGTCGCTCACGCTGATGATCCTCGTGGCGCGGTTCTTCATGAAGCTGAAAAACAACCGGTGGGTCGAGGGGGCCATGCGGGGGATGCGCCCGGCGGTGATCGGCATGATCGCCGCGGCGGCCCTGCTGCTGATCTTCCCCCACAGCTCGGAGCCCGACGAGCAGAACTTCATCGACGCGTGGAGCTGGGTGCTCTTCGGCGGGGTCTTCATCGGATCGTGGCGCAAGGTGAACCCGATCCTGCTGATCGTCCTCTCGGCCGTGGCCGGGATTCTCATCTATCACGTCTTCTGATTCCCGACCGGACTACCGGGTGAATCGGTAGTAGGTCCCCAGGGGCAGCTCCTTGCCGGCGCGGTCCGCAAAGCAGAGTTCGCCCCATTGCTCTTCGATCGGGGCGCCGAAGGCCTGCCGCACGGCCGTGCGGGCCAGCGTCGAGGACAAACCCATCGAATAGAGATTCAGCACGAGGAACGCCCCGCGGGGTTCGAGCAGTGCGGCGCACGCTTCGAGCATCTCGCCGATCTGGTCCTCGAGGACCCACTTCTCACCATTGGCCCCGCGTCCGTAGGCCGGAGGATCGAGGATGATCCCCGCGTAGCGGTTGCCGCGGCGCACCTCGCGGTGCACGAACTTCAAGGCATCCTCGACGATCCAGCGCACGCCGTCCAGCCCGCTCGACTCCATGTTCTCGCGGGCCCACGTCACGACCTGCTTCACCGAATCGACGTGCGTCACCTCGGCCCCGGCGGCCCGCGCCGCGAGGGTCGCACCGCCCGTGTAGGCGAAGAGGTTCAGCACCCGCGGCGCCGCGGAGGGGCGGTCGGCCGCAACCGCGGAAGCGTCTCCGGCGAGATTCCGAAGACCGCCCTCCGCGGAGCCGGATACGGCGCGGGCCGCCGGGGCCACGCCGCCGAGCCGCCGCACGTTATCGTAAATGAAATTCCAGTTGGCGGCCTGTTCGGGGAAGATGCCGACGTGCTTGAACGACGTGAGGGCCAGCCGCATGCGCAGCCGCATCTCCCGGCAGGCATAAGTCACCGTCCAGCGGTCGGGCATCTTCGGCGCCAGGCGCCACACGCCGCGTTCGTCGCTGCGGGCGTCGCGCAGGAACGACGCATCGGCCAGCCGCTGCCACTCCGCTTCGGGGAGCGTCCGCCGCCAGATGGCCTGCGGTTCGGGGCGCCGCGTCACGAAACGGCCGAAGCGTTCGAGTTTCTCGAAATCGCCCGTGTCGATGAGTTCGTAATCCGGGAAATCGGGGGTCAGTTGCTGCTGCATGGTATTTTCGTGGATTTTATTTGCGTTCATCGTCTGCGGGAGTCCTCCGGCCGGGACGTGCACCTTCCCGGCGGGGCTCCTTGACCAGCGACATCTCGCACGCCGCACAGTCGAACACCAGGCGGAAGCGCTCCGCACCGTGTTCGAGGTAGAGGTCGCCGCCCAGGCGCGAACCTTCGCGCAGGCACTCGCCGATCTCGCGGCGGATGCAGTAGGCCGAGCGCATCACGGTGTGCCCCACAGCCGAGGCGGCCCGTTCCAGCGGCGGTTCGATCTCCCGCACGCCGTGGTCGCGGTAGAAGGCTTCGGCGAGGCGGTTCGTCACGTTCTCCTCGGCCGTCAGCCGCTCTGCCGGGTAGCGTGCCGCGGGGTTTTCGGGCAGGATCCGATGCGGCAGGGGGCGTTCGGTCCGGACCCGCAGCAGCCCGTCGAGGGCTTCGCGCCGCACCTCGGCGGCCAGCGACGCCGGGACGAACCATTCGGCGCCCCGCACCTCGACCTCGCGCACCGCAAAGATCGTATCGCCCGACTTCATCGCCTGCGCACGCAGCGCCGCGGCATTGGCTTCGGGATTCTTCGCCCGGTCGAGCGGCAGGGGGCGCGATGCCGCGGCCGAAAGACCTTCGCAATCGGTGCAGCGGATCGAAAACTCCCCTTCGGAGACCTCGACCACGGCCCGCGCCGGAATCACGCGCCGCATCCGGCTGCGCTCCAACGCCAGCGTGAACCGCCGGTCGCAGTTCCGGAACACCTCCGCACCGGGGACAATCCCCTCCATGCGGTTCGGGGTGATACGGCGCCCCTCGACGGCATTGACGTTCGTACCCGTCGCGCCGCGGGGCGTCAGCAGGCAGAGTCCGTCGCCCGGGGCGAGGTCCGCATCGGTGTCGAGCGTGAAACTCCCGCCCGCGACCCGCGCCACGCGGCCGATCCGTTCACCGACCGACTTCGGGGTGTCGAACGACGCCACGCCGGGGCGTTTGCCGTCCAGGAAGTATTCGGATTCGCCGCGCGTAAAGCTCTTGGCGGGATCCGGCGTAAAATCCGGGACGCTCTCCCCGACCGAGGCGCGGCACAGGCCCGGACGTGCGGCCAGCACTTCGTCGAGCGCCCGGCGGTAGTAAGCCACGACGTTGCGGATATAACCGGCATCTTTCAAACGCCCCTCGATCTTGAACGACGCGACGCCGGCATCGACCAGTTCGCCGAGGCGTTGCGAGAGGTTCAGGTCGCGGACCGACAGGAGGTGTTTTCCCGCAATGAGTTTGCGGCCTTTCGCGTCGGTCAAATCCCAGGGCAGGCGGCAGGGCTGGCTGCACGCCCCGCGGTTGCCGCTGCGCCCGGACATCGTCCGCGAGAGGAAGCAGCGGCCGCTGTACCCGACGCAGATCGCCCCGTGGACGAAGACCTCGACCTCGGCCGTCGTCGCGGCGCAGATGGCCCGGATCTCGTCAAGCGAGAGGGCCCTTTCGAGAATAACCCGTGAAAAACCCGCTTCGGCGAGGAACCGTGCCCCCTCGGGCGTGCGGTTCGAGACCTGCGTCGAGGCGTGCAGCTCCACGGGGAGGTTCATCCGCCGCAGAGCCATGTCCTGCACGATGAGGGCATCGACCCCGGCGTCGACGAGCTCGCGGGCCTGCCGTTCGGCATCGGCGAGCTCCTCGTCCCAGAGCAGCGTGTTGAGCGTGGCGTGGACCCGCACGCCGAAGCGGTGGGCATACTCCACGACACGGGCGATCTCTGCCGTGGCGTTTCCGGCGGCCTGCCGCGCCCCGAAGCGCGCGCCGCCGATGTAGACGGCATCGGCGCCCGCATCCACGGCCACGACGGCCGAGGCGTAATCCCTGGCCGGAGCCAGCAGTTCGACGGTTCTCACACGGATTGAATTTTGCACAAAAATACGAAACTATTCCGCCTCTACAACAAAACACCCTTATTGTTTATAAAGAATCACCTTATCCGTTGTTTTTGTTTTTCGGGTAATTCCTCCGTTCTCATCATATTGGGTGGTTGTTATCGTTCCGAATCGGATATTGTCCGAATCCGTGTAGGTATAATCAATTTCCTGCTTGTAATACAAATATATATCTCCGGATATACTCTTACTGTATACCAATTGTATGGAACCGATCAAACGCCCTGCATCGTCGTATTCATAATCTGTACGATTGGATTCCAATCCATTTTCATCATACGAAACAATACTGGCCCATTTCTGACTGCCCCACGCACAGTTGCACGGCGTATCCGAATCATTTCCCGAAGATGGAACATCACCGGTTGTAACATCATTTCCAGATTCGATCTTACTTTCGTTTCCACAGGCCTGGATGGCAAGGCTGATAACAGCGCCCAAAACAAAGGCAGCAAACAACAAACTCAATTTTTTCAACATAACGCTTCATTTATTTAAGTTAAACAATCTTTCCGTAAAATGGATCGTATGAATGCAAAAAGCGTGGGACAACGCCTGATTTGTTTTTGAGGTATCGCCAAACACCCTTACCCAAATAGACAAAGCCCACGCCGTCAGACGCGAGCATCAACCTATTCTCGGGTATTCTTCAATTTGGCGATTTTCAAAAACGAGAATAAAAGCCAACGCTTTTTATATGTCAATCAAACACCGATTCTTTATACCATAGGCATGAATACGTTTCCTTTTTACAAAGATAGTGAAATTCATCGGACCGACAACCGCCGGAGAGTTTTTCCCCGATGAAAAAGATACACTTTCACGCATTTTTTGTAATTTTGTCGCTCGTAACGCGAAAACACAAAAAACTTCCGATACCATGCTTACGATCAAGCAAATCCGCGACGACCGCGAGGCCGCCGTCCGCAAACTCGCCAAAAAGGGCGTCGACGCCGCACCCGTCATCGACCGGATCCTCACGCTCGACGACCGCCGCAAGGCCATCCAGCTCGAACTCGACAACACGCTGGCCGCCCAGAACAAGGCCGCCAAGGAGATCGGCGCCCTGATGGGTCAGGGACGCCGCGACGAGGCCGAGGAGCGCAAACGCTTCGTGGCGGACCTCAAGGAGAAGTCGACCCGCCTGCAAGCCGAGTCGAACGACGTACAGCAGGAGTTGCAGGCCGCACTCGTGACGCTGCCGAACTTCCCCGCCGAGATCGTCCCCGAAGGCAAGACGGCCGAGGACAACCTCGTCGTGAAACTCGTCGAAAGCTACACCGCGCTGCCCGAAAACCCGCTGCCCCACTGGGAGCTGGCCAGGAAGTACGACATCATCGACTTCGACCTCGGCGTGAAGCTCACCGGAGCCGGATTCCCCGTCTACAAGGGCAAGGGTGCCCGTCTGCAACGCGCGCTGATCAACTACTTCCTCGACTGCAACACCCGCGCCGGGTATCTGGAAGTCGAGCCTCCGGTGATGGTCAACGAGGCGTCGGGATTCGGCACGGGACAGCTCCCCGACAAGGAGGGGCAGATGTACCACGCCACGGTCGACAACTTCTACCTCGTGCCGACGGCCGAAGTCCCCGTGACGAACATCTACCGCGACGTGATCCTCGAAGAGAAGGATTTCCCCGTCAAGATGACCGCCTACACCCCCTGCTTCCGCCGCGAAGCCGGCTCCTACGGCAAGGACGTGCGCGGCCTGAACCGCCTGCACCAGTTCGACAAGGTCGAGATCGTGCAGCTGTCGCTGCCCGAGGTGTCGTACGAGGCGCTCGACGGCATGGTGGCCCATGTCGAGGGAATCGTCAAGTCGCTCGGACTCCCCTACCGCATCCTGCGGCTCTGCGGCGGTGACATGTCCTTCACCTCGGCGCTGACCTACGACTTCGAGGTCTACTCCGAGGCACAGAAGCGCTGGTTGGAGGTCTCGTCGGTCTCGAACTTCGAGTCGTTCCAGGCCAACCGTCTGAAACTCCGCTACCGCGACGCCGAAAAGAAGACCCGCCTGGCCCACACGCTCAACGGTTCGTCGCTCGCCCTGCCCCGCATCGTGGCGGCGCTGCTCGAAAACTTCCAGACCCCCGAAGGGATCCGCATCCCCGAGGTGCTGATTCCCTACACGGGTTTTGATATTATCAAATAAGTTTCTATATTTGCATACACACATTAACCATAAACACGCAAAAAAATGGCTTACAAAATCACTGATTCCTGCGTAGCATGCGGGACCTGCATCGGCGAGTGTCCGGTAGAGGCCATCTCGGCCGGCGACATCTATGTCATCGACCCCGACAAGTGCATCGACTGTGGCACCTGCGCAGGCGTTTGCCCGAGCGAAGCGATCGTTTCGGAGTAACGAACGGATATAACCGTAAACCACGCCTCGGGAGCCTTTCCGGGGCGTGTTTTTTGTCTGCAAACCATGAACGATCTCGAAAAGATGCGCACGGGGCGCTGGCTCCACGCCGTGACGCCCGAAATCGGTGCCGCACTGCTCCGCGCCGAGGAGCTCTGCTTCCGGCTGAACCAGCTGCCGCCCTCCCGCCGCGAGGAGCGCGAGGCGATCATCCGGCAGCTCTTCGCCCACGTCGGCGAGGCGCCCTGCCTCCACAGTCCGTTCCACTGCGACTTCGGGGAGCAGATCTCCGTGGGCGACCACTTCGTCGGGAACTTCAACCTCACGATCCTCGACGAGGCGCCCGTGACGATCGGCAGCCACGTCTACATCGGCCCCAACGTGGGGATCTACACCGTGCACCACGCCCTGCTGGCCGACCAGCGCAACGAGGGGATCATGCAGTCGCTGTCCGTCGTGATCAGCGACAACGTCTGGATCGGCGGCAACGCGGTCATCCTGCGCGGGGTGACGATCGGCGAGGGGACCGTGATCGGTGCCGGGAGCGTCGTTTCGCGCGACATCCCGCCGCGGGTCATCGCCGCAGGGAACCCCTGCCGCGTGCTGCGTCCCCTGACCGAGGCCGACCGGATCGCGGCATCGGAGATCGACTGACCCTCCGTCCGGGCCGGGAACAGCCCGGTCCGGGGCGGATCCGCAAAAAAAAAGCGATACCACCCTCCTCGGGTCGTATCGCCTTTCTTTGTCGGAGGCCGTGACTATTCGTAAAGAAGGTACTTCGCCCTCCGCGTGCGGAAGGCCTCGGCTTCGGGTTTCCAACGGGTCCGGATCTCTTCGGCCGTAGCCCCGTCGAGGATCATCTCCCGGATCCACCCCACGCCGACCAGTTTCTCGAACATCGGCGTGAAAAAACCATCGCCCAGCCCGAGATCGGCATAAGCGTCAATCACATACTGCAACGAAAAGCCCGTCGCGCGGGCCTCGCCAAGCGGCAGGCGGCTCAAATCTTCACCCCGGCACAGGCGGCCTTCGAGCGGCGGATGCTTGGCTCCGGGGGTCGGGCGCGGCATGAAGGTGAAGGCGCGGCCCGTCAGATCGGGGTGTCCGTAGATTTCGAACGGCTTGTCGGTGCCGCGCCCGAGGCTCACGACCGTTCCCTCGAAGGGGCACAGCGCCGCATAGAGGTAGACGGCCCGCTGTGTCGGAAGGTTCGGGGACGGCGCCACGGGAAGCACGTACTCCGTGGCGCGGGTGTAGTTGCGGCACGGGACGACGGTCAGGTCGCACCGCCGGGCCCACCCCTCGCCCACGGCCATGCGGGCGATCTCGCCCATCGTCAGTCCGTGCAGCACGGGGATCGGCAGCGCCCCGACGCCCGACTTGTAACGCATGTCGAGCAGCGGGCCCTCGACCTTGTCGCCGTTGGGATTCGGGCGGTCGAGCACGATGACCGGGCGGCCGAATTCGGCGCAGGCATCCATCATCCGCAGCATTGAAATATAGTAGGTGTAGAAGCGCAGCCCGACGTCCTGCATATCCACGACCAGCACGTCGAACGAACGCATCGTCTCGTCCGAGGGGCGCAGCGTGCGTCCGTCGTAGAGCGAGCGGATCGGAATGCCCGTGCGGGCGTCGACCGAACCGGCGACCGTCTCCCCGGCATCGGCCGTGCCGCGGAATCCGTGTTCGGGCGAGAAGATCGCCTCGACGTCGAAACCGCTCTCGTGCAGCAGGTCGACAAGGTGCACGCGCCCCGCTCCGTCGGTCGTCACGGCCGCGCCCGAAGCGCCCCGCACCCCGGGCAGCTCCGCCACGGAGGTCTGGTTCGCCAGCACGGCCACCCGCTGTCCGCGCAGCATCGGGAAATAGGCCGCCGTATCGGTCATGCCGACCCGCACGCCGGAGCCTGCCGGAAGCGGCGAAGAGGATTTTTCCGGGGAGACCTCCGAAAGGGGAGACAACAAACGCTTGTCTGCGTCAGTGCTCCCGCCAAAGGGATGAGCCACGGCAAGACCGGTCCACAGCACCCCGGCCAGCAGAGCAGTCCACCCGCCGCCCCCTCGAAGAATGCCCCTACGCATTGGCTCCGAACTCCATGAGGTAGGCCTTGATGAATTCGTCCAGATCGCCGTCCATCACCGCCTCCACGGCCGAGGTCTGGACCCCCGTGCGGTGGTCCTTCACGCGGCGGTCGTCGAAGACGTACGAGCGGATCTGCGAACCCCACTCGATCTTCTTCTTCGAGGCTTCCAGCGCCTGCTGCGTGGCCATGCGCTTGTCCAGCTCCCGCTGGTAGAGCTTCGACCGCAGGATCCGCATCGCATTCTCGCGGTTCATCAGCTGCGAGCGCGTCTCCATGTTCTCGATCAGGTACTCGATCGGTTCGCCCGTATCGGGGTCCTTGCCGTGGTAGCGCAGCCGCACGGCCGTCTCCACCTTGTTGACGTTCTGACCCCCGGCTCCCGACGAGCGGAACGTGTCCCACTCGATGTCCGCCGGGTTGATCGTGATCTCGATCGTGTCGTCGACGGCCGGCGAAACGAAGACCGACGCAAAGGTCGTCTGCCGCTTGTTGTTGGCGTTGAACGGCGAGAGGCGAACCATGCGGTGCACGCCGTTCTCGCTTTTGAGGTAGCCGTAGGCGTACTCGCCCTCGAATTCGATCGTGCACGACTTCACGCCCACCTCGTCCCCGGCCTGGTAGTCCAGCACCTTGACCTTGTAGCCGTGGGCCTCGCCCCAGCGCGTGTACATGCGCAGCAGCATCGACGCCCAGTCCAGCGCTTCGGTGCCGCCCGCTCCGGCGTTGATGTCCATAATGGCGCCGAGTTTGTCCTCGTCGCGGCGCAGCATGTTGCGCAGTTCGAGCTTCTCGACCTTTTCGAGCGTCGCGGCGTAGTGCGCATCCATCTCCTCCTCGCTCACGACCCCCTCCTTCACGAAATCGGGCATCAGCGCGAGGTCCTCGACATCCTTGCGGATCGCGTCGTAGTCCTCGACCCACGCCTTGATCCCCGCCACCTTGCGCAGCTGCTCCCGCGCCCGGTCGGGGTCGTCCCAGAAGTTCGGCTCCTGGGTCTTCTCCTCCTCGTTGCGCAGGTCGATGCGCTTCTGTTCGATGTCCAGGCAGCGCTCCAACGCCTCGCGGCGCGTTTCGAGTTCCTTGATCTGTTCGGATAATACCATATCTCTCTTCCGTCTAAAATTGCTCGTGGAGTTTCCGCGCGGCGAAGTCCAGAATGAAATCCGCCGTGCCCTCGTCGCCCAGCGTCGAGGAGTTCACGCACAGGTGGTAGGTCGCCGCCTCGCCCCACGTCCGCGAACTGTAATAATTGTAGTACGAGGCCCGCTGGCTGTCCACCCGCTCCATCATCGAGTGCGCCTCCTGCTCCGTGCAGCCCAGCCGCTCGCAGAGACGCGCACAGCGGGACTTCTCGTCGGCCGTGATGAAGACGTTCACACACCGCGGGTGGTCGCGCAGGATGTAGTCCGCACAGCGCCCCACGAAGATCGCCGACTCGCGCGAGGCGATCTCGCGGATCACGTCGCTCTGGATCCGGAACAGCGACTCGTTGGCCAGAATGTTGTTCGAATTGCCGCCCTCATAGCCCGTGAACGGCGCCCGCAGGTAGCCCACCAGCGTCGCCAGCACCCCTTTGCGGCCCCGTTCGTCGGCCTGCTCGAAGCACTCCGGGCAGAGCCCGCTCTCGCGGGCCGCCAGATTGATCAGCTCCTTGTCGTAGAGTTTGATCCCCAGCCGCCGGGCAATGATCTCTCCGACGATCTTGCCGCCGCTGCCGAGCTGGCGGCCGATATTGATGACGAATTTTTCACGTTCCATAGGTCATTGCGGATTTTCGGCGGAAACCGAGGGCTTCATGGCCCGGAATTTCCGCAGTTGGTAAGTCAGCATGAAGAAGGCCACGATCGAGGCCAGCAGGTCCGACAGCGGCATCGAGCACCAGACCCCCCAGCTGCCGTCCCACGGCGTGTGCGCATCGAAGATGTGCGGCAGGAAGATCAGGAACGGCATGAGGAACAGCAGCTGCCGCGACAGCGACAGGAAGATCGCCTTCGAGGCCATGCCGATGCTCATGAAGAAGTTCGTGGCCACCATCTGGAAGCCGATGATCGGGTAGCAGATGAAGACGATGCGCATGCCCTCGACGGCCAGCCGGATCAGCTCCTCGTCGGTGGTGAAGAGCCCCACGGCCAGGCGCGGGCAGAGTTCGCCGATCAGGAAGCCGGTCGTCGTGATGCACGTCGCGCCGATCATCGTGAGTTTCAGCACCCGCAGCACGCGGTCGAACTGCCGCGCGCCGTAGTTGTATCCGGCGATGGGCTGCATCCCCTGGTTGATGCCCATGACGATCATCACGAAGAAGAACCCGAGGCGGTTGACGATGCCGTAGGCGCCGATCATCAGGTCGCCGCCGAACTCTTTCAGCCCCTTGTTGATCAGAATCACGATGAAGCACGCCGCGAGGTTCATCAGGAAGGGCGACATGCCGATGGCCAGGATGTCGCGCACGATCTTGCGCCGCAGACGGTAGATGCCGCGCCGGAAATGGAGCAGCTCCTCGCGGTTCGAGAGGATCCGGAACTGCCACATCAAGGAGATGATCTGCGCCAGCACCGTCGCGATGGCCGCGCCGCGGATGCCCCAGTCGAACCAGAAGATGAAGATCGGGTCGAGGATGGCATTGATGATCACCGTGTTGATCGTGGCGTACATCGACTTGCGGGGGTGTCCCGCAGCGCGCAGGATGGCGTTCAGGCCCAGGTAGAGGTGCGTGACGACGTTGCCCAGCAGGATGATGATCATGTATTCGCGGGCGTAGCCGATCGTGGCCTCGCTGGCCCCGAAGAAGTAGAGGATCGGATCGAGAAACAGCAGCGCAAGGAGGCCGAATCCGATGCCGATGATGCAGTTGAGCACCACGACGTTGCCCAGCACCCGCTGGGCCGTTTCATAGTCCCGCTGTCCGAGGCGCATCGACACCAGGGTCGCGGCGCCCACGCCGACCAGCGAACCGAACGCTGCGGCGAGGTTCATCAGCGGGAAGGTCAGCGCCAGGCCCGAGATGGCCAGGGGTCCGACGCCATGGCCGATGAAGATACTGTCGACCATGTTGTAAAGCGACGATGCCGTCATGGCGATGATCGCCGGCACGGCATACTGGATCAGCAGCTTGCGGATTCGTTCGGTCCCGAGTTCCAAAGCCGCCACTTTAAGTTCCGCCATAAATTCTATTGCTTGTTGCTTACAGGTTCTTCATTGTGTTTTTGCATTCATGTTCCCGAGCTCCCCTTCCGGGTTCGGAATTCATTGCGGACGAATGCAGGGAGTACCGTGCAGCACCCGGGCCGATTCCGGGACCGGCGTTCGGGTTTCGGTGCAGACGGCGCAGGGCGCATGCCCCTTCCGCGCGGAGACGACCGGGCCCCGGCAACCCGTTACGGGCGATCGCAATGCCTCAATCCGCACTCCGGCGGTATCATCGCATCCGGCCGCCCCTCCTACCGCGGTACGGCACGGTCGAGCCGTTCGAACCACGAGCGGTAGATCTCCGGATCGGTCGAGAGACCCAGCTCCTCGGTCGTGAAAACCGAGGAATCGCCCGAATACCACTGGCGCGAGACGTAGACCGTCAGCCGCACCTCACTGGTGAGATGTGCCGGCTGTACGAGGAAGCTCAAATGCCGGATCTCCCCGGCCATCGGCACCACGGTCATCCCTTCGGCCGGCAGCACCTGTCGCGCCACGACGAGTCCCGAAGCCTTGTCGGCGCTCTCGATCAGGCAGCCTTCGCCGAGCAGCACGCCGAGCAGCAGGTCGTAGCACTCCCCGGCGCCGACCGTCATCCGGTGGCGGCAGAGGGTGTCCAACTGCCGGGCATCGGGTATTCCCTCGGAGACCGACGTCCGTTTGCGGGCCTGCAAATAGACATTCGACGAACAGCCCGCCAGAAGCATCGCGACGACCGCCGCCAGGCACGCCGCCGTCCTCCGGCGAACGCCCCGGAGGTTGCCCCGGAAATTGCCCCAGAAGTTGCCCCGGAAGTTGCCCCCGGCCCCGGCGCCGTTTTTCGTGCTCTTCCCCGCTTTCATGCTCCGCGTCTATTCGAGTTCCCAGTCCGAGCCGTCCTTGCGGTCCTTGACGCGGATACCGGCGGCGGCGAGTCCGTCGCGGATGCGGTCCGACGTCGCCCAGTCCTTCGCGGCGCGCGCTTTCAGGCGCTCGTCGAGCAGCATCTCCACGAGCGGCGTCACATAGTCGCGTCCCGAGGCCGCACCGGCGGCCTTCTCGTCGCGCAGGCCCAGGATATCGAAGGCGTAGCGATGCACGGTATTTTTCAGCGTTTCGAGGTCCGCGGCCGTGATCGTCTCCTTGCCGTCGGCGAGCTGGTTGATCGTACGCACCCAGTCGAACAGGGCCGAGATCACCATCGGCGAATTCAGATCGTCGTCCATCGCCGCACGGCAGCGCTCCTCCAATTCGGCCGGCGAGACCGTCGACGCGGCCGCGGGCCGGATCTTGTCCAGCGTCTCGATGCCCTTCATCAGGCGGTCGAGCCCCTTCTCGGCGGCCTGCAACGCCTCGTTCGAGAAGTCGAGCGTCGAACGGTAGTGCGCCTGCAAGACGAAGAAGCGGATCGTCATCGGCGAATAGGCCTGGGCCAGCAGCCGGTGCCGCCCGGTGAAGAGCTCTTCGAGGGTGATGAAGTTGCCGAGCGACTTGCCCATCTTCTGGCCGTTGATCGTGATCATGTTGTTGTGCACCCAGTAGCGGGCCGAGTCGTGGCCCAGCGCGGCGGTCGACTGCGCGATCTCGCACTCGTGGTGCGGGAACATCAGGTCCATGCCGCCGCCGTGGATGTCGAACCGCTCGCCGAGGTAGCGCGTCGACATGGCCGAGCACTCCATGTGCCAGCCGGGGAAGCCGTCGCTCCACGGCGAGGGCCACCGCATGATGTGCTCCGGCGAGGCCTTCTTCCACAACGCGAAGTCATACGAATGGCGCTTGTCGGACTGTCCGTCCAATTCGCGCGTGTTGGTCACGATGTCGTCGAGGTTGCGGCCCGACAGACGTCCGTAGTTGTATTTTTCGTTGTACTTCTCGACGTCGAAGTAGACCGAGCCGTTCGACTCGTAGGCGAAACCCTCGTCGAGGATCCGCTTCACGAAGGCGATCTGCTCGATGATGTGCCCCGAAGCGTAGGGTTCGATCGAGGGCGACTCGACGTTCAGGGCGTCCATCGCGCGGTGGTAGCGCTCCGTATAGTAGTGGGCCACCTCCATGGGCTCCAACTGTTCGAGACGGGCCTTCTTGGCGATCTTGTCCTCGCCCTCGTCAGCGTCGTGTTCGAGGTGCCCCACGTCGGTGACGTTGCGCACGTAGCGCACCTTGTAGCCCGAAGCTTTGAGGTAGCGGAACAGCAGGTCGAAGGTCACCGCCGGACGCGCATGGCCCAGATGGGGGTCTCCATAGACCGTCGGTCCGCAGACATACATCCCGACCCGCCCCTCGACGAGCGGCTCGAACTCCTCCTTGCGGCGGGTGAGCGTATTGTAAATCACGAGTTTCGATTCCATAATATTCTCGGTTTATCGGCGTTTTGAACGGGTAAAGATACGAATTTTATGCGTTATCCCGAAAAATTATCGTACCTTTACCCCGATTTATGATGAAATTTCAGGATTTAGGACTCTCCGCGCCCCTGTTGCGCGCCATCGAAGAGAAGGGGTACGAAACCCCCACCCCCATTCAGGAACAAGCCATTCCGCCCGTACTCCGGGGCCGCGACCTGCAAGGCTGCGCACAGACCGGAACGGGCAAGACCGCAGCCTTCACGCTGCCCATCCTCCAGCTGCTCGCCGCAGAACCGCCCGTCAGGGGCCGGCGCGAGATCCGCGCGCTGGTGCTCACGCCGACGCGCGAACTGGCCATCCAGATCGACGAGTGCTGCCGCGACTACGCCCGCCATACGCCGATCCGCCACTGCGTGATCTTCGGCGGCGTGAACCAGCGCCCGCAGGTCGAGGCGCTCCAACAGGGCGTCGACCTGCTCGTCGCCACCCCCGGACGGCTGCTCGACCTCATCGGGCAAGGCTACATCACGCTCGACCGCCTGCGCTTCTTCGTTCTCGACGAGGCCGACCGCATGCTCGACATGGGCTTCATCCACGACATCCGGCGCATCCTGCCGCTGCTGCCCCCGAAGCGGCAGTCGCTCTTCTTCTCGGCCACGATGCCCGCGGACATCGCCGCGCTTGCGGCCCGGATCCTGCACGACCCCGTGCTGGTCTCCGTGACGCCCCCGGCATCGGTCGTCGAGACCATCGCCCAGCGGGTCCATTTCGCCGAAAAAAGCGAGAAAAGCTCGCTGCTGATCGACCTGCTCCGCACTTCGGAGGCCCGTCAGGTGCTGGTCTTCACCCGCACCAAACACGGCGCCGACCGCCTGGCCCGCATCCTCAACAAAGCCGGAATCGAAGCCGCGGCGATCCACGGCAACAAGTCGCAGAATGCCCGCGTGCGGGCCATGAACGACTTCAAGTCGGGAGCGTGCCGCGTGCTGATCGCCACCGACATCGCGGCCCGCGGCATCGACATCGACCAGCTGCCGCTGGTGATCAACTATGAGCTTCCGGAGGTGGCCGAGACCTACGTCCACCGCATCGGCCGCACGGGACGTGCCGGACGCGAAGGTTCGGCATGGTCGTTCTGCTCCGAGGCGGAGCTGGAATACCTGCTCGACATCCAGCGGCTGACCGGCGTGACGATCCCCGTGGAGGGCGAGGTTCCGGAGTACGCCGCCCGGGCGCTGGCCGAGGCCGAGCGGAAGCAGGCCGGGAAGTCGGGCCGGCGCGCCACGCCGAAACCGGCGGCCCAGAGTGCTCCGGCGCCGAAAAAGGAGAAGAGCGGGGAAGCCGGAAAGGCCGAAAAAACCGGGATAATGGAGATGCCGGGAAAACCCGAAAAACCCGAACGGGCCGAAGAGCCGGAAGATCCCGAAACTCCCGAAACTCCCGAGGCTCCCGAAAATTCCGACGAAGAGACGGCGCCGAAAAAGCGCCGCCGGAAGCGCCGCCGCGGGCCAAAGGCACCGGAAGGGAACGCCGCAGCAGACGGAACCGCAGCAACAGACGGAACAGCAGCAGCGGTCCCTGTCACGGAAGCTGAACCCGCCGCGGCAGCAACCGCAACGGCCGCAGTCGCCGGGAGGGAACCTGCGGCCCGACCGGAAGCCGCAGCATCGCAATCCACCGCCGCAAACCCCGCCGCGGAATCCGGAGACAAACCCCGGAAGAGACGCCGCCGGAAAAAGAACGCACCGGACACGGATCCCGCCGGGAAGGCCCCTGCTGCGGCAGGCTCCGCCGCCGGGGAGATGCCGGGAACGACCGTCCCCGCAAAAAAAGAAGTCTCCGCCCCCGAAAGCGCGACGAAAGCAGCTTCCCCCGCGCCCGAAAATACGACGGAAACAGCGCCCCGGCGGAAAACGGCAACCCCCGACGCCGGGAATTCCCCGGCATCCGCGGCCGGAAACGCCCCGGAAGCCGCCCTCCGGCAGAATCAGAAAAAGAACCGGACACGCAACACGCCCCGACTCGAATATGTGGACAACGAGCCGAAAACCGGTATCGAACGCGCCCGGGATCGGCAGGTACCCGACCGCGAGCACGAAGAATCGAAGCCCCAAAAGCAGATTCCGCATACGAACGATTGGAAAAAACGCGTTAAATCACTACTTTTGCGTTCATTCCGCAAATAATTAGGAACAGACCGATATGCAGCTTTTCAAACGTTGGAACAACCTCGTCGGATGGGGCGTCTTCGCCATCGCGGCCGTCGTCTATCTGATGACCATGGAACCCGTGTCGAGCCTCTGGGACTGCTCGGAGTTCATCGCCACCTCCTACAAACTCGAAGTCGGACACCCGCCCGGAGCCCCGCTCTTCATGATGCTCGCCCGCCTGGCCACACTCTTCGCCTTCGGGAACCCCGACTACGTGGGCATGACCGTCAATGCCATGAACTCGCTGGCCAGCGCCTTCTGCATCCTCTTCCTCTTCTGGACGATCACCCACCTGGCCCGCCGTCTGGCCACGCGCCGCGGCGAGGAGCTCACCCCGCGCAGCATCATCGCCATCCTCGGCGCCGGAGCCGTCGGAGCCCTGGCCTACACCTTCACCGACACCTTCTGGTTCTCGGCCATCGAAGGCGAGGTCTACGCCCTCTCGTCGATGTTCACGGCACTGGTCGTCTGGCTCATGCTCAAATGGGAGGAGCAGGCAGACCAGCCCCACGCCTCGCGCTGGATCGTCCTGATCGCCTACCTCATGGGACTCTCGATCGGCGTCCACATCCTCAACCTGCTCTGCATCCCCGCACTGGTCTTCATCTACTACTTCCGCAAGACAGAGCACATCACCTGGCGGGGCGTCATCGGCACCACCCTGCTGGCCGGCGCGCTGATCATCTTCCTGAACAACATCATCATCCCCTATACCGTCTGGCTCGGAGCACAGGTCGACACGCTCTTCGTCAACACGTTCGGACTGCCCGTCAACTCGGGCATGGTGCTCTTCGCCCTGGCACTGATCCTCGGGCTGGGCTGGGCCGCCTGGAAGGCCCACCAGAAGGGCCGCGTCGTGCTGAACCTCTTCCTGCTCTCGACCACGATGGTGCTCGTCGGATTCTCCTCCTACGCCTCGATGACCATCCGCGCCGCAGCCAATCCGCCGATGAACTCCAACAACCCGAACAATCCCCACGCGCTGCTCTCGGTGCTCAACCGCGACCAGTACGGCAGCCGCCCGCTCGTCTACGGAGCCCAGTATTCGGCGCCCCCCGAGGATGTCACGGAGAAGAACGTCTGGTACCTCGACGAGGACGGCAGGTACAAACGCGCCTCCGTGCTGACGGGATACACCCATTCGCCGGAGTTCAGGACCCTCTTCCCGCGGATGTGGAACTACGCCAAGGGCGAGAAGGAGTACAAGCAGTGGGCCGCCTACCGCACGAAGACCGAAACGCTGCGCGACGAGAACGGCGAGGTGCTGCGCGACGAACAGGGACGCCCGATGCGCGGCGAGGTGCTCGACTACGGACGCAAGCACTACTACACGGATGCCTACGGCGAAACGCACAGCATCGTGGAGCCGACCTTCGGCGAAAACCTCTACTTCTTCTTCAACTACCAGCTCTCGTACATGTACTGGCGCTATTTCCTGTGGAACTTCGTCGGACGCCAGAGCGACATCCAGCCCTCCCGGACGACGATCACCGACGGAAACTGGCTCTCGGGAATCGACTGGATCGACGAAATGTACCTCGGACCGCAGGACAACCTGCCGCGCGAAATCGCCGAAAACAAGGGACGCAACACCTACTATTTCCTCCCCTTCCTGCTGGGGCTGATCGGGCTGGTCTACCAGCTGAACCGCGACCCGCGCAACTTCTCGATCGTCATGTGGCTCTTCATCATGATGGGCGTGGCGCTGGTCTTCTACTTCAACACCTCGCCCGGCGAGCCCCGTGAGCGCGACTACGTTTACGCCGGATCGTTCTACGCCTTCTCGATCTGGATCGGATTCGGCGTGCTGGCCCTGCGCGACCTCTTCGAGTGGATCGCCAAACGCCGCACGACGGCCGTCGCCGTCGCCGCCACCGTCGTCTCGATGGGTGTCCCGGCAATCCTCGCCGCACAGAACTGGGACGACCACGACCGTTCGCACCGAACCATGGCCCGCGACATCGGCTGGAACTACCTCCAATCGACGCTCCCCAACTCGATCATCCTCAACTACGGCGACAACGACACCTTCCCGCTGTGGAACAACCAGGAGGTCTACGGCGTGCGGCCCGACGTGCGGATCATGAACACGTCGTACCTCGGCGGCGAGTGGTACATCGACGAGATGAAGACCCGCGCCAACGAGGCCCCCGGAGTCCCCTTCTCGCTGCCCAAACACAAGTACACCTACACGAACGATCTGGTGCCGGTGATCGACAAGCAGCTCGATCGCATCCCGGAGATCCGCGAGGTGATCGACTTCGTGCGCAGCGACGACCCCCGCAGCCAGGTCAAGCTCTCCGACGGAACGATGTCCGACTACATACCCGCGAAGCGCATCGCCCTGCCCGTGAACAAGGAGAACGCCATCGCTTCGGGCATCGTCGCCGAGAAGGACCGCGACAAGATGGTCGACACGGTCTACCTCAACATCCGCCGCAATTCGGTGGACAAGAGCCAGCTGATGATTCTCGACATGCTGGCCCACTTCGACTGGAAGCGTCCGCTCTACTTCACGCAGGTCTACATCCTGCAAGACCTCGGGCTGATGGACTACCTCCAATTCGACGGCTATGCCTACCGTTTCGTCCCGATCCTCACGCCGGTGCAGAATCCTTACGAGATCGGACGCATCGACACCGACTATGCAGCTCCTCTGCTCAAAGAGACCTTCCGCTACGGAAACCTCAACGACCCGCGGGTTTACGTCGATTACTTCATCCAGTACAACCTCTCGGCCTCGCATGCCCGCGACGCCTTCGCCCGCGTGGCCAAGGAGCTGCTGCGTGAAGACAAGGTCGACGAAGCCGTCGAACTGCTCGACCTGGGCCTCGAAAAACTGCCGACGTCGCAGATCCGCTTCACCGACTCGAACACCTATCCCTTCCTCGAAGCCTACTACGCCGCATCGGCCATGGGTGCCGAGGGGGCGGCCGAGAAGGGCGATGCCCTGCTGCTGGAATATGCCCACACGCTGATCGAGTACATCGAGTACTACCTCCGTTTCGACGGGGCGCAGGGCGACATGGTTTCGGACCTGATCGACGAGAAGCTCGACCAGCTGGGCGACGTCTACTATCTGGCCAGCTATGCCGGGCGCCGCAACGTGGTGGCCGAGCTGAACGACTACTACCGCTCGCTGGGTGTTTCGGAGGAGAACCTCATCGACGTAGGCGACAGACCCGAGCCGATTGATTCGGCACACTGAATCGGTCGGGCGAAGAGCAGTAACATTCCGCCGCAGAAGCCACCAAAACCACAAAAGCAAAGGGGCGAGCACCGTGTGGACGGAGCTCTGCTCACGAAAAATCCTCTCCGGAATTCCGGGGAGGATTTTTCATGGGAGGGAGGGGGAGGGCCGGACTGCCGGAGGGCCCCGGCGGGAGCGCGAAAGCGGGACAGAGAGAAGAGGTGTGGAAACGCGGGGATGCGGGGTCGGAGGGCCCAGGCGGGAGCGCGGAAGCGGGACAGAGAGAAGAGGTGCGGAAACGCGGGGATGCGGGGTCGGAGGACCCCGGCGGGGACGCAGGAGCGAGGACAGAGAGAAGAGGTGCGGAAGCGCGGGGATACGGGGTCGGATGGTCCCCGGCGGGAGCGCAGGAGCGAGGACAGCGGCAGAATGGCAGATAGAGAACAGCGACGGGAGCGGCAGGACAGCGGATTGAAACCCGGGAGCACATGATAAAAAACAGCGGAGAAGAGAAGGTTTTGAAGAATTCAAATTGAATGTGACGCAACTCACCCTTCTCTTGCTCCGCCGTATCGCACTCCGACCGGAAATTCCCCGCAAAACCGGCTCGGGAATCTCCCATCGGAATCTTTTCCGGAAGCAAAGATAAGAAAAAAATCATTAATGATGTATAAATCATTACAAAAAGATTCAAAGCGGATGTTTCTTTGTTCTAATGAAGCAACCGTGGCGAGATACAAACCTTTTGGAGGCCATTGCCTGCCGGCTCAAAGTACTGCGGGCAGGCAAGGGTGTGTCGCAGGAGGTAGTCTACGAAGATACGGGCATACACATCGGGAAAATAGAAACGGCTAAATACAACATCACCGTCAGCACCCTCTCCCGGCTGTGCAATTACTACGGGACCACGCTGAAAGAGTTTTTCGACACCCTCGAACTCCCCGAATAGCCGGAGTGGCCTGCAACCGGAAGGAGCGGTCAGAAGCAGGAGGGGGGCAGTGAAGCCGGAGGAGCAAGGAAAGCCGGAGGTGCAAGGAAAACCGGGGAGCAAGGAAAACCGGGGAGCAAGGAAAACCGGGGAGCAAGGAAAACCGAAAATACCGAAAACAGCAGGAACATAGCGATCAAAACAAGAGACCGCACCGTTGATCGGTGCGGTCTCTTGTTTTCCGATTCTCCCCCGATTCTCTCTCGGTCTCCCCCGGTCTTCCCCCCCCGGGTCAGGAGCGCCCGGCGACGGGACGCTCCGAAGCGTCAGGAACCGACGATCCGGAATCCAAAACCGAAGCGGCCGAAGCCGTCGAAGAGTCCTCCGGATCCCCGGACTTCCCCTTCGCATCCTTCGCCGTATTCTTGTTGTAGAGGAATCGCTTGATCTTCTGCGTCGGCGTCTTCACGAACTCCTCCTTCTCCTCCACGACCTCCGAAATCCGCGAGAACCGGCTCACCTTCGCATTCACGAAATCCATGATCTCCTTCTTCAACTGCTCGGTCTTCGCCTCCCACGCCTCCTTCTTCGTCGCCCACTCCTCGCGCCAGTCGTCGATCATCGATTCGATCTCCTCCCGGTTGAAGTGAACCAGCGCCACCAGGCGCCCCTCCTGCTCCGTGACGATCGAATCCGCAATGCAGACGTGCGAGTTCAGCACACTCTCGATATCCTCCGGATAGATGTTCTCCCCGCCGGGTCCCACGATCATGTTTTTCAGACGCCCCTTGATGTAGAGCCAGCCCTCCTTGTCGAACTCCCCGAGATCGCCCGTGCGGAACCAGCCGTCCGCCGTGAAGGCCTCGGCCGTCGCTTCGGGGTTCTTGTAGTAGCCCAGCATGATGCTCGGCGTCAGCGCCACGATCTCGCCCTGGCGGGTTTCGGAATTCACGTTTTCCAGTCGCAACTGCACGCCCGGCGCCTGCGGCCCCGTCGAGCCCAGACGCACCTGCGAGGGAGCTGCACCCGCCAGCAGCGGTGCCGTCTCGGTGAGTCCGTAGCCGATGGCGTAGGGAACCTTTGCTTCCAGCAGGAAACGCTCGGCGCCCCGATCGAGTTTCGAGCCCCCGATGCCGAGGAACCGCAGCCGGCGGCCGAAGAGTTTCATCAGTTTCTTGCCCGCCACGCGGTGCAGGTAGCGCCGCATGAACCCGATGCGGTAGAGCGTGCGCCAGAAATTGTTCGACTGGAACTTCGCAAGGACCTGATGCCGGTAGATCTTCTCGATCACCAGCGGGACGATCAGCATCACCGTAGGCCGCACGCTCCGCAGGGCCGGCATCAGCGCCGACGCCGTGGGCGGACGGTCCATGTAGACCACACGCGCCCCCTCCGAGAAGGGATAGATCATGCCGATCGAACACTCGTAGGTGTGCGACAGCGGAAGCACCGAAAGGAACGTATCGTCGCCGTGCACCGGAAAGATCGACATCGAAATGTCGACCTGCCGGCACAGCGCCCGGTGGGTCAGCATCACGCCTTTCGGCTTGGAGGTCGTACCCGACGTATAGATGATGACGGCCAGATCGTCGGGCTGCGGAATGCCCGTCGAGCCCTGTTCGCGCGTATGCTGTGCGATGACGCCCAGATTCTTCGTGCGGACGACGACGTTCAGCCGGTCGATGGTCTGCCGCGAGAGTTTCGTGAAAAGGCGGTCCGAGACGAGCAGCGCCCGGGCCTCCGAATGTTCGATGATCATGTCGAGCTCCTCGCTCGAAAAGTCCGGAAGGATGGGAACGACGACCATTCCCGCCGAAGTGACGGCAAAATAACAGATCCCCCAGTTGGGCATGTTGCTGCTCAACAGGGCGACCTTGTCTCCGGGACGGAGCCCCGAAGAGACCAGAATATCCTGAACCTTCGCAATACGACGACCCGCCTCGGCATAGGTTACGTCCTCGCCGTCGAACATCGAATAGGCGATTCGGGACGCAAACGTCTCGACACTGTGGCGGACCAACTCGTAAAGTGTATTTATAGTCATTCCGTAATCTTTGTTGTCCGTTACAATAACGCAATTTCCGGGACAAAATTACGAATTTCCGGTCAAAAAACACTATTTTTAGCGCAAATTATCAGCATGCTCGACCATTCCCACATCAAGAAATGCGCGGCCGCAGCCGGATTCGACCTCTGCGGGATTGCCCCCTGCCGCCGTCTGGATGACGGAGAGAAACGCTTCCGCGAATGGATCGCACGCGGATACCACTCCTCGCTCGGATACCTCGAACGCAACGCCGAAAAACGCTTCGACCCCCGCCTGCTGGTCGACGGCGCCCGAACGGCCGTCGTCTGCGCCGTGGCCTACAAGAATCGGGCAAGCGACGGATACCCCGACGGACATCGCACGAAGATCGCATCCTACGCCTGTGCCGAGGATTACCACACGTCGCTGCGGAGAATGCTCCGCGAACTCTTCGAGCGGTTGAAGAGCGCAACCCCCGGCCTCCGCGGACGCGCCTTCGTCGACACGGCCCCCCTGACCGAGAAACTGCTGGCTCGGGAGGCCGGGCTGGGATGGATCGGACGGCAGTCGCTGCTCATTACGCCGCAGTTCGGGAGTTTCGTGGTGCTCGGAGAGCTGATCCTCACCGAAGAGACGGACCGTTACGACACCCCCTTCGAGGAATCGCACTGCGGGAGTTGCCGTGCCTGCGTGGAGCATTGTCCCACGGGGGCCGTCATGCCCGGACGCGGCATCGACACGGCCCGCTGCATCGCCTGCCACACCATCGAGCGAAAACCCGACACGGAGATCGACCTCGACGGCTGGATCTTCGGATGCGACGCCTGCCAGAGCTGCTGTCCCTGGAACCGGCGCGCACCGCAGCACCGGAACCGGACCTTCGACCCGCTGTTCGATCCCTCGGCGATGGATGCCGCAGCGTGGCAGGCAATGGACGGAGAGCAATTCGGGCTGTTGTGCGGACGGACTCCCCTCACCCGCAGCGGACTGGAACGCATCCGCGGCAACATCCGGGAACGCAGAGCAACCGACGGCTGGAAGAGCGGAGCGGATGCCGAAGAACGGCAGACGCCCTCTTTGCACTGACAAAGAGGGCGTTCGCCATATCGGAGAAGATCTGTCCGCGGTCCGGGGCTCCGTCACCGGCCGTACGCCGCAGAAGGTCAATCCCGCTGGCAGCGGATCGGAAGCCCGAAACCGCGCGGATCGGAATAACATTCGTAAACCGTGGCCGAAGTCAACCCGAAGGTCCACGCCCCGAACGAATCGGACGAGGCCGGAGAGCTGGTCCAGTAATATCCCGACGGTGTGAAGAAAAAGACCCCGTATTCATCGTAACGGTACCCGACACCCGGATAGTAGGTCGTCGAAGAGCCGTCGTAGACAAAGTTCCAGCCCTGGACGAACGTCCCCGAAACCTCCACGCCGCCGCTCGACACCGAAGTCGTGGCACCCGTCTGGGTGAACCCGCTGAAAACGTAGGGATGCGGAACCTTCCAGCCCGGAGGGCACGGGTCGAACAGGGTCTTGGTCGTCTCCTGACCGACGGTCGTGCCGTTCGGATTCCCCCACAGCGAATTGTTCCGGTAGTCCGAGGTCGTACCCTGTCCCCCGCCCCAGTACCAGTCGTAGGAGGAGCCGGGAACCGTGGCGATGAACGTGTCGGGATGCGCCGTGGCGTACCACGTGTTGCCCGTATAGCCGACGTATTGCCCCGGAGAGCCCGTCGCCTGGACTGCCGTCCACTCCGAAAGGTAGTTGTAGGGATTGCTGTCGGCATCGTAGACCACATCGCCCCACGGGAAGGGATCCTTCCGCCCCCACTGGTAGAGCGATGCCCGGAACGACCGCGCATAAGGTCCGTCCTCCTTGTAAATGGCCCCCAGGTTGCGGTCCATCATCTGCGCCGAGCCCGCACCGTAGGCCGTTTCGTAGGTCGAATACATCGTATAGGTCTCGGCCGCCGCCTGCAACTCCTCGTTCGTCTGGTCCGTCACCCAGATGTGCCAGCTCCACAGCGCCTCGTCCGACGACGCATCCGTATAGAGCCCGATCACGGCATTCCCGCCCAAGGCCGTGGGACGCTCCGTCAGGGAGAAGGTGATTTGCCCGTCGGCATAGGCGATGCTCCCCGGCTCGATCAGCCACGGCTGGCTCTGCCACAGCAGCTTCGCATACCCGCCGCCCGTAATCTGGGCCGACAGCGTGCGCCCCTCGAAGCGTTGGACGGCCGCCAGCAGATCGTCCGTGATGACGCCGTTCCCGGCCACCGTGGCATCGAACGAGTAGCTCTGCGAAGGCGTCGAAACCACATAGCAGTTCGCCGTCTCGGCCGACGACGAAAGACTGACGGTCGGCCCGGTCGCCACTCCCGTCGAGACATCCTGCGTGATGACCGGCATCTGCGCCGGCGAAATCACGATCCCCGGCATCGACCACGTCGACGTATAGCCGTCCGTCGTGCTCACCACGACGTAGACCACGCCGCCGCCCTGCGAATAATCCGCCGGATTGACCGTCAGATAGGCCTTCACCGGCTGCGTGCCGAGCGTCGGAGGCTCCGCGAAGGTAACGCCGCAATAGTTGATCTGCGCCTCCCCGCCCGCATAGGTTGCCGAGGCATTCGACGTCGCCGTGAGGTCGAACGTGAATCCGCCCGTCATGTTGGCCGTCCCCGAAAGCGTCCCCGACGAGGAGACCGTCGCGGCATCCGTCCCGAAAAGCATCACCGACTCGACGCTCTTCCCGGCCATCGTCCCCGACCCCGTGAGGTCGACCTCCACCACGGCGAAGGCGTGGCTGAACGTCAGCGGTCCGAAGTCGCCCGTGGCGCTCGTCACGGCCCCGGCCACCAGAAAATCGCTGTCGCCCAGATGCGACGAATCCCCCGCCGTCGTCTGCGTCTGCTGCGCCGAGAGCGTGAAGGCGACGTTCGTCGGCTCCGCGGAACTCTCGGCCGAATAGGGATAATAGGCATAGAGCGTATAGGAGGAGGCCCCTTCGGTGAGGGTGATCTCCCCGCTGAACGTCCCGCCGGAGGAGGGAGCCGACCCCTCGAAGGTCAGCGGCGCATTGGACGTCGTAACCGTACCGCCGCTCTCGACATAGACCCCGATCCGGTCGCCGGGGCTCCACAGCACGTTGTATCCGTCGCCGGCCAGCTCCGTCCGGGTACCGGGCGCGGCAGCCTCGATCCGCACGCGGCGTGTCACCGTCTGCTGCCCGACCGGGTCCCCGGTCCGATCATCCGTGCAGGCACACGCCAGCCCGCAGCCGATCACGGTAGCCATCATCCATCGTTTCATGCCCATTCGTCCCGATCAAAACCCTCGATATCGCCGTCCACGTCGGAGACGGCAAATCCCCGTTCGATACAGACCTCGATCACCTCGACCTCTGGTCTCTCGTATGTTTCCTTTTCCATGGTTCGGTTTGCAACAGTTCCGCATGATGCACACACATATCGTACCAAAACGGAATACCGGGACCGGCGGACAAAAGGAACGCAAACAGGCGATGTCGGCGGCAGGAGGAGCAGGCACGCAAAAAACCGCTCCGGCGCAGAACGTCGGAGCGGTTTTCAAGGGATTTCTTCGGGAACTGCCGGGCCCTTCGTTTTCCGGAGAGGGGCTTTCCCGGATTTTGTCAGGAGGGGTGTGCCCGGGCCGTTATTTCTGCAACTCGGCCAGAGCAGCCCTGGCATTCTCGGCAGCCTCGCCGGCGGTCACCTTCTGGAAAGCGGCAATGGCCTGATCGCGCATCTCACGGGCGTTGTAGGCCGCACCCAGCACGTAGTACATCAGGCTGCGGTCCTCCTCGTCGGTCTGGGCGTCGGCAGCGGCCTGACCCAGTTCGATCACCTTCGCGTAGTCCTTCTTGCCGGAATAAGCCTGCAAGCGAACCTTCTGGAACAGCGCACTTGCGGGATTCTTTTCAAGCTGGGCATCCGCCATCGTGATGATGCCGTCGAAATCCCCGGCCTGCTGCATCCCGGCGACCTTGTTGTTCGTGTAGAGCGCCATCATCTCCTTCGCCTGGGCCACATCCTCGGCATATTTCGGGTGCGTCTTGGCGGCAATGGCCTCGTAGATGTCCATGCCCTTCTCGTACTCGCCCATCTCGCAGTAGCTCATCGCCAGGTTCAGCGCCATGCCCGTGTTGTCGGGATCGGCCTTGTAGCCCTTCTCGAAGACCGATGCGGCCGTCACATAATCCTTGTTGTTGAAGGCATCGCCGCCCTGGATCTGGTAGATCTTGGCCACCCAGCCGTTCGATTTCGACATCTGGGTCATGTCACCGTAAAGCTCGGCCAGCTCGGCAGACCTGCTGAACTGCTTCAACGCTTCGTCGTAGTTCTGCGACTTGATCGCTGCGCCGCCCAGATAGTAGTAGCATTTGGGAAGCGTCGCCTTGGCGGTCGCCACCTGCGATGCCACCTCGTCGTTGTCGATACCCAGGTCGATCACCTGCTCGAACTTGGCGGCAGCCCCGGCGAAGTCCTTGGCGTTGAACGCCGCACCGGCTTCGTTGAAAATCGTCGTAACATCCTCCTGTGCCGAAAGCGTCAGTGCTGCCATCAGCGCTACGGCCGAAACAAAGATCTTTTTCATGGTTTTCTATGTTTTACGTTTTTTGAGGTTCCGTTTGCATCCGCACTCCGGACGGGCGACAGCCCGCGGCCCGGAATCCCCGCTCCCCCGTGCCCTTCTCTCCCTGCCCCTCTCACTCTCTCTAATTCTCCCTGCCCATTCTCACTCTCCGCACCCTTCTCTTTCTCCGCCCCCATTCTCACTCTCCGCACCCTTCTCTTTCTCCGCACCCATTCTCACTCTCCGCACCCTTCTCTTTCTTCGCACCCATTCTCACTCACCCCCCCCCTCACTCTCCGCACCCCGCCGGCATACGCCAGGCCGGACAGACACGTTGGGGACAAAAATACGAAAAATTTTCCACTTCCGCCAAATCTATTCCCGCAAACCCGCGAAAAAAGAGGTCATCAATGCCTCGCACTCCGCGGCGAGAACACCCGACACCACCTCCGTCTTCGGATGAAAAACCGACCCGCTGTAACGCCGGAAACCCTTCTTCGGATCGTCGGCACCCCAGACCACCCGTCCGACCTGCGCCCAGCCGATCGCCCCGGCACACATGATGCACGGCTCCACGGTGACGTACAACGTGCTCTTCGGCAGATACTTGCCGCCGAGCGTCGCGGCCGCAGCCGTCAGGGCCTGCATCTCCGCGTGCGCCGTCGGGTCCGCCAGCGTTTCCACGAGGTTGTGCCCCCGGCCGACCACCGCGCCTCCGGCTACGACCACCGCCCCGATGGGTACCTCCTGTTCATGCAACGCTTTTCGGGCCTCGTTTAGTGCGAGCCGCATGAATTTTTCATCGATTTGTCGCTGATCCATGTCGATTTTTTCGCAAAAAACGCGATTTTTCCCCGGATTTCCAAATCCCCGGCCCGGCTCCCCCGCAGAAACCCCGGCGCCGGAAACCGTTTTTTTCAGCCCCGACGCCTTTTTATCCGTAAAAGTTATTAACTTTGTGGGTTAAAAAAACAACAAACCTACATCGTCATGTACAGAACGCATACTTGCGGGTGCCTGCGTGCCTGCAACGTCCATGAAACCGTCACCCTCGCCGGGTGGGTGCAGAAGATCAGAAACCTCGGCGCCATGACCTTCATCGACCTGCGCGACCGATACGGGCTGACGCAGATCGTCGTCGAGGAGCACTCCCCCGCCGAAGCCCGCGAAACCGCCGCACGCCTCGGCCGCGAATGGGTCATCCAGGTCGAGGGCCAGGTCGTCGAACGCGAGGCCAAGAACCCCAAGATGCCCACCGGCGAGATCGAAGTCTCGGCAAGCCGCATCACGGTACTCCACGAGGCCGAAGTCCCGCCCTTCACCATCGAAGAGGTCTCCGACGGCGGCGACGACCTGCGCATGAAGTACCGCTACCTCGACCTGCGGCGCCCGCCCCTGCAACGCAACCTGATCCTGCGCCACAAGATGGCCCAGGAGATCCGGAGGTTCCTCTCCGACGAGGGATTCCTCGAAATCGAGACCCCCTATCTGGTCAACTCCACACCCGAAGGCGCCCGCGACTTCGTGGTCCCGAGCCGCATGTCCCCGAACCAGTTCTACGCACTGCCGCAGTCGCCCCAGACGCTGAAACAGCTCCTGATGGTCGCCGGCTACGACCGCTACTTCCAGATCGTGCGCTGCTTCCGCGACGAGGACCTGCGCGCCGACCGTCAGCCAGAATTCACGCAGATCGACTGCGAGATGTCGTTCGTCGAGCAGGAGGACGTGCTCGGAATCTTCGAACGCTGGGCCAAGCACATGTTCAAGACCGTGCTGGGTATCGAGTTTCCCGAGCCGCTGCGCCGCATGCCGTGGATCGAGGCCATGGAGAAGTACGGTTCGGACAAGCCCGACCTGCGTTTCGGCATGGAGTTTTCCGATATGACCGACCTGGCCAAGGGGCATGGGTTCAGCGTTTTCGACGACGCCGAGTACATCACCGGATTCGCCGCCCCGGGCTGCGCCTCCTACACGCGCAAGCAGATCGACGCCCTCACGGAGTTCGTCAAGCGGCAGCAGATCGGCGCCAAGGGGCTCATCTGGATCCGCATGGAGGCCGAAGGCGGCGTGAAGTCCTCCATCGACAAGTTCTACGCGCCCGACGAGGTGCGTGCCATGGCCGAGCGCTGCGGCGCCCAGGCCGGCGACATGGTCTTCATCCTCTGCGGCAAGAAGTTCAAGACGCTGACGCAGCTCTGCGCCCTGCGCCTCGAAGTGGCCCAGCAGCTGGGGCTGCGCGACCCGAAGAAGTTCGCTCCGCTGTGGGTCGTCGACTTCCCCCTGTTCGAGTGGGACGACGAGACGCAGCGTTACTACGCCGTACACCACCCCTTCACCTCGCCCAAACCCGAGGACATCGCCTACCTCGACAGCGACCCGGGCCGCGTGCGGGCCAACGCCTACGACTTCGTCTGCAACGGCACGGAGATCGGCGGCGGCTCGATCCGTATCCACGACTCGAAGTTGCAGGAGAAGATGTTCGAACTGCTGGGATTCACGCCCGACGAGGCACAGGCCCGTTTCGGCTTCCTGATGAACGCCTTCAAGTACGGCGCTCCCCCTCACGGAGGTCTGGCCTTCGGTTTCGACCGTCTGTGCTCGTTGTTCGGCGGCTCGGAGTCGATCCGCGACTACATCGCCTTCCCGAAGAACAACGCCGGGCGCGACATGATGCTCGACGCCCCGGGTTATATCGACCAGGCACAGCTGGACGAGCTCTGTCTCGAACTGCGCAAGCCCGAGGCATAGCGCGGAGACGGCCATACGGCCACAAGAAAAACGGTCCGGAAATTCCGGACCGTTTTTTTATCGGGTTATCGGGGGGGGGTACCGGGCCATCGGGTGATCAGACCATCGGATTTATCAGGCTATCGGGGTGATCAGGGCCATCGGGGCATCCGCGACTCACGGAATCACCCCCGGCAGGTTGCGCACCACCCACCAGACGACGAACAGCACGCAATAGGCCCAGGCCAGCCAGCGGTGCTGCACGATCGGGCGGAGCCGCCGGGCCGCCGGGCCGTCGTCGAGCGAGGTCCACGCCACGGCCAGCAGATAGGGAACCGCCACGACCAGAAAGGGATTGAAGCGCAGCGCCTCGCCGAAGCGTCCGTGGAGCAGGCTGTGCAGGGCCCGCTGTCCGCCGCAGGCCGGGCAGTCCCAGCCCGTCAGTGCATGGAACGGGCAGCGGGGCAGCCATACGTCGTGCGACGGATCGACCGCATAGTAGAGCGCCGCCATCCCCGCCACGGCGATCGGGAGGACGATCCAGAGTCTTTTCCGCGTCAATCAGAGATCGAACAGGGGCAGCGAAACCGCCGCCGCGAAGACAAACACGAGGAGCAGGTAGACGAGCCAGCAGAAAGCCGCCACTCCGACCGAGACCCACGTCCACGTCCGGGCCCTTTTCGAGGAACGCCGGGCGGCTTCATGGTCGCCGGCAAACCAATAGGTATCCACCTGCGAGGCATAGACGATGGCCACGATGCCGAACGGCAGGCAGCAGAGAATCGTGCTGACGATGGCCCACGCCAGATAATTGTCCGGTTTCACCGCATCGGGCCGCGATGCGGAGGCGGTCGAAGCGGTCTGGGATGCCGCCCCGGAGGTCGGCTGGGGGTCGATGATTTCCATCTGAACGTAATTTTTCGGGTTCAACGAATACAAAGATACGATTTTTTCACAGAATCCCGCACTCTGCGGTATTTCATCAGCACATCGGGCCGCCGGAAGAGCGGGGAGGAGCGGAAAGGGCGGGAGGAGCGGAAGGATCGGAAAGACCGGGAGAGCCGGGAGGAGCGGGAAGGAGCGGGAAGGAGCGGGAAGGAGTGGGAAGGAGTGGGAAGGAGTGGGAAGGGCGGGAGAACCGGAAGGATCGGGAGGAGCGGAAGAATCGGGAAGACCGGGAGAACCGGAAGGATCGGAAGGGCCGGAAGGGCCGGAAGGAGCGAAAGGGCCGGAAGGAGCGAAAGGGCCGGGGCGCGTCCCGGTCCGGCCATACATAAACCGACCGGGGACCTTTCCACGGCAGGAAGGCTCCCGGTCGATCCGCAGTGCCCACTCGCGGCATCCACTCGCGGCATCCATTCGCGGCTTCTATTCGCGGCGGGACCGCCGGCAGGCATCGAGTCGGCGAAACCACTCCCCGGCATCGGGTTCGAGCGCCTCCCAGGACGGTGGATAGGAACGGTAGATGAAAGGCATCACGGCGTCGTTGAACCGCCGCGACAACCGCTCCCGCAGGGCTATGCACACCGCGAGACGCCCCACCGTCCGTCGGTCGCAGAAACGCACCATGCGGTCGAGCAGGCGCCCGGCCTCGTCGTCGAGCGAATCGAGCAGATCGAAAGTCCCGTCGCGCAGATAACCGGCATGCAGGGAACCGAAGCGTTCGGAACCGTGGGCCGCATAGGAGGAGAGCACTTCGTAAAGCACCTCGGATTGCAGGTCGGTCACGCGGCGGAATTCCCGTTCGGCCAAGTCGAATTGCAGCTGTCGGTCGCATCCCGTCGGGAGCAGCATCGTCAGAAGCACTCCCAGAAGAGTAAAGAGAAATTGCCGTTTTTCCATAAAAAATGCACGGGTCAGTTATTTACCGGCTAACAAGGTAGACCAATACCCATGCGATCGACAAATAAAAGCCCGCGCAAACGCGCGAGCATTACATTTATCGTTCCTTCGCAACTGAATTTTTGGTCTTTTTGTTAGCGAGAACAATAACGTAACGCTTACGTTAAACAACAATGTCATGCGGCGGACGCACCCGCCGACAAGACAAAGATAGGAATTTTCGGGCAAAAATCAAATCTTTTTCATCGGTCGAAGAGCGGAACAGCTTCGATAGTCGTATGCGGGTAAAAGGTCCGGAAACCCCACGAAGGCCCCGCAGCCCATAGAAGCGGTTTCTTAAACCGCTTTGGATCGGCAGAAATACGCGATTTTTTCCTATCTTTACACCGTAAATCCGTAATGCCATGCCCAATATTCCCCTGGCCGAACGTCTCCGCCCCCGCTCCCTCGATGAATACATCGGGCAGGAGCATCTCGTGGGCCCGAAAGGCGTCTTCCGCAAATTCTTCGAAACGGGAAACGTCCCCTCGTTCATCCTCTGGGGGCCTCCGGGCGTCGGCAAGACCACCCTCGCCAGGATCGTCGCCTCGCAGCTCGACCGACCCTTCTTCACCCTCTCGGCCGTTACATCCGGAGTCAAGGAGGTCCGCGAAGTGATCGAATCGGCTCGAAAACAGCGCTTTTTCGACCAAAAATCACCCTTCCTCTTCATCGACGAGATACACCGCTTCAACAAGTCCCAGCAGGACTCCCTGCTCGGGGCCGTCGAGCAGGGAATCGTCACGCTCATCGGCGCCACAACCGAAAACCCCTCCTTCGAGGTGATCTCCCCGCTGTTGAGCCGCTGTCAGGTCTACATCCTCCGCGCCCTCGAAGACAAGGACCTCCAAACGCTCCTCGACCGCGCCCTGCACACCGACATCGAACTGCGTGAACGGGAGATCGAAGTGCGGGAAACCGCAGCGCTGTTCCGCTTCGCGGGTGGCGACGCCCGGAAACTCCTCAACATCCTCGACATCATCATCGGAGCCACCGACGGAAAGGTCATCATCACCGACCAATACGTACAGGAGTGTCTTCAAGAAAACATCGTCCTCTACGACAAAAACGGCGAACAGCACTACGACGTCATCTCGGCCTTCATCAAGTCGGTGCGCGGCAGCGACCCCAACGCCGCCGTCTACTACCTCGCCCGCATGCTCGCCGGAGGCGAGGAGCCGAGGTTCATCGCCCGGCGGCTGGTGATCCTCGCCTCGGAGGACATCGGACTCGCGAACCCCAACGCCCTGCTGCTGGCAAACGCCTGTTTCGATACCGTCCACAAGATCGGCATGCCCGAAGCCCGCATCCCGCTGGCCGAGGCAACCATCTATCTGGCCACCTCGCCCAAGAGCAATTCGGCATACATGGCCATCGGAAAAGCACTCTCGCTCGTGGAGCACGACACGACGAACCGTCCCGTCCCGCTCCACCTGCGCAACGCCCCGACCAAACTCATGAAACAGGCCGGATACGCCGAAGGATACAAGTACGCCCACGACTACGAGGGGCATTTCGCCGAAATGGAGTTCCTCCCCGAGTCGCTCTCGGGAACGAAATTCTACGAACCCGACACGCAGAACGCCGCCGAAGCCAAGATCGCCGAACGCATCGCCCGGCTCTGGAAGGACAAGTACAAATAGAGGAGGGGGCCGGGAGCGGCCGGAAAGGTCGGAAAGGTCGGGAGCGGCAAAAACGACTGACGACCGGAACGGCAGAAAAGGTCGGGAACGGCAAAAACGACTGACGACCGGAACGGAAGAAAAGGCCGGGAACGGCAAAAACGACAGACGACCGGAACGGCAGAAAAGGCCGGAAGCAGCAGGCCGCGGCCATCCGGCAACACACAACGCAAAAGTCATGAAAAAAATAGGCATCATCTCCGACACGCACGGATGCTTCGACGAGCGGCTCCGCGAATTCCTCAAAGAGGTCGACGAAATCTGGCACGCCGGAGACATCGGCTCGCTCGAACTGGCCGACCGCATCGCCGCCTTCAAACCCCTGCGCGCCGTATGCGGGAATATCGACGGCGGCATGACCCGGCGGGTTTACCCGCCCTTCCTCTCGTTCGAGTGCGAAGGCGTGCGGGTGCTGATGACCCACATCGGCGGCTATCCCCGCCGCTACGACCCCCGCGCCGTGCAGCAGATTCAGACGCTGCATCCGAAGCTCTTCATCTCGGGCCATTCGCACATCCTCAAAGTAATGTACGACCCCGTCTACGAACTGCTGGCCGTCAACCCGGGGGCGGCCGGCGAATACGGATTCCACAAGGTCCGCACCGCCATCCGGATGGTCTTCGACCGGGGCGGAATGCACGACATGGAGGTCGGCGAATGGCCCCGGCAGTCAGTCGGATAGGCCCTCCGCAGGGCGGCAGCCCGAAAAGTAAACAATAAAGGCCGCATAATAACCGGAAGCGTCCGTCCGTTAGTAGGGCGAATTCTAACGACGACGCAACATGCAACTGAAAATCTCAAAGACGCTGGAGGGCATCATCGCCCGGGCGGCATTCAACACCACCAAGGCGGGAGTGACGCATTCGTTCAAGGATTTCCTCACGCTCGAACTCCTCCGCGAGGAGGGGTCGCTCGCCTACCAACTTCTTTCCGCACGGCTGCAAGACTGGGAACTCTACCAGGTAAGGCTGCGCATCGAACGCGAGATGACCGACCTTCGGCAGCCCGAAACCCGCACGCCCGAGGAATTCTACCGGATGTTCACCGACGAACTCCTCGCCTCGACACGCAACGCGAGAAGCGTATCGACGGCCCATGCCCTGCAAACGATCGCCGAGGACCGCTCGACGGCCACGGCCCGCGTGCTGGAAATGTACGGCGTAAACGCCGAGACGATCGGCCAGGACCTCCAAAAATTCGCCTTCGGAGACGACCTCCGCACCGAAATCCCCATCGGGCACCGGCTCGACTTCCACGAGGAGAACAAACCCGCGGAGAAAGAACATATCCTCGACAAATTCGGCGTCAACCTCACCCGGCTGGCCCGCGAAGGACGCATCGACCCCGTCGTGGGGCGTGACGCCGAAATCGAGCGCGTCGTGCAGATCCTCTCGCGCCGCAAGAAGAACAACCCGATGCTCATCGGCGAGGCCGGGGTCGGCAAGAGCGCCATCGTCGAAGGCCTCGCCCTGCGCATCGCCCGCGGAGAGGTACCCTACACCATCGCCGACAAACGCCTCTTCGCCCTCGACATCTCGGCGCTCGTGGCCGGAACGAAGTTCCGCGGCGAATTCGAGGAGCGCATGCAGCAGCTCCTCGACGAACTGCGCCGCGACCGGGACACGATCCTCTTCATCGACGAGATCCACACCATCGTCGGCGCCGGCGCCACCCAGGGAAGCCTCGACACGGCAAACATCCTCAAACCGGCACTGGCCCGCGGCGAACTCCAAACCATCGGCGCCACGACGCTCGACGAATACCGCACGAACATCGAAAGCGATGCGGCGCTCGAACGGCGCTTCCAGAAGGTGACGGTCGAGCCCACGACCCCCGAACAGACGCTCCGCATCCTGCACAACATCGCGCCCCACTACGAGCGCCACCACCGGGTCCGCTACACGGAAGCGGCGCTCGAAGCCTGCGTGACGCTCACACAGCGCTACATCACCGACCGCTGCTTCCCCGACAAGGCGATCGACGTACTGGACGAGGCCGGTTCGCGGGCGCACCTCCGCACGGCCTGCGAACCCGAAGAGCTGCGCGCCTTGCAGACGGAACTGCACGAAATCCGCCGCGAACGATGCCAAGCCGTCGAAGCGGCCGTCTACGAAAAGGCCGCTTCGGCACGGATGCGCGAGATCGCCCTGCGGTCGAAGCTCGACGAGAGCCGCGCCGAATGGCAGCGCTCGCTCGAAGACAACCCTGCGGAGATCACCGAAGAGCAGATCCGCGAGGTCATCACCTCGATGACCGGAATCCCGGCCGAACGGCTCTCGGACGGCGAGGCCAAGCGGCTGAAAACACTCTCCGACCACCTCGCACGCCGCGTCGTGGGGCAGCACGAAGCCGTGGAGCGCGTGTCGCGCACGATCCTCCGCGCACGATCCGGATTGAAGGACGAGAACCGTCCGATCGGCGTCTTTCTCTTCGTCGGGCCCACGGGCGTCGGCAAGACCCTGCTGGCCAGGGAGATTTCGAAATGGCTCTTCGACGAACGCCGCGGAATGATCCGCATCGACATGAGCGAATACGCCGAAAAGCACAACGTCGCCCGGCTGATCGGATCGCCCCCAGGCTATGTCGGCTACGGCGAGGGCGGGCAGCTGACCGAAGCCGTGCGGCGGCAACCCTACGCCGTGGTGCTCTTCGACGAGATCGAAAAGGCCCATCCCGAGGTCTTCAACACACTGTTGCAGCTCTTCGACGAGGGGCGCCTGACCGACGGCGCCGGGCGGACGGTCGACTTCCGCAACACGATTCTCATCATGACCTCGAACGTCGGGTCGCGCGAGGCCGCACAGCGCTCCGTGCAGGTCGGATACAGCACCCCCTCGAAGGAGGCCGGAATCGAAACCGCCCCGCAGTCCGAATACCGCAAGGCGTTGGAGCGGACCTTCGCCCCGGAGTTCCTCAACCGCATCGACGACATCGTGCTGTTCCGCGTGCTGGAAATCGCCGACGTCGAACGCATCGTCGAGTTGGAGTTGCAGGGGCTGCTCGGACGCACGAAGCGCCTCGGCTACCGTCTCCGGATCACCGGAGGCGCCAAACGCCGTCTGGCAGCCATGGGCTACGAGGCGCGCTACGGCGTACGGTCGCTCAAACGGACACTCACGGAACAGGTCGAGGAGCCGCTCTCGGCGCTGATCGTCAACGGCGAGCTGGACGAGGGCGGCACGGTCATCGTCGAATCCGGGAAGGGTTCCGGCATCCGGCTCCGCGTGGCCTGACACCGGCGGGAACGCCCCGGCCGACAACGCCCGAGAAAGAGGGAGGGTCTTTTTGAAAAGATCCTCCCTTTGTTTCGTTTCCGGAGAAGATTTTCGTACCTTTGCGGGCCATAAAAGAGAGCCTATGTACCATTTCTCGACATACAGGGAGCAATACAAGCAGAACCTGCGACTGGCGCTGCCCGTCGTACTCACCCAGCTGGGGCAGATCCTCACACAGCTGGCCGACAACCTCATGGTCGGACAATACGGAGGCAACGACCCACTGCCGCTGGCCGCCACGTCATTCGGCGGCACGGTCTTCTTCATCCTCTTCATCGCCTCGATCGGCCTGGCCCTCGGCATGACGCCCCTCATCGGCGAACTCTATGCGCAGGGCGACCGCGAAAAATCCGCCGGACTGCTGCAAAACGGAATCCTCTTCTACGGCCTGCTCGGCGTGGTCATGTCCGCCGTGCAATATGCCGTCATCCCGCTCATGTACCACCTCAACCAACCCGCCGAGGTGGTCGACGCCGCCATCCCCTACTACAAGATGCTCGTGTACAGCATGCCCGCCGTCATGCTCTTCTTCGCCTTCAAGCAGTTCCTCGAAGGCGTCGGAAACACCCGGGCCGAAATGTACGCCACGATCATCGCCAACGGCGCAAACATCGTCTTCAACTGGATCTTCATCTACGGACGCTGGGGAATACCCGAAATGGGCGCCGAAGGAGCCGGTCTCGGCACGCTCCTCGCCCGCGTGATCGGCATGATCGTCATCATCGGATACTTCCTCTCGCGCAGCCGCTACCGCCTCTACCTGAAAAGCTTCTCGCCGGCGAAGTTCTCCCGGGCCGATGTCCGGCAGCTGCTCCACATGGGAGGCCCGATCTCGTTGCAGATGTTCCTCGAAGCCTCGGCCTTCGTCGGTACGAGCATCATGATGGGCTGGTTCGGGACCGGCGTCACCATCAGCGCCAACCAGATCGCCATGACGATCGGAAACTGCGCCTTCATGATCGTCATGTCCATCGGCGCCGCCACCACGATCCGCATATCCCACTGTTACGGCGCACGCAACATCGGCGAGCTCTCGCTGGCCGCCAGAGCCTCGTACCACCTCGTGCTGGCCTGGAACGCCTTCGCCGCGCTGGTCTTCATCACCCTGCGGCACTTCATCCCCACGCTCTTCACCTCCAACGCCGAGGTCATCGCCATCGCCTCGCAGCTGCTGGCCTTCGCCGCCCTCTACCAGCTCTCGGACGGCATTCAGAACGTCTCGGTCGGTATCCTGCGCGGCATTCAGGACGTACGGATCATCATGCCCATCGCCCTGGTCTCCTACTGGCTGCTGAACCTCCCCGTCGGGTATCTCCTCGGATTCTCGCTCGGGATGGGACCCTCGGGACTCTACGTCGGCTTCTCGTTCGGGCTCTCGTGCGCCGCCCTGCTGATGATTCTGCGCATCCGGCGAAGCGTCCGACGACTTCACGCAAGGAAATAAAAAAATTTTCGTATCTTTACGCAAATTATACCCGAAATGGAGATCGAAAAACAACATAACGGCGACTGCAAACCCCAGGTGGGGCGCGGATGCGCCTTCTGCAACGGCGGAGCGGAACCCGAAGCCATGCTCTGCGAAGGGTGTTTCAAGCTCCACGAAACCCCCTGGCTCGACGAATTCCCCGTCAACGAACCCTCGGACATCGTCGAGGTGCGGTTCAAGAACACCCGGCGCTCGTTCTATCAGAATGTCAATCACCTCGACCTCAAACGCGGCGATATCGTCGCCGTCGAGGCCGCGCCCGGACACGACATCGGAATCGTCTCGCTGACCGGCGACCTCGTCGCCCGCCAGATGCGGCGCACGGGATTCAACCCCTACAACGGCGAATTCAAGAAGATCTACCGCAAGGCCAAACCTTACGACATCGAACGCTGGCAGGAGGCCATCGCCCTCGAACACGAAACGATGATCGCCGCACGCCAGATCGCCGCAGACATGGGCCTCAACATGAAAATCGGCGACGTCGAGTATCAGGGCGACAAGATCAAGGCCATCTTCTACTACATCGCCGACGAGCGTGTCGACTTCCGCGAGCTGATCAAGGTCTTCGCCGAGCGGTTCCACATCCGCATCGAGATGAAGCAGATCGGCGCCCGGCAGGAGGCCGGACGCATCGGCGGACTCGGCGCCTGCGGCCGCGAGCTGTGCTGCGCCTCGTGGATGTCGAGCTTTTCGAGCGTCACCACAGGCGCCGCCCGCGTGCAGGACATCTCGCTCAACCCCCAGAAGCTCGCCGGGCAGTGCTCGAAGCTCAAATGCTGCATGATGTACGAGTACGACACCTATGTCGACGCCCGCAAGGAGTTCCCGCGGCTGCGCGAGCCGTTGCAGACCGTCGACGGGGAGTGGTTCCTGGTCAAGAGCGACGTGCTCGCCGGGACGATGACCTTCTCGTCGTCGAAAGAGACGATGGCCAATGTCACGACGCTTCCCGTCTCGCGCGTGAAGGAGATCCTCGCGCTGAACCGGCAGGGCAAGAAGGTCGAGCAGTTGCAGCACGAGGACGACATCCGTCCAGCGGTCGAGGAGCCGACCTACCGTTCCGAAGAGGACAGCATCACGCGCTTCGACCAGGCCAAGCGCCGCAAGCGCGGAGGCAAGAACCGCAACCGCAACAACGGCGGACAGAACGCCCAGAATGCGCAGAACAACAACGGAGCACAGAACAACGGAGCACAGAATGCGCAGAACGGGGCGTCCCGGGGACAGCAGGGTGCTTCGGAGAACGGCGGGCAGCCGTCCCGGGAGTCCGGATCCGAGAATCCGCAGCGCCGCAACCAGCGGAGCCGCAACAACGGCGGGCAGAACGGACAGAACGGACAGAACAGCGGTGCACAGAACGGACAGAACGGGCGGTCCGAAAACGGGAAGCGCAACAACCGGGAATCCCGGGAGAACGGGAACCGGGAGACGCGTCCGGAGAACGGATCCGGACAGGAACCGCAAGAGAACGCCGGGAACGGCAGCAACCGCGAAGGGGGTAACCGCGAGGGAGGCAACCGCAACCGTCGCAACCGCCGCCGCAACAACAACGGCGGACAGAACGGCGGACAGAACGGTGCGCCCCGCGACGGCGGCCGCTCCGACAACCGGAACAACGGCGGGGAGGGAAATACGCCCCGGAACGAATAGACGGTGAAACGGCGCTTCGGACATATCCTGCTTGCAGGAGGAGTGCTTCTGGCCGCAGCCGGCGGGTGCGGATCCCCCTATCAGACCTCGGCCGTGGATGTCAACTCCCGGCGGTGGGAAGGGCCGGCCGGGATTCGGGTGGAGAATGCCGATACCGCGACGCTGCGCGATGCGGCAATCTTCCTGCGCTACAACGACCGTTTCGCGGAAGATACGCTCACGGTCCGCATCACCACGCTGTCGCCCGATTCGCTGCGCTTCGAGGAGGTGTTCCTGCTCGCCATCGTCCGGACGGATACGCCGGCGGCGTTGCAGCACGAAACCCTCATCCCCTACCGCCGGCGGATCCGGCTGCTCCGGAACGGAGAATACCGCATTTTCATCACCCCCGTGCGTCCCGTCCGGGGTGTGGAGGCCGTCGGGATCCGGCTGGCAAAGAGCTACTGACGGAGAGCCGACAACCACAAATCAACGACATCGCGGACTCCGAACCGGAATCCGCCCATCGTAAAAACGACCATCAGCCGAACAGACATGGGAAAAGACAAATTACGCCGCTTCCGCGAAAACCTGACGTTCGAATGCTTCGTACAACCCGAATTCGAGGAGGTTTTCCGACAGGACCACCCGTTGAAGGGGCACTGGAACGCCGATTTCTTCCACAACGACCACCCCATCGTGCTCGAACTCGGGTGCGGAAAGGGCGAATACACCGTGGCGCTGGCCGAGCGCGACCCCGACCGCAACTACATCGGCATCGACATCAAGGGGGCACGCATGTGGCGCGGCGCCAAGACCGCAACGGAACGCGGCATGAAGAACGTCGGATTCCTCCGCACACGGATCGAGTTCATCAACGGACTCTTCGCCGAAAGCGAGGTCGCGGAGCTGTGGATCACCTTCCCCGACCCGCAGCTCAAAACCCGCCGGGCCAAGAAACGCCTCACGGCGCCGCTCTTCCTCGAACGCTACGCCCGGCTGCTGCGCCCCGACGGAGCCATCAACCTCAAAACCGATTCGAAACACCTCTATGCCTACACGAACGAGGTGATCCGGCGGTTCGGACTTCCGTGCGAGGTTTCCGAGGCGGACATCTACGGTTCGGGCCATGCCGACGAGGTGCTTTCGGTGAAGACCGCCTACGAGGAGCGCTTCCTCGGGATGGGGCTCCCGATCACCTACACCCGCTTCCGGCTCGACGGACGCCGCGACTTCCCCTGGTTCGACTGGGAGGAGGACGAAAAACTCGAAAAGGACGACGAAGAGGCCAGAAAGGCCGGGCATTAAGCCCGGCCTTTTCGTTTTGCAGCACGCCCGGAAAGGGTCACTCCACGCCGAGGAGTGTCATGATCCGCCGCGCCAGCTCCGTATTCTCCATTACCCCGCCGATGCGGTCGGCACCCGTACCGTACAAGTAAACGGGCAGCATCGTCGCCGTATGGCTCGTGGTGGAGAAGTGGTATTGCAGTCCGTTCTCGCCGAGGGTAAAATCCGTCTTGTTGGCCGAAATGGCCAGTCCGCCCGTCTCGTGATCCCCGGTCACGACGACCAGCGTCCCCGGCGTGCGGTCCGCAAAGTCCATCGCCGCGGCAACCGCCCGTTCGAAATCCCGCATCTCGTCCAGCGTCCAGCCGGCATCCCCCGCATGGAGCGCATAGTCGATCAGCGATCCCTCGACCAGCAGCAGGAACCCCTGCGGGCGTCCGGCACTCGCCGCATCGAGGAGTTCCAGGGCCCGTTCGGTGGCGCGGGGCAGGAAATCCCCGCGTTCGGATGCCTTCGGGAGATGCTTCTCCGCGACGGCACACAGCACCTTTTCCCGTCCGACGGAGTGAGTCTGCGCGAGGTCGTCCGTCACGAAGTAACCCCGCCGGACAAAGGCATCGAACCACGTCCCGCCGTCGTCGCAAGGCTCCGCCAGCCATCGCCGCCCGCCGCCGATCAGCACGTCGATGTCCGCGGCGGCCAGCTGCCGCGTGATCGCCGGCATGTCACCCCGATCTCCGACATGGGCGTAGAAGGCCCCCGGCGTCGCATGCTGGAGGGCGCTCGTCACCACGATGCCCGTCGCCAGACCTTTGGCCGCAGCCCGTGCCATCGACGATTCGAGCGGAACACCCGACGGATCGACCCCCAGCGTTCCGTTGTCGGTCTTGCAGCCCGTCGCCAGCGCCGTCGCCGCCGCCGCGGAGTCCGTGACCCGGTTGTTCGCCGAGCGGGTCACGAGCAGCGCAACCTGCTGCGCCCGGTCGAAGGCCGTCGGGGCGTAGTCGTTCCCGATCTGCAACATCGAAACCTGCGCAAGGCCCATGCCGTCGCCGATCATCAGAACAAGATTCCGAACGGGTTCCGGATTCGGATTCGGGTGCGCCGTGCCCGTCAGCAGGAGGCACAGCACGAGTGTCAGCCATTTGCCATTCATGGTTCTGTCGAAGATTTGTCGGGTAAAAATAGGAAAAACGTCCCGGAAAGTCAAACTTTTTGCTACCTTTATCCTATCATACAATCCGTTTTTAATACCCTTGCAACATGGATGTAAAGATCGCTGCCGACTGGAAGGAGATTCTCGCCCCGGAGTTCGAAAAACCCTACTTCGCACAACTCACGGAGTTCGTGCGGCAGGAGTACGCCACCCGCCGCATCTTCCCGCGCGGAAGCAATATCTTCCGGGCCTTCGACAAATGTCCGTTCGAGGAGTTGAAGGTCGTCATCATCGGGCAGGACCCCTATCACGGACCCGGGCAGGCCAACGGGCTCTGCTTCTCGGTGGGCGACGGCGTGCCCTTCCCGCCCTCGTTGCAGAACATCTTCAAGGAGGTCCACGACGACACCGGGACCCCGATTCCCGCCAGCGGGAACCTCGACCGCTGGGCCGAGCAGGGTGTGCTGCTGCTGAACGCCGTGCTGACGGTCCGGGCCCACGAGGCCGCCTCGCACGCCGGGCGCGGCTGGGAGACCTTCACCGATGCCGTCGTGCGGGCCATTGCCGAGCGCCGGCAGGGGATCGTCTACATGCTCTGGGGCAGTTACGCCCAAAAGAAGGGGGCCATCGCCGACCCGCAGCGCAACCTCATTCTGAAAGCCGTGCACCCCTCGCCGCTCTCGGTCTACCGCGGCTTCTTCGGCTGCCGCCACTTCTCGCGCGCCAACGAATACCTCGTCAGTCAGGGCAAGGCGCCGATCGTCTGGTAGCGGGCCGGTGCGGCGACAATTCCGGAACGGCGACGGCTCGGAACAGCCCCGCAGCGATCCCGCAATGTCCGCAGGCAGAGCGGCGCCGCGGCCTCTCCGCCACAGCAGGTTCCGTCCGACACCGACACAAAAAAACCGGAGGTTTTTGGAAACCTCCGATTTTTCATATTCCACACGGGGCAACGACTACCCCAGATAGGATTTCAGCAGCTTCGAGCGCGACGAGTGGCGCAGGCGGCGGATCGCCTTCTCCTTGATCTGGCGGACCCGTTCGCGCGTGAGGTCGAACTTCTCGCCGATCTCTTCGAGCGTCATCTCCGAGCAGCCGATGCCGAAGAAGTACTTGATGATGTCGCGTTCGCGTTCGGTCAGGGTCTCCAACGCCCGATCGACCTCCGTCGAGAGGGATTCGTTGATCAGCCCGCGGTCGGCGTTCGGCGAATCGGGGTTCACCAGCACGTCGAGCAGCGAGTTGTCCTCGCCGTCGGCAAACGGGGCGTCCACCGAGACATGCCGTCCGGCGACCCGCAGCGTATCGGTTACCTTCTCCTTCGGGAGTTCCAACTCCGTAGCCAGCTCCTCGGGCGACGGCGTACGTTCGTGCTCCTGTTCGAAGCGCGCGAACGCCTTGTTGATCTTGTTGAGCGAGCCCACCTGGTTCAACGGCAGGCGCACGATGCGCGACTGCTCGGCAAGGGCTTGCAGAATCGACTGCCGGATCCACCACACCGCGTAGGAGATGAACTTGAATCCGCGCGTTTCGTCGAACTTCTCGGCGGCCTTGATCAGGCCGAGGTTGCCTTCATTGATCAGGTCCGGGAGGCTCAATCCCTGGTTCTGGTATTGCTTGGCCACGGAAACCACGAACCGGAGGTTCGCTTTCGTAAGTTTTTCGAGGGCTTCCTGGTCGCCTTTCTTGATCCGTTGGGCGAGTTCCACCTCCTCCTCAACCGTGATGAGCTCCTCCTTGCCGATCTCTTGCAGATACTTGTCCAGCGAGGCGCTTTCGCGGTTGGTGATGGACTTCGTAATTTTTAACTGACGCATATTAACTTAACTATCCTGAAAATGTCACTCCGTGGAACCCGCCTGCGGACAAGGCAACTACTCGACGAGCATGTAGCTTGCCGAGCGGCCGTTCGGATATACGCCGTCGATCGAACGGACCTTCTCGGTCATGCGCTGCATCTCATTGAGCGAATAGACCGGGCGGTCGTTGATGTGCGTAATCACAAATCCCTGCTTGACGCGGGCCCGGGCCAGAATTCCGTCGGCCTTGATGCCGACCACCTGTACACCGCCCTTGATCTCGAGCTCACGGCACAGTTTGGTTCCCGCATCGGCGAACTTCCCGCCGAGGGCCTCGACCACGTCGACGTCCTCTTTGGTCATCAATTCCGTTTTACCAGCCTTATTACGCAAAGTAACCTCAAATTGTTTCACCTCGCCGTCCCTTTTTACCGATAATTTGACCGTATCGTTGGGTCGGTGGCGGGCGATCTGCTCCTGCAAGGTCGACGGTTCGGTGATCTTCACGCCGTCGATGGCCAGAATCACGTCGCCCTTGCGGATCCCCGCCTCCGAAGCGGCTCCGCCTTCGACCACGCTCGCCACGTAGGCTCCGCCCAGATCCTTGATGCCCAAATCCTTGCCCTCGGCATCGAGAAAATCCTGATCCACCACGCGGAACTGGATGCCCAGCAGGGCACGCTGCACGACGCCGAACTCTTTCAGGTCGACCACCACCTTGCGCACGATCGTCTCCGGAATGGCGAACGAATAACCCACATAGCTGCCCGTCTGCGACTTGATGAGCGTGTTGATGCCGACCAACTCCCCGTGCGTGTTGACCAGCGCACCGCCCGAGTTGCCGGGGTTCACCGCCGCGTCGGTCTGGATGAACGACTCGATGCGGAAATCATTCGGGATGGCGCCCAGCTGACGCGCCTTCGCGCTCACGATACCGGCCGTGATGGTCGATTGCAGATCGAACGGCGAGCCGATCGCCAGCACCCACTCGCCCAGACGCAGGGCGTCCGACGACCCGAAGGGCAGCGTCGGGAGATCCTTCGCCTCGACCTTCAACAGCGCAAGATCCGTCGCCGAATCCGTGCCGATGAGTTTGGCATCGAACGTCCGGCCGTCGTTGAGTTTCACTTTGAGTTTCGAGGCGCCGTCGACGACGTGGTTGTTCGTCACGATGTAGCCGTCCTCCGAGATGATGACACCCGAACCGCCGGCCCGCTGCTCGCGGTACTGCGGACGCCCGTCACCGTAGCCGTAATCCTGCGGAATGCCGAAGAATTCCAGAAACGGATCGTATCCGCGGCGCGGCATCTCCACCTGCTGGATCGCCTCGATGTTCACCACGGCCTTCACCGCATTTTCGGCGGCATAGGTCAGGTCGGGATATTGTTCGTTCTGGTACGACGTGAAATGGTTGCCCAGCGCGGGGGTACGCTCCACCTCGCGCTCGACATAGGCGACCTCGGTCCCGCGGTTTCCGACCACGGTCCAGGCCGTGAGCCCTCCGGTTACGGCCGCCAGGGCTGCAAAGCCCAAAAATAAAAATGCCTTTTTCATAACTTTAAGAGTTTAGTGCTTGTTCATGAGAGGCTGTTTTCCTGCATAGGCATTGTTTCAAATTTCCTTTGTGGGACAAACGGGCGGAATCGTCCGGTTAGTATGTCCGATTCGTACAAAAAAATCGGGGCGCCCCTTCGGGCACCCCGACATACGAACGGAGTCCGTCACAGTCCGAACTCCCGGCGGATCTCCTCCACGGCGTCGAGCTTCTCCCAGCCGAAGAACTCGATCTCGCGCTCCACCTCGCGGCCGTTCTCCCGGACCTTCTCCACCTTCGTGTAGGGGCGGTTGCCGAAATGTCCGTAGGAGGCCGTGGCCTCGAAAATCGGGTTTTTCAACCCGAAGCGTTTCACGATGGCCGCAGGTCGCAGGTCGAAGAGTTTGCCGATGCGGCGGGCGATCTCGCCGTCGGTCATCCCTTCGAGCGCCTTCGGGCGCGGCGAACGGTAGGTGTCGACGTAGATCGACAGCGGCTGGGCGATGCCGATGGCGTAGCTCAACTCCACGAGCACCTGCTCGGCGACACCCGCCGCCACGAGGTTCTTGGCAATGTGACGCGCGGCATAGGCGGCCGAACGGTCCACCTTCGAGGAGTCCTTGCCCGAGAAAGCGCCGCCGCCGTGCGCACCGCGCCCGCCGTAGGTGTCGACGATGATCTTGCGGCCCGTGAGCCCCGTATCGCCGTGAGGACCGCCGATGACAAACTTGCCCGTGGGGTTCACGTGCAGGATATAGTCGTCGCCGATCAACTCCGCCAGCTTGTCCCCGGCCCGTTCCAGACGCGCCTTCACGCGCGGAATGAGGATCGTGCGCACGTCCTCGCGGATGCGCTCCTGCATCTGCCGCTCGGCCTCCTTCTCACTGACGCCCTCACCCGGACGGATAAACTCGTCGTGCTGCGTCGAGACGACGATCGTGTGCACGCGCAGCGGACGGTTCGTCTGCTCGTCGTACTCGATCGTCACCTGCGACTTCGAATCCGGGCGCAGGTAGGTCATCACCTTCCCTTCGCGGCGGATGACGGCCAACTCTTTCAGAATGACGTGCGAAAGGATCAGCGTCGCCGGCATCATCTCGCGCGTCTCGTTGCAGGCGTATCCGAACATGATGCCCTGGTCGCCGGCACCCTGCTCCTCCTCCTGCTCGCGGACGACGCCCTGGTTGATGTCCGGGGACTGCTCGTGGATGGCCGAAAGGATGCCGCACGAGTTGCAGTCGAACTGGTATTCGCTCTTCGTATAGCCGATGCGCTCGATCACGCGCCGGGCCACGCCCTGCACGTCGACATAGGCCTCCGAACGCACTTCGCCCGCAACGACCACGAGTCCCGTGGTGCAGAGCGTCTCGCAGGCGACTTTCGAATTGGCGTCGTGGCGCAGGAATTCGTCGAGAATGGCGTCGGAAATCTGATCCGAGACCTTATCGGGGTGCCCTTCGGACACCGACTCCGATGTAAACAAAAAACCCATTTTGATCCGTTTTTTGAGGTTAAACGTATAAAATGGGAAAAATTGGCTGTTGAGAAATAAAAAACGTGCTGTTTTAGCGATTTTTTATTGTGGTTTGCAATCAGTCAAATCTTTCCACATTTCCCCGCTTGACAGACGGGATCGCAAAGATAGCGAGTTTTCGCGGACTGGCAAGCGAATTGTCCGGGTTTTTGCAAAAAAATCGTACGCCGGCCCTTCCTACCTATGTATATAAAAGGGGGAGGGGCGATCTTCGGTCGTCCCTCCCCTTCGTTTCGCGGGTCCGGAGATTACCGGCCCAGCATCTTCTTCACCTCGGCGGCAACCGTCGCACCGTTATAGCCGAACTTCTCGTCCAGCACCTTGTACGGAGCCGAATAGCCGAAGTGGTCGAGTCCGTGGATCATGCCCTGCTCGCCGACAAGCCCCAGCAGGTTCACCGGAAGCCCCGACGTCATGCCGTAACGCGGCAGTCCGGCCGGCAGCACCGACTCCTGATACGACTTGGGCTGGTCGCGGAACACCCCCTCGCTCGGGACGCTCACCACACGCACGGCAATGCCTTCGGCCGCCAGCAGTTCGGCACCTTCGACCAGCGTCGAGACCTCCGAACCCGAAGCGATCAGCACCGCAGCCGGCTTCGCGGCATCCATCACCACGTAACCGCCTTTCGCAATCTGTGCGGCCTCCTCGCGGCGGCTGGCTCCCAGCGTCGGCAGGTTTTTGATATTTTGACGCGACAGAACCAGGGCCACGGGACGGTGCTCCTCGACGGCCAGTTTCCAGGCCATGACCGTCTCCTCGGCATCCGCCGGACGCAGCACGACCATCGATCGCTCGCCGTGGTGGTTCCGCAAGTGTTCCATCAGGCGGATCTGCGCCTCGTGCTCCACGGGCTGGTGCGTCGGACCGTCCTCGCCCACACGGAACGAGTCGTGCGTCCAGACGTAAACCACGTGCAGGCGCATCAGCGCCGAAAGACGAACCGCCGGCTTCATGTAGTCCGAGAAGACGAAGAACGTCCCGCAAACCGGAATCACACCGCCGTGCAGCGCCATGCCGTTCATCACGCAGGCCATCGTCAGCTCCGAAACCCCCGCCTGGAAGAATTTTCCCGAAAAGTCTCCTTTCGTGAAGGCCTTGGTCTTCTTCAAAAATCCGTCGGTCTTGTCCGAGTTCGAAAGGTCGGCCGACGCCACGATCATGTTCTCGATCTTCTCGGCATAGACCCCCAGCACCGAAGCCGAAGCCGCCCGCGTCGCCACGTCGGCCTTCACCTCGATCTGCTTGTAGTCGATCTCCGGCAGCTTGCCCGAAAGGAACGAGTCGAGCTTGATCGCCAGCTCCTTGTGTTCGCTGCGCCACGACTTCTCGACGGCAGCCTGCTTCGCAGCCCACTCCTTCAACGCCTCGCGACGCGCGGCAAAGACCTCGCGGCTCTCCTCGAAGAGCGCAAACGGATGCTCCGGATCGCCGCCCAGATTCCGCACCGTGGCCGCAAAGTCGGCTCCGGCGGACGTCAGCGGCTGTCCGTGCGTCGAGACCTTATCCTCGAAGCTCCCGCCGTCGGGGCCCTTGGCACCCTTGCCCATGATCGTACGCCCGATGATGAGCGTCGGGCGCTCCGTCTCGCTCTCGGCGGCAACCAGCGCCTCGCGGATCTCGTTGATGTTGTGTCCGTCGATCGACAGCACGTTCCAACCCCACGCCTCGTACTTCATGGCGACGTTTTCCGTGTCGACCTCATCGACTTTCGTCGAAAGCTGGATGTTGTTCGCATCGTAGAACATCACCAGGTTCGACAACCCGAGGTGGCCGGCGATGCGGCCCACGCCCTGCGAGATCTCCTCCTCGACGGCGCCGTCCGAAATGTAGGCGTAGGTCCGGTGAGCCATCCACTCGCCGAAGCGCGCCACCATGAAACGCTCGGCAATCGCGGCGCCGAGGGCCATGGCATGTCCCTGACCCAGCGGGCCCGACGTATTCTCCACCCCGCGCATCACGTCGACTTCGGGGTGACCCGGCGTCACGCTGCCCCACTGCCGCAGCGATTGCAGATCCTCGGTCGTATAGTGCCCCGCCAGCGAAAGCGTCGCATACAACATCGGCGACATGTGGCCCGGATCGAGGAAGAACCGGTCCCGAAACGGATAATCCATCCGGTCGGGGTCGTAACGCAGGAACTCGGCAAAGAGCACCGTGATGAAATCCGCGCCGCCCATCGCACCGCCCGGATGCCCCGATTTGGCCTTTTCCACCATCGCCGCCGACAGAATGCGGACATTGTCGGCCACGCGCGTAAGTTTTGAATTCGTTGTAGACATAGAGTTAGTATTTTTAACAGGTTTCTCGATATTCCAAATCCCGGTTCATCGTCCCGCGCATGCCGACCGGGAGCCGTCCGGATACGCAGCAAAGATAACAAAAAGCAAACAAAAGAAAACTATCCGACTTGTTTTAACTCCAAAATCTTTGCTTTTTCTATCTTTTTACGCGCATAATCCAGCGTCACGGTGAACTGATGCGTATCCGTCGACGGCAACTCGAACATCGTGTCCATCATGATCGCCTCGCAGATCGAACGCAACCCCCGCGCCCCGAGCTTGAACTCCACGGCCTTGTCGACGATGTAGTCCAGCACGTCGTCGTCGAAGGCGAGCTTCACGCCGTCGAGCTCGAACAGCCGGACATACTGCTTGATGATCGCGTTGCGCGGTTCCGTCAGGATCGAACGCAGCGCCTCGCGCCCCAGCGGCTGCATGTAGGTCAGCACCGGGAGGCGTCCCACCAGCTCCGGAATCAGTCCGAAGGATTTGAGGTCCTGCGGCGTGACGTACTGCATGAGGTTCGAGCGGTCGATCGGGTCGGCGTTGATCCGCCCGTAGCCCATCGCCCGCGTGTTGAGCCGCTGGGCGATCTTCTTCTCGATGCCGTCGAACGCTCCGCCGCAGATGAAGAGGATGTTGCGCGTGTCGACCTGGATGAACTTCTGCTCGGGGTGCTTGCGCCCGCCCTGCGGCGGTACGTTCACCACCGTTCCTTCGAGGATCTTCAACAGCGCCTGCTGGACTCCCTCGCCCGAGACGTCGCGCGTGATCGACGGGTTGTCGCCCTTGCGCGCGATCTTGTCGATCTCGTCGATGAAGACGATGCCCCGCTGGGCCTGCTCCACGTCGTAGTCCGCCACCTGCAACAGCCGCGAGAGGATGCTCTCGACATCCTCGCCCACGTAACCCGCCTCGGTCAGCACCGTGGCGTCGACGATCGTGAAGGGCACTTTCAGCAGCTTGGCGATCGTGCGGGCCATCAGCGTCTTGCCCGTGCCGGTGGGTCCCACGAGCACGATGTTCGACTTGTCGAGCTCCACGTCGTTCTCCTTCGGCGCGTAAAGCAGCCGCTTGTAGTGGTTGTAGACCGCCACCGACATGTAGCGCTTCGCGGCGTCCTGCCCGATGACGTACTGGTCGAGGAACTCCTTGATCTGGGCCGGTTTGAGCAGCTCCTCCTTTTTCAGAGGCGCAACTGCGGAGCGGCGGGATTTCCCGTCAGCCGCCACGTCGTTGTCCACCAGAATGCGGTAGCCGTTCTCGATGCACTTGTTGCAGATGTTCGCGCCGTCCACGCCCTGGAACATGATCTCCACCTCCGAACGCTTCGCTCCGCAAAACGAACAGCTGTCTCCGCCGTTCCTGTTGTTCGTATGGTTGTTTCGGTTTTGTGTCATAAGATTTTACTTCTCTCGTTTGGACAGCACCTCATCGATGAGCCCGTACTCTTTGGCCTCGCGCGCCGACAGCCAGTAGTCGCGGTCGGCATCCTTCTCGATCTTGCGGACCGACACGCCCGAATGCGCCGAGAGGATCTCATAGAGTTCCCGTTTGGTCTTCATGATCTCGCGCGCCGTGATCTCGATGTCGGAGGCCTGGCCCTGCGCCCCGCCCAGCGGCTGGTGGATCATCACCCGCGAATGGGGCAGCGCCGCGCGCTTGCCCTTCGCCCCCGCGGTGAGGAGCACGGCACCCATCGAAGCCGCCAGACCCGTACAGATCGTCGCCACGTCGGGCGCCACGAGCTGCATCGTGTCGTAGATGCCCAGTCCGGCCGATACCGAACCGCCGGGCGAGTTGATGTAGATCTGGATGTCCTTCTCGGGGTCGACCGATTCGAGGAAGAGCAGCTGCGCCTGGATGATGTTGGCCGCGTCGTCGTAGATCGGAGCCCCGAGGAAGATGATGCGGTCCATCATCAAGCGCGAGAAGACATCCATCGTCGCCACGTTCAGCTGGCGCTCCTCGATGATCGTCGGCGACACGTAGGCCGCGCTCACCGACTGGAAGTCATGCAGTTTCAGCGAACTGACCCCGCAATGTTTCCGTGCGTATTTTTCGAATTCTGACATATTTTCCCTGTATCTTTGCATTCTCTCCGGAATCCGGGCTTCCCGACTTCCCTTTCCGCTCACCGGGGCCGCCGGACTCCGCACCGAGTGCGTTTCCCATGCACAAAAGAAGGACTTTGCAAACATCACGCCTGCAAAGTCCAAAGATAATCAAAAATCGGCGAATCTTAAAGCTCCTTCGCCAATTTGGCGAAATCATCTGCGGAAACGGCTTTTTCCGTCACCTTGATCTTCGATTTCACATCCTCCACGACCTTCACCTCGTAGAGCTTCTCGTAGATCTTCTGGCCCTGCTCCTTGTCGGAGAGGATCTTCCCGGCATAGCCGGCCAGCATCTCGTCCGGAGCCGACGGCATGCCGTACTGCGCGAACTGCGCGGCGGCCAGCGCCTTGGCCTCGGCCTCGGCCTCCTCCTTCGTCACGGTGAGGTTGTCGGCCTTGATGAAGTGCTTTTGGAGGTAGTTCCAGGTGAACATTTTCAGGAACTGGTCGAAGTCCTTCCCGATCTCCTCCATCGTGAACTTGCCCTCGTTGATCGTGTAGAGCCAGCGTTTGAGGAAGGCCTCGGGCATTTTCAGATCCGCCTTCTTCACGAGGTAGTCGCGCAGTTGCAGCGTGAAGAGGTAGTCGCTCTCACGGCGCAGCTCGGCGGCGATCTGCTCGTCGATCAGCTTGTCGAACCCGGCCTCGTCCGTGACGTTGCCCTGCGGGAAGGCCATCTTGAAGAACTCCTCGTTCAGCTCCGGCTCGGCGAACTTGCGGATCTTGGTGATCTCCATCTCGAACTCCGGATTGATGCCTTCCAGCTCGTTCTCCTTGACTTGCAGGCAGGCGGCGCGCTGGGCCGGGTTCTTGTAGAGCTCGTTGATGTTCACGTGCATCTTGTCGCCGACCTTCTTGCCCAGGAAGGGCTTGCGCTCCTCCTCCGACATCGAGATCAGACCCACGTAGGCGTCGGCCACGTTCATGTCGCCGTTGTCGAGCGTCACGGTCAGCGCCTCGTCCGAGGTCACCTCCGCGGCGTCCACCAGACGTCCGTAGCGGCGCAGGTAGTTCGAGCGGTAGTCGTCGTGCATCTTCTTGTCGACCTTGATCTTGTGGTAGGTCAGCTTGTCCTTCTCCGAGAGATCGAGGTTGATGGCCGGAGCCTCGCCGATCTCGAAGACGAACTCGAACTCGGTGTTGTTCTCGAAGTCGAAGGCCCCCTGCTCCTCGGCCGGAATCACGTCGCCCAGGTAGTCGATGCCCTCCTTTTGGAGGTATTCGAAGACGGAGTTCGAAGCCGTGCGGTAGGACTGCTCGGCCACGACGCCCTTGCCGTACATCTTGCGGATGATGCCCATCGGGACCATGCCGGGGCGGAAGCCCGGGATGTTGGCCTTGCGGCGGTACTCGCGCAGGGACTTTTCGACCTCCTGACCGTAATCATCCGGACCGACGGTCACGCGGATCAGCGAGTTGTTCTCGCCGTGCTGTTCTCTTACGATGTTCATAATGAATGTGTTATATCTGTTTTCTTACGTTTTTCCGTGCGGAATCGGGAGGCAAAGATACGAAATTATTCCCATCCCGGCAACAGAAACTCCCATAATATAAAGGAAATTATGATTTGTGGTTTGCTTTTCGTAACTTTGCGGAATATATTCTTTCGAACGATGAAAGCTGCAACGATACTCCTGCTGACGGCCGTGCTGTTCCAGGCCTGCGGAAACACCCCCGCCCGCACCCGGAAAAACAGCGCGGAGAGCACCGCTGCGTCCGTACAGGCGGAACCCCGACAATACACCTACCGCGTGAAGACCGTCCACCCCCACTCGACGAAGGCCTATACGCAGGGGCTGCTCTGGCACGACGGCCGGCTCTGGGAGAGTACCGGGCAGCACGGCGAATCGGTCGTCCAGACCCTCGACCTCGAAACCGGACGCACCCGCGAACTGGCCCGCCTGCCCCGCTCGGAGTTCGGCGAGGGGATCGCCATCCTCGGCGACGAGCTCTTCCAGCTCACCTGGCAGTCGAACACCGCCCACGTCTACCGCATCCGCGACGGAAAACTCGAAAAGACCCGCGACCACCGCTACACCGGCGAGGGCTGGGGACTCACGACCGACGGGCGGAAACTCTACATGAGCGACGGCTCGGCCAACCTCTACACGGTGGACCCGGCGACGTTCCGCCGCGAGAAGCGCGTGACGGTCACCTGGCGGGGCGAGGCGGTGCCCTACCTCAACGAACTGGAATGGATCGACGGCCGCATCTGGGCCAACGTCTACACGACCGACCAGCTCGTCATCATCGACCCGGCGACGGGCCGCGTCGAGGGGATCGTGGACCTCACGGGGCTGCTGCCCGCCGGGGAGTACACGTCGACGACCGACGTGCTGAACGGAATCGCCTGGGACGCCGAAGGCCGGCGCCTCTTCGTCACGGGCAAGAATTGGAGCAAACTGTTTGAAATAGAGATCATCGAACAATGATACCCGCAGATACGAAAAACGATACGCTGCACGCCCTGCTCGCGCGCCGCATCCTGCTGCTCGACGGCGGATTCGGGACCATGGTCCAGGGCTACGGATTGCAGGAGGAGCAGTACCGCGGCGAGCGCTTCCGCTCGTGGGACGTACAGCTCAAAGGGTGCAACGACCTGCTGGTGCTGACCCGTCCCGAGGTGGTGCGCGAAATCCACGAGAAATACTTGCAGGCCGGGGCCGACATCATCGAAACCGACTCGTTCAACGCCAACGCCGTGTCGCTGGCCGACTACCGGCTCGAAGCCCTTGCCTACGAGATGTCGCGGGCCGCGGCCGAGGTGGCCCGCGAGGCGGCCGACGCCTTCACGGCGCGCAACCCGCAGAAACCCCGCTTCGTCGCCGGATCGATGGGCCCCACGAACCGCACGGCCTCGATGTCGGCCGACGTCGCGAACCCCGCGGCCCGCGAGGTGACCTTCCGCCAGCTGGTCGACGCCTACACGGAGCAGGCCCGCGGCCTGATGGACGGCGGCGCGGACATCCTGCTCGTCGAGACGGTCTTCGACACGCTCAACGCCAAGGCCGCGCTCTACGCCATCGACCGGCTCTGCGAGGAGCGCGGGCGGCGGATTCCCGTCATGGTCTCGGGAACGCTGGCCGACGCCAGCGGCCGCACCCTCTCGGGGCAGACCGTCGAGGCCTTCGCCGCGTCGGTCTCCCACGCACGGCTGCTGTCGGTCGGTCTGAACTGCGCCTACGGCGCCCGGCAGCTGATGCCCTACCTCGAACGGCTGGCCGCCGTGGCCGAAACCCGCATCTCGGCCCACCCGAACGCCGGACTGCCCAACGTCATGGGCGGTTACGACGAAACCCCCGAAATGTTCGCCGAGGATGTCGGCGAGTACATGCGCCGCGGGTTGGTGAACATCGTCGGCGGATGCTGCGGAACGACCCCCGCGCACATCTTCGAACTGGCGAAGATCGTCGACCGTTACACGCCGCGCCCGCTGCCCGAGCCGCGCCACGTCACCACGTTGAGCGGCCTGGAACCGCTGCGGGTGGTCCCCGAGGCCAACTTCATCAACATCGGCGAGCGCACGAACGTCGCCGGGTCGGCGAAGTTCGCCCGGTTGATCCGCGAAGGCAACTACGAGGAGGCACTCTCGGTGGCCCGCGCGCAGGTCGAGGCCGGGGCGCAGATCGTCGACGTCTGCATGGACGACGGCATGATCGACGGCGTCGAGGCCATGCGCACGTTCCTCAACCTGATGGCCTCGGAACCCGAAATCGCCCGCGTGCCGGTGATGATCGACTCCTCGAAGTGGGAGGTGCTTCAAGCGGGGCTCGAAGTCGTGCAGGGCAAGTCGGTGGTCAACTCCATCTCGCTGAAAGAGGGCGAAGCGGAGTTCCTGCGCCGGGCTGCGGAGATCCACCGTTACGGAGCCGCCGCCGTGGTGATGCTCTTCGACGAACGCGGCCAGGCCGACACCTTCGAGCGCAAGGTCGAAGTCGCCGAACGCGCCTACAAGCTCCTGACCGGCAGCGGATTCCCGGCCGAGGATATCGTCTTCGACCCCAATGTGCTGGCCGTCGCCACGGGAATCCCCGAACACGACGGATACGCCAAAGCCTTCATCGACGCCACGCGCTGGATCCGGGAGCACCTGCCCCATGCGAAGGTCTCGGGCGGCGTCTCGAACCTCTCGTTCGCCTTCCGCGGCAACAACGCCGTGCGCGAGGCCATGCACTCGGCGTTCCTCTACCACGCGATCCGCGCCGGCATGGACATGGGGATCGTCAATCCCCAGATGCTGCGCGTGTACAGCGAGATCGAACCCGAACTGCTCGAACGGGTCGAGGACGTGATCCTCTGCCGTCGGGCGGATGCCGCCGAACGCCTCACGGAGTATGCCCACGAGGTGCAGCAGACCGCCCAGGCCCAGCCGCAGGCCCCCGATGCCTGGCGCAGCGGGCCGCTCGAAGAGCGCATCGGATACGCCATGCTCAAAGGCATCGCCGACCACATCGAGGAGGACGCCCTCGAAGGCTACCGCACGCTCGGCAGCCCGATGGAGGTGATCGACCGCCTGCTGATGCCCGCCATGGAGCGCGTCGGCGTATTGTTCGGCGAGGGCAAGATGTTCCTCCCGCAGGTCGTAAAGACCGCCCGCGTGATGAAACGCGCCGTGGCGGTGCTGACCCCCTACATCGAACAGGGAGCCGCAACGTCGGCCCATTCGGCCGGGAAGGTCGTGATCGCAACGGTCAAGGGCGACGTCCACGACATCGGCAAGAATATCGTCGCGGTGGTCATGGCCTGCAACGGGTACGAGATCCGCGACCTGGGCGTGATGGTCGAATCGGAACGCATCGTCGACGAAGCCGTGGCCTGGGGCGCGCAGGCGATCTGTTTGAGCGGACTGATCACGCCGTCGCTCGACGAAATGGCCCACGTCTGCGAGGAGTTGGAACGCCGCGGCCTGCGCATCCCGGTGATCATCGGCGGCGCCACGACCTCCGAACTCCACACCGCCGTGAAGATCGCCCCGGCCTGCTCCGGCGTGGTGGTCCACTCGCCCAATGCCAGCCGCAACACCCAGATCCTCGCCCGCCTGCTGGGCGACGACGCCGAGGCCTACGTCGCCGAGGTGAAACAGAAGCAGGCCGCACTGCGCGAGGAGTATGCCCGGAAACTCCGCGAACGCGACCTCATCCCGATCGTCGAGGTCCGCAAGGCCCGCCGCGGGGCACCGGCACACCAGCCCGTCAAGCCGCTCCACCCGGGGCGCATGGTCTTCCCCGACTTCGACATCGCCGATGCCGAACCCTTCATCGACTGGAACTTCTTCTTCCCGGCCTGGGGGTTGAAGGGCCGTTATCCGGAGATCCTCGACCATCCCGAAAAGGGCGCCGAGGCCCGCAAGCTCTTCGACGATGCGCAGGCCCTGCTGGCACGGATCCGCGACCGGCGGCTGCTGACCCTGCAAGGCGTCGTGGGGATCTTCCCCGCACGTGCCGAAAAGGACGACATCGTCGTAACCGACGCCAAAGGGCGCGAAAAGCGCTTCCCGATGCTCCGCAACCAGACCCGCGGCGAGGAGAACCGCTCGCTCGCCGACTGGATCGCCCCGAAGGGCGACTGGATCGGATGCTTCGCCCTGACGGCCGGAATCGGACTGAAAAAACTCGAAGAGCAGTTCCGCAGCGAGGGCGACGACTATTCGGCGATCCTCGCCAAACTGCTGGCAGACCGCCTTACCGAGGCCTTCGCCGAGGCCGTGCACACCTTCGTGCGGCGCCAGATGTGGGGCTACGAGACCGAAGGAGCGCTCGACATCCCGCGCATCATCCGCGGCGACTACCGCGGACGCCGCATGGCCTTCGGCTACCCCGCGTCGCCCGACCACTCGCTCAAACGCGAGGTCTTCGACCTGCTGGCCGTCGAGGCCACCACAGGCATGCGCCTGACCGAAAACTGGATGATCGACCCCGGCGAAGCGCTGTGCGGACTGATGTTCGCCGATGCCGAGTACTTCTCCGTCGGGACGATCGACACCAAGCAGCTGCTCGACTACGCCCGCCGCCGCGGTCTGGACGCCGAGCAGATCAAGAAACTCATTCCCAACAACATCTGACCCCGAATACCCCGAACATGAATGTAGTCGATATTATCCACGAGGCGATCGCCTCGAAACGAACCCGCTTCGCCTTCGAGCTCCTCCCGCCGCTCAAAGGCGACGGAAGCCAGAAGATCTTCGCCGCCATCGAGCCGCTGATGCCCTATGATCCGGCCTACATCAACATCACGTTCCACCGCGAGGGGATCAAGGAGACCGTGCGCGAGGACGGCAGCGTCGACTGGCACGTCGTCCGCCGACGCCCCGGAACGGTCGGCATCTCGGCCGCCATCCAGCAACGCTACGGCGTGGAGGTCGTGCCCCATCTGATCTGCGGAGGGCTCTCGAAATACGACATCGAGGACACGCTCATCGACATGGACTTCCTCGGGCTGCACAACGTCCTGGCCCTGCGCGGCGACAAGTCGCAGAACGAACGCCGCTTCATGCCCCATCCCCAGGGGCACGCCCACGCCGTGGACCTCGTGCGGCAGATCGACGGCATGAACCACGGACGCTTCATCGACGGAGAGGTCGAGGAGTGCCACCACTCGAAGTTCTCGATCGGCGTGGCCGGATACCCCGAAGTCCACTTCGAGGCCCGCGACATCACCTCCGACATCGCACACCTCAAAGCCAAGATCGATGCCGGAGCCGAATATGTCATCACGCAGATGTTCTTCGACAACCGCAAGTATTTCGACTTCGTGCGCCGCTGCCGCGAGGCCGGAATCACCGTACCGATCATCCCGGGGCTGAAACCCCTCTCGACGCTCCGCCACCTGGAGGTGCTGCCCGAAACGTTCAGCGTCGAGATCCCCGAAGAGCTCGTCCGCGAAGCGAAGGCCCATCCCGAAAGCGTCAAGCAGATCGGAACCGAATGGACCATCGCCCAGAGCCGCGAACTCATGGCCGCCGGAGTCCCCGTGCTGCACTACTACACGATGAGCCGCACGACCAACATCCAGAAGATCGTCTCGACGCTCTTCTGACACAACCATACCCGCGGATCCGGTCCCGTAACCGCGTCCGGTCCCCGCAACCGTTTTTTCAGATCCTCATGGAAAGTGAAAGAGAAATGACCCCCGTCGAATTCCGACGGCACCTGCACGCCCATCCCGAACTCTCGTTCCGGGAATATGCGACAGCCGCCTTCATCGAAGCGCAGCTCGACCGGATCGGAATCGAACACCGCCGGATCGCCGAAACCGGCGTACTGGCAACCCTCCGGGGAACGAAAACCTCCGAAAAAGAGAACCGCGCCGTCGTCCTGCGCGCCGATATCGACGCCCTGCCCATCACCGAGGCCACCGGCTGCGCGTGGGAATCGCAGAACCCCGGCGTCATGCACGCCTGCGGCCACGACATGCACGCCGCCGTGTTATACGGTGTCTTGCAACAGTTGGCGGCCGACCCTGCGTTCCGCGGCACGGTCCTCGGACTGTTCCAGCCCGGCGAGGAGTGCAATCCCGGCGGAGCGTCGCTCGTGCTGGCCGAAAAGCCCTTCGAAGGGTATGACGTCCGCGCCGTCATCGGCGAGCACGTCGAAGCGCAGCTGGAAGTCGGGACCCTCGGGTTCCGCGCCGGAAAGTACATGGCCGCCAGCGACGAAATCCGCTTCCGCGTCCACGGAACCGGCGGGCACGGAGCCATGCGCCGGCTGCTCAAAGACCCCGTGGCGGCCGGAGCCGAACTCCTGACCCGGATGATCGCCCTCAACGGCGAGGAGTGCGTCCTCTCGATCGGGCGTGTCGAGGCCGCCGGAGCCACCAACATCGTCCCCGACGAGGTCTACATGGAGGGTACGCTGCGCACCTTCGACGAACAGGAGCGCGGCATCATCCACCGCCGCATCGGAAACATCGCCGCCGAGATCGACTCCCGGTACGGCGTCTCGACACACGTCGACATCAACCACGGCTACCCGTGCGTGGTAAACGACGAGATGCTCGTCAAACGCGCCGTGGCTCTTGCCAAAGCCGAAGGACGCAAGGTCGAAATGCTCCCGCTGCGCACCACGGCCGAGGATTTCGGATTCTACTGCCGGCAGTACCCCGCGATCTTTTACCGCCTCGGCGTCGGTATCGCCGCCGGACGCTCCCACACGGCGACCTTCGCACCCGACGAACAGGCCATCGACGTCGGCATCGGCTTCATGCACAGCCTGGCCCTCCAGATTCTGGACAAATAAAACAATCCGATATGAACAAGAAACAGAAACGGGAATCCCAAAAAACCGGAAGGTCCAACCGCGAGGAGATCATCCTCCACCTGCTCCGGGATTTCCCCAACACGCAATACACGCTCAAATACCTCGCTTCGGTATCGGGCGGGGCCTCGAAGGAGGGCCGGCGCGAAACCTTCGAGATCCTCGACCGGCTCTTCAACGAGGGGATCGTCGAGGAGTGCGCCCGCGAAAAATACCGGCTCTCGCAGCAGCACCGCCCCCTCTACGAGGGAACCGTAACCGGCATGACCCATGCGGGTGCCGTATATGTCACGGTCGACGGGCTCGAAAACGACATCTTCGTCCAGCCCCGCCATGCAAACTACGCCCTCGACGGCGACCGCGTCGAAGTAGCGGTCAACCACCGCGGCCGCGACGGACAGTTCGAAGGCGAGGTCACCCGCATCGTCGAACGCAGCCGCAAACCCTATGTCGGCATCGCCGAGGTCGGAGCCCATCAGATCTTCGTCCGCGTAGAGTCGCGGCGCATGCCCATGGACATCTATCTGTCGAGGCACACCTATCCCGACGTGCGCGACGGCGAGAAGGTCGTCGTCCGCATCGCCGACTGGCAGCCCGGCAGCAAAAGCCCCGTCGGCGAGCTCGTCGAACGCCTCGGCGTCGCCGGGAACAACGATACCGAAATGCACGCCATTCTGGCCGAATACGAACTCCCCTACCGCTTCGAACCCGAGGTCGAGGAGGCTGCCGAGGCGATCGACGGTCGTGTCACGGCCCGCGAGATCGCCCAACGCCGCGACTTCCGCAAGGTGACGACCTTCACCGTCGACCCGGCCGACGCCAAGGACTTCGACGACGCTCTCTCGGTGCGTAAAATCAAGGACGGCATCTGGGAAATCGGCGTCCATATCGCCGACGTCACCCACTACGTCAAGCCCCATTCGGTCATCGACGACGAGGCCGTCGAGCGCGGCACCTCGGTCTACCTCGTGGACCGCACCGTCCCGATGCTCCCCGAGCGTCTCTCGAACGAGCTCTGCTCGCTGCGCCCCAACGAGACGAGCCTCTGCTTCTCGGCCGTCTTCACCCTGAACGAAAACCTCGAAATCCTCGACGAGTGGTTCGGGCGCACGGTCATCCACTCCGACCGCCGCTTCACCTACGCCGAAGCCCAGGATGTGATCGAGACCGGACGCGGCGACTTCGCCGAGGAGATCCTCACCCTCAACCGTCTGGCCCAGGCCCTGCGCGCCCAGCGTTTCAGGAACGGTGCCATCTCCTTCGAACGCGAGGAGGTCAAGTTCCGGCTCGACGACGACGGAAAACCCCTCGGCGTCTACTTCAAGGAGCAGAAGGAGTCCAACCAGATGATCGAGGAGTTCATGCTGCTGGCCAACCGCCGTGTGGCGGAGTTCTGCGCCCACCGCCGCAACGAAAAGGGACGCGCCGTCGCCCGCACGATGGTCTTCCGCGTCCACGACGCCCCGAGCGAGGAGAAGCTCGACCGTTTCCGCCAGTTCATCCTCCGCTTCGGCCACGTCTTCAAGGCCTCGAAGGGCCGCGCCGTCGCCCGCGAGATGAACAAGCTCTTCAAGCAGATCAAGGGTTCGACCGAGGAGAACGCCGTCTCCACGATGGCCGTGCGATCGATGGCCAAGGCCTTCTACTCGACCGACAACATCGGCCATTACGGACTCGCATTCCCCTACTACACCCACTTCACCTCGCCCATCCGCCGCTATCCCGACATGATGGTCCACCGCCTGCTGGCCCACTACCTCGACGGCGGGAAGTCGGTCGACAAGGAGTCCGTGGAGAACCTCTGCGCACAGGCTTCCGACCGCGAGATCGTTGCCGCCGAAGCCGAGCGCGCCTCGATCAAGTACAAGATGGTCGAGTTCATGAAACAGCACATCGGCGAGGAGTTCGACGGGCACATCTCGGGCCTCACCGAATGGGGCGTCTACGTCGAGCTGGACGAGACCCACATCGAGGGCATGTCCTTCCTGCGCGACATCGAGGGCGACTTCTTCCTCTTCGACGAACAGCAGTACGAGATCGTCGGACGCTCGACCGGCATCCGCCTGACCCTGGGCGACGCCGTGCGCATCCGCGTAAAGCGGGCCGACCTCCAGAAACGCCAGCTCGATTTCGAGCTGCTCCTGCCCGGCATGGCCGCACGCCGCGGACGCAGCGACGAGGAGCACGGCAAGAGTCGCGGCCCGAAGGTCCGCACCTCGACCCGCCGCAAAGGCCGGTAGCAAACCGAGGAGGGCCGCCGACGAATTGCCGCAAAAGCCGGCAGCAAACCGAGGAGGGCCGCCGACGGTCCGGGGCTTCCGCCCCGAAGCACAAAAAGGGACCCGCTGTTGCAGCGGGTCCCTTTTTGCGTCCGGAGACGACGGTTTAGAAGAGGTTCACACCGTCGAGCGTGGCGATCAGGAAGGTCGCAGCGACCGAAAGAATGGCGTAAAGCTCCGGGAAGGCGGCCAGAATCAGCGTCTTACCCATCACGTCGTGACCGTTGCCGATAGCGGCGACACCGTTGGCGCAGATCTTCGCCTGGTAGATCGACGAAGCCAGGTTCACGATGCCGACCAACAGTCCGGCTCCCAGAATCGCGGCTCCCTGCGTCATCGTCGGATTCGTCAGACCGCCCTGAACCAGGAAGAAGCAGACGAAGCCGTAGAGACCCTGCGAACCCGGAAGCGCCGCGAGAATCATGTAGCTGCCGAATGCGCCGCTGTTCTTCTTCATGGCTCCGACGGCCGCCTGACCCACAATCGAGGTTCCCACAGACGATGCGATACCAGCCAGGCCCACCATCAGCGCTACGCCGACATAAGCCATTACCAATGCAGTTGTTGTTTCCATAATCTTTGAAAAGTTTTTTGATTGTTATTTTTATTCGTTTGTCTTGTCCATTTTGCGGATCGGGTCGAACGACCGCGCCGCCATCTCGAAGCCCGCGTTCTTGAAGAACTCCACGAACGTCAGACGCATCGGGTGCACGAACGACGAGATCGTCGACATGAAGAGGTTGATGCCGTGGCCGACCAAGAGGATCGGGACCATCACCAGCAGGTGGGTCACGATGCCCGCACCCTCCGGCACGAAGCCCTGGGCCAGCGTGTTGAAAACCAGCGCCAGCACACCGCCCGAAAGTCCGATGGCGAACAGACGGATGTACGACAGCACGTCGCTCAACAGCCCCGTGATGTTGTTGTAGAGGTCCCAGAGACCGGCTCCGAGGTTGATGAGCGGGTTGCGCTTCGGATTGTTCAGCAACAGCAGCAGCACGGCGCCGAGGCCCAGTGCCACGTAGAAGGCCACCGACCCCGAGGTGAAGCCCGGAAGGGTGATCCCAGCCATGGGCAGCGCCACGGCCAGCATGCACGACACGAGGATGATGAACCACCCCAACTGCCCGAAGGCCTGCGTGATGCCGAAGCAGCGCGTCGTCGTCCAGATGTTGAGCGCCATGCCGAAGAGGATCTGCACCACGCCGATCACCAGCGACAGGATGAAGAACTTGCCCTGGAAATCGAAGAACGGAATCGACGGGAAGTACTCCCCAAGACTCAATCCGAAGAACGAGCCGCAGATGCCGCCGAAGACGATCGTCGAGACGGCGCACAGCGTCGCGAACCACGAAGCGCGGCGCATCATGCCCGGCTCGCGGAACTTGTGCAGCATGAAGAGACCCGCAGCCAGCAGCACCAGTCCGTAGCCCGCATCGTTCAGGCAGATGCCGAAGAAGAGCATGTAGAACGGCGCGAAGAAGGGCGTGAGGTCCAGCGTGCCGTATTTCGGACGCGCGTAGAGGTCGCCGATCATCTCGAAGATCCGTGCGAAACGGTTGTTCTTCAACTTCACGGGCGTATCGTCCTCCGGCGTCGGGTCGCTCTTGATCCACACCACGTTGGGGTATTGTTCCAGCAGGGCGTCGACCTTCGCCGACGTCTCCGTCTCGGCCCAGCCCTCCATCACCAGCAGCGTGCCGTCCGCAGCCTTCTGCGCCGTGGCTTCGACGCGGACGCCCTGCAAACGCTCTTTCAGCGTCGCGGCGTGCTGCGACAGCAGCTGCTCCGAAGCCGCCACACGCGAGAACTCCGCATCCAGCGCCGCGAGCTTCGACTCCTCCTCCGCCATGCGGCGCTCCGCTTCGCGGATGTCCATGCGCGGCGTCTTCATCTCCTGGGCGTCGAGTTCGACCTCCTCGCCCGGAGCCGTCACCACCACGAACCATACCGTCGAATCGTTGCGCGAGATCTCCGAAACCGTATAGCGTTCGGACCACGCCGCCAACTGTTTGTCATAGGTGTTGCGCTGCGTGGAGAAGTAGCGCAGGACGATCCCCTGTGCGGCGAGCTGCTCCGTGCGCGTCACGTCGAACGCGCCCCACGGACGCAGTTCGTCGGCCGCCTTTTCCAGCCGCGCGATCTCCGAACGGATCGACGCCGCCTCACGCTGCGCCGCCGCATAGTGTTCGTAGGCCTCCTCGCCCGACGAGAACGGCGCCGCCGCCGAATCGCAGCGACCCTCCTCTTCGCGGAACGCCTTCAAAAACTCCGAAGCCTTCGTACAACCCTCGATGTCGAGCAACAACTGGCGGTCCTCCTCCGAGGGTTCCCAGCCCGTCGTCGTGATGTCGACCAGTCCGAGTTTGCGAAGCTCCTCGATGAAATCCCCGCTCTGCGCCGCATAGAGCACAAAGTCGTATTTCGTCATTCTCGCTATCATAGCATCGCGCCCTCCCCGGCGGCCTGTTGTTTGGTTTTCACGATCTTCTGCGCCGATTTCGAGAGGTTCTCCTCGTCCTCCATGAAGCGCTTGATCTTACGGATCGCATCCTCGTAACCCGGGATCTGCACCTTCTCGTAGAGGTTCACCTTCTGCGTGGTCTTCCGCCGCGCGAAATCCAGCAGCTCCATCCGACGGTTGTAGACCTCGAATTCAAGTCCCAGGCGCGTCAACCGTTTGAGAATATCCACGCCGTCGGCGAACCACGCCGGCGAGGAGAACAGGTCGTAGGCCTTCTCCTCGAAACGGACATCCTCCAACTCCGGAATCCGCACCCCCGCAATCTTCCGCACGCCGAGTTCCACGTCCGAAATGCGGAGCAGGTCACTGTCGAACTCCCCCCACAGCGAAACCATGTAGTCGTACTCGGCTTTCAGGGCATCGAGCCGACGTCGGTAGTCCGCCGCGGAGTCCTTCGCCTTCTTCACCTCGGACCGAAGCGCCGACTCCTTGCTCTTGATCGTAGGGAGTGCCTTCTGGCGCATTTTCAGCTGCTTGCCGAGTTCGCCCAGCGAAGTCTTGTTGTATTGAAACTTGATGGCCATCGTGCGTTACGCCTCCTTCCAGTATTTCTTGATCAGCTCCTCCTTGATGGCGACCTCCTCCTTCGAGAAGTACTTCGCGAAAAGTCCCCACGCCGTATCGAGCATCTCCGTGATGCCGATGTTCACGTCGATCGCCAGCAGTTTCTCCGAATAGTCCCGGGCGAATTTCAGCGCCCGTTCGTCGTAGTCCGAAAGGTCGAAACCGTTTTCGAGTTTCGTCTTCGCGTTGGCCGCGTCAGCATACAAGCGCACGCAGGCGTTCATCACCTGCGGGTGGTCCTCACGCGTCTTCTTGCCGATGACGAGCTGTTTGAGTCGCGACAGCGAACGGAACGGGTCCACGATGACCTTGCCCGTATCGGAGTCGTTGCGCAGGAACAGCTGTCCTTCCGTGATGTAACCCGTGTTGTCGGGGATGGCGTGCGTGATGTCGCCGCCCGAGAGGGTCGTCACCGCGATGATCGTGATCGAACCGCCGTTGGGCAGCTGCACGGCCTTCTCGTAGATCTTCGCCAGGTCCGAATAGAGCGAGCCCGGCATCGAGTCCTTCGACGGAATCTGGTCCATACGGTTCGACACGATGGCCAGTGCGTCGGCGTAGAGCGTCATGTCCGTCAGCAGCACCAGCACCTTCTCGCCCTTGTCCACGGCAAAGTACTCGGCAGCCGTCAGCGCCATGTCCGGCACGAGCAGACGCTCCACCGGCGGATTCTCCGTCGTGTTGACGAACGACACGATGCGGTCCAGCGCCCCGGCGTTCTCGAACACCGACTTGAAGTAGAGGAAGTCGTCGTTCGTCAGTCCCATGCCGCCGAGGATGATCTTGTCGGCCTTGGCGCGCAGCGCCACGTTGGCCATCACCGCGTTGTAGGGCTGGTCCGGGTCGGCGAAGAACGGAATCTTCTGGCCGGTCACGATCGTATTGTTCAGGTCGATGCCCGCGATACCCGTGGCGATCAGCTCCGAGGGCTGGATACGCTTGAAGGGGTTCACCGTCGGGCCGCCGATCTCGCGGGCCTCGCCCTCGACGATCTCACCACCCTCCAACGGCTCGCCGTAGGCATTGAAGAATCGGCCTGCCAGGGCGTCCGAAACCCGCAGCTTCGGCGGCTCGCCGTGGAAGACGACCTCCGAGTCGGTCGAAAGTCCTTCGGTGCCGGCGAAAACCTGAAGCGTCACGTTCTCGCCCATAATCTTCACCACCTGGGCCAGTTTCCCGCCCACCGTGGCCAGCTCGTCGTTCCCGACGCCCTGCGCCCGCAACGTAACCGTCGCCTTGGTGATGTTGTCAATCCGGGTATATATCTTCTGAAATGCGCGTGTTGTCATGGCTTATTTGTTTTTTTCACTCACGTACTCCTCGATCTGACGCTTGTACGACTCGAACTTCTCCGACTTCCACTCCGAGTAGTTCATCTGGCGGAAGAGGTTGATCAACCCCTTGAAGAACTGCGAGCACTCCTCGAAATCCGCAAACGAGAAGGTCTTGCGGCAGATCCCCAGCACCATCTCGTACATCATCTTCTGACGCTCGATCGGGCAGTTGGCGTCGATGTCGTCGAAGGCATCCTGTTGCAGGATCACGAAGTCGATCAGCTCCGACTTCCAGAACCGCTCGTGGTACTCCACCGGCACGCCGTCGTCACCCAGGATGTTGATCTGGTCGTTGGCCTCCTTGCCCCGCTGCACGATCGTCTTGCCCGCATACACGAGGTCCACCCAGTCCTTCTCGATGTGTTCGTCGAGGTATTCGCGGATCTCGGGGTATTCGAGGTACTTCGAGTAGGAGTCCAGCGGGTCGATGGCCGGGTAGCGCTTCGAGTCGGCGCGGCCCTGCGACAGGGCGTAGAAGCAGCGCGCAGCCTTCTTCGTCGACTCCGTGACCGGCTCTTTCAGGTTACCGCCCGCCGGCGACACCGTACCGAGGAACGTCACCGAACCCGTCCGGCCGTTCGAGAGCTTCACCAGACCGGCCCGCGAGTAGAAATTCGAGATGATGGCCGAAAGGTCCATCGGGAAGGCGTCCTGTCCCGGAAGCTCTTCCAGACGGTTCGACATCTCGCGCAGCGCCTGCGCCCAACGCGACGTCGAGTCGGCCATGACCAGCACTTTCAGACCCATCGAACGGTAGTACTCGCCGATCGTCATGCCCGTGTAGACCGAAGCCTCACGAGCCGCAACCGGCATGTTCGACGTGTTGCAGATGATAATCGTGCGCTCCATGAGCTTGTGACCCGTGCGCGGGTCGACCAGCTCGGGGAACTCCTTGAAGATCTCCACCACCTCGTTGGCACGCTCGCCGCACGCCACCATGATGATCACGTCGGCATCGGCCTGCTTCGAAATGGCGTGCTGCAACACCGTCTTGCCGGCGCCGAACGGCCCCGGGATGAAGCCCGTACCGCCTTCGGCCATCGGGTTGAAGGTGTCGATCGCACGCACGCCCGTCTCCATCACGCGCGACGGACGCGGCTTCTCCGTATAGCAGCGCACGGCCTGCTTGACGGGCCACTTCTGCACCATCGTGATCGCGTGCTCCGCGCCCTCGGCGTCGGTCACCACGGCGATCGTGTCCGTGACCTTGTATTTTCCGGCCTTCGCCACGCTCTTGACCGTATAGCTCTCCGTCATCGCGAACGGAACCATGATCTTGTGCATGACCCACTGCTCCTTGACCTCGCCCAGCCACGACGCGGCCGAAACCTTGTCGCCCGCCTGGGCCAGCGGCGTGAACTCCCACTCGGCGTCGAAATCCACCGGGTCGGTGATCGAACCGCGCGCAATGAACAGACCCTCCATCTTTTCGAGGTCGTTCTGCAAACCGTCGTAGTTGCGCGACAGCAGTCCCGGCGCCAGCGTCACTTCGAGCATGTGTCCCTCGAACTCGACCCGGTCGCCGATCTTCAAGCCGCGCGTGCTGTCAAAAACCTGCACATAGGCCGAATCGCCCATGACCTTGATGACCTCCGCCATCATTTTCGTATCTCCCGTCCATACATGGCAGATCTCGTTCTGGCCCACAGGTCCGTCGGCCTTGACGATCACGATGTTGGAGATGATACCGTTTACACGTCCTGTCGTTTTCATCGTATCTTTTTATTGTTTATTTGCAATCAGTTCCCGGCCGTCCAGTTCCGCCATCAGGCGGGCAAACATCTCCCGTCCGCGCGCCGCGTCGAGGCGCGTCCAGCGGGCCACGATATTCACGCGCACCAGGTAGGAGAGAATCGCGTCGAGATCGAAATAGTCGAACGTCGCCAGCTCCGCGGCCTCCGTCCAGCGGATCAGGTCCAGCTTGCGCTCCTTCTCCACGAGGTTCGCCTCGTCGTTCACCGCCGCGATCACCGCGTCGATGTACGGAAGTTCGCCCCGCAGCCCGAAATCGGCGGCCGAACTGCGCTGCAACTGCTCCACGACGTCGCCGCCGCCCACGACCGACTCCTCGATCGGGCGACCCGTCGCACGGGCCGCCACCGCGGCCGTCACGTTGCGCAGCGTCCGGTCGAACGACGACCATTCCCGCAGGAAGCGGCTCCGCGAACGCGCGCACGACGCATAGTAGGCGCCGAAAAGCGCCCGTTCGAAACGCCGCGACGTATCCACCGCCTCGGCATCCTCGCCCTCCGGCTCGGCATAGGCCCGCACGACCTGCGCCAGCGCCTCCGGAAGCCGGCGCGGAGCCTTCAACTCCTCCTCCAGCTCCTCGCGCGTGAGGTTGCCCAGCGGGTTGTGCGACGAACGTCCGCTCCGCAGGGCCGCCAGGTTCTCGCAGTCGTAGTAGCCGTAGAGCAGACGAACCTCCCGGGCATCGTTCCGCTTCACGCCGTCGAGGATCTCGCCGACGATCTCCCGGGCGTCGAAACCCTTCGTATCGGAGTCGAGCGTGTACTCTTTCAGCGAGGCAACCAGACTGTAATATTGGTTCGCGAACATCTCCCTATGCCTTGAACAACAGTTGGTAAACCTTCTCGCGGAGGTATTCGCCCAGCAGCGCTTCGAGATCCGCATCGGTGAACGAGATGTAGTAGCCGCCCTCCCGGGCGCCCACCTTGAAGCCCGTCTTCACGGATTTCGACCATCCCACCTCGATGCCGGCGTCGAGCAGCGACTTGGCGCTCTTCGCGAACGCCGCGTCGAGCTTCGCACGCGCATCCTCGGGAAGCAGCGCCTGCAAGGTGACCTTCCCCGAGTCGGCGCCGTTCCAGTTCTTCGCCACCGACACGAGCATCTCGCGGATGAATTCCGGATCCAGCGAGGCGCTCTTCACGCTCTCGCCCGTCGCCTTGGCGACGATCGCCCCGGCGATCTCCGACTTGATCTTCGAAACGGCCTGCCGGCCCGCAAGCGCAATCTCCGTCAACGTGTTCTTCTCCACGTCCTCGGCCTTCGTCCGGGCCGCACGGACGATGCCGTCGGCCTGCGCCTGCGCCTCGGCGAGGATTTTCTGCGCTTCGGCCCTGGCGTCGGAGATCAGTTTCCCGGCCTCGGCACGGCCCTTCTCCAAGCCTTCGTCGTAGAGTTTCTGCGTCAACTCTTGCAGTTTGTTTTCCATAGCGTTATTGTGTTTTGATTATTGTTTTTCCTTTCCGGACACAAATATATAAAAGATTATGAACAAACCGCAGTTCCGAACGACAATTTATCCTGTTTTGACAAATTTCACGCGCAAATCGGTCAGACTTCCCCAACGCGGACACCCCTGCCACGAAACGTGACAGGGGTATCGGTCCGTCGCCGTGACGACGCCGTGCCTATCGGGCGTCGGAGATCCCGTAGATGTACTCGACGTCCGACTTCTTGAAGCGCAGGATCCGCGTATCCTTCGTGCCGGCGCCGTTCTTCGTCATGTAGAGGTTGCCCATGCCGCCGCCGATGTACCAGCCCGAGCCCTCCGGCGAGTGGACGCCGAAGAGTATGTTGTTGTAGTGCCCCGAGTGCATGATGCCGTCCGCATTCCACTGCGCCCCCGGACCGTACCACGTGATCCCCTCGTCGGACGGGAAATCCGTGCTCCACATGCGCACGCTGATCAGATCGCTCAACGACAGCGTCCCGACGACCAGATCGTTGCGCCGCTGCTGGGCACGGCTCACCCGCGAATGGCCCTCCCAGGGCTCCCGGAGCGTGTGCGTGCCGCCCCACATCATCCAGATGTAGTCCGTGGCATCGAAAACGCGGTTGAACTCCTCCATCGTCGGGAGCTCGTAGCCGTCCGGCGAGAGCGCATCCGCCGGAAGTTTGTTGATATGCACGGAAGAGTCCGTCGAGAAGCCCTCCATCACCGCAACGCCGTCCTGGTCCACGACCCGCATGCCCTGACCGCTGCCGCCCTGATAGGCCCATCCCCAAAGGTCGTAAAACTCCTCCGGAGTACAGCTTGCCAGGTAGTTGTAGAGGCTCTTCCCGGCCTGCGCCGCCGGATCGGCCGACGAAAGGATCTGATCCTCGAAATTGCGGGAATTGCCCCGCGCATTGTACTTGCACCACCACACGCCGTGGAACCACGTCACCGGAAGTCCCCAGTTGCGACGCGCAATCGTATATTCCTCGCGCATCGAACCGTCCTCGCGGCTGCGGATCACCAGACGGGCCGCCTGACGACGGCCGTCGGCCGTCGGATCGTTCGGGCGCCAGCCGCCCAGCACCCGGAAGGTGTTCGGAGCCTCCGGAACGGGCGAAACCTTCACCCACGGATCCTCTCCTTCTCCGAACTCCGCCAGCAGTTCCTTGCCTTCGGGCAGCGTGAAGACGCCCAGTTCGTTGTCGACATAGCGGCCGAAATCGGTCTCGTATGCCGCATTGTCGAAATCCAGAAGACCCTCGACCCGCGTCGGATTGGCTGCCAGCTGCAACAGGATCCGGTCCTCGGGATAGAACTGTTCCAGCCCCTTGCGGCGGAAACGGACCTCGATCTCCTCCGAAGGGCGGCCGGGGGCATAGCGCGCCTTGCGGATCCGGAAGAGATTCATGTCGTCCGGGCTGCCGCCCGTCGAGACCTCCTCGACCGTCAGCGGGAACTCCGCCCGGGGAACCACCTCCAACTGGCCCGCACTCGCGACAGCCAGCAGAATCTCCGTCTCCGTATAGGGCAGGCGGAGCGTCCGGCCCCCGTCTGCGACCTGCACGTCGGAAGGGATCGTCGACCGCAGTTCATCCACCGTCAGCACACCTTCCAGATCGGGGTCGAGGTCCGTGCTCCCGCCGTCGCCCCACGCCTCGACGCTCAACTGCACGTCGGTGTCGAAGAGATCCTTGCGCAGCGTCACCGTATAGATCCGGTTCCGGCCCACGGTCCGGGGCAGCGCCCCCTCCAACGTACAGGGCTTGCCGTCGATCTCGGCCTCGACCCGCACCCGCAGGTCGGCATTCTCCTGCTCGTAGAGATAGGCCACGCCGGGCGTATCCTCCGTCAGCGGCAGCGCAACGGCCGCCGCCACCTCCGTCCGCACGGCCGAGGGCGGAGTCGCAATGTGCTCCTGCGGCAGCAGGTAACCCGTGCGGGCGGCGCCGAGCAGCGTGAACGCCTCGACCGAGACACTCCCGGCAACCCGCAGCCGCAGGTCGAAACGCGCCGTGCCGCGGGTCAGCGTCAGCGGCACCACGGCCGAACCGGCCGGAACGGCACCCAGATCGAGCCGTCCGGTCGAGAAATCGGCCGTTGCAGCGTCCGCCTTTCCGATCGTCGCTGCCAGCCACTCCCGCTCGGAGAGGCCCTCGGACAAAGGACCCGAAATGAGTTCCGGATGCGCGTTCGCGACGACATAGAGCGTACCCGAAAGCCGGTCGAGACGCAGGTCGCACCCGTTGCCCGACAGCGGAAGGTTCTCGTCGATGCGCGTCAGCAGACCCTCCTCGAAGAGGTATGCGTGGATCTGCTCGATGCGCTCCTCCCCGGCGACGGCTCCCGTACTTCCCGCCGTCGGAAAGGAGGACGCGGTGACCCGGACCACCCGCTCCGCGGCGGAGTCCCCCGGAACGGATTCGAGGGGCTCCGTACACGAAGCGAGCTGCCAGGAGAGCGCCAGCAGGCCGAACGCCCGCAACAATATCTTGTGATTCAGCATTTTCATGTCATTACAGATTTTACGAAGGCCGGGAATCCCGGCGGATTCCATCGGATTCTATCGGCGCAGCGGCGTCAGCTCCGTATCGCCGCCCTCTTCCCACTCATCGAACGAGACGTCCAGATGCACGTCGATGACATCCTTGCGCACGGTCAGTGTATAGATCCTGTTCCGTTCCAGATCCGTTTCGAGACGTTTGGTCAGCGTCTTCGACACGCCGTCGATCTCGGCCTCGATGACCGCTTCCAGACCGTCGTTCTCCTGCTCGTAGAGGTACAGTACCGCCGGAGTATCCTTCGTCAGCGGCTCCGAAATCGTCGCTACGGCATCCCGGCGCTGCACGTCCGCCGGCGAGAGGTCGCCCGGAACCGGGAACAGATAGGCCGACTGTGCGGCGTTTTTCAGCGTCAGACTCCGGACCGAGGCCACTCCCGCCGTGCGGATCTGCAAGTCGAAGCGCACCAGACCGCGTTTGAGCGTCACCGGGAGCTCCGTCTGCGAATTCTCCATCCCGTCGAGCTTCACACTCCCCGAGAAGAAGTGCGCCGGAGCGGCACCCTGCATCGCCACGGAGAGCTGCAACCACTCGCTCTCGCTGATCGAACGCTCCTTCAAGGCATTCAGATCCAGCAGGCCCTCGGTATTGGCCACCACGTAGAGCGTTCCGGCGTGGCTGTCGAGCTGGATCCCGTAACCGACGTCGACCGACGTCGGCGCATCGTAGACCTTCGTCAGGACGCCCGACTCGAAAAGGCATGCACGCAGGTCGGAAACCTCGTTCTCGCCCTCCAGCGCCTGTCCCGTGCCCTCGAAGGCCGCCAGACGGGTCTTCACCAGCGGCGCCGGGCCCGGAACAGGAAGCGTATCAACCGCATCCGAGCAGGCTCCCAACCCCAGGACCAGTGCCCAGGCAAACATCTTCACATTCATCTTTTTGTTGTTCGTTTTCATGATTTTCCTCGTTTGATTGTTTCTCCTGTCAGGAGTTCGCCGCATCCGGCGGCGTCACTCCCCATAAATATATTCGACCGGCGTCTTCACACAGCGCAGCACGCGTGTCTTCGTCGAATTGTTCGCCACGAACTTGAACCAGTTCTGGCCCGGACGGTCCGCATTGGCATAGCCCTCCATCATCCAGGTCTTCGAAGCGTTGCCATACGTGGCCAGCAACAGCGACATCCGGGCAATGTTTCCCGCCGCGGGAGTCCACTGGTGGCCGAGTCCGGCCAGCACCCAGACCGAATTCCCGGAGCGGAATTCATAGACCGCGATCGTACCGTAGGCATGGCCGAAGAACTCGGTCTCCCGCTCCTGGATGCGGATCGTCAGCTCCTCGCCCGTCGCATTGCGGAAGGTCCGCTCCCCGACGCCGCCGAGGTTGTAGTTCTCGCTCCGCGTGAAGAAGGCATAGTCGTCGTAGTCGGGAACCTGATAGCCGCAAGGCGCCATCGCCGTCGGATCGAGCACCCCGAAATTCTGGCCCGAAGAGGCCATTCCTTCGTGATAGAAGGCCGAACCGTCGTGCCGCAGCGGAAGACCCTGCGGGTTTCCGGCCTGATACTGGTCGCCCAGAAGAGCCAGCAGATCCGCATCGTCGGCAGCGATCAGATAGTCCGCCAGATCGGCATCCCCGGCCGGATCGTCCGCAATCAGCACCTGATCCTCGTAGCGCGAGACATCGCCCCGCAGGTTATATTTGCACCACCACGTGCCGCCGATATTCACGACCGGGAGCCCCCAGTTGCGGCGGCGGACCGCATAACGCTCGACGGCACTCCCGCCGGCATCCGCAATCACCAGAAAACCCTCCTGCACGCGGCCGTCGGCCTGCGGGTCGTTGGGTTTCCAGCCGCCCAGCAGGCGGAAGGCATCCCCGTCCGGCACCAGCGCCATCCACCGCGGCTCGCCGGAGGCGAATTCCAGCCGGAGTTCGACCCCTTCGGGAGCCGAGATGCGGGCCAGTTCGCCCTCGATGTAACGTCCGAAATCGCACGCTCCCGTCTCATCCAGTTGCAGCAGCCCTTCGATCCGCACCGGATTGGCCGCAAAGACCAGCGTCACACGCCCCGACATCACGCCGTCGCGGGCCAGCGTCAGTCCGATGTATTCGTCCTTCGTTCCCGGCATCCGCAGCGGCGTGGTGACCGAAACGGCGGCCACCGTTTCCAGTCCCCGCGTCACGCGCTCGGGCGTCACGCGGACCCCGCGGACCTCACCGTCGACGATCACCTCCGAACCTGCCTCGGCCCGCAGCACCAGACGCAGCGCACCGGCCACATGGGGGATGTAGACCGTATCGCAGGCGGCGTTGAGACGCACGCCATCGGGCAGTTCCGAAGCCCCGGCATCGACCACACCCCGCAGAATCGGCGCAGACTCCGCCGTGGAACCTTCCTCCCAGCTTCCGGCCGTCACCGTCACCCCGGCATCGGCACCCCGGCCCCGGACTTCCAGCGTATAGACCGTATTGCGGAGCAGCTGCGCAGGAAGGGTGTTCTTCAAGCGATGCCATCCTCCGTCGAAACGGGTCACGACTTCGACCTCCATGCCGTCGTTGGGCTGTTCGCAGAGGCAGAGCAGCGTCTCGCGCGACATTACCAGCGGAGCATCGCCGTAGTCGCGCCGGAAATCCGTCCGCGAGGCCGACGACGGCGTCGCCGGCGCGCCGTTCTCCGCCACATAGCCCCGGTCGGCAATCCGCCGGATCGTCACGGAGTGGACCTCGACCTCCGCATCGCGCGAAAGCAGGTCGATACGCGCCACGCTCCGGCGCAGATTCACGCTCCGGGGAGCGGTCGAGAGTCCCGCCCCGTCCAACAGGAGGGTGCCCGTCATCACGAACCCGTCGTGCGTCAGTTCGTCGGGCGTCGCGTCGAGCCGCAGGAAGGTTTCGAGCGAAGTCGCCTCCGGGACCAGCGTCCCGAAGGAGCCCACGCCCGCAGCATTCACCGCCAGCCGGAGTTCGCCGCGCGGCGTCGCCGACGAAAAGGTATAGAGGTCCCCGCTGCCCGACGAAACCCCCGGAATCACCTCCCGAAGCACGCCCTCCTCGAAACGGTAGCCCGTCACCGTGCGGATCGCCGACCCGGGATCGGCGGCATCGGCGCCGTCGGGCGTCACCGCATGCAGGCGCACGGAAAGCGGCGTCGCAACCGGCCCGGCATCCGGCATCCCGTCGTCCGCGCATCCCGCGGCCGACAGCAGCATCGGCAGCACTGCTGCCCAATGGATAAATAAACTGTTTCTCTTCATGATTTACGGATACAAGGTCGGGTTTTTGGATGTATTCAGATAGGTGGACGAATCAATCGGCATCTCGCCCAGATGTTCGACGTAGAAGTTGTTCATCAGCTCCTGCGCCCACGGTCCGTAGGTGAACGAACTGTCGTGGCTGTAACCCATCACGTGCCCCAGCTCGTGGAACATGATTTCACACGAATAGGTGTTGGTATAGTGGTTGAGCCATGCCGTCTGGTAGGCTCCGAAGACATAGCCTCCGCCCAGTCCGATGACGCCGTGACCCGGATAGACCAGACCCACGATCAGACTCCGCGGCTGACGCATCTGCGCAAGCACCGTCTCGGGAGTCACCTTGTCCTCGACGCCGCCGTTGCCGTAGAGCCGGTCCTGGTTCTCGCGGAGAATCACCTCGTGCTGGGGCATGTCGATCATGTAGGTGAAGTTCAGGAAAAAGGCCACGACCTCGCGGCAATGCACCGGGCGTATGCCCATCCAGTTGCCCACCGGACCGCCGTTCGGAAGATCGGGATCCCCGCCGTAGAGTCCGAATGCAATGGTCCAGCCGTGCAGGATCCCCTGCAACTTCGACCAGTAGGGGTCCTCCGATTCGATCTTGAACTCGATGCCCGCCAGAGCCGGCACGTCCAGCTGCGGAAGCTCCACCCAGCGACCCGATTCCGAGCGACAAAGCGTCGGACGCTGCATCTGCGGCAGGATCTCGCGGAAATCCGCAAACGGCGGAATGCTGTCGAACCAGGCCAGGTCGAGGTATTCGCTGTCGACCTGCGGGATCCGGGCACGCACGAGCACCCCGGAGAGGGGCCGCGGCGAATAGAAGCGGGCGTGCAGCTCCCCGGCGTCGGTCACCGAGAGTTGGAGCGGCTGCGCCGTATTGAAACGTCGCTGCGAAGCGTCCGTATAGATCTCCTTCGATTCACCGTCCTGGAGAATCAGCGCGTGGCTGCCCTCGTCGTAGGCCCGCTGCGTGATGAACATCGTCCCCGACGCATTGTCCGGATGCACGACCGGCGTATTCACCCGCCCGATGCGGTTGGCCTCGATCCGGTCGAGTTCGAACCCGAAGAGCCGGCGGACCCGACCGCCCTGATAGGTGCGCGTCTCGATCTCGATCTCGCCCCGCAGCGCGGTGGTTTCCAGCGACGGCAGGAACAGATAGCCCGACGCCGCGGCCAGATCGACCTCCAACGACAACTCGTCGCTCTCCCCGACGAACGATCCCGAACCGGTCAGCCCCGTACGGAAACGCATTCCGGAGAGCGTGGCCCGCTTCGAGACCTCGGCCGTGCGGACATAGGGGTTCTCATAGGAGAACGTGAAGTCGGCGCGTCCGACGATCCGCTGCTGTACGGTCTCGGTACCCGTGATCTCGATCGAAGGGATTCCCGAGGAGCCCGTCTCCACGCGGACCGTAAAGGGGGTCTGCGAATAGAAATACTCGGCGTCGAGCGGCTTCCCGAGGTCTTCCGGGAAACTCAACCACGTCTCGTCGATATGGCCGATCGGGCGGATCGTCGCCCGGTCCTCCCGCTCGTCGCCCCGGATTCCCAGGACCAGCAGCCGGTATTCCCCGTCGCGGAGCCCCTCGATCCGCAGCTCCGAAGACGACGGATCGTAGAGACCTTTCAGATTGGTCACCGCAGCCCCCGAAGCGTCGATCACGCGGAATTCGACCCGGTCGTAATCGGCCGTCCGGAGAGCGGCCGAACGGGTGTCGTCCCCGTCATAAGCAGTATAGTTCAACCGGAAGGCCGCCGGGGTCTCCTCCGCCACCGACGGCGCGGAGTCCCACCCGTCCCGCTCGCAGGAGGCCAGCAACAGGCCGCATCCCAAAACTGCGAAAAGAATTCTCTTCATTTGGCGCTTTTATTGTTATATTTGTACATTCAAAACATCCGGACCGGCACCCTCCCGCACAGTGCAGACAAAGGATCGTCCGAAACCGGCTGCAAAAGTAGAGCCTCGCAAAGAGCTTTTCCGTAACATAGGTTACGGCGAAACTCCGACCGACAATTCAAGCCCGTATGGAATGTGAAATTTACAACATGCCCCTCTTCAAAGGCGGCGACCGGAACCTTGTGGAAGCCGTTCTGCAAAAATCCCCGGGGCGTTACGCCTCGTACCGGAAGGGGGATTTCATCGCCTTGCAGAACAGCGTCTGCCGCTCGCTGTTCCTGCTGTGCGAGGGAAGCGTCTACGCCCAGATGACCAGCTCCGAGGGGCGTGAACTGACGCTCGACACCCTCTCGGCGCCCGACACGCTCGCCTCGGCGTTCATCTTCGGGACGGAGAACCGCTACCCGGTGTCGATCGTCGCCAACAGCGACTGCCGGCTCTGGGTCGTGGGGCGCGAAAGCATCCTGCAAATCATCGAGCAGGACAACAGCGTACTGCGGAATTTTCTGACGATCCTCTCCGACCACAGTCTCTTTTTGAGCCGACGGATCAACGAGTTCGCCCTGCAAAGCCTCTCGTCGCGGCTCGTAAGCTATCTGAAAGACCACCACGCCGTGCGGAACTTGCAGGAGACGGCCTTCATCCTCGGCGTGGCGCGCCCGTCGCTCTCGCGCATGATCGCCCAGATGGTCGAGCAGGGCACGATCCGCAAGACCGACGAGGGATACGTTCTGAATTGAACCGGGGAGGGGCCGGAAAGGGTAAAGAGAAGGAACAGGGAACAGGGAACAGCGGCGACGCGGAGCGATTTTTCTTCGGAATACCCTGTTTTTTATACCCTTCGGGCGGATCGGTTTGGTGCGTTCGGGAAAAATCCCTATCTTTGGAAAAACCGGATTTACAAACTCCAAAAAACAACCATCATGAAACGTTTTTACCTGCTGACCGCCCTCTTCGCGCTGACCGCCGCCGGGTGCGTCAAGGTGGATCTGGTCGATGCAATTCCCCCCCCCTCAAAATCTGACCGTTGAGCAGACCGACTACACGCTCGGGGCCTTCGAGAAGCGGACTGCAACGGCCGCATTCTCCGCAAAGGGCGACTGGACCCTCTCGATCGTGTACGACGATGCCGAAGCCGGAGACGAAACCGATGCCGATGCCGCGTGGCTGACGGCCGATGCCGCGGGCGGTGCGGCCGGAGAACAGAGCCTCGGAATGTCCGCCGCACGGAATTTCCAGGCAGCGCCCCGCACGGCTTATGTCGACCTCGTCTGCGGGGAGCAGACCGTGCGGCTGACCGTCACCCAGACGGGCCTGTCCGACGACATGGACTTCTCCGCACTGTTCGATGAGACCTTTGCGCAGAAGTTGCAGGAACGGGATATTGTCGCCGATGCGGAGAAGATCACGATGCAGGAGATGCAAAGCATGGCCATAATGACCGAACTGGATATTTCGGGAACTTATGACAATCCCGGCTCCCTGACCTCCCTGCGAGGGATCGAGTATTTCGAAGCGCTGACAAAATTGAACTGCAACCGCAATTCGTTGCCGACGCTGAATATAAGCCAGAACACGGAACTGACGAAGTTGTACTGCGACGACAATCAGTTGAAGGAGTTGGATATAAGCCGGAATACGAAACTGACGTATTTGAGCTGCGAAAACAATCCCGGGGACGGGAACTCGGGTTTCCCGCTTACGGTATGGGTAGACCAAGCCGAAAAACCGGGCAGTTTGTACGTGTATCAGTCGGGTTGGTGGTACAACGGCAAGTACATCACCATCGAATACCAAACGGCGGAATAACCCCTTTAAGAAAGGGGACCTTTCCAAAAGTTTTCCAAAAAAATAGAAACCGGACGCCTCCCGGACATCCTATCTTGCGGGGTCAACCAATCCCGCAGATCATGAAAAAATACCTTATCCTTTACGCCGTGCTGGTCACGGCCGCACTCGTCGTCGCACTCCGCCACTTCCGGAGCGAAAACCGACGTCTCGTCCAGAATCAGGAAGCCCTCGCCTCCGATCTCACCCATTACCGCACCCGGGCCGGCGAAGAGGCCGCCGCAGCCCGGGTCCTGCGGCTGCGCTGCGCGGAGTTCGAACGCCTGCGCACCGAAGATGCCGCCGAGATCCGCCGCCTCGGCATCCGCCTGCGCCGTCTCGAAGCCACGGCCAAGATCGCCGCCGCGACGCAAACCGACCTCCATGCCCCGCTCCGCGACTCCGTCATCCGGCGGGATACGGCAGCGTCCGTTTTCGACACGCTGAAAACCTTCCGCTGGCATGACCCCTGGGTCCGCATCGAAGGGTGCATCTCCCACGACTCGGTCCGCTGCCGCGTGAGCAGCGTCGACACCCTGCGGCAGGTCATTCACCGCATCCCCCGACGCTTCCTCTTCATACGATGGGGAACCAAAGCCCTCCGGCAGGAGATCGTCTCCTCGAACCCACACACGCGGATCGTCTACGCCGAATACATCCGGATCGAACGCTGAACGGGGCGGTTCCCCGCCGGAAAAGATTGCACATCCGGAAACTTATGCGTAATTTTGTTCGAAAAAATACCCCAACCCAACCAACAGCAGCCATGACAACCGAATCTTCGAAACTGCTCCGAGCAGGACTTCTGCTGACAGCCGTCCTGCTGTTCTCCGCAGCCACAGCCGCACCCCGCAACAACGCCCCGAAAAAGCCCCTCGCCCCGAAAGCCGACGGAGTCACCCGACTGGTCACCTACAACGTCGGCATCTTCAACAAATACATCGCGGACGACTACCCGCTCATCGCCGCCATGATGCAGGAGATCGGAGCCGATGCCGTCTGCATGAACGAACTCGACAGCTGCACCAACCGCACGGGCCGGGTCTTCCAGCTCGAACGCATCGCCGGACTCCTCGGCGGCTGGGCCTTCACCTTCGGCGCCGCCATGCCTTTCGACGGAGGCAGCTACGGCGCCGGAATCGTCAGCCGCGAAAAGCCCCTCCGGACCTTCTCCGTCGTGCTGGAAAAGGGGGTCGGCGCCGAACCGCGCGTGCTTGTCGTCTCGGAATTCGACCGCTTCGTGCTCGCTACGGCCCACCTCGACCACGTCTCCGCCGAACAGCAGGCCATTCAGGCCGCCACGGTCAACCGCATCATGCAGGAGCACTACGGTAAATCGACGAAGCCCGTCTTCCTCGGCGGAGACATGAACGCACCCCCCGACTCGAAAACCCTGCGAATCCTGCGCCGCGCGTGGAAGGTCCTGACCCCCGGCAACCCCACCTATCCGTCCGACGACCCGCGCGAGTGCATCGACTACATCTTCCAGCTCGACAACGGCGCCGGGTGCGAGGTCCTTCAGGCGCAGGTCCTCGACCGCTTCGAGGCCGGCAGCGTGCAGAAGGCTTCGGACCACCTGCCCGTGGTGCTCGACGTGAGAATCGACCGCTGAACGGACCCGCAACCTCCCGAGACCCGCTGCCCGCTCCCGGAAGACCCGGCAACCCCGGAAAAAGGCGGCCCGACACACTGTGGAGCCCCTCCGCACGAATAATCGGAGGAAAACGTGCGGGGTTTGCGTTTTTTTTCTACCTTTGTCCGATATGGAACGAATCGCGATATTCCCGGGGTCGTTCGACCCCTTCACCCGCGGACACGAAGCATTGGTCGACGAGGCCCTGAACCTCTTCGACCGCGTGGTCATCGGCATCGGCAACAATACCGCCAAATGCGGGTTGCTGACCGTCGAAAACCGCAAACGGCTGATCGACGACGTCTTCCGCAACGAACCCCGCGTCGAGGCCCGCATCTACACCGGTCTCACCGGCGAATTCGCCGAGGAGGTCGGCGCCTGCGCCATCATCCGCGGCGTCCGAAACACCACCGACTTCGAGTACGAACGAACGATGGAGGCCACCAACCACCGCATCTATCCGGCGCTGACCACCGTGATGCTCTTCACCCCAGCCCCCGTGGCCGACATCTCCTCGTCGACCGTCCGCGAAGTCCTCGCCTTCGGACGCAACGTCGAGGAGTTCCTCCCACAAGGAATCGACATCAACCAATACCTCTAAACGAACGACTATGATGGAATTTACGGCCGAAATGATCGCCGGATTTTTGGGCGGCGACATCCTCGGCGACAAGAACGCCTCGGTACACACCGTCTCCTCGATCGAGGAGGGAAAGGCCGGATCGCTGGCCTATCTCACCAATCCCAAATACGAGCCCTTCCTCTACACTACGGGAGCCTCGATCGTCCTGGTCGACCGCTCGTTCGAACCCGCACAGCCCGTCGCAGCCACGCTCATCAAGGTGGACGACGCCGCAGCCTGCGTCGTGAAACTCCTGTCCATGTACAACGCCGCGAAACCCCGACGCAAGGGGATCAGCGACCGCGCCTCCATCTCGGGAAAGGCCCAGATCGGCGAGGAGTGCTACATCGGCGACTTCGCCGTCATCGAGGAGGGCGTGAAAATCGGCAAGAACTGCCAGATCTACCCCCAGGTCTACCTCGGACAGGGCGTAACGGTCGGCGACAACACGACGCTCTATCCCGGCGTGAAGATCTACGAAGGGTGCTCCGTCGGGGCGAACTGCATCCTCCATGCCGGCGCCGTGATCGGTGCCGACGGCTTCGGATTCATGCCCAACGCCGCGGGCGGATTCGACAAGATCCCCCAGCTGGGCAACGTCATCATCGAGGACGACGTCGAGATCGGCGCCAACACCTGCATCGACCGCGCCAAGACCGACTCGACCATCATCCGCCGCGGCGTGAAGCTCGACAACCTGATCCAGATCGGCCACAACGTGCAGATCGGCGAGAACACCGTCTCGTCGGCCCAGACCGGCATTGCCGGGACCTCGCGCGTGGGCCGCAACTGCTTCCTCGCCGGGCAGGTCGGTATCGCCGACCACGTCACGATCGGCGACCGCGTGAAGGTCGGCTCGAAGAGCGGTATCGACAAGAACGTCGGCGACGACGAGATCCGCCTCGGCTACCCCGCCCTCCCGGGCATGCAGTACCACCGTTCGTCGGCCGTCTTCAAGAACCTCCCGGAGCTGGTGCGCCGCGTCCAGGAGCTCGAAAAACAGATCAAAGAACTCCAAAAATAAAGAAACCATGAAAAAAGTACTCCTTATGGCTCTCTCGGCCGCCGCGCTGTGCAGCTGCGGCAGCAAGAACCGGTTCATCGTCGAGGGCAACCTCGCAGGCGTGACCGGCACGGTTTACCTCTTCGACGAGGAGCAGCAGGTCATCGATTCGGCCGCAGTCGACAACGGCGCATTCCGCTTCAAGGGCACGGTCGAAGGCCCGGCGATGTACATGTTGAGCGACGCCAAGGACGACTCGGGCTCCTTCTACGCCCGCTTCTTCCTCGAACCCGGCACGATCACCATCTCGGACGACGCCGAGAACCCGATGTTCAAGATCGCCACCGGCACCCCGGCCAACGACGCCAATGCCGCATGGAACGAGGCGGCCCGCGCCCTGATCCTCGAGGCCCAGAACCCGGAGACCTCCGACGAACGCAGCGCCGCCATCGAGGAGGAGTACTATGCCCTCTTCGACTCGGTCTACCAGGCCAACCGCGGGAACTATCTCGGCGCCTTCATGCTCGCCCAGCAGATCAACGAGCGTCCGGGCGAGGAACTGCTGAACGAGATCGCCGCATTCTCACCCGAGTTGCAGGCCTCGAAACTCCTGACGGACCTCAAACGGGACGTTGAGCAGATGATCAAGACCGAAGTGGGACAACCCTGCATCGACGTCGTGCAGCCCGATGCCGACGGCAACGAGGTATCGTTGAAATCGGTTGTCGAGAACCCGGCAAACAAGTACGTGCTGCTGGACTTCTGGGCTTCGTGGTGCGGTCCCTGCATGGGCGAGGTGCCCCACTTGAAGAAGACCTACGATGAGTTCCACAAGAAGGGTTTCGAGATCTTCGGCGTATCGTTCGACAACGGCCGCGAGGAGTGGCTCGGCGCCATCGAGAAGAACAAGATGAACTGGATTCACGTCAGCGAGGTCAACGGCTGGGAGAATCAGGCCCGCGAGGATTATGTCATCCAAGGCATCCCGTCGAACTTCCTGATCGACAGCGAGGGCACGATCATCGCCAGGAACCTGCGCGGCGAGGCCCTTTACGAGAAGATCGCCGAACTGCTCGACTGACGGATTCGGCGTTCTGCACCACAGCCCCTCCTTTCCGCAGCAACGGGAGGGAGGGGTTCTGTTTCAACCCCGGCTCGGGGCGAACACGACAACGCAACGAAATGAAAGCACAGGAAAAATACCGCATCATGGGCATCGACCCCGGCACGAACTACATGGGTTACGGCGTGCTGGAGGTCGAGGGACGCACGGTGCGTTCGGTGGTGCTGGGCGACATCGACCTGCACAAGCTCGCAGACCCCTACGCCAAGCTGCGCTACATCTTCGAGCGGGTCGGGACGCTGATCGACGAGTACGGGCCGCGGGAGGTGGCTTTGGAATCGCCCTTCTTCGGGGAGAACGTGCAGTCGATGCTGAAACTGGGACGCGCACAGGGCGTTGCGATGGCCGCGGCATTGAGCCGCAGCCTGACGGTCTTCGAGTATGCCCCGATGCGGATCAAGCAGTCGATCACGGGGCGCGGATCGGCCACGAAGGAGCAGGTGGCGGGGATCGTCTGCCGGTTGCTGACCCTCGACCGGCCGCCGCGGAGGCTCGACGCCACGGACGGCATGGCGGTAGCCCTGTGCCACTACTTCGCCACGGCAAGCCCATTGAATGCCGCGCTGGGCGACGAGCGGGTAAAGGGGCTCGGAGGGGGCAAGAAGGCGGCTTCGAAGGGCGGATCGCAGAGCTGGGAGCAGTTTTTGAAGCAGCATCCCGACCGGGAGATCAAATAACCCGCCGGGCGGGGAGGACAGAAGTCGCCCGAAGCTGCAACCCGGGAGTACAACCCACTGTCGGCGTGCGGCAAACAGGTCGCAAAAAGCGGAAAGGAAGCGATTCCGAAAATTTTTTAAAAGATTTATTTGCAGGATTCGGAATTTTGCCGTACATTTGCACTCGCAATAAAGGAAAGGCGCCGTAGCTTAATTGAATAGAGCATCTGACTACGGATCAGAAGGTTACAGGTTTGAGTCCTGTCGGCGTCACAAGGAAGGAGAGTCCAAAA
>NZ_NFHT01000020.1 GCF_002161445.1 Alistipes sp. An66
AACACAAAAAGAAGAACAACACGCCGCGGCGTGTTGTTCTGAAACCAAGAATCGCTATATTTGCATATCTGAAGAATCTGAAGGCACCTCCCCAGACACACTTTTTGAAACACTACCCTTCTAGCAATCTCATATTCTAATGTCCATGCTTGTGGCAGGAATATTTTGATTTTATCTGCATTGATGGCATTTTCTAATCGCATTCTCTTTTCTTCTCGAATCCGAGCTAATATATCTTTATTTAAGATCACTCTTTTATCTTCTGTTAGTATAGCCTTCATGCGGTCTATTGTTTCACCAATAGGTTTAAAATCAGCGTTCTTATGCTCCCTGACCTCTTCCTCAAAGGCAGATTTACTCCCGAAGACAGTTGACATAGCATCATAATCTACTTCGGTTGAAATTTTCTCTAACTCAGGCCTTAGATCATCTCTCAACCAATATTTCGGAGTTTTTCGATCTTTACTGTTGTCATCGTAATATTCAAGAGCTCTGACATCCAGATCAGAAATAACAGCTATAGGCATTCCAAATGATTTTCCATCTTTGCGCTTGAATATATTGACATATCTTTTATATGCTGTACTTCCCACGTTCACAACGGATACACCATACTGATAAAGATTCTTCCCAATCAATTGGGCTATAGCAGGTATTAGCAGATTTTCTGCATCACCCTCCACCATGATTAGCCCTCTGGCAAAGAATAAGTTGGCTTTTGTTGCATCGAGGAATCTTTCTAAAAATTTGTAGTCGGCTGGCTTCATTTTTGTATATTCTGATGACATGGGAAATGCATCATTACCTTTCAGCACAATCATATTCGCCAACTTTATCTTCGATGCCAATGTAATGCTATGGGTTGAAAGGATAAATTGCTCATTTTTCTTTTGGGAAGAAATATATTCAATCAGTCTCAATTGATATTGAGGATGAAGGTGAGCCTCCAATTCTTCCACAAGAGCTAATTTCAATCCTTTCTTCTGGTTGTTAAAGAGCAGCATTTCAGCCGCTATGCATAGTAAGTTGAGAGTCCCCAGCCCCGATTTATTACCTTCCATAATCAAATCGAGTAGTCTCAATATTTCTGTCAGTTCCCCTCCTGTCAGTTTAACCTCAGCTTTCCGCGGGTCACCTTTCAACAGAAAATGATCTTTTAGGAAACTGTTGATTTCGTCTGTTATGTTTTGACCTTTACCTCCAACCTTGAAATAGTTCTCTATTTTACTTTTCAGATGTTCGTAATCTGTTTCAAGTTGATGTTTTGTGAAGTTGCCTTGCGTGTCTTTCTCCGTTTTGAAAAGTTCATGAGCACCCAGAATCTGTGCCAGTCTTGACTTATACCCATGAGTCATATCTGTGAGCGCATCCCTAAGTGGCTTAAAATATACTACTTTTAGAAGTTCCCTTGCTTCAGAATCCATTCTATCAGTTTGACCTTCGATCCCTGCGGAGAAAGTAGGCATTATTACGTTATCTTTCCGCTTGACGTATAGCCATACTTTTAGTAAATATTTTGTCTTGTCTTCGCTCCACGACAACCATTCCCAGAATAAGCCAGCGTCTTGCTCATTTATTCCGTCAAATACGCACTCTATTTTGAATTCGTCCTTTCTGTTCCCAGCAGGGTCTTGATAAAAATCTTTATCATCAAATTGAATAAATTCTCCGCTTTGTGTTCTCAGCACATAACGAATGGCATCCACTATGGCTGTTTTTCCGGAATCATTTTCGCCAATTAACACATTAACACCATTTCGAAAATGAATCTCTAATCCTGGTTTATTATCTGTGCCAGCACAATATTTTCTGAAATTCCAAAGCTTAAGTATTGCAAGGTACATCGTGAGCTAATTTAGATGTTATATTTCACATATAATACGCATCAGTATCAATCTTCAGTTCATTATATTCTTCTACACTATAATCTTGACCATTATATCTAATTCTCCCTTTAAACTTGAAAGGGAACGATATCCGCATTGGCTCATCTCCAATTTCTTGTTCAGAATCAGAGCCATACTGAAGTGACACATCTACCATTCCATTACAAGTGATATAAAAATTCCCTTGTTGAATACTTTTGCATTTATGTTAACTTGATGCACTTCATCTATTCTTGTATGAGTGGAAAGAATATCAAGATCTGGAGGTACATTTATCGTAAAAAAATCACTCAATATAGTCTCAATCTCATCAAACTTTATTTCCTTTAACTCTGGAATACGAGAAATTGCTACTATAAATTTTGCATTGGGTTCATTTTTTTTAAAATAGTCCATCAAGGCTTTTATCCTTCGCTTTGCCTCAGGATTTTCACTATGAGTCTTTAGTTCAATATATATAGCTTCATCATCTTTCCTGGCTGAAAGATCTACTTTGTACGGCCCAACCCTTACACCTCGTTTTATGGTGTATCCCTTTTCTCGATAATCATCTGCAATCTGTTCGAGTGTAGACTTCTCAAAATTCTTGATTAAATAATCTTTCAATGGTTTCATATGTGTTCTACTCCTATTTTTATCATTGACTCTTGAAACTTATTGCATTCTATATACAAGCACTTAACTTCTGTATCTGTTAATCTTTGTATCAAATCGGCAGCCACTTCGCTCTCAATTGAAGAGGTATCTATGATGCTAAATTGATGAATGTTTACATCTATAACAGCTGCAGTTCGCATCACTATCTTACGGTCATCCACATACACTAATTTATTAACTGCATCCCAAATTGATTTACTGATATTATCACAATCTACGTTCACTCCATTGCTTGTAAAAAAATATACTCTGGCGTATAATTCTTCATTTGCAGGGAATGTTGGTACTCTGCCCTTATATTTTCGTTGAAATGCTGAACGTATCTGTTTTCGATATTCCGATTTCTTCTCTTTATCCCGAGAATTATATGATAGCGGAACTAAATCACGAATTACTAATTCCATTTTACAAGATTCTGAAATTTTATAAAATCAAGTTTATTTTTCATTCGTACAGGATATATTATTGTGTTACAAATACTCTCCAGCTCCCTTCCTTCTCGCCTCGCTCCACATACTTTTTTGAAATCAATTGATCCAACAGCTTCTGTATGGCTGTTCCACTGATACCCGTTTCCTCTTTCATGTCCGCAAGCGTCAATGTCGGTTGTGTTCGCATAGCGTTCAGAATCTTCGTATAATTGGGTGTTCGGAAGACAATCCGTTCCCCATCATACCACCATACATTCTCATTACTTTCGCTTACGAACAGCACATCATTATACACTTCCGTAGCCACCAAGGCATTGAAATATTTCAAAAAAGGACGGATCTCCTTGATTCCTGCATGGGCTCCATCACTGGGGACAGGACCTGCTTCGAGATCCGTTTGATGCAAGGCTTCCAAATATTCACTCTTTCTGCGGCTTCGGACGACAATCATCGGATAATCATGGCGAGTCAGAATGTAGTTTACCATCAGTCTTGCAATACGACCGTTGCCGTCCTCGAATGGATGAATGCGTATATAACGATAGTGAAACAGTGCGGCCAACTCTACCGGAGATAGTTTTCCCTCTTTCTCCGCGGCATTATACCAATCCACCAGATCTCCCATTAATCCAGGAGTCTCCTCGGGTGAAGCATATTCGAATCTGTCCCCATACCGCGTAATAACACTGTTCGGCCGTGTTTTATACTGGCCGGCATGAATTACATAACTTGTTTGCATGCCGCCAGGCAAATTACGATAAACAGTATAATCTTCTCGTAATATGGTTTTATGTAATGTCCGGATAAAATTCTGTGTCAATGGCACTCCCTTCACCGCAGCTTCTTCCGTCATCATTCGCAGGCCTACGTTACTTGCGGTCATTTCTTGTACGTCACGCACGTCTGCCTCCCCAATCACTTTGCCGAAAAGCAGCAGAATTTCTGTCTGTCCATAAGTTAACGTGTTACCTTCAATGTGGTTGCTGTTGTAATTGAAATCCACTGTAAAACGTCGGCTAAGCCGTTCTTTATCCTTCTCCGACAGTGGCTGCAAATTCTGCCATGCCGCAAGGGCCTTTTTTATGTTAAGATATTTCATACGGACATCTATTTTCCAACCATATTACAAAGATAATATAATTCCTGGAAAAGGTTGTATGTGTATAACCTTTTTGCCTGTTTTTAGAATATGTTTTGAAGGTTTAGTCTGTGTGAAAATCTGGTTCACACGATAATCGCGAGTTGGGATAAGCAGTTCCAGACTTGTGGAGTGGATATAAAAAAGCAAGTAGGTCGCTAATTTTCTTAACGGCTTACTTGCTACGAAGTTTATTATTCCTTGCAATCCTTACAATGCCTTCGCTCCGAGCAGCTCCCTGCTCGAAATTTCGAGGCACTGGTGACGAGCCCCGTCCTTCTCGGCAATCTCCAGCAGGAGAATCTTGTCCTCCTCGAGTGTCAGCTTCGGAAGAGCGAAGACGATGCGCTGGCGCTGGTGCCCGCGCACAATCGAGGGGTCGTTGCAGACCCGCAGCGGTTCGATGATGCGCTGCTGTTGAGCCGTGCGTTTGGCCGCCTTGCGGTCCGCGACGACAAAGCGGCAATAGTCCACCTCGAAGGAGATGTTCGTGTTGTTGGCAATCTGCACATGGAGGTAGATTACGTCGTTGTGGACGTAGATTCCCCGCACCTCGACCTCCACACCGTATTTCCGGGTGTGGATTCCCTTTACGTCCGCGCGGTTCTGGCGGTATATGTCGCTCAATACGCGCTTCACTGTGGCAGGACGTTCCCGCCCCACCTCGCGGAGCAGCACGCGCCCCTCGTCCGCACGGGCAGGCTCCGAGGCTGACGCAGGCTGTGGCGCCGGACTCTCCGCGGCCGCAATCTCGATGGTCGACGTGGAGGGGTTCTCAGCATACCGGGCATCGAAGGTGTAGAACCCGCCATCCTCGGTAATCACCGTGAGGTTGGTCTCCTCCGCAAAGTCGCGCACGGCGGCCTTCACCCGCACGACATTCTCCGCACCGTCGGCCTTCCCGGCGATGATGGCCATCGAGCCGATGTCGATGTAGGTTACGGGCGCCGGGAAGAGGATATGCACGGTTTTCGTAAATCCTACCTCGATGGTACGGGGCGTGAGCTCCTGTTGGGACGTGGTCTCGTCGTTTTGGGCCATGACTTTGGCTGCGGCAAAAAGAGCGGCCAGAAGCGATAGATAAATGAGGTCTCGTTTCATGGTGCTGTCGTTTAGTTTTCTTTGGAGATTAACAGAATCTGGTGGTTGGCCTTGAGGGTGATGCGTACCTCACGGAGCTTCTCGGAGAGGTAGCGGGAGGATGCCTGAATTCCTCCTCGTGCCAGCTCTGCGAGGACCTGCTGCCCGGCCGAATGGGTGATGTTCACGCTCGTTCCGGCCGTCTGTCCCACGGAAGCCAGTGCCTCCTTGAGGGCAGTCCGCTCACGGGAGTTGGGGACGTTGATCCCCGGCTGGCCGTCGAGATCATACGCCTCGGCCTGTACCTGGAAGATGCGCCCCCGGTATTCGATAGAGGTTACCGTCACCCGCAGCCGGTCGGTCGTTACGGAGACGGCGCCATAGAGCGGCGTGTTGCGGGGGATAATCGCTCCGTCGATGCGTACCGGTTCCAATAGCCGGAGGGCGATTGTCGAACCTACACGCACGACCTGTGTCTGCGCGACGCAGGCCCGGATGGTCGGAGCCGTATCCTCCGGAAGAAGGCCTGCGGCCGTCAGAAACCCGATGTTGCGCTCCCGTGCGGAGTCGATCCGCGGATTGAGGGTCGAAGCCCGGACATCGCCCTCGCGGACAGGTCGCATGACGCTGAAACGTCCCGAGGATTTCGCACCGTCGGCTTCGCTTGAAACCCCTGCCCCGCCTCCGAGGTAGCGCTGTGCGAGGCGGTACTGCTCCTCGGCCACCTCCATCGGGTCGGGCTGCTGCCGCTCGATGTCGAGTTGCTGCTGCAGAGAGGCGACCTGCTCGCGGAGTTCTTCAACCTCGGCATTGCGCGGCGGTGCGGCGTAGAATTGCCGGGCCTGCTGCTGCATGGCGCGGTTTGCCTCGGCAGCCCGGCGCACGGGATCATCGGTCGGAGACTGCGGCTCCGTGTTGCGAAGCTCCTCATCGAGCAGCGAGAAGGAGTTGTCCCCGAGGGTCATCATTCGGTTGCGGGACTGCTCCTCGCTGGCCACGCGCTCCGCGGCCTTGCGCTTGTCGCCCTCGATCTTCGGGGCCTTGCCGTCGGGCAGCGTGGTGTTGATTCCTGCCTGCCCCTCGCCGATCGTGGGCGCGGGTTTGAAGAGAAACCAGATGAATCCGATGACCAGACAACTTCCGACTGCGGCCACCAGAATGACTTTTCTTTTTCGCTGACGCTCGAATGCCGTGGTGGAATCGGACGTCGGTGTGTTTTTTTGTCTCTCTTCCATGGTTATCGAAATTTCAGGTTTTCCAAAGAGGGAGGTGCCATCCTCCCGAAGTCGAATCGCGGTGCCGGGCCGAAGAGCAGCAACCCGTAGAGCCCGACCAGCAGCAGAAACATCCCCAGGAGGATGCACCGCCGGGTTCGGGGCGTGAGATGGTCGTGCCAGCGCCGGATGCGTCGTCGCAGCCAGCGCACGCGGCTTTGGATAAACACTTTAACGGTCATAGGTCTGCAAGTCCTTATTTTCGACAATCATCAGATCCTCGACCAGAAATCCCTGCGGGTTGTTGTCCGAACGGGAGACGTTGACCAGTCGGCAGGTCGTGACGAGCGACCGCTCGGTAATCGTATTCTCGCGCATGATGCGCTGCCGGGCGTAGGTCGTGGCTTCGTAGAGATAGCGGTCGAAGTTGCAGCGGATACTGTCCACATGGACCATCTGCGAGATGTTAGCGGCAATCAGCCGGTTGAAGAATCCCTTCTCCTGCAGGAGCTTGTAGTAGGAGAGCGCGCTCTTGTCGGCCATCTGCAGGGCCCGCTCCATGTTCGACTCGATGGCCGCCTTGTCGGGCGAGAGCGAGAAGAAGAGTTCGTGGAAGCGCCGCACATGCTCGCGGGCCTCGACGGGCCGGTTCTGGGCAAGGTCCTGCGAGAGGGCGACCATGAGCGAGCGCCCGTTGTCCAGAACGTAGATCTTCTCGCGCTGCCGTTCGGCAAAGGCATACGAGAGGCTGACGGCCGTGATGGTCACCACGGTGCAGATTCCGGCGAAGATGAGCGCATAGAGGCGCAGCTGCCGGAAGGAGGTTTCGATGTTCAGCAATGATTTGAATTCCATGATGCGATTATTTTTTGAGGATCAGGCGAGCTGCGGAGGCTAGCCCCTTTCCGGCGGCTCCGACCGTGCTTTTGGTCCCGGCCCAGACCTTCCCGGTAATCCAGCCGGCACCGCCGCTCACAAGCGACGTGGCGCGCGAGATGGTCCGGTTGTAGGAGGAGAAGCCGTTGGCCTGCACGACCCACGAGGCGATTGAAGGGATGCAGAGATAGCCGCAGATGGCCACGAGGATGAAGATCAGATTGATGCTGTTCGACATGTCAAAATACCAGTTGTAGTCCTGCGCCATCATCTCGGCATCGTGCTGCAGCGAGAGGGTTTGCAGCCGGGCGATGATGGCCGAAAAGAGATCCGAGATGGGAAGCCACAGGTAGATGGAGATGTACTTGGAGAACCACTGTACCAGGGTGTTCTGAAATCCGTCGAAGATCGAGATGGCGAAGGCGATGGGCCCGAGCAGCGAGAGGACAATCAGGTAGAAGGTCCGCAGCACGTCGAGGATCACACCTGCCGCGGCGAAGAAGAGCTCCATGATCGCGGTAAGGGCCTTCAGGATCATCCCCTTGAAGCTCCACGACTTCCGCTCGCTCTGCATCCTGTCGAGGGCCTGTTGCGACTGCTCGTCGATGCCCAGAGCCTGTAGCTCGCGCTCCTTCTCCTCATCCTCGGTGTAGTAGCTCTCTGCCGGAAGCCGCTCGCGGCTCTCCTGTTCAAGGCGTGCACACTCCTGCCGCCACTCCTGCATGTCAAAGGTTTGGCCGACCATCAGCGAGTGGGTGGCCTGCACCAGAGGAGAGAGGATTCCGTTGAGCGACCCGAGCACAAGGGTCGGAAAGAACATGATGCAAATGCCGATCGCCATAGGTCGCAGCAACGGGAAGAGGTCAATGGGTTCGGCCCGGGCCATTGCCTGCCAGATGCGGCAGGCGATGTAGACCAGAGCCCCGATTCCGGCTATGGCCGTGGCAACTTTGGCCATCGGATAGCAGAGAACCATCATGTCGTCATAGAGGACGCGGAGAATCGTGTGGATGTTCTCCGAAATGGAAAGTGCCTGTACCATCGCTACCAGTATCGTTGTTCGTCGGTTCCGTAAAGGGCCATCACACGGTCGAGGTCGTTGCGCCGGGCGCCGCGCAGCAGCGAGATGGAGATGTTCTTGCGCGTGTAGTAGCGGGCCAGATCCCGATGGTGGCGCAGCACGCCGTAGACCCGTTCCACCACGTCGATGCGGTCCTTGTCCGTCAGCGACATGTCCGTGGGGTTGACAATATCCTGCAGCTCCTTGAGCTCCCCTGCCGACTCCTCGATAATCCGGGCATATCCCGTGGCGATGGCGGCCAGTTCCGCGGCCGAGAAGTTGTCATCGACCACCATGCGCTGATAGCCGTTGACGTAGATGTCGGAGATCTCCCCGACGAGCAGCATGCACTGCTGGACCTTGCGGGCCGAGCGGACGAGGTTGTTGACCGCCTTCAGCGCGTCGTAATATCGCTTGTCGAGTAGGTCGGCATCCTTGCGGATGCTTTCCCCTCTAAGAACCGTACATGATACTTTCGCATCATACGGCTCAAGCAACTCAAAGTTTCTGTTATGAAACCGGCTCATATTCTTCTTTGTTAAAGGGTTTGACATTAAACCTGCCGCAGTGGTTATGCACAAGCGTTCGCTCGGCATGTCCGTTTACCGTTTTCTCGGAAACCCTCCAGGGGGTATTCCGGGTTATGGGTTCCCCGCAGCAGGGACATCTGCGCTGTTGGCGTTTCCAGATTCGGACAATCGTGTTTCTGCCTTTCGCAGACTGGAGCATCAAGCGGGTTTCCCGCCTCTCGAAATACTCCCGCCATTCCGGATCATAGGGATTGGCATCGCATTTCAGCTTTGCATAGCGGGTAATTTTAGTATCCGTCAGCCACTTGATCGGGAACAGTTCCATTCTGCCCTCCTTGTCGAAAGGTGCGGCAAAAACCCATGTCCTGCCCCGGTGTCTGTGGAAATACTTTTCGACTACCCACCATTTCCCTTTCGCCGGATGTCGCCGGAGCGACCATTGCAAAAGTTTCTGGTAGACGTGGAAGTCCATCTTCTGGAAAATCCTGCCTGACACGACGTGTTGGTAATAGTTCGCCCACCCGGTTATGACCGGATTAAGAAGCCTGATGAGTGATTCCTGCGGGATTGTTTTGTGAGAATTGACGATCTCATTTACTTTCTGCTGGAATCTCTTTTGGCTTTCCTTAGACGGCATAATGAGGAGCTTGCCCTTGTACTTCCGAATATTGAAGCCCAGAAAGTCAAAGCCATCTTCAATGTGAGTTATCTTCGTCTTCTCTTCTGACAGGGTAAGCCCCCGGGCTTGAAGAAACTCTTTGATCATCGGCATGACCTCCTGTTCCAACATATCCCTACGTTGAGCGGTGACGATGAAGTCATCTGCGTAGCGGATAAGGTGCACTTTCGGATAATACGTTCTTCGGGGCCCATACAAATCAATTCTCTGAAATCTGGTTTCGAGCATTGCTTGCAGGCCGTCAAGCGTCATGTTCGCAAGAGTCGGCGATATGATACCTCCCTGGGGAGTACCCTCTTCGGTGGGAAAGAGCTGTTTGTTGAATACAAAACCGCTTTTAAGCCATTTCCGGAGCATCACTTTATCCATCGGGATATTGTTGAGCAGCCATTCATGGCTGATGTGGTCGAAGCATCCTTTAATGTCGCCCTCCAGAACCCACTGCGGCGATGATTCTTTGGACAGATTGATGTAGCATTGATGGATGGCATCACCCGTGCACCTCTCTTTGCGGAATCCGTAGGAATGGTTGTCCGCAGTAGTTTCTGCTACGGGGTCTAATGCCATGAGATACAATGCCTGCATGGCTCTGTCTTTCATCGTGGGTATTCCCAACGGGCGTAATTTCCCGTTGCTCTTGCGAATGTTTACCCGTTTCAAAGGCATGGGGCTGTAATCCCGCCTTCTCAACACACGAATGGCATTCGCCTTGGCTGCAGGAGTAGACCATAATACCTTGTCCACTCCCGATGTATTCTTCCCTTTGTTGGAAGTCACCCGTTTCACAGCCAGAGCTTTGGCCGTGAACGAGTGGGTCAGCAGCCACTGCAAGGATTTGACCTTGCCGTAGCGACCTTCCTTTTGAGCCTTTACAATACGTGCTTGCAGCTTTCTAACCTCCCGGTCGCATTTGTCCCAGTCGATATCCTCCCAGCGCGGCTGTCGGTCAGTAGGTGCACACGATCTTTTCATCTCGTTCATTTGCTTTCCTCCTTTAAAAAGTTCAACAAGTTTCTTGTAAAGAGTTACCTAATGCGGAAGTCTGCCCGGTTTCCCGTGGAGTAACATTGAAACTCCTATCCATTCCATTACAGAAGGGCATTCGCTTTTTCCGCAATCCTATACCCGCACCCCATTCGGTTTGCCTTGCGGCTCACTTACCTGTCCTTAAACAGGAGAGATACGGGCTTACCACGTTTTACATAAATGACATCGAATGACTTAGGCTCTGTCTATACACCGGCAGCGCTTGTGTCCGTGTAACCCCACAAGGTTCGAGGTTATCCGGCTGCTTACCTTTTGGTTCAAGCCTTATAGCATCTTTAGCTTGTTTCATACCTTACGATGCGTCAATGACAGTTCACTTACGTTAGCCATATCACTCAGCCTCGCTCCCTAACCGCCTGATGCTGGCGATAATTGCGTCTGCCTCACGGCTTCCGCTTTCCTTGCGGCGGGCTACTTTGTCCGGGCGGCTTCGTACAAAACAATTGCTTGTAATGCACGCGCCCGTAGGCTACTGCTGACGGAACAGCAGGTTTAAACTTCAGCTTCCATACACGATGGACTATCCTCTGTTAAACAGTCATTTATGTAACTTTTCGTGTCACACCCCCTGTTCGTAGATCTTTACGGTCTCTTGAAAACTTTGCAGGAGGGTCGATCCGTTGCGGGCCGCTTCGACGATCTGTTTGGTGGAGTTGATGATTCCCTGTGCGAGATTTGAAGGGTCAGTAACGACCCATTGTGCCTGCGTAACCCGGGCTGTCAGGAGCAGCCCGAGGCAGAGCAGAATGATGCGTGGTTTCATGGTTCGGTGGTTTTGAAGTTCGTTCAATGTCTCAATTTGCGAGGTACTATTTCGGCGGGTCGCATCACCGCGGGGTACTCCCGGCGAAAGGAGGTGCGCCCCGACTCCCGCTCCGGTTGTGCGACGCGGAGGTCGAGTTCGTGCGTCCGGGCTTCGCGGCCCGTCAGCTGGACAAGCCGTGCGTCGAGCTCCCGGAATGCCGCCTCCGCCTCGGCACGCTGTGCCTCCGGGGGCAGACCCGGATGAATCTCGTATTTGTCGAGAAACTGCCGACTTGTGTGCGGATCGTCGATGCGCTCCGGAGCGCGGGCCAGCCAGCCCAGCGTGTTTAATTCGCTCTCGAGGCGCTCGACATAACTCCGTGGAACGGGCATCTCGAGCATTCCTTCGATGGTGCGCTCGGCGCCGCGGACCAGGTGGTTCTCCGTGCGGAAGATCTCCTCCCGGAGCTGCTGCATCCGCCGCGGATCGGCTCCGGGCGTCGCCGTTTCCCGCTCGTGCCGCATGGCCTGCAGAATCTCGCAATCGACATCCCAGCCGTAGAGCCGGGCCACATAGAAGGACGGCTGCATCCAGGTCGGGGCCTCCGTCATGCGGCACAGTTCGCGGAAGATGCCCGTGCGATAGAGTCGGTCGACAAGACGCATGGCCGCCTGCACCTCCCCGGTTGTCGGCTGCTGCATCCGGCTTTCGGGATGCCGCTCGGGATAGGCATCCACGAGGAGCGTGTGCAGGGCCAGCACGCCGTGGATCGGATGGGAGGTATTCCCGGGCAGGTTGGACAGCTTCCGGCCCGTGTGCTTCATGGCGGGCGTCCTGCGCAGGGCATCCATCAGTTGCAGCACCTCGTGGCGGGCCGCCTCGTCGGGCGAGGTGAGGAGCTGCGGAAGACGCGCCATCATCTCCAGCCCGATCCCCCGCGTCAGCAGCTCCGAGTGGCGATGCTCCCGGACCAGATCGGCCAGCGTCCGGAAGTCCCGGGCCTCCAATAGTTGCCTTGTTCGCTGTAGGGTCGGCTCCCATTGTTGGAACTCATCCCCGGCCGCGGGGCGAAAGAACCCCTCGAATAATTCGCGCCACTTCATGCCTCGGGTTCATGATCCGTGAAACACTCCTCGGAAATGCTCTCCTGCTCCGCACGTCGGCAGGCTCGCTCCTCCGCGATAAAGCGCCCGTAGCAGCCCAGGAGCAGCGTGTCGCTCTCGGGGTCAAGCTCGATGGGATTCATGTCGCGGGGATCGTCGCGGCTGCCGAATAGCAGCGAGCGACGCTCAGCCGTGATGACGGTATCCTGCACCAGCCGCCGGTAGCAGAGCGTGTTGTCGAAGATCAGCATCCGGTAGGTACGGGTGCAGATGCGGCGGATCGAGGCCGAGAGGTTGTTCTCCGTCGAGAGCCACGATCCGCAGATGCGGTCACAGGCGATCTCCTCCTGCAGCGAGGTGATAAGTCGCACAAGCTGGGTGCGCTGTCGGATTTCGGCCCGCAGCGCCGTGAGTGCCTCCGAGGGGGTGATGTTTGGGGTACTACTCATGGTAAGTCGTTTTGAAGGTTGGACAAATCGCGTTTGAAAATACCTCCCGGAATGACCAGCAACAGGTCGGAGCCAGGGGTGTGGAAGAGATCGACACGCGCACCGCCATAGGTTGTGTAATGGATGCACGAGGCATACTTCAGCGGGTGCCTCTCAAAGGATTCACGCCCGGTCCGCGGGTCGTAGCGATGGATGCGAATCCAGAAACCATCGTCCTGATGGTCGATTTCGAGCCGGGTATCATTTAGTGTTGAACGCCACTCGCCGCACAGAGGACGGATCTTGTGGTATTCGAAATCGTAGAAGAGCCGGAATCCGCCGAGCAGAGCCAGCAACGCCAGCAGCAGCCCGGCACAGCTCCAAAGGATCTGTTTCATGGCTGGGAATTTTTAATGAGATTTTGGCCTTCCCGCTCGCGGGCCAGCGCGCGGATGGCTGCCTGGATGTCGCCGCCGAGCTTCTCGGCCCGGGCCATCACCTCCATCTTCTCCCGCTCCTCGGTGGTGTAGCAGAGGTACTCCTCGGTCGAGACCTCCGTGGCGTAGACCGCCGACTGCACGCCTCCGAGCCCGATCCAAACCTCCTTGTAGGTGCGGCGGGGATCGTTCGCCTGGTTGATTGAGAGGATCTGCGCCCGCTCCTTCTCCGAAAGGCCGAGCAGCGTCTGGATCTGGTCGAACTTGTTCATGTACTTGCGCTGGTCGAGGAGGATCTTGCAGTCGGCATTGTTGATGATCGACTCCTTGACGATCGGCGAGGAGATGATGTCGTCGACCTCCTGCGTAACGACGACCGCCTCGCCGAAATACTTGCGCACCGTTTTGTAGAGGTAGCGGATGTAGGTCGACATGTTGGCCGAGGTGAGGGCCTTCCAGCACTCTTCGATAAGGATCATCTTGCGGATGCCCTTCAGCCGCCGCATCTTGTTGATGAAGACCTCCATGATGATGATCGTCACCACGGGAAGCAGCGTGCGGTTCGAGGAGATGTTGTCCAGCTCGAAGACGATGAAGCGCTTTGAGAGCAGGTCCAGCTGCCGGTCGGAGTTGAGCAGGTAGTCGTACTCGCCGCCCCGGTAGTAGGGCTCCAGCACGTTGAGCAGGTTCGCCAGGTCGAAATCCTTCTCGCGGACGTGCTTCTGCTCCAGCAGCCGACGGTAGTCCGAGATGAGAAACTCGTAGAAGGTGTTGAACGAGGGCCGGATTGAGTCGTCCGTCTTGAGCTTCGAGAGGTAGAGGTTCACGGCATTCGACAGGGCCACCTCCTCCGAGCGCGTCGGCTCCTCGGATTCGCGTTTCCAGAGCGTCAGCAGCAGGGTTTTGATCGACTCGCGCTTCTCGATGTCGTAGACCCCGTCCTCGACGTAGAAGGGGTTGAAGGCGATGGGCTCCTGCTCGGTGTAGGTGAAGTAGATGCCGTCGCGTCCCCGCGTCGTGCGGTGGATCAGCGAGCAGAGCCCCTCGTAGGAGTTTCCCGTATCGACGAGCAGGATGTGCGCCCCCTGTTCGTAATACTGGCGGACCATGTGGTTCGTGAAGAAGGACTTCCCGCTGCCCGAAGGCCCCAGGATGAACTTGTTGCGGTTGGTGGTGATGCCGCGCTTCATCGGAAGGTCCGAGATGTCCAGATGGAGCGGAACCCCCGTGAGCCGGTCGGCCATCTTGATGCCGAAGGGCGAGAGCGACGAGCGGTAGTTCGTTTCGCCGTTGAAGAGGCAGACCCCCTGTTCGAGGAAGGTCAGAAAGCTCTCCTCGGCGGGGAAGTCGGCTTCGTTGCCGGGGATGGCGGCCCAGAAGAGCACCGGCACGTCCACCGTGTTGTGGTGGGGCGTGCAGCCCATCGTGGCGAGCTGCGACCCTACGTCGTTGCGCAGCCGCTTGAGCTCCGCCTCGCTCTCGGCCCAGACCACGACGTTGCAGTGGCATCTTACGGAGCGCAGCCCCTGCGAATGGGCCTCGTTCAGGTAGAGGTCGATCCACTCCTTGTTCAGGGCGTTGCCGCGCGAATAGTTCGCCAGCGAGTTCATATTGCGGGCCCGGGCCTCGAGCCGTTTGAGGGTCTCGTCGTGGTTGTCCAGAAAGAGATACTGGTTGTAGATGTGCGAGCATCCGAGCAGCAGCCCTGCGGGGGCCGCAAACGAGAGCCGGCACTCCGAGCGGTCGGTCGAGAGACGCTCGTAGCGGAAATCCGTCGCAACGCTCTGCGGCAGGAGATCCAGATCGGAGAGCGTGTGCATCGAGAGCAGCTTGTCGCCGATGCGCATCATGCCCGGATCGAGGCGGATGTCCTCGTTGACCGCTGCCTGCCGCTCGTCCGAGAGCGCGAAGTAGCGGGCCAGCAGCCCCGCATCGGAATCCGTACCGACGATCTCCGCCTCCGTGAGGCGGTCGACCCGCAGCAGCCCCGAATCGTTCAGGATACGCTCCATCTGGGCGACGCTCTCCAGAAACCGGGTCACGGCATCCCCGTCGCGGATCTCCTGCGGGATGATGAAGCCCCGGCACAGCACGGACGCGGCACTCGTCTGCCGCAGCCGTTCGGGGGTGCTCTTCGTGATGAAGAGGTGGCAGGTATGGCGCAGAAAGGGTCGCTCGTTGAAGTGGTGCTCATAGGCCCGGGAGAGAAACGTGCGCTCGGCCTCGGGATCGGGTGTTTCGTAACGCTCCTCAATGAAGAGATCCTGCTTGTGGACGACGGTGTGGTCCGGGAGAACCTTCAGCGCCTTGACCCAGGTGGCGTGCAGCGCCTCGTACTCCTCGGCCGTCAGGGTGAAGAGCTCCGGGAGTGTCACGCGGAAGGCGGCCGTCACGTCGGCGAACTTCGAAAGGATGCAGTTCCCCTCGACGGCCAGCAGCGGGAATTTCGACTCGAGGGTCGAAGTTTTCAGGGTTCCTCGCATGGCATCAGCGTTTGGGGAGGGTTCGACATTCGAGCAGGCGGCGCACACTCCGGCGGTGGATGATGCGCCGCGGATGCTGCCGCAGGGCGAGGAGTTTCATCAGGCCGTGGGGCCCGAAGCGGCGGTTCAGATAGAAGGTTGCCCAAGTGAGGCTGCTGCCGCCCGCAACGGCGAAGAAGATGCAGATGCCCTGCGGAACCCCTCCGGCGTAGAGGATGACAAAGAGCAGGAAGATGCCCAGCAGCCCGGCGACAAAGAGAATCAGATAGTGCGAGGTCAGCCCCTGGAATTCGACCTGACGGTCGACGCCCTTGTGGATGGTGTACTGCGCCATGTCAGAGGAAGAAGGAGCGTAAGACGGTGCCGACGATGACCAGAAAGACGCACGAGAGGAAGAGCGCCGTGGCGGACTTCGAGGCGTCGGGATCGCCGCTGTTGAACTTCGAGTAGACGCGGACGCCGCCCACCAGCCCCAGCACGGCAGCCACGGCGAAGATCAGTTTGGTGAGCGGGTCGAAATAGGAGGTGACCATGTTGGTCGCCTCGCTGATTCCGGCCATGCCGTTGCCCTGTGCGAAGGAGACAAGCGATGCAGGTAGCATCAGAATCAAGAAGATTGCGCTTTTTTTCATCGGTTTTGCAGTTTGGTAATGGGTGTGAAAAAGGCCGCAGCCCGCCTTTTGAGGCAGTCTGCGACCGAGACGGAAGCAACCAGTTGCTTCCCGCAGCAAATCATTCGGGCATTAGCCGTAATTCCGATTCCAGTTCATCATGCATTCGTTTTTTTGAGGGTCAGACATAGTTTCGCAGGTCAAAATTCTCGATTTCGCGGCGCTCCTCCTCCGTAACATCCGGCGTGAGGATGCGCTCGCCCGCTTCGGCGCTCCGGAGCAGCGCCTGGACCTCCGGATCGTGCAACTCGCCGTTGTTCTGCAGGGACGGGAACCGCAGCGGCGGCCGGGGCTCCTGCGGATCATCGGTCTCGCCGTTCTCGCGGATCGGACCCTGGAGGACCAGCTCGCCCCAGCCCTGCATCGAGGCCGGCTTTTCGGCCGGGGGCGGAACAAATGTAGCAGCATCTTCGGGCTTTGATTCCGCAGGTGCCGGGATGGCCTTCCGAGGCCGCAGATGGCCGGTAACAGCATAGTGTTTCGGGATTATCAGCAACGGTGTTTCTCCACGGCGGGGCTCGGCGGCCTGCTCTAAATCGACCTTGTCGTTCGACCCGTCAGCCCGGGATTCTGCGGACTTTCTCCACCGCTGCGGAAGCCACGGCCGAAACCATCGAGCAATTCTCTTGAGAAGGGAACTCGGGAAGCCCATCCTTACACCAGGTCCTTGAAATTCCGGGTTCGATTGATGCGGTTGATTTCGTCCCGATAGAGATCAAGATGATGTCTCATAATATTCTCGACATAATCCGTAACGGTCAGATTCCCTTCGCCAATCCGTTGGACGACACTGTGAATCCGCCGCTTGGTCTCCATGCTGAGATAGACGCTGCCTCGTCGTTGGAAGGGCGTAGGATGCAGAAAAGTTTTCCGGAAATCGGGCTTGACAGCGCCTCGTTTCGTGGAGACTGGAATCGGAGGCATTATCTCTTCCACTCGGGCGACCTTCTCGGTGAGAACAATCTGAACAGGTTCTTCGTCCGGAATCTTCTCGCCCTGTTCGATGGAATCCGGGTCCTCTTCTTGATCCCTAACGACTGATTCCGACGCGGAATTTTCCTTCGGCTGGGTCTTCTCCCGTTTTCGTCTAACGAAGAAGAGGGTGAAACACAGGATAAGAAGAAGGATACTTGCAAGGATGAGCAGAGATGCTGCCCAATCGGTTGAAAAATGAAATGTGTTCATGGCTATAAAAGATCTTTTGTACTTCGTTCCTTGTAGATGCGGTTGATCTCCTCCTTGTAGAGGTCGAGATGCTGCCGCAGAATTTGTTCAACATAGGAGGTGGCGGTCATACGCTCGCCTCCGATCTTTTTGACGACCTCGAGAATCTTACTCTTCGTCTCGAGACTGACATAGAGGGCTCCCCGAATATGAATATCCAACAGCGACATGAAGGTCGGTTCGAATTCGGGGACGACCACCGTCCTCTGTCGGCGCGATTCGGTTGAATGCCCCGTAGTGCGCTCTTCGGAGGTGGGTGGCGAGGTTTCCGCAGGCGGTTCATCCGGGGGGTGCTCCGGTTGCACTACATCCACGGTTTTCGGAACCAGCCCCGCAATCATCCGGCGCATGGCCTCTTCGTCGACTTCCACTTTGTTCTTGCGGGCCATATTCATGAAATTTGTAGCATCGAAAGAATCTCGGCCGCAAGGTTCTCGATCTGCGCTTCGCGGGCAAAGGTCCGTTCCGGAGCCAGCAGCGTCGAACGTCCGATTCCCGTGCCGTCAGCCAAAAGTTCCTTGTTGAATTTTGACCGGTAGGGAATCTGTGTCTTCAGGACAGGCAGATGAAGCTGACGGATGATCGCCTCATAGCGTTCATAGAGCGGGGTTCGCTCGCGGCGATCGACCATCGTCCAAAAGAGGTGGAGGCTGCGCAGACGGAGATGGTCATTACAAACCATGCCGTTATAAAGACTACGGGCAAAGGAGAGCGAACTCTCCAGCACGACCTTGTCGGCTTTGATCGGGATGAAAAGGGCATCCAGCGAGGAGAGGATCTGCAACACTCCTTCGGTATTGACTGTCCCGGGCAAATCGTAGAGGATAATCTGCGGATGATAATCGCTTTGCAGTTGTCGTGCCGTCTTCTCAAGAGCATCGGACGGCGTGCTGCTGACGATGGGCCAGAATTTCCGATCGGTTCCCTTGAACTGACGGGCGACCATCAGTTTGTAATAATCGCTCAAATTGAGGATCTCCAACTCGCGGGTGCGTTGATTGTAGATCGACCATTGGGGATAGTCGCAGTCGACAACCAGCACGTCACGCTGCAAGGTATAGTGGAGATGACTGGCAAGCAGAACGGTGAAGGTTGATTTTCCAACGCCGCCTTTTTGATTGCATACGGCAATGCTTACAGGTGTGTTTTCCATAATTTATTTCTTCAGGAAGGCGCGATTTAACAAGTTTGTTCAAGAGTGCGTTCACGCACGAACTCCCGAGTTCGTGAATTCAGGAATAAGGTCCGGCACGAACAAAGGGAAGCATTTCATCGTGAAGGAACAGATGACGGAAGCTGTTCCCGAAATCCTGAAAAGCAGGATCAATGAACAAATACAATAGCAGTTTCATGGATGGATTGTTGGTCGTTTGCCCGCAAGGTAATGCAGTTTTCGGGGGTTGATTCCCGGTGTCCTCCGGAGGCCTTATATGGCCGACAATCGCACTTTTTAATCCCTGAATATCCTCGTAATATTGCAGCGGAGAATCTGCCCATGATTTTTTGTTTCGGAGATGCCTTTTCGAGAGAGGAATTGCCCTCTGCGAATGCCGGAACTGTACCCGTCGCCTGACGGGAGCGAGCTGTACCTTTGTATGCCGAAAAGTTTTTCGGCATACAAAGGTGCTCGCTCTGCGAGGCCGGGTGGCGTTCCCGAGTCACGCCACTTAAACTACCAGACTGATGACAACCACGAAAAAGAGGATCGGACGTCCGACAACAACAGACCCCAGGGTTCACAGGTATAATTTCAAACTCACCACGGAAGAGAATATCCGCTTTAAGCAGATGCTTTGTAAGGCGGGATTGGAGCATAACCGCAGCCGATTTATCGTCAAACGCATCTTCGCCGAAGAGTTCGTCGTCGTCAAACGCGACCCTTCGAAGGTGCAATTCATCGCACGGCTTAACGACTTTTATTTCCAATTTCAAAAGCTCGGGAACAACTATAACCAGATTGTAAAAGCCATCAACGCGCACTTTTCCAACGTTGCTATCCCGCATCAGATCGCTATGCTGGAGCAGCGAACCCGCGAGCTGAAAGCCCTCAGTATCGAGATTCTCAACCTCGCAAAACAGGCTAAGGAGTGGTTGCGAATATAAGATCGGGCTCCTCGCCCGGCGGTGCTTTGCGCTATAACAAGGAGAAAGTGGATAAGGATGAAGCCGAGGTGCTCTTCTGGCAGAAGATGCTGGAGCCATACGATAAATGCGGACGCCTTGATATTGACGCCTGCATGGAGAGCTTCATACCGTATCTCGAAGCCAACCGCAGGACTACGAACACGGTTTTCCATGCCTCGCTGAACCCTTCACCGGAGGACAGGCTGACAGACGAACAGCTCCGGAAAATCGCCTGTGAGTACATGGAACGCATGGGTTACGGCGAACAGCCTTATATTGTTTTCAAGCACAAGGACATTTCCAGAGAGCATCTCCATATCGTGTCGCTGCGGGTCGATGAGCAGGGCCGCAAACTCCCGCACGATTTCGAGGCCCGGCGCTCGATGGAGATTCTGCGAGACTTGGAGCGGAAATACGGCCTGCATCCGAGCGTCAAGGGACAGGAACTGACGGACAGGGAGGGCCTGCGGAAGGTGAATTATCCCGAGGGAAATGTCAAACAGCAGATCTCGTCCGTTGTGAGATCATGCCTGCAAAATTACAAATGCTCGTCCTACGGAGAGTTTCGCACGCTGCTGGAACGCTTCAATATTTCGGTCGAAGAACGTACGGGAACTATCGACGGCAGAAATTATGCGGGGATTATCTACGGTGCCCTGACCGACGACGGATATGGAATCGGCACTCCGTTCAAGTCGAGCAAAATAGGGAAAGACGTAGGTTATAAAGCCCTTCAAAGGTATTATGAAAACTCGAAAATAAAACTGAACAAAGAAGGCACACTCGACCAGCTGCGGCAAACAGCAAGGGACGCCATGAGTCCGCATAATACGCGAGACGAGTTCCGGCAACTGCTCGGAGCGGACCATATTGACGCGATCTTTCGAATTAATTCCATCGGACGAATCTACGGCGTAACGTTTATAGACCACAATACGGGTATCGTTGCCAACGGATCAGTGTTGGGAAAGGAGTTCTCTGCAAATACTTTCAATGAATTGTATCCGGTACTGAAAAACAACAAACAGGTTGCAGAACAGCAATACCCAGAACAAAAATACGAGCCGCGAAGCCATACGGTAAATCCTGTCTCGGGAATCGTCGATACGGTATTAGATTTAGCAGATACATGGGCTTATGAAGAATTACAGCAGCAAATAAAAAAAAGGAAAAAAGACCGAAAATCATTGTATTGACAAATTGGATGTTATATTGACAACGATTTATCTTGATGAAATTTCTTACGCAATTTTTTGAGGGGGGGGAATTTTTTTATTAACTTTACTTAGTTTTTTACGTATTTTATACAAGGAGTATTGTTTTTCCGCATGCAAATCGGTCACGATCATTTCGAAGAAATTTACACGCAATATTACGCTCGGTTCGTAATTATTGCTCGTCGTTATGTCCGGGATCCTGAGGTTGCACAAGATTTGGTGATGGACGGATTTGCTGCATTTTGGGAGAATCGGGACAAATTGCCTGTTGACGTAAATATTCCGGGATATATTACTACGATCATCAAGAACCGTTGTTTGGATTGGCTGTATGCCCAGCGGCTCCATTTGCAGAAACAAATGGATATGCATTCTCTTCAAAATCGATTGAATGCCGCCAATATCCGTTCGTTGAATGCTTGTAATCCGGGGCGTTTGTTCTCCGCCGAAGTGATTGAAATCGTGCAACGTGAATTGGAGAATCTCCCTGAACTTACACGAAAAGTTTTTGAAGCGCATCGATTTTATAATAAAACTTATGCCGAAATTGCCGATGAACTCGGTATTCCTGTACGTAGGGTTACGACTGAAATGCAACGCGCCCTGTCTCGGTTAAAAGTTGCATTGAAAGACTACCTCCCGGTCAGCCTAATATTATTGCTGTTGGATGCAAATTAAGATTTTGCATTCGATTTATTTTTCTCATAAGCGTCCTTTCCGGCGCTTTTTTTTACGTATTTAGCGTAAAGTCGTTCCGGTTATTCGTTAAAAATATATGGATAGAAAATAAATATATGGACAGAGAGATACTTTTTAGATTCATGCAGTGTGAAACCACTCCCCAAGAAGAGTTGGCGGTGCTGAATTGGTTGGATGAGGATCAAGCGAACCAGCATGAAATGGATCGTTTGGACGAAATATTCAATGCAATGGTATTGCATGCCCCAGCTCCGGCTCCGCGTCGTCGGTCGGTTTTTACATTGAGGAATGTATGTCGCTTCGCAGTCTCTGCCGCAGCAATGATCGCCTTGATTGTCGGGGGCGGTTATTGGTTCAGCGCTTGGCGTATCAAAGACTTCAGCAGTCGGATGCTGACGGTATGCGCCCCCGAAGGCCAACGAATACATACCGTTTTGCAGGACGGGACGCAGGTTTGGCTCAATGGCAATTCGAAGATGGAATATCCCGTGGCCTTTTCCGGACAGAGCCGTTGCGTGAAAATTACGGGCGAGGTCATGTTCGACGTGGCACAATGCCCGGGACAGCCGTTTATCGTCCATACCTATGCCGGAACGGTCGAGGTGCTCGGTACGAAGTTCGATGTGTTGGCGGATGAGGCGAACGATCTCTTCTCGACGGCCCTGCTGCGCGGAAAGGTTCGCATCACTACCGGACAAAATGAAACGGCGACGCTTATCGCAGGCCAGTACGCCGATTTGCAGAACGGACATCTCGTCACGCGATCCATCGAACGCCCGGACGACTATCTGTGGCCCGACGGCATTATCGCTCTGAACTCATCCTCATTCACCCATCTCGCAGCAAAAATAGAACGGGCGTACAACGTCAAGATGGAATTGCAATGCAAAGAGGTGCCTGTCATCAAATATCAGGGTAAGATTCGGATTGTCGAGGGGTTGGAACATGCTCTGAAAATATTATTGGCCGACACGGATCGTACATTCGAAATCGATTATGAAACGAATCGAGTTTACATACGATAATCATCCTTTAATGCTAAGATACTAACCTAAACTGAAGCCTATGATAAACAATACTATCTGATCGTATCTTATGATTCAAAAAAGACCGTAGGAATGCAGCCCTACGGTCAGAATCAAAAAAAGTTACATCATCCAATCATGTAATACACATTTTCGATTCTTAACCCACAAAGTTATGTATAAAAAAAGTATTCAGCAAATTACACGCTCGCTTACTTTCGCATTATTCACGTTCGTCTTTCTATCCGCTCCTCAATTGTGTCGCGCGCAAAACTCCTTGATATCTCTTGATCTGAAGGATGCTCCGCTCAAGCAAGGAATGGAAGAGATCGAGAAGCAGACGAAATACCTCTTCGTCTATGATAAGGATTGCGATTTGACGACTAAAATCTCAGTAAAAGTCGTAAAACAACCGCTCGGCAAAACTTTGGACGAAATGTTCAAAGGCACCAAAGTCGTATACCGAATCGACGGAGGCAATATCGTGCTTATGCCCAAGACCCCCGGCACGGCCTCGAAACCTTCGAAATCCGAAGGCCAAAAAAGCGGACAAAGAGTTCTGAAAGGTAAGGTGGTCGACGGCTCCGGACAGCCCGTGATCGGAGCTACGGTCGTTATCAAGGGAACTACTGTCGGTGCAAGTACCGGTGTGGATGGCTCCTATGCGCTTTCCGTTCCGCAGTCTGTCGACAATCCGGTGCTTTCGGTCAGTTTTATAGGTTATGAATCGATGGAACAGCCGATCGGGAACCGTACCGAGGTCGATGTTACGCTGCACGATTCGTCAGTCGGGATGGAAGAGGTCGTGGTCATCGGTTACGGCACGATGAAGAAAAAGGATCTGACAGGAGCCGTATCGTCGATTAAAATGACCGACGAGCCTGTCAACACCGTATCTTCCATTTCGCATGCTTTGGCCGGCAAGGCGGCCGGTTTGCAGGTCAATCTGACCAGCGCACAACCCGGTGCCGCGACGACGATGCGCATTCGCGGTGCAGCCTCGGTTTCGGCGAGTAACGATCCTTTGATCATTATCGACGGATTTCCCGTAAATCCTCAAAACGACTACGAATCGGAGTCGATGAACGAGGGACAGATATTCGACAATATTCTCGGAACCTTGAATCCGAACGATATCGAATCCATCGATGTGTTGAAAGATGCTTCGTCGACAGCCATCTATGGTTCTCGGGCGGCGAATGGCGTCATTCTCATAACCACCAAACGAGGTGCGACAGGAGCCCCCAAGGTCTCCTATTCAGGATCCGCATCGGTGCAGTTCTATGCAAAAAAATACGAAATGCTCAGCGCTTCTGATTTCATGCGTCAGACCAATCGCTATTATTATGAAAAGTATCTGATGGATAACGGTATCGGTGTCTACGGAGGAAAAGAGTTGTCCGATGTCACAGTGAAATATACGCCTCGATACACCGATGCGGCGATCCTTTTCCCGTATTGCGATACGGACTGGTTCGATGCAATCTCGCGCACGGGTTTCCAGACACAGCACAATATTTCAATGACCGGCGGTACGGACTGGACGAAATATTTCGTATCGTTCAATTATTTCCGTCAGAACGGTCTGGTGCGTAATAACGATATTTCCCGTTATACGGGACGAGTGAACTTGGAACAAAAAATTGCCAAGTGGGCGAAAGTCGGCGTCAACTTGACGCTTTCACGCAATGTCTCGCATGGCGACGACGCATCGCTCGAATCGGCGGCATCATTCAACCCGCTGATTCCGGTGAAAGAGGCGAACGGGGAATGGGGAGTCAATCCTTCTGCATCGTATGAACACAACCCGGTCGCCTTGCTCGATATCATAAAAGACCAAACAAAAGACCGTTTGTTGACGACTGCGTTTTTGGAGATCAATCCCATTGCCGATTTAACGCTCAAAGCACAAGTCGGCATCGATCGCAAAAACCAGGAGAGCGGTCGTTATGTACCGGCTTCGCTGGGCCCTTCCTCTCCGGGAGAGGCCTCGTTGGCTAAAATCGACGAATCGGACTACCTGTTGGATTTGACAGCCAATTATGTGAAGACTTGGAATAGCAGACATACATTAAACGCTATGATCGGTTATTCGTTTCAGCAATTCAACCATGAGCGTCTGAACGGTATGAACAGTGATTTCATGACAGACATCTTCGGTTACGACAATCTCGACCTGGGTGCCGCCGTGCGCCCTGCGGTTCATTCGTATCGTAGAAAAAGCGAAATGGCTTCGTTCTTCGGACGGTTGAATTACAATTACGACGACCGTTATCTGCTGACTGCTACGTTGCGTGTAGACGGGTCGTCCGCTTTTGCCGCCAATCATCGATGGGGTTATTTCCCCTCTGCAGCCGCTGCATGGCGTTTCTCCGAAGAAAAATTCATGGAAGGAGCGAAAGGCGTACTCTCCAATGGCAAACTGCGCATAGGTTACGGTCAGACTGGCAACTCATCGACTATGGACGGAGCGGTTACGTACTATCGAAGCGGATCCGGTGTCGTAATCGGCAATAAACGTCATCCGGCCGTCACATTGTATCAAATCGGAAATCCGAATCTGAAATGGGAGACCACTGCTGAATGGAATTTTGGTCTGGATCTTGGGTTCTTCAACAATCGACTGAATATTACGGCTGAATATTTCCGTCGTGTAATCTCTGACCTGCTGAATACCCGGTCGCTTCAGGTTTATAATGAAATCAAAACCATTGCCGACAATATCGGCAAAACGAAGAGTCAGGGTGTTGAATTGACCGTAAATGCCACCGTTATTGAGCATAAGAATTTTACGTGGAAATCCGACCTTACTTTCTCATTTTACCGGGATCGCTGGTTGGAGCGGGCCGACAATTGGCAACCGAACATTTATGAAGAGTACTATGCTCCGGTACGTCCGATTTACACCTATTTGTCGAATGGGCTGATTCAACCGGGAGACGATATTTCGCATATGCCGGGGGCGATTCCCGGAGAGGTGAAACTTATCGATAGAGATTCTTATCTTTATGATAGCACCGGCGCTATTTTGGTCGACGAACACGGACGTCCGCGGCATTCGGGGAAACCGGACGGAAAAATCGACGATGCAGACGGAGTCTTGCTGGGAAGTGCCGATCCGGACTACTTGATGGGCTTCAACAATACGTTCCGCTGGAAAAATCTGGATCTGAATATTTATTTCTACGGACAGTTCGGCTTGTGGCACAGTGGCAGCTATAAATGGACATGGAACACTTCCGGTGGCCTTTCGACCGGACACAACAAACCGGTTACCCTGAAAGACACCTGGTCGCACGACAATCTCGATGCCAAGTATCCTACCATGATGATGAGTTCAGCAAGTTTCGGAAGTCTTGGCAGTGATTATTTCTATCGAAAGATTTGGTTTATCCGATGCCGCAATATTACGTTGGGTTATACCTTCCCGAAATCATGGACACGCGGATGGACCTCCAATATCCGGCTTTACGCCGAGATTCAGAATCCTTTCGTGCTGACCCCTTATGATGGCCTCGATCCCGAAACGGATAATACGCGGTATGCATACCCGAACATCCGCAGTGTCAATTTCGGTCTCGACATTACTTTCTAATAAAGAAAAACAGAGAATCATGAAAACAAAAATCCATCTCTATTTATTTCTGATCATCTTCGCGGTTTCGTGTACCGATCTTGAGTCGAAGCAGTCCTGGTTGTTTACCGACGATGATTTCCCGGCCAATGAACGGGATGCGGAAACGCTGGTTGCCGCCGCCGCTTACGGTGCGTTCAATGCTTATTGGGGATCGGGGTTCAGTGCAGGTGAAAACGGCTGGCACGTGATCAGCGATATGTGCACCGATGTCTTGTATTGCAATTGGGGCGACGATCGGTTCCTGCCGCTCAATGCGGTCAATTTCACGCCCAATGCGAATGCCTGCACACGCTTCTATCGGGAAAAGATCGCGCAACTCGGCGTTGCGACGCTCACTTACGAGAAAATCGCTCACGTACCGATGCCGGAGGAAACCCGCACCCGAATGTATGCCGAACTGCATTGCGGACAGGGGTGGCTGGCTTATCTGCTGTTCGACCTTTATGGCGGATTGCAGATTCCCGACCTCGAAACGCTGAAAAAACCGCTGGAAAATATCATCGTCCCGCGCAAAAGCCATGATGAAACGGTCGCTTATATCGAGGAAAATATCCGCTGGGCGCTCGACTCCGGGGCCCTGGCACTCAATTATACCGGTTCGGATCCCGATTACGGCCGTTTTACGCAGGGGCTGTGCCATATGGTATTGCTGAAATTATACATGCATGAGAGACGTTGGGTGGAAGCCGAAGCGGAAGCCCGCGAACTGATGGACCCCAAATACGGATACGATCTGATGGAGCATTACAAGGATATTTTCACGCTTGAAAACGAAGGCAATTGCGAAATCATCAAGGCGGTGACCTGTAACCGCAATACGCCGGCCGCTACGCAGATGTGGCTGTCGCAGGTCCTGCCAGCCGTATATCCTACAAAGAACGCTTCCATCACCAAATGGGACGGTTATCGGGTTCCCTGGGAGTTTTACGATACGTTCGACCCGGCGATCGACGAAACGGGGCGCCGCAAGGACGAACGGCTGGAAGTGCTCGTCGGCGAGTTTACGGGTACGGATGGCGTGCTTTATAACAAGGAGCATCCCGGTTCTCCTCTGGACAAGGGCGCTTTGCCGATCAAAATCGGTGAGGATCCTAATGATACTGGTGATGGCAGCAGCGTGGATTGGGTGGTTTACCGCTATGCCGATGTATTGCTGTCATTGAGTGAGATTCTGGTTCGTCAGAATAACGAGGTAAGTTCCGAATCTCTCGAATTGTTGAACCGCATACGCAGGCGTGCCGGAATCAAAGATATCAAGCCGACTGATTATACTTCCCCCGAGGAGTTCCTCGATTTGCTGCTGCTTGAACGGGGTCATGAATTTTGGGCCGAAGGACATCGGCGCGCCGACCTGATCCGCTTCGGAAAGTTCGTCGAGTATGCGAAGAAATACAATAAGTCGACAACGGTGAAAGATTATATGGTGCTGATGCCCATCCCGCAGGATGTCATCACCGAAGGCCGCGGAAAAGTGCTTCAGAATCCCGGTTATAACGATTAAAACGACAAATTATCATGAAATATAAATATTTGGGTTGGATCGCAGCAGTCGTGCTGTCTGCTCTTTTCATCGCTTGTGCGAAAGATGAAACAGCTATCCCTGATCCCGGTCCTGAACCGGATACGGAGCCGAGTTATGATCCGGATACTGAACGAGGCTGGTACGATGCGCCCTACATTCGTTATGAAGCCGAACCGGGCTTTTGTTCCAGCAACGGATCGTTTTTGGCTCCGTCCGACCGCATTCCCGATGTACAGAGCGAAGCTACGAATCAGACTGCTCTGTCACTCGCAGCCCCCGGCGACTGGGTGGAGTGGACCTGCCAAAAGGCAGCGGAAGGCATGGTGATTCGTTTCAGTATTCCCGATGCTCCCGAAGGCGGAGGCACGAAAGGAATTTTGGCGCTGTATGTCGACGGAGAGAAGATTCGCGACATCGAATTAGACTCCTATCATGCCTGGCAGTATAAAAAGCCGGGAGCCGGCCCTTACCTGTGGTATTTCGACAACACGCCGGCACCGGACAAATATGCCCGGATGCAATACGACGACAAGCGCGTGCTGCTCGAAGAGAAGATTCCTGCCGGGGCGACTTTCCGTCTGGTCAAGGAAGATGCCGGTGCCGGCCCGTATACGATCGACTTCGTGGAGCTGGAACCCGTACCCGCTCCGTTGAATTACCTCGATCTGATGGATGGTTCGACCGTCTGCTACCATCCGCAGACCGACGGCCCGTTAAATGTTTTCATCGAGTTGCATCAGGGCCATTCCATTTTCATCCCGGCCGGTCGGTATGAGTTCGACTGGGGAATCTTGCTGTCGAGCAACACGAAATTGATCGGTGCCGGGTCGTGGTATACGGAGCTTTATTTCCGGGCTGATCCGAACGACCCCGAGACCATAAACCGCCGAGGTCTTTTCCTCAGGGAAGATGTCGGGAATATTGCGATCAAGCACCTCTACATGGACACGGCTTTGGAACGCCGTTACCTGACTTATCATGGCAGCGGCGGTCTGAACGGCAATCCCCCGGGCAAGGTGATCGATGGAAAAGTAGGCGACGATTTCGTGATGGAAGATGTCTGGGCCGAGCATTTCGAAACGGGTCCGTGGATTACGGTGGGGAAAAATATGCGCATTTCCAAATGCCGATTCCGTAACTATTATGCCGACGGTTTGCATGTGTTCGGCGGGGAAAACGGTCTTGTCGAACGTTGCGATTTTCGCAATAACGGCGATGATAACCTTGCTTTGGAGAATTGGGCCGACAAGATGGAGTGCCGTCATATAACCATCGAATGCGGCTGGCGGGCCGGAGGCATCGCTTTCCTCGGCGAACAAGGCGGCGGCGGTTATTATGTGCATAACCTTTTGGTGAAGGACATGTTCGAAGTGGGTATTCGTATCTTCGGTACCAAGGATTCCCAACTTTGCAATACGACTTTCGAGCGGTGCGGCGCCCGCGGCGGCGAAGGCGGTATATATGGCGATATTGCCGGAAACGCAGTTGCGGCTGTGCATATTGAATCCATGAGCCGCGATGATGTCTGTCGTGTCAAGTTTTCGAATGTCGATGTCAAGGATTCCCGCTGGGACGCATTCAATCTGCAACGAGAGGAGAAATACTCGACCAAGTTCGACGGCGTCGTATTCGAGAATGTGCTGATCGACGGCTGGCAGGGGTACGGAGTGCATTTCGGCAGCTATATAACAGGAGATATCGGATATCGGAACCTTGTTTTTCAGAACGGAGCGGGAGAAAGACAGAATGAAATCCCCGAGACGCTGAATTTTCATGAAATAAGTGCAGACGCAAAATGAAAACCATACATACCATCATCAAAAATACGATCGTCTTCGTCGTCGCGGCGATAAGTGCTTTGACAAGTACCTCCTGCAAGGACAACGAGACCTCGGGCGGATATACCGATCCGACATTGAAAGTGACAATTACGCCTCTACGTGTGAAACTTCAAGAAATTTATGAGGATTGCGATGCGTTGGCGGTACAGTGGCATTGGACGGATGGCTCGGAGTTCGAGCAGAATCCCGATGTGACGTTCACGCTCGAACTGGCCAAGGCCAGAACCGATTTCCGATCGCCGTATTATTACATCCTGGGGGACAGCGAATTGGCAGGCATGCGCATGTTTACGGTGCGGGAATTGAACCGCATGCTCATCCGAAACGGACTGATCGATAACGGAGATGCAGGCGATCTGGAAGCGCGCGTCGTCGCTACGACGGACAGCTATCGTGGATGCCGCTCCTTGCCGACTATGTTTTCCGTAGAGACTTACTATCTTGATCCGAATGCATTACCGCCTTATGAGCGCATCTGGTTTGTGGGGGATTTTACGGGTTGGAATTTTCTTGAAATGACACGGAACGAAGACAATCCGTTCGAGTTTTGGATCGACGGCACATTCGACGATGCTTCGGCGCGAGACAAGACCTACGACTTCAAGTTCGGTGTCCACGAACCCGGTTCCGAAAGACAATGGTACGATATGTACCATCCCCCCTATAAGGATGCGCCTGTCACGGAAACGAAGGTCGTGCAGATCGAGAGCGATGTGACAAATGATTTTAAATGGAAAGTGACGCCCGAACAATTAGGTAAGAAATATCATATCGTACTCAACATCACCAAAGGTGAGGAACGGATGACCTGTACGCTTCTCGGCGGCGACGAGCCTCCTGCTGGCGATACGGATTATGGCTCCGACTCAGACCACGAAGGTTTCGAATCCGACGGATCGAATGATAACAACCCAACCGCTGGAGAGGGCACCCACGAGGGCTTTGAATCCGAAGCATCGGGTAATCAGAGTGCCGATGGAAACCATGAGGGTTTCGCTCCTATCGGATAGCCACCTGAATAGATTATAAACTTCTGATTAAACTATTGCAGAAATGAAACGATTATTCATTCTCGCATATATTCTCGCTTCTGTTTGTCCGGTCGGAGCTGCGATTCATATGCCGCGTTTTTTCAGCGATAATATGGTCCTGCAACGCGAACAGCCTATTCGCATATGGGGAAAGGCTGCGCGGGGAGAGCGGGTCCGTGTGCAATTCAATGGCGCCGAGGCCGTCGCAAAGGCCGATCGTGCGGGCCGCTGGGAAGCAGTGCTGCCGGCTATGGCCGCAGAGAGCGAACCTCGGACGATGATCGTAACGGGGCGCGATCATACGCTCCGTTTCGAGAATGTGCTCGTGGGCGATGTCTGGCTTTGCAGCGGACAGTCGAACATGGAATGGCGGCTCGATCTGACGGCCGGCTACGAAGAGGAGCTTGCCGTTTTGGCCAATCCGAACATCCGATTGCTTTCGGTGGGCGATAAGATCGCCTTCGAGGAGCAGGAAGATATCAATGACGGAACGTGGGTCGTGAGTTCGCCCGAAACGTCCGGTTCATTCTCGGGCGTGGGTTACTATTTCGGCAAATTTATAGAGGCAGAAACCGGAGTCCCCGTAGGATTGATCGACAGCTCGTGGGGCGGTACCGACATCGAGACCTGGACCAGCTGGTCGACGATGCAACAGTTCAGCCCTTTCAGCGACAGCGTCGGGAAATCTTTCGTGGATGCTTATGCGTCGGGGTCTTCGATTCTGCGGCATTACCTGCATGCGCTCGGCGACGACATCGGAGACCGGGAGCGGTGGTACGATCCGAAAGTTTGCCGCGGGCTCGAGGGCTGGAGCGCTTATGAAGTGCCGAAAGGTTGGTACGGCGAATTGGAAGCTGTCGACGGCATCGTATGGTTCCGGAGATACATCGAATTGCCTGCGTCTGCATCCGGCTCTCCGGCCGCCTTGCGGATTCCAGGGGTAGATGATTCGGACAGCACTTATGTAAACGGCGTGCTGGTCGGCAGCACGAACTTGTGGAATGAGGAGCGGAATTATGAAATTCCGGCAGGAACTCTGCATCCGGGGAGGAATCTTTTGGTGATCCGTGTGAATGACTACTCCGGTTTGGGCGGAATTTACGGCGATCCGGATGCTTTCTGTCTCGAAATCGGGCAAACCCGTTATCCGCTGGCCGGCCAGTGGGAATATCGGCCCTCCACGACGATTCTCGCGAAATACAACAAGAGCCAGCCCAACAGTTTCGCATCTTTGCTGTACAACGGCATGATCGCGCCGCTGGTCGGTTATGGCATCAAGGGGGTGATTTGGTATCAGGGCGAAAACAATGTGTCGCAGGCCCAAAACTACCGGAAGTTGTTCCCCGCGATGATTCGCGACTGGCGTGGAAAGTGGGGCTATGACTTCCCTTTCTGCTGGGTGCAGCTGGCGAATTATATGGGAGCGGAAGTGCTCCCCGGCGAAAGCGAATGGGCTGAATTGCGGGAGGCGCAGAATGCAACGCTCTCGCTGCCGGCGACAGGACAGGCCGTCATCACCGATATCGGCGATCCGGGCGATATCCATCCGCGCAACAAACGCGATGTGGGGTACCGGCTGAGCCGTGCGGCACTGAACGTCGCTTACGGCCGCGACGACGTGGCGGCAGGAGGTCCTGCGTATCGTTCGATGGAGCGCGACGGCAGCCGTTGCGTGCTGACGTTCGATACGACGGGGGCGCTGCGGCCCGCCGATGGCAATCGCTTTGGGTATCTTCGCGGATTTTCGATCGCCGGAGCTGACCGACGCTTCGTTTGGGCCCGGTCCTATGTGCTCGATGAAAATCGCATCGTCGTTTTCAGCGATGAAGTGGATAATCCGGAAGCCGTCCGGTACGGATGGGCCAATAATCCTTTCGATGATGATCTAACCGATGCCTCAGGGCTGCTGGCTTCGCCGTTTCGTACGGATGATTGGCCCGGAATCACTCAATAAAGAACTACTCGGATGAATATGAGATTTTTGCCGGCTCTCGTGTCGACGATCTTTTTTCTGCCTGTTTCGGCGGCGAATCCGGATACGCTTTGGCTTTCTTCGCCGAAACTGCATGTCGGCATAGATGCGGTATCGGGTCGTATTGTGCGGTTCGAGAGACAAAATATCGAATGCCCGTTCCGTGCCGATACGCTGACGGGCTTCGGGTTCGAAGGCATACGGTTGCAACGCGAGGGAAAGGAACCGAAATTCGCAGGAGCCTGCGGCGATATCCGTTATGAATTGGAATACGGCATCGACGACGATCGTCTGCGAGTCCGTTGCCGCATCGAAAATCGTGGAACGGAGACCTTCTCTCCGCAGCGTGTCCGTCTGGTATTGGGTATTGACTCGGAGATGAGCCGCTATCCGGAGTGGGATGCGAAGTATTTTCCGACGTTGCTGCGCTGCGAGCGGGATTTCGCCTGGGGATATTTCATGTCGCCAGTAGGCGGTATCGTGGCTATAGCGACTGAGGACCCGGTCGCTTCCTATGCCTTGAACTATGAGTTCGAGGGACGCAAGGAATGGCTGTGGGGCCACCGGATTTTTACGGCGAGTCTCGATTTGCTACATGCACTGCCGCTTCCGGTCCGTCATCCGCAGCACCTCGGGGCGCTCGCTCCGGGCGAGAGCCGCAGCTGGACGCTTCACATAGGTTTCGTCGGGACGTTGGAACAGGTGCAATCCACCGTTGCTCGTTGGGCTCAAATTCCGCAGATCGAGTCCGATCGGTATACGCTGCCTGAAAACGGGAAAGCTCATATATTTGTCCGTTCGGCGGCACCCGTCGAACGATTCGTCCTGACAACGCCGGAGGGCCGCACGCTGCATATCGAGCCCCGCGATACGACGGACGGATATATGGCGACAACCCCCGCCCTGCACCGTCCGGGAGTCTATCGGATAAGTGCAGAGGCTTCGGGTAAACGGGCCGAGGCGATGCTTTACGTGCACCGTCCGTGGTCCTGGTATCTTTCGCAGGTTCGCGATCATGTGGCGGCCTATCCTCCCATGTTCGGACCTTCGTGCGAGACTTTCTACGGCTACTATCCGGCATTTCTCGCCAAGCGTCACTTTCCGGATCCCGAAAAGGATGCTGCTTTGGAGAGCCGGTTCCTTCGTACATTGCCGCAGATGATCGATACCTTGCGCGGCGTGCCGCGTAGCGAAGAGGTGCTGCCTTGGCGGTTGCAGAACTTCTCGACCGTCGCCGGACAACTCGTCGATTTGTGGGAAGCCACCGGATGCGAAAAATACCTGCGCATCGGTTCTCGGGTAGGAGACTACATCTCTTCCGATACGGTACAGATCGCCGATGGCTCCTATCGGGCGAACGGCATTCACTACACAGCGGTGATCTATCCGGCCAAATCGATGTTCGAACTCGCCGATGCCGAACGAAAGGCTGGGTGGAACGATGCGGCGCGGCGGCATTACCGTTCGGCATTCCGCGCCTGCGAAGATCTGTTGTTGCGACTGGACGATATCGAGACCGAGGGCGAGATGACTTTCGAGGACGGTATGATTACGTGCAGCGCCTTGCAAATGGGACTGGCCGGATTGCGGACGACCGATCCCGAGCTGCGGCGGCGGTATGCCGAAGCTGCGCGTTACATGATGGAAAAGCATCGCTGTCTCGAACAGCGGTTGATTCCCGACTGCCGGATGCGCGGTGCGACGCTGCGCTATTGGGAAGCGCTGGACATTTATTTCGTGCCGAATCAGGTGATGAACTCGCCGCACGGATGGACGGCATGGAAGATTTATGCGGTCTATTATCTCTATCTGCTGACGGGCGACCGTCATTATCTCGACGATCTGTTCGATACGCTGGGGGCGGCAGCGCAATTGATGTCGCTCGACGGCGATCTGCGCTGGGGGTTCATCCCCGATCCCTATGTCGATGGCGCATTGTGCGTGCCGGGCGACGAGCCTTATACGTGGAAGACGAAAGATGTTGTCGTCGGCGAGCAGTATCTCGATCCGATTACGCCGTGGATGCGGCCCGAAAACGAGGAAGGACTCGGAGTTTTCGGCCGATACGGCGGAGGCAGTGACCATACGGTGCACGAGATATTCAAGGCGATGGAGGAGAGCGTGCTGACGACGGGATTTGTGATTCTGGATGCCGAAGGCGATGTTTCGTGCCGAAATTGTTCGGCACGCCTTGCCGGGGACGGAGTGCTCCATGTCCGGCCTGCTGAAAAATGCATCGCACGGGTGCATGTCAATACGTCGCGACCAGTGACTGTACGGGTGAAATTCGCCGATAAGATCGTAGCGAAGAATTGCGATGCGGGACTCGGCTGGGTTGGAGAAGACCCCTATCCGCTGATATCGGCAGCCGATGTCCGATGATGCTATTGACGAAATGAAATTATTTCCAGAGATGAATTGTATAAGTTAAAATAGAATCGATATGAAAAAACTACTGATCCTGATCCTTATTTTTACGGGCGCCGCGGCGCAGGGTGCCCGGCCAGCCTATCGGCTCACCTCACCGGACGGGCGTTTGACGACGACCGTCGCGTTGGGCGATGCGCTGACTTACGACATCGAGTATGACGGACAGACGCTAATGCAGCCATCCGCGATCGGTTTGAAGCTCTCCGACGGCCGCGTGTGGGGTTCTTCTGCCCGCATAGCGAAAGCCGTTCGCACGAGTTCCGACGCCGTGCTTTCCTCGCCTTTTTACCGCTCCTCGACGGTTCGCGACCATTATAACGGTCTCACGCTGAAGATGCGGGACAACTGGTCTGTGGAGTTTCGCGTTTACGACGACGGTGTCGCGTACCGCTTCGCCACTACTGCGAAGGATCCGTTCGAGATCGCCTCGGAGCAGGCCGACTACCGCTTTCCGACCGATTGCGCGGTAACAGTTCCGTACGTGCGCGACAATGCGGGTTCGATCGATGCCCAATGGCACAACTCTTTCGAGAATGTATATACCGAAACGACGCTCTCGAAGCTCGACTCCGGCCGTTTGATCTTCCTGCCTGCCGTGGTGCATGCGAACGACGGGATGAACATCTGCTTCACCGAGACGAATCTCGACGATTACCCGGGCATGTACCTCTACAACGGCGACGGCGGCACTTCTCTGGAGGGGCGTTTCGCTCCGTATCCGCTGCGGTGCGAGCCCGGCGGCTATAATAATATCGAGGTCCTCGTCAAGGAGCGGGCTGATTACATCGCCCGGATCGAGGGCCCGCGCACGCTTCCGTGGCGCATCGCCGTGGTGGGTACGGATGCCGGTCTCGCCGCGAGCGATTTGAGCTGGCTGCTCGCCGAGCCCTCGAAGATCGACGACACGTCGTGGATTCGGCCCGGCAAGGTGGCTTGGGATTGGTGGAACGCCTGGAACATCTCGGGCGTGGACTTCCGTGCCGGAATCAATACCGAGACCTATGAGTATTACATCGACTTCGCCGCCTCGCAGGGGATCGAATACGTGATTATGGACGACGGCTGGGCCGCACGCCATGGCGAGGATCTTTTTGAGATCAATACGGACATCGATTTACGGCGAATCATCGACTATGCCGCATCGAAAAACGTAGGCATCATCCTCTGGGCCGGGTACTGGGCTTTCGACCGTGATATGGAGCGGGTCTGCAAACACTATGCGGAGATGGGTGTCAAGGGCTTCAAGGTTGACTTCATGGACCGCGACGACCAGTTGATGACCGCCTTCAATTACCGTGCTGCCGAAACGGCCGCCCGATACGGGCTGGTGCTCGACCTGCACGGCACGCACAAGCCCGCGGGGTTGAACCGCACATGGCCCAACGTGCTGAATTTCGAAGGTGTGCACGGACTGGAGCAGATGAAGTGGAGCGCGGCCACGATCGACCAGATGAAGTACGACGCGACAATCCCCTTCATCCGTCAGGTCGCCGGACCGATGGATTACACGCAGGGAGCCATGCGCAATGCCTCGCGCGACAACTATCGTCCTGTTAATTCGGAGCCGATGAGCCAAGGGACCCGTTGTCACCAATTGGCGCTTTATGCGGTGCTGGACTCGCCGCTGAACATGCTGTGCGACTCGCCGACGAACTACCTGCGCGAGGCGGAATGCACGGAGTTCATCGCCGCGATTCCGACCGTGTGGGACGAGACGCGCATTCTCGGCGGACGCATGGGCGAATACATCGTCACGGCGCGCCGCAGCGGAGATACGTGGTACGTCGGCGCTATCACGGACTGGACGCCGCGCGACGTGGAGGTCGATCTCGCACCGCTGGGCATCGGCGGCACGGTCGAGGCGACGATCTTCCGCGACGGCGCGAACGCCGACCGAAAAGCCTCGGACTACAAACGCGAAACGATCCGTATCGACACCGCCGAACCCCTGAAGATACACCTCGCACCCGGAGGTGGGTTCGCATTGAAAATCACGAAATAGAATATTCGAATGAAAAGACTCTTTTTAACCTTTTTGCTGACGATACTTACAGTTGCAGTTTTTGCCCAGACCTTTACGGAATGGCTCGATCCCGCGGTGAACGAAATCAACCGCCTGCCGATGCGGGCTTCGTATTTCGCCTACGAATCCGCAGAAGCCGCCCGGAAGGGCGACCCGCGCGTCTCGGAACGCTTCCTCGACCTCGACGGGACGTGGAAATTCTCGTGGGTCCGCAACGCCGACCAGCGTCCCACGGACTTCTTCCGTCCCGGCTTCAACGACGGGGCGTGGGGCGAGATGCCCGTTCCGGGACTGTGGGAGCTGAACGGCTACGGCGATCCGCAATATCTCAACGTCGGCTACGCATGGCGCGAACAATTCGAAAACAATCCGCCTTACGTGCCGATAAAAGAAAACCATGTCGGCTCGTACCGCCGCGAGATCGAGATCCCGGCCTCGTGGTCGGACAAGCAGGTCATCGCCCGGTTCGGGTCCGTCACCTCGAACATCTACCTGTGGGTCAACGGACGGTTCGTCGGTTACAGCGAGGATTCGAAGCTCGAATGCGCGTTCGACATCACGCGCTTCGTGAAGCCCGGCAAGAATCTCTTCGCCTTCCAGGTCTTCCGCTGGTGCGACGGCACCTATCTCGAAGATCAGGACTTCTTCCGCCTCTCGGGCGTGGGCCGCGACTGCTTCCTCTATGCCCGCGACAAACGCCATATCGCCGACGTGCGGCTCGACGCGACCCTCTCGGAGAACTACACCCGCGGCCGGCTCTCCGTGGAGCTGGCTCTCCCCGCAGCGGCCAAAGGCTGCACGGCGGAGGTGACCCTCACGGACCCCGACGGCAAGGCCGTAGCTTCTGAAACGGCGAAACTCTTCGGTACGATAGCCCGTCTCGTGCTCGACGCCGGGCGGGTGCAGCCGTGGTCGGCGGAGATTCCCGCGCTCTACGGCGTCACGGTGACCCTGAAAGATTCGGCCGGAAAAACGATCGAAATCATCCCCCTGCACACGGGCTTCCGCGAGGTGAAGATCGAGGGCGGACAGCTGCTGGTGAACGGACAGCCCGTGCTTATCAAAGGCGCCAACCGTCACGAAATGGACCCCGACGGCGGGTATGTCGTCTCGGAAGAGCGGATGATCGAGGACATCCGCATCCTCAAGGAGAACAATTTCAACGCCGTGCGCACATGCCATTACCCGGACGATCCGCGCTGGTACGACCTCTGCGACCGCTACGGCATTTACCTCGTGGCCGAAGCGAACATCGAATCGCACGGCATGGGTTTCGACGAAAAGACGCTGGCCAAAGATCCGGCTTACGCCAAGGCACATCTGGAGCGCAACGAGCGCAATGTCAAACGCAATATCAATCATCCCTCCGTCATCGTGTGGTCTTTGGGCAATGAGGCGGGCGATGGCCCCAATTTCGACGCCTGCTACGACTGGATCAAGGCTTACGACCCCTCGCGGCCGGTCCATTACGAACGTGCGGTCTACAACAACGGCGGCCGCAACACGGACATTATCTGCCCGATGTACTGGGGCTACGAGCGGTGTGAGAAATACCTCGCCGAGAATCCCGCCAAACCGCTGATCCAGTGCGAATATGCGCATGCGATGGGCAATTCGCTGGGCGGATTCGGCGAATACTGGGCGCTGATCCGCCAATATCCGCACTATCAGGGCGGATTCATCTGGGACTTCGTGGACCAGTCGCTGCGCAAAACGGGTAAAAACGGCGCCATGATCTACGGCTACGGCGGCGACTGGAATCCCTACGACGCCTCGGACTGGAATTTCTGCGACAACGGGCTGATCTCGCCCGACCGCGTTCCGAATCCCCACATGCACGAGGCCCGCTACTGGCAGCAGCCCGTCTGGACGACACTCGGCGAAGACCGGCGCACGCTGACGGTTTTCAATGAAAACTTCTTCCGGCCGCTCGACAACTGCTACCTGCGTTGGACGGTGCTCCGCGACGGGGACCCCGTGCGCAGCGGCATCGTCACCGACCTGCGCGTCGCCCCGCAGCAAACCGCCGCCGTCGTGCTGCCGCTCGACCCCGAAACGCTGCCCGCCGACGGAGAACTGCTGCTCAACGTGGAATACCGCCTCTGCGATGCCGAATCGCTGCTCGCGCCCGATCACCGCATGGCCTACCAGCAGTTCACGCTGCGGGCGGCCGCACCCGAACCGCTCGCCGTCGCCGAACGCATGGCCGACCGCCACAATTCGATCGGCACGCTCACGGTCCGCGACGACGACCGCAACTACCTGATCGTCGAAAGTCCCGCCGCACGCATCGACTTCCGCCGCGCCGACGGTCTCATCACCCGCTACGAAGCGGACGGCATGCGCCTGCTCGACGCAGGGGCCGTCGTGGAGCCGAACTTCTGGCGCGCGCCGACGGACAACGACTTCGGGGCGAAGCTCAACGAGAAGAACCGCGTGTGGGCCGATCCGGGGCTGACGCTTGTGTCGCTCGACCACACGCTGTCGGACGGCGTGGCCGTCGTCACGGCCCGCTACGACCTCCGACGTGTGACCGGACGGCTGGAGATCGAATACCGCATCGACAACGCCGGGGAGATCCTGATCCGTCAGACGCTGCACGCCGCTGCGGACAAGGGCGAACCCGACCTGCTGCGCTTCGGCATGCGGATGCGCATGCCCGCCGCCTACGACCGCATCGACTACTACGGCCGCGGGCCGTGGGAGAACTACGCCGACCGCAAGGACGGCGCCCTCGTGGGCCGTTACCGGCAGACCGTGGACGAGCAGTTCTACCCCTACATCCGTCCGCAGGAGACCGGAACCAAGAGCGACGTGCGCCGCTGGCGGCAGCACGACATCGCAGGCCGCGGCGTGGAGGTCACGGCCTCGGAGCCCTTCTCGGCCTCGGCCCTGCACTATGCGCAGGAGGCGCTGGACGAAGGGCTGACCAAGCAGCAGGGACATTCGCAGGAGATCGAACCCGACGACGCCGTATGGCTCTGCATCGACAAGGCGCAGTACGGTCTGGGGTGCATCGATTCATGGGGGGCTCTGCCGCAGCCTGCTTATCGGATCCCCTATGCCGACCGCACCTTCCGCTTCCGGATCGAACCTTTGAAATAATCGTATAAACGGGGATCATATGAACACTGCTGAAATTCAGAGAGTCTTTGCCGACCGGTTCGGCGGCGAGGGAACGTTTTATGCTTCGGCCGGCCAGATCAACCTGATCGGCGAGCACACCGACTACAACGGCGGATTCGTCTTCCCCGGAGCAGTGGATTGCGGCATCACGACGATGATCCGCTCCAACGGGACGGAGCACGTGCGGGTGGCCGACGTCGATCTGAACTCCGCAGCGGAGTTCGGTCTCTGCGAGGAGGATCTCCCCGCAGAGAGCTGGGCCCGCTATGTCTTCGGCGGTTGCACGATCAATCTGGTCCGCACGGAGCTCTACGACGACTTCGTTCGCACGGCCCGCGAACGGTTCGCGGCGCGCTACGGCCACGAGCCCAAAGTGTACGACGTCGTAATATCGGACGGCGCCCGCAAAATCGAAAAAGATAAATAAAGTTTAAAGACCTTGTTTCAAATGAAAATACGGTTTTTCGTTTTGATCGCTGGAATGTTGTCGGCCATTTGGTCGCATGCTGCGGCCCCGTGCAATTCGGAGGTTTCCGCACCTCGGATCGTTCCGATCTGGAACAATGCCTCGGCTCCTCATGACAATGGACTTCGGGGAGACGAAACCGAATTCGGGCTGCGTTTTATCGGCAATGTGACCGAGGCGGTCCTCTATATATATCCTGCCGCTCCGGACAAGGCTACCGGACAGGCGGCAGTTATCTGTCCGGGCGGCGGTTACGAATTCGTCAGCATGGAGCACGAAGGCGACGCTTTCGCCCGCTGGATCGCAGAACAGGGTATTACGGCCGCCGTGATAAAATACCGCATGCCCAATCATCATCCCGAGGTGCCGTTGGAAGATGTCGAACAGGCTCTGCGCGTGATGAAAGGCGAAATCCCAGGAGCAGGGGAACTGTCCGTACAGCGAGTCGGCATCATCGGGTTCTCGGCGGGCGGACATTTGGCTGCTATGGCTGCGACCGTCGGTCGGGTGCGGCCCGACTTCATGGTACTGTTCTATCCGGTCATTACGGCGGCGAAGGAATTAGCGCACGAGGGCTCATTCGACAATCTGCTCGGACGAGAGCGTACGGAGGAGCTGAATGCGCGTTATTCGCTGGAGAATCGAGTGACCGAAACGACGCCTCCGACGATTCTGTTCCTGGCCGATGACGACGACTGCGTCCCTGCGCTCAATGCGGTGTCGTTCTACCGTGCGCTCAAAGAGCATGGCGTCGCCGCCTCGCTGCATATCTATCCCTCCGGACAGCACGGATGGGGTATTCTCGATCGATTCCCGTACAAATCTGCATGGCAAAGCGCCTTGACGGATTGGTTGCAGAACCAATAAATATTATCCACCTATTAATTAACTAACTATGAATCGAAGTATCGAAAGAAAGACACGGAGCGATTACCCCCCCCCGAGGATGGAGATCGTAGAGTTTCGTGCGGAGGCCGGATTCGCCGCAAGCGGTAGCGGCGAACACGAGTGGTTTACATCGGATGACGACGATCCGTGGGGAAGCGACCACGAAGGATTTATATGGGATGATTGATTACTGGAAGTCACCACTATGGTTTTTCCCGATGAAAATAACCAGTGTCGGGAAGAACTTAAAAATGAAAATGAATCAACTTTTTTAATTCTTAATTATGAAACAACTATTTTTTTATGCAGCATTGTCAACTTTGTTGGCATTTGCATCCTGCTCGAAAGATGACATGAACGCATCTTCCGATCCGGCTGGACCGCAGGAAACTTCGACTGTGGAACTGCGCCTGTCTGCTGGCATGACGACCCGCACGTCCATGGAGGACACGGGCGAGGTCGTATGGCACGAGGACGATCATATTTCCGTGCTGACCGCCTCGGCGAACTACGATTTCGCGGCAGAGAGCGTCGACGGCGGTAAGGCCTCGTTCACCGGTTTGGTGACTGAAACCGACGCTTCGTCCGATGTAGCGAAGTATGCGGTCTATCCCTATACGAAAGGCCTTTCGCTGAACGGAAGCACCGTTTCCGGCATCGTTATCCCCGACGAACAGCATTTCTCCGAGATTTCGGGGACTTCGGTTTCATTCGCTCAGAACACGAATCCTTCGATCGGCAGCGTATCCGCCGACAACCAGATCATGTTCTACAACCTCTGCGGTCTGGTGCGTGTGAAGATCAACACGCAGAGCAGCATCACGAAGATCACCCTGCGCGGCAAGCAGAACGAAGCGATCGCCGGAACCGGTGCTGCGGATGCCGCTTCGGAGGCCCCCGCATGGACGGCGGCAGCTGCCAAGCAATCGATTGTGCTGACGAAGGCCGATGCTTCGGCCTTTGCCGCCGACGGTGTGACCTTTACGTTCGTAGTGGCTCCCGTGACTTTCGAGAACGGGTTGGAGATCATTCTCGAAAACGATCAGAACGGAGCCTATACCTGGACGTCCGGCAAGAACATAACGATCAATCGCGCGAAATACAAGTCATTCGAAATTACGGCCAAGGCGGGCGATTTCGAAGAAGTAGTCCCCATGCCGGAGAACGCATGGTCATACTATTACGGAGCCGATGGCAACTGCCTGCTCGTGAAGCCCGGCCAGACGAGCGGAACACTCGATGTACAGCCCTATGTCGTGCGCACCGATTGCAAAATAACTTCCGAGCGCTATCCTGCTCCGAAAGCCAAAGGCTGCAAAGTGCTGTGGACGGAAACGGGCTTGTCGCTCGACGCTGCTGTTTCGGATGATTACAAGACACTGACCGTTTCGAACATTACCGGTTACGGTAACGCATCGGTCGCCATCTATGCCGATGCCGACTGCTCGGGAGACATCCTTTGGTCGTACCATATCTGGGTTCCCGAGGTGGATCCGACAGTCGGTTTATTAGAGTATACGGTCGATCATACCGGTGACGGATCGATTTCTGCACCGGCTGTTCGCAACTATCAGCTGATGCCGATGTATCTCGGCGCTACGAAAATCGCCAATAAGGAGTCTTCGGAAGAAGATCGTCTTGCCAGCATCGGATGCTACTATCAATGGGGCCGCAAAGATCCGCTCGGCCGTCCGTCGAACTTTATCAACGGACAGTTAAAATTCCGTAGTACGGAAGGAACGGATTGGCCGGAAACGATGCGTGCGGAGATTGTCGAGGGGGCAACCGGAGCGTTGGATCTCGTTTCGATCGATTATACGATTAAGAATCCCGACCATTTTATCACGATTCCCGATAAGGAATGGCCTGAAAATGATCCTGATTTGTACCTGGCCTGGACGGGTATGCAGAATACGAATCTATGGGGCAATCCTACCGACAATTATACGTTCGTAACCGGAAAAAGCTGTTATGATCCGTGCCCGAAAGGTTATCGTGTCGCTGCGGCAGATACATGGTGGAATGTTACGTCCCACCATTGGCTATCGGGAAATGCTGATGAAATCCTGAGCGATACGTCTCTGAGCGAAATCAAAGACTTAGGATTCAACTATCTCTATGCCGGTAAGGAGAATACGGATAAGACTGATTTCTACGTAGTGACAGGATCTCGCGATCACCGCGGTGGCGGCAGTGTATGGAGCGAAATCGCAGTGTTCAGCTCCGGACTCAGCTGCGATGACAGTCAACCCGATTATGTTGCCGAAGGATTCTTTGTGGGATGGGTTGCGCATCCGCGTTTCCCCTATCCCATGTCGGACGGCAACTGTATTCGTTGCGTGAAATACGAAGAGTAACAGGATATCTTGCGACGGCTATTTCCCGTTTCGGTATGATTTAGCGATCGATTGATCGGGAATAGTTGTTCGGTATAATTTCAATCGGGAGAATATAGTCATATTCTCCCGATAGTTCAAATTGCATTTGAAGAAACATGAAAAAATTTTTACTTGCGTCTGTTTTATGCGTCGTCATGCACGCGGCGTTCGCACAGCAGCCGTCCAATGTGGCTTACGAGGATGCCCGGGTCCGTTTTACGGTGATCGCCGACGGCGTTATCCGGATGGAATACGCCCCCGACGGGAAATTCGTCGACGCCAAATCGCTGCTCGCCGTCGAACGGGAGTATGCGCCCGTCGATTGCCGGGTGCGTACGGGCGGATGGATCGAGCTATCGACGTCGCGTATGACGCTGCGCTACAAGCGCGGCAGCGGTCCGTTCTCGGCTGCGAATTTGCAGATCCGCAGTGCCGCCGGTGCGGACGTCCCCTTCGTGTGGCGTCCCGGTCAGAAGCAAACGGGAAATCTGAAAGGTACGGCCCGCACCCTCGATGGCTTCGACGGCGACGAACTCGCATTCGGATACGTAGCTCCGTACGGGTCCCGGCTGCAACTCGAAGACGGATTGCTCGCCACCGACGGCTGGACGCTGCTCGACGACTCGAAAAACTACCTGTTCGACGGCGATCCGGAATGGGAGTGGGTCGAAGAACGACCCGAGAACGGAGGCCAGGATTGGTATTTCATGGCCTATGGACACGACTACAAACAGGCATTGAAGGATTTCACGCTCTTCGCCGGCAAGATTCCGCTGCCGCCGCGTTATGCCTTCGGGTTTTGGTGGAGCCGCTGGTGGGCATATTCCGATCATGAAATGCGGGCGATGCTGGCTAATTTCGAACGCTGCCGCATTCCGCTGGATGTGCTGGTCATCGATACGGATTGGCATCACACTCGTCCCGGGCAGGGCGGCTGGACCGGATGGACATGGAATGAGGAGCTTTTCCCGGATTATCGCAAATTCCTCGGCTACCTCGGTGGCAAAGGGCTCAAGGTGACGCTGAATCTCCACCCCGCAGACGGCGTGAAACCGTTCGAAGCCGCTTATGAGGCCATGGCGCGCGATCTGAATATCGATCCGACCACCCGAAAGCCGATCGAGTGGATCACCTCCGACAAACCGTTCATCCGTTCGCTGTTCCGCCGCATTTTGGACCCCTATCGGGAAGCCGGCGTCGATTTCTGGTGGCTCGATTGGCAGCAGGAGCAGTACGACAAGCGGCTTGCATCGCTCAGCAACACCTGGTGGCTCAACTACATCTTTTTTTCGCAGATGGAACATCGCGCGGCCGAACGTCCACTGCTCTATCATCGCTGGGGCGGTTTGGGCAATCACCGCTACCAAATCGGATTCGCCGGCGACGCTTTGATTTCCTGGCGTTCGCTGGCCTATCAGCCCTATTTCAACGCTACGGCCTCGAACGTACTCTACGGATATTGGAGCCAGGATATCGGCGGCTTCCGCGGCGATCGGATCGATCCGGAGCTTTATGTCCGCTGGATGCAGTTCGGTGCTTTCAGCCCCATCATGCGTGTGCATTCGACCAAGAACGAGGATTTGAACAAGGAACCGTGGTGCTTCGATGCGCGGTACGCGAATCTTTTGCATCGAGCTATCGCCGACCGCTATGCGATGGCTCCCTACATCTATACCATGGCCCGCAAAGCGCATGACGAAGCCCTGCCGCTTTGCCGGCCGATGTATTACGACTCTCCCGAAGCGGCCGAAGCCTATGACTGTCCGAATCAGTACATGTTCGGCGACGATCTGCTCGTATCGCCCGTCGTTACGCCTATGGTCCGCGAATTATCGTCGGTGGATGTCTGGCTGCCCGAAGGACGGTGGTACGAATGGGCCACGGGAACGCTGCTGGAAGGCGGATGCCGCATGACGCGCCGGTTCACTCTCGAAGAGTATCCGGTTTATGTTCGGGCCGGAGCGATCGTGCCGATGCTCGCGGACGAGCCCGAGAATCTCAAATCGCAATATGAGGCGATCCGTATTGCCGTATTCCCCGGAGGGGAGTCGGGTGCGTTCGACCTTTACGAGGACAACGGCGATGATGTACGTTATGAAGCGGATTATGCCGTAACGCCGCTACGCTACGAACGTCGGGGCGACGTGCTGTCCGTTCGTATCGGAGCGCGCAAGGGACATTATGACGGCATGCTTGCAGAACGGCGTTTCGAATTGAAGGTGCTGGCATCGGCATGGCCCCGGAGCGTTACCGTGAACGGCCGGCCGGCCGAATATGAATACGAGGGCGGGGAGCTGGCCCTCGTAGTGAAGATTCCGGAAGCAGCTTGCGATACGGATCAGGTCGTAGAGGTAATCTACGACGAAATCGCTCCTGAAGTGGCGGCAGATCTGACCGGAGGGCTGAAAGCGAAGATCCGGCGTCTTGCCGACCGGATGATCGATCTGAAATTCCGCAAGGAGGCATTGATTACCTATTCCGGTGAATTGGCTCCGATGGGTTCCATGATCGAGGAGCTGACTTATCATCCCGAACGGCTCGAAGAGTCTGTGATCCGGTTCGACGAGGACTATCGTAGATTGATCGGTATTCTCGACCGACAATCCATGCGTGAGGAGAATCGTTTCTGGCTGTTGCAGGCCATCGACTGGAATGATCGGTAAATACGTCGATTCTATGGAAATAGGTTTGTTCATTCTTTAACGACGTTTGCATCATGATGAAGAATTTGGTCCTTATCCTCGCAGGGCTGTTGTCCTGTCCCGTTGTAAATGCCGACGAGCCTCGGTTCGCAGTGCTTCGTCCTGCGGATTTCGAGGTCTACGTCGATCGTTTCAATCGGGAGGACGAAGAAACTCAGCCCCAATACATACCGAACGATTCGGCCTGGGACTTTTTACGGAAAAATATTCCGTTTTTCGACTGTCCCGATCGCGACGTGCTGACGACCTATTATTTCCGCTGGTGGACTTTCCGCAAGCATATTCGGCAGACTCCCTCCGGATTCGTTTTCACGGAGTTCCTGCCCGATGTCCCGTGGGCGGGGAAATACAATACGATTTCCTGCGCTGCCGCGCATCATATCTACGAAGGGCGCTGGCTGCGGGACCGCAGATTCGTGAATGACTATGCGCATTTCTGGTTCACGGACGGCAATCCCCGACTATATAGTTTCTGGGCTGCCGACGCTTTGCTGGAATACTACAAGGTAAGCAGGCAGGAGGCGGTGTTGAGGCTGCTGCCCGCGCTGGCAGAAAATTACCGGGCCTGGGAAAAAGGGTGGGTAAGAAACGGGTACCGTGTGGGGTTGAACCCCGATGGGCTGTTCTGCAATGTCGACGACCGCGACGGTATGGAGATGCAAATCGGCGGCAGCGGCGAACGCCCTTCGATCAACAGCTATATGTATGGCGAGGCCGAAGCTATTGCAGGAATAGCAGACCTGAACGGAGATGCGGCTCTTGCCCGGGAATTTCGAACGAAGGCTGCGCAGATTCGGCAGTCGGTGCAGAAATCGCTCTGGGACGCCTCCGCCTCGTTTTTCAAAACCCGCTCGGAAAGGGATGGTAGCTTAGCCGACGTCCGCGAATTGCAGGGATATACGCCGTGGTATTTTCATCTGCCTGAGGAGGGCTGCGGATACGAGTCTGCCTGGCGATTCGTCCGGAGCACCGAGGGGTTTCGTGCGCCTTACGGACTGACAACGGCGGAACAGAGACACCCCCGGTTCGCGATATCGTACGAAGGACATGAATGCCAATGGAATGGGCCGGTATGGCCCTATGCCACCTCCATCACGCTGACGGCTTTGGCGAATGTGCTGAACGATTACCGGCAGAACGAGATTTCGAAAACGGATTATTTCGAACTGTTTCTCCAATACACCCGTTCGCATCGCAGAGTGCGCGAAGACGGATGCATCGTACCTTGGATTGATGAGAACCAAAATCCGTATACGGGCGATTGGATTTCACGGACACGGCTCGAAAATTGGGAAAACGGCACATGGTCCGCATCCAAAGGCGGCAGGGAGCGAGGCAAGGATTATAATCACTCCACCTATTGCGATCTGCTCATTGCGGGGTTGATCGGCATTCGGCCCCAAGCCTCTGACCGCGTCGTTATCAATCCGCTCCTTCCCGACGGGACATGGGAGTGGTTCTGTCTGGATGGTGTCGCGTATCAGGGGCATTCGCTTACCGTATTATACGATCGCACGGGTTCTCGCTACGGTCACGGACAGGGTTTCGTAGTTCTTGTAGACGGACAACTGAGGTCGCAGACTGCAACTGTTCAGCGAGTAGAGATTACACTTTAATCATCTTATACTAAAAGGTTCGTTCATTGCAGAGTCATATATTAGATGGGGGCTGTCTACGATTTGTTAGACAGCCCTATTTATTTAGAAATTCATTTGTAAAATTTTTTGATGCAAGCTTTGTTGCAAACTCGTTTTTTTCTGTCATTAATGACAACTGTTTCCACGACTGTACTTCCTTTCGATGATTTGTGCATTCTTTTCGATGAATTTATTCGAATCGTTATTGAACGTTGTAACCAGGATGATCTCCAATCGACCTTACGCATGTTGAGTTATACACATGCCCGCTTGGAATTGATTCGAGGACAATTTGTAGAAAAGCGTTTGCCCCGATATATCACGGGCTTTATTTATCAGGCAGAACGATTTCTTGCCTTGGAACAGCAAATTATCGACTATAAGTTTCGTTATCCAGAGCACTTTATTTCAAATGCGCTCCCGATTTCTTCTCCTTTGTTTTGGTCGGGACAATATCATGCGATCAACCTGTCAGAAATATTATGCGGATTTGATCGGATGATTCCAAAGCCAGTTATTTTAGCAGATGGCAGGGACGCTCCGTTCAATTTGGTCGTCCGGGTCTTCGAGGATACATTACATGTCAAACTCGGTGATCCGACCGATGTTAAACGCCGTGTTCTGGAACGCAAGAAGGATCGCACGAAATTTACCGAGGCACTGCTTTATTCCTTGAATAAGGAAGATGAATGATTTTTTTCGATTTTTTATATCCGTCCGGATATCCGGACGTGCAATTCGGCATCGCAAAAATTCCCATTTTTACGAAGCAAACCATCTAAATTCTTTATGAACCAGATTATGGAAAACTCGGACAAAAATCAATTTATCGACATGCTTGACACACAGCTTAACCGTCGATTGTCGGATGCGGAGTTCACAGCCTTTCATACGGCTTACGAAGAATTCATCGACATGCTTCATAGCCTTATTTCTCAATCCCGTAAATCGCCTCTCGACCTGCTGCACGAACTTGCCCGCCTACAATCCCGCCTGATGCGATTGCAAAAACGGATTATCGAGAAAGAGTTTCCGCAAGCATTGTTGCTCAAATCAGCGCTTCTGCTGACGAATTTCGAAATCCGTTTAGTCTTTACCCGGCTTCGTTATCCGTCCATTACCGACCCGGTATCGGTCGAATTCCCCAAATCGCCGCTGTTCCTCTCCGAGCAATTCACGCCTACGGATATCATGGAACTGACAACGGCACTGCACCTCTCCGGAGCCATACGCCGCGTCGACGGCACACGAGTTGATCTGACGACACTTGTCGATGTGCTTTCCAGAACTTTCAATGTCCGGATCAATAATCCGGAACAGTGTCGCAATACACTCATCAACCGCAAATTGCGGCTGACGCATTTTCTCGACATCCTGCGCAACAATCTGATCGCATACAGCCAGCGATAGGCAGTCTATTCCCATTGTCATTACGGGACTGTCTAACAAGTCTGAATTTTACGATTTCACCCCTGTCAGAGCTTGTTCTGACGGGGGCGATTTTCATTTTCGGGAACTTGTTAGATAGCCTCGTTTTTTATGCGGAGCGGACAGAGACGGACTGAAGCGGACATCGAAGCCGGAGCCGCAGCGGATAGTTGTATTTTTACCCCTAAAATCCCTCTGCCATGCAACAAGAAGATGATTTACGGGCGCTCGAAAGCATCGTGCAGTTCACCCGCGGTCTCGGTGTCTTTTTCCTCGTTCTGAACGCCTACTGGTTCTGCTATGAATGGTGGGCCGACTGCGTTCTGACCCACGCCATTGCCGATCGCATCCTGCTGAACATCCAGCAGGCGACAGGTCTGTTCTCTCGGTCCGTGATTACCAAGCTCTGCGCCTTTCTGTTTCTCGCCCTGGGCTGCTACGGCACAAAGAGCGTCCGCAACGGCAAAGTTTCGCAGCAGCATATCGCCTGGGCCGCATGCATCGGCTTCCCGCTGTTCTTCCTCAATGACTTCCTGCTCATCCTGCCAGTTGCCAACGGCTTGCGGGTCGGCAGTTATATCCTGACCCTTGCCGCCGGGTACCTCTGCCTGCTGGCTGCCGGAGTCTGGCTTCGTCGTCTTCTGAAACAACCTCTTGCCAATGATCCGTTCAACGACGATAACGAAAGTTTTTTTCAGGAGGAACGATATCTCTGCAATGAGTATTCGGTCAATCTGCCTACCCGTTACCGCTATAAATCCCAATGGCGTCGAGGCTGGATCAACGTCATCAATCCGTTTCGTGCGACCCTGATTCTCGGAACACCCGGTTCTGGTAAGAGCTATGCGGTATTGAACAACTATATCAAACAGCATATCGAGAAGGGCTTCTCGATGCTCGTCTACGACTATAAGTTCGACGACCTTACCCGCATCGCCTACAACCATCTGCTCCGGCATCTGGACCGATACGCTGTCAAACCGAAGTTCTGCATCATCAATTTCGACGATCCCCGCCGCTCGAACCGCTGCAATCCCATTGACGCCCGCTTCATGGACGACATCTCGGATGCCTACGAAAGCGCCTACGTCACGCTTCTGAACCTCAATAAGACGTGGGTGGACAAGCAGGGCGACTTCTTCACCGATTCGGCCGTCATCTTGCTGGCCGCGATTATCTGGTACCTGAAAATCTATGACAACGGGCGTTATTGTACTTTCCCGCATGCCATCGAGTTTTTGTGTCAGCCCCTCGATAAGATTTTCCCGATCCTTTCGTCCTATCCGGAACTGGAAAACTATCTTTCGCCGTTTGTGGACGCATGGAAAAGCAATGCGCAGGACCAGTTGCAGGGGACAGGTGGCATCGGTGAAAATTCCCCTTTCGCGCATGATCTCTCCGCAGCTCTACTGGGTGCTTACGGGCAATGATTTTACGCTGGACATCAATAATCCCGAGGAGCCGAAAATCCTCTGCATGGGCAACAACCCCGACCGCCAGAGCATCTACGGTGCGGCGCTGGGACTGTATAACAGTCGCCTGATCCGGCTTATCAATAAAAAGGGTAAATTGAAATCGTCGCTCATCATCGACGAGCTGCCTACGATCTACATCCGGGGGCTGGATAACCTCATAGCCACGGCTCGCTCGAACAAGGTTTCTGTCTGCTTGGGCATCCAGGATTTTTCGCAGTTGGAGCGCGACTACGGGGAGAAGGAGTCGAAGGTCATCATCAATACCGTGGGTAATATCTTTTCGGGGCAGGTCGTGGGCGATACGGCTCGCACGCTGTCGGAGCGCTTCGGCAAGATCGTCCAGCTGCGCGAGTCGCATTCGGTGTCCAACGAGAACGTTACGACTTCGACCAATACGCAACTGGAAACGCTGATCCCTGCCTCGAAAATCTCCAACCTCACGCAAGGCATGTTCGTCGGTTCGGTGGCCGACAATTTCGACGAGCGTATCGAGCAGAAAATCTTCCATGCCGAGATCGTCATCGACAACGACAAGGTCAAGGCGGAAACAGCAGCCTATGTCCCCATTCCCGAAATATCTTCTTTTGTCGGCGAGGACGGCAAGGATCACATGGAGGAGATTGTCCGGGAGAACTATTACCGGGTCAAGGCGGACGTTGCAGAGATCGTCCGCCGGGAGATCGCTCGCATCGAGGCCGATCCGGATCTCGCGAAACTTTTACCCAAGAAAAAATAGTTATTTTCCCCTAAAAAAGTTTTGCCGTCCAAATTTTTTAATACTTGAATTATGACACTGCTGTCCGGAGAAATTTGACCATAAAGTAGGTTGCTCGACAGAACCCGCCTCCGGAACACTAACGGGAGTTGTCGGCTGATTATAAATTTCACGGATATCCGCCCTCTGGAAGAGGACTTGTCCGATTGAGTTAGAG
>NZ_NFHT01000021.1 GCF_002161445.1 Alistipes sp. An66
GTCAACACCATAAGTCTACTCTTTTTTAGTTTTTTGTTGATTCCCTATACAAATCTAAAAAATCTGTAGACTTTTTTATTTATCCTTCTCCAGACACACTTTTGGGAACAGTATCAAACCAAATCACTCCCAAGTAGTACAAACTAGGTCCGACTTGAGCCAATTTTATACAAGTTGGACCTAGTCGGACCTAATAGTAATATTCTCTGTCAAATCAATACGGTATTCACCGGTTGCTTACGTTGTTGCAGGGGAATTAGAAAATCAATCCTATTCATATATTTATAAGGTTTTTAAGGAAAGGTAAGTTTTTCAAAAAAGAATCAGAAATGTTCAGATACATATTTAGATATACTAGCATACTTGATTTGACTTGACTTGTTCTGAAAAACTTTACAGTCTACACTAAATTGAACTAACAGAACTTTACCGTTCTTTGACATGAACCTAAAATAACTCGACAACCAAAATAAAAACAGCATTTGCCGGACCGAGATTAAACTGGAAAGTAAAATAGCGTAAATTTTATTGTTACTCACCTTATATTACAAGGTTTAGCTACCGTCTTGAGACAGCAGCTAAATTTTTTATGCTATATCAATCTCAAAGTATTTTCTATACCAATCAAATTAAACTTTCCAACATCAACTCTTTCCAATAATTGTAGTTATAGCTTCACATCACGTAATAATCAGTTACTTATGATTATCTAAACACTAAAAACTCCTAGTGATGCATAATATGAAAATAACATATTATAAAGTCACTCATTCGCTCTGTAACCACCATACTTTTGCATATACTTATGATATTTGGCAACTGTATACTTACAAGCAACGAAATGCACAAACGATGGATTATAGTTCAGAGAATCAGCAAGTATTCTGTTTAAGAGTTTGTAATTATTCATTTGATTTTCATCAAAATTTTGAATATCAGCATCAACCTCTGGTTCCAATCTGTCGAGGAAAATCATATATTTACGTAAAATAGAAACTACATAATCACAGACTTGTATCATTGCATCTGATTCAGACTCCTTAAAACTATAATTATCAGGAGTTTTACCTCCAATAATAATATTGTCCTCTGCAATCTGGCTCATAACTTGCTTTTCTTCATCAAACACCAAGGTTTTCTTTGGGAAGCTAAGAATCTGTTGCCTATAAAATTGCACAAAATTTCCGACCCATTCATGAGTAGTTTCATTCTGAATAAAAATCAATTCTTTCTGTTCTTTAGCCTTCTCTAGAGAATTTTTGAGAAAGACTAGCAACGGATTTAAACGGTATTTTTTCGCATCTTCGGCAATAATACCATCAATAAGGATTATAAGTTCTGACAAGAAATTCTTAATGTACTTTGTTCCAACATTTGGATACTTATATTTTTTGAATATTGAGATTGTTGTATTTGGATTCCTTTTCAAGACTTTGTATAGTTCAGCCTTGAATGCCAAAGGATTACACTCTAGTCCACTTATTGAATCAATAATATCCACAAATCCATAATAGAAAACCTGCACAATACAAAAATGAATATGCCATCCTTTGTCTTGAATTATTTGGAGTATTTTTCTAAAATTATCCTTGCGCAATATTTCAATAAAAGTTCCTTTTAGATCCTTTGTTGATTTTATTTCTTTTTCTAAGTTTTTACCTAATGCCGTTTTCAACTCTTCCAAAGAAATAATATCATCTGCCTGAACACCACCCAACACAAATACAGTATCTGGATTTGCATTGAGCTTGCCATCTTTAACAATCAAGTGTTTTATATTACCTGATTCATCGTAGTATAAAGTTTCCTCTTTATCAATATACATGTCATCTATGCCTTGAGCTTTCATCATCATTCTGATGCTATTACTAACCTCTGTATAATCCATGATTAAATATTTTGGCTTTTGTTTATATTTATACGATCGCTATGTTCGCATAGAAAATCCAAAGGATCAATCTCTGCTGTTTCCTTCATTCTTTCTTCAATAAAATCAATTGTAGAAGGAGCTATATTAACCTTAATATTCTGGAATATTGGCAGCGACTTTATCTTCTCTTGATACTTTACGAACTTATCATTTCGCGGTGTAAGCGCAAAGCATAATGCACTTGCAAACACATCTGCTAACTGTATTCCGAATTCTTCATGAGACTTTGCAATTTTCATATTGCCAACAGGCAGAGGATATACGTGCTTTCCTTTACCATACCCAACAACAGTTTCTGGTACTTCCACATCTCTTAGACTTTCCATAAACTCTATGTATGCAAAAAATGGTTCCGAGGAATCAAAATGTACATTCTCTTTTTCCTTAGTTCTTTTATACCATTCTTGAATTGACTCGGAAAACAATGGTAATGTTAAATCAATATAAAATTTGTTATTGCTTAAAGCGTCTTTAATATATTGCATTGTAGGAGGTATCTCTGACAGCATCTTGAAGAACTCCTCTCTTGTATCAACATCATATCTCAACTTGTCTGTGGTCCTATAAAAGTTTGCAACGGATTCTATTGACGGGTTTCTTACCATACCAACAAAATTATTCTCAAATTCTGTAACCAAATCCTTATTAGGATGCAATATAGCAAAACAATGCAAGCCATTAGCCAGAATCAGATTCTTTGCTCCTTCATATAGATTTATACCATTGATGTGGCACATTGTTTCTACTAGAATATTCACAATATAGGCATAGATACAGTAGCGTTTGTTCGCAAACGATGGAAGTACGTGATAATGATCCATCAGAGGGTGGTTAAATATCTTATCCAGCATTTTTTGACCTTGATAACTTTTATACATACTTTTGAAATGAAGTTCTTTTCCCCATTCACAATAACTAACATCCTTTTTTATTTGAGCAATTTCTTCATCTGTCATCCTAATAGAGGCCAATGAAAAATATGGTTGTTTACTATTTACCAAATCAGATCCAGTATATCCAGATTCATCAAAATACAACATACAAAAACAATTTTATCATTAGGTGGTTATAATTATCTTTTCATGTCTTTTCATGTCTTTTTATGAAAAATGTCTAACATATTCCATAATAAGTTGAATTAAATAGTATAAAGTTAGCAAAATACTGAATATTTTATCTCTATATGTTTTGTCACCATATATTACACATTTACGAAAAACAAGGCTATTTCTTATCAAGAATAATCATTTATAGCATTCAAGCGCATATTACTATACTAATTAGTCAACAATTTAACACCATCTTAAGTTATCTCACAGTTATATTCCGATGATGTTTTCCATCATCAGAACACCAATTTCCTTTGCCAGCAAACAATTAAAAAGAACAATTAAAAACAAATACGCATGGCAAATGAACAAACCACTTTTGATAAGCTGCCGCAGGCGGTAGGTTATCTCATAGAACAGATGAAACCAATCCGGCAAATAGCAGCATTACAACCGCAAACCTCTTTTAATAAGCATCGTCTTATTGAAATTGACGAAGTCTATAAAATCACATGAAAGGCGAAACCTACACTTTACACGTTAGCGCGTAAAGGACTGATTCCGGCTTACAAATGAGGGAAGAAGCCTACTCTATGAAGATGAATTGCTGCAATGGATTGAGTCCGGGTACAAGCAGAAGCAAGCAATGTTACTTCAGGTACAGGCGACGCAAATAGTACATGGAGCAAGGCGCAAACCAAAGGAAGGCTATATCTTTTGATCTGCATAGCTATGGAACCCTCAAAATTAACAGCAGAAGGTATTATCGGCAAGACAGTGCGTCCCGGAGCCAAGATGCCCGAAGTGAGTTCCCGACAGAAATCTTTCCTATCAAGATTCAGCGTATCATTAGCAATTTGCACGATTGTCAGGACTATCCCGTGGATTATGGTGCGGCAGCTATCCTTACTTTCATCTGGTGCAGGTGAAGCGCAACCCGCTGGAAAGTCCCATTCTGTATAAAGCACTGATCGGACGCCCCGAAGCCAATAAGAGTCACCTACCGAGTTTCACTTCCCAGCCGGTCATAGAGCACGACTATTGTCAAAATCAGGAGTACCAGAAGCTGTATGCCGAGTATGAACGCGCTATGTCCATGAAGCAAAAAAGGAACGCCTGGAAGCCGGTTTGGATAAGTTTCTGCAGGCATCCTCCGCAGACGCTTTCTTGTTTCGGAAAATCTATCGCTCAAATTGCAGGAGAGCGCAATTATCAGGATTTAGTATATAAAGCCAATAATCCCTCTCTGAGATCGTCAAGGCACAATAATAATGCGCTACAAGACTAACCGCCTTAAAGATAACATCGGAGAAGATTCAACACATTTTTTCAGAAGAGTAATAACTTCGTTCTCTACCAGAACTAGTTCTTCTCCACATGTTGCCACATGTGGATATATGTTGCTTGAATAGCCACAAAGAAAGACAGCTATCTATCGAGCCACTTTCCATAGATATAAATATTCCGCTCAAGATAGAGCGTGTGCAGGTCATATGAGATGACCCACAGACATAACGAGTGGTCACCTCGAAGGCTGAATGTTAAATCTCGGAAAGCTGCTTTCGGAAAACGAATGTCCTGCGTGTAGAATCGCCCCATATAACCCGCAGGCGTCGCTTCACACAAGTAGACACTAAAAGAGCGAAACAACCAGCGGAGAATCCTCCGCCGGTTCTCAGGATACAGGCTCTCAACATAAAAGCGGTGGTAGTAAATCATCTCCTGCTGCTGTCAACGTAAACGATACCTCCGGGCAAAATAGGCGACAACGCCCGGAATGTGCTTTTTGTAATAGGGCTGATTCTCCCGGCACCACGTGGCAAGTTCCTGCTTTGAGGTAAAGGGAGGATGCCAGCTGTGCCCCGACATAATACGATCCAACTCGGGAGCCAAACGCTCGACAAAGTCACTGACGGTCCAGCCTTCCCGGATGTGTTTTTGAAGGTCGATCATATCAAATCCATTTTGAAGTTTGGCATACGGTTCATGGACCGGTCCCATTCAGAAACGAAGGTGCCGACCACGGGCCGATATTCAGTGGCGGGACAAACCGGAAGTCCTTTTTCGGACGACAAACCCGGACGGGTGGAGATCGTGCGAAAAGGGACTTCAAGGTGCAGGCACGCCGCTATCTTGGCCCGAGGTCGGCACTTGTGGAATAACCTTCTACCCCACTGTCAAACTTTTTGCTCATCCGCTCCAACCACAATCCGGGGAGTACGCCGCAGCGCATTTTGCAGATTGCGCTGGTTGATCCGGTAAACGAGCATCAGCAGATCATAGGCGCTGTACAGGAATTGCCGCCGATAGATCTTGGGGCGGATCAGCCGTTTTTGGCGGTAACGGGTCAGCGTTTCGGGACGAATGTCGAGGACTTCGCAGGCCGCATCGGCCGTCAGGAAGAGCGGTTCGTCGCTTTGACTGCACAGGTATTCAAAAAGCAGCAGACCTTTACTCAACAGAAAGTTCGTCTTGATGAGACGTTCGAGCTGTTCGGAGGGGACAAGCCGATAGATCCGGGGATTTTGTTTGTTTTCCATGGGTAACAGATTTATTGATTCAACGATTCGAGTTTTCCGCGGCGGCGCATCTTGCGGATGAACTCCTGCACCTCGGAGAGCAGGTACATGCGCCGGGCTCCGATGTTGAAGCCGACGAGCAGCCCCTGTTCGCGGAAGCGGCGCACCTGGCGTTCGCTCTGGCGGAGCAACTGGCAGACCTCCGCAAAATCAAGGATCGGATCGCCTTCGAGCTGGCTCCGATGATCCTTCATGAAGTGTACGATCTCGAGGATCTCTTCGACCGTTCGCAGAATGCGGGACAGGTCATCCGTGTGTTGATTTTCCATCTTTGTCGGGTTTGGTTTCCACGGCAAAAATGGGACAACCCCGGAACTCGTTTATCAGTGTTTGAATCAATTATATGTTTTTCCGTATCCGAAACCCGGACAACGCTTGCCTCCGGCAGTCCTTCAGAGAGCAGGACAAAATTCCCATAATATGCCGGTATCGGCAAAAATCATCATTTTGGAATTGGATATCACCACTTAACTTGTCGATAAGACCATAGCTTTTCAGGTTCGGTTCTTACTGCAAAGTTCGGCAAGGACACCATCTGAAGGTTCATGCTGTTCAAAGAAAGTATGGCGAGCGGTATTGCTTCCAACATCATCGACAACAACACGATGTTTTGTAACCAACTTTTCAGACTAAAACGATCTTCCAAAATCAGAAAAATATAATAAATTTGCAAACAAATCCGTTTGCATTTTGTATATTTGCAGATGAAGCCATGAAAAGCAGAATTGACATATTGAAAGGCATCCATCCGGGCAAGATAATCGGCAGGGATTTGAAGAAACGCAATCTCAGTCAGCGGTCGTTTGCTGCCTCCATCGGAGAACACAGTCAGACGCTCAATGCCGTCATTACGGGGCGACGCAATCTGACGGTCGAAATGGCGTTGAAGATTGAGCAGGCATTCGGATACGAAGAGGGATTCCTGCTGCTGCTTCAGACATACTACGAGATCGCCGAATACAAGAATGGTCAAAAGAGCCGTGCCATATCCGGGACACCGGCAATTCGTCGGTCGCTGTTCTGGGATACCGATTTCGACACACTGGACTGGGGACGATACCGTGAGTCGGTCATTGCCCGCGTCCTGGAGCGAGGTAATGACGCAGAAAAAGCGGAGATTGCCCGATTCTACGGCACCACTCTCGCGGCCCTCGAAACCGATTCTCTGAAAAGCTCATACCGCATAAACACGACATCGCAAAATGGCCGACAATAGCCACCTGCACTATGAAACGGTAACGCCGCTGTTGAAAGAGACACTCGGAATACTGATGATCGAGGAATCGTTTGCACCCTTCCGTCTGGTCGGAGGTACAAACCTAAGTCTTCGCTACGGACACCGAAAATCGGTCGACATCGACCTGTTTACCGATGCCGAGTATCGCAGTCTCGATTTTCGGGTATTCGAACGCTTTCTGCAATCTCATTTTCCATATTATGATTGCAGTGACACAACCTCTATTATTGGATTCGGCCGCGGATACTACATCGGACCGTCGGAACAAGAAGCCATCAAACTTGATTTGATGTATACCGATCCGTTTCTCAAAGTTGCAGATTGTATTGATGGTGTTCGGATGGCGAGCATCGAGGACATGATTGCCATGAAGATGAATGTTGTATCGCGAGGTGGACGCAAAAAGGATTTCTGGGATCTGCACATGTTGCTGACCAAATATCCGCTGGCAGAGATGTTTGCGCTACACGCTCGCAGACACGAATGGGAGCACAACGCAGACGAACTTCTAGAGCGTCTGACAGACTTTCGCATGGCTGATGAGGATCCTGATCCGGTTTGCCTGCGGGGACTGGACTGGAGCGACATCAAACTTGATCTGGTCGAGGCCGTGGAGGTTTTTGCCGAAAACCGATAATCAGTTTCTCAATCTCAATACAATTGCCTACAGAACGAAAGCCCAGCAACCAGCTGTAATTAGTACACTCGTCTGAAAAAATGAACCACTCATGCAGCATCACCTATGTGTGCTCCACAAGATGACACAAAAGGTCCTCGGTAGCCGAAAGGTAGCAAGCATGATGTTCGCTTGTTCGAAAAGCGCAGGATCACTTGATTTGGAAATATCCGATTGGGATCCAGGACCAAACAAAAATATAATCTATTGATTTATTTATATTTACACACCGTATATTACACACAAAAATCGGCAAAAAAATCCGCAGGTTCGTTTCCAATTCGGTTGCAAAATCAGGAATTTTTCGTAACTTTGTAACAGCCAAGTGAATACAAGGGAAAACAGCGAAAATAGGTTGTGGCCTATTCGGTGTATCTGAAAATTTTTACAATCTTAACACGTTGACATATTGACGATTACGATATTGGTTCAGTTATCGTATTCTCCACTCAAAGGGCCGGAAAGGTTCTGAAATGAGGACCCCCCTGCAAACATCTGTTTGCAGGGGGGGGCGTTTTGCTCCGGAATGCGAAAAATATCGAAAAACAGATCGCTCATGATCGTAAAGTGCGGACGGCCGTTACAGCGACCGATGACTGCCATCGGAGTTACGGACTGCAAGGTACAATAATTCGGGACGACATCCATTACGGGCGGATTACACGGCACCCGGAACCATTCGTCCGAACTCCCGGGGCCCCCGGGGACCGACTCCTGCTCCCCTGCTCCCGGCAACAGGAGCCGGTCAGCATAAGCGTCAACAACAGTAATCCCGGCCGATTTATCGCCGTATCATCCGTTTCTCTCGTTTCAAAATCTATTTCAGCGGCTCCTCCTCCACCGCGGGCTTGTAGTAGTCGCCGACGATCGACAGAAACGACGCTTTGAGACGCTCCACCTCCTCGGAATGCTCCGCAGCAAGGTCGCTCTGCTGTCCGCGGTCCGCCGTGAGGTCATAAAGCCGCCACGAGGGGCCATTGCCCAGCTCGTTCTTCGTGATGTTCCGCTCCGGACCCTCGTAGGGCGGGATCAGCGCATATTGCCCGCTGCGGTAGGCCAGCTTGCCCTGCGCTTCGAGCACCAGATCCTCACGTCCGGCATCGGTTTTTCCGAGCAGAACATCCAGATAGTCCCGGCTGTCGAGCCCCTCCGGAACCTCTCCTCCGACGAGCTTGCCCAGCGATGCAAAAAAGTCAAGCTGCGAAACCAGCGCCGGCGAGACCTTCGAGGCGATGTGGCCTTTCCAGCAGACGATCATCGGGACGTGCGTGCCGCCGTCGTAGAGGCTGTATTTCCCGCCGCGCGTCCCGGCCTTCGGGTCGTGGTCGCCCAAACGCTCCTCGGCATCGTCGTAGTAGCCGTCGTTGATCACCGGGCCGTTGTCCGAGGTGAAGATCACCAACGTGTTCTCCAACAGCCCCTTCTCTTCGAGGTGGGCGATCACCTCACCCACGCACCAGTCGGCCTCGACCACGGCATCGCCGCGCGGCCCCAGGTCGGTCTTGCCCACGAACCGGGCATGCGGAGCCCGCGGCACGTGCGGCTGGTGCAGCCCGTAGTAGAGGAAGAAGGGTTTTTCAGAGGATTGCCGGTCGAGGAAGTTCTCCACTTCGGCAACGAAATAGTCGGCCATCTCCTCATCGACCCAGCGGGCCTTCTCTCCGCCCTTCATGAAGCCGATGCGCGGGATGCCGTTGACGATCGAGCAGTTGTGCCCGTGGTGCCACTTCATTTTCAGCATCTCGGGGTTGGTCAGGGCCGTGGGTTCACCCTCGAAGTTCTTCTCATAGTCAACCTGGATCGGATCCTCGGGATCGAGTCCCTCGACAAGTCCGTTCTTCACGTAGACGGTCGGCACGCGGTCGTTCGTCGCCGCGATCAGGTTCGTATAGTCGAAGCCCACGGTGTTGGCGCTCGGCGTGATCTCGCGGTTCCAGTCGACGTTGCCGTCGCCCATGCCCAGGTGCCACTTGCCGATGGCCGCCGTGTTGTAGCCCGCCGCCTGCATCATCTTCGGAAGGGTCGGGATGTCGGTGGGGATCAGCAGCGGGGCGTCGCCCGGGAGGATCTTGGCGTCGGCATTCCGCCACGGGTAGAGGCCCGTGAACAGGGCGTAGCGGCTCGGAGTCGAGGTGGCCGAGGTGGCGTAGCCGTTCTCGAAGCGGATACCCTGCGAGGCCAGCGAGTCGATGTGCGGCGTCTGGATGGCCGTACCTCCGTAGGCGCCCAAATCGCCCATGCCGAGGTCGTCGGCCACGATCAGCAGGATGTTCGGCCGCGTGGGCTCCTGGGGGTGTTCGCTGCACGAGGCCGCCAGAGCCAAAGGCGGCAGGGCATAAAGCAGATGGTTGCGATTCATAGGTTCAGAGTTATTGGATGGTTTGGGTAAATTTCTCTTTTCCGTCGTACGTGTTTCCCCCGATCGTCACGTTCCGGTTGTGCCTCAACAGCAGCACGGGGCGTTCGGGACTGATCGGAGCCCAGGTATCGGTCCGCTCCATGCGGTTGTTGCGGAACACCAGCCCGTCCACATACTCGGCATCGAGGATGTTGCTGTCGAAGGTGCGGAACAGGTTCCCCTCGATCCGGATGTTGCGGTGCATGATCCCGTCCGGGAAGCGTTTCTCCCGCGAGTTGCCGACCGTAATCACACCGAACTTTCCGCCGCCCGACACGCACTCCTCGAAGCGGTTGTCCGCGATCTCCACGTCATCCACGGCTCCCGACTCGTACCAGAAAGACATATCGGTCTTGACGAGGATTGCCGCCATCATCGACGAGAAGAGATTGTTGCGGACAACGACCCGCCCCGGTGTCTTGATGACCAGGTTCCGGGCCCTGTGGTTGCGAAAGATAGTGTTTTTTACGATATATTCCTCCGTATTCCACGTTTTATTTTCCAAAATATCCCCGACATCGAGCCCCTCCGGCAACGGTGTTGCGAAGGTGAGCGTCAGATGGATGACGAACGCCGAACCCTGCCCGATGGCATACGCCGGAACCGACCTGCCGGTGCAACTCCGCAAGAAGTTCAACCCGCACGGCTACGATTGGGTATGCGTCCGCTTGTATTCGCTCGGAGAGACCCCGTAATACTCCTTGAACTGACGACTGAAATGATTTGGATTGCAATATCCCAGCCGGTAGGAGATCTCCGACGAGGTTTTGTCCGTCGTTTGGAGCAGTTTCGCTGCTTCGCGCATCTTGATTTGCAGAATAAATACCGAAGGGGTCTGATCGAACAGGCGCTTCATGTTCAGATACAGCTGCGTGCGGCTCACGTTCACGTGCTGCGCCAGATCGTTGACCGACAGATTCGGATCGTCCAGATGGCCGTAAACGTAGTTCGTAACCGAAAGGATGAAGCGCTCGTCGGTACTGTTCATCTCGCCGGTCGGAACTCCTGCGCTCCCCGCCGCCAGGTAGTAGTCCCGCAGCACGTCCTTCGTGCGCAGCAGGTTGTTCAGTTGCAGGAACAGCTCCTGCAAGTTGATCGGTTTCTGGAACATCGCATCGGCTCCGCACTGCAACGCCCGAATCCGGTTCTCGCCCGAGAACTCGAAACTTTCCAGAATCACCGGGATGTGGCGCGTGCGGTTCGACTGCTTGATCATCGCACACAGATCCGCGCCGCTCGTGCCCGACAGCTGCATGTCGCAGATGACCACGTCGATATTCTGGGATTTGAGCAGCAACAGCGCCTCGTCGGCCGTCGCTGCACTCGACACATGGAAATGCTTCTGCAAACGTTTGGCCAGCACCCGCTTGGAGTCCGCATCGTTCTCGACGAGCAGGATCCGGAATTTCCGATGTCCTCCGGCATCGAGAAAACAGGGTTGCGATGCCTCCTCGAAACCGATCGTATGATCCACGATCCGGTCGACGATCCCCGTCGTGACACCCGGACGTTCGGTCACCGACCCGTCGTCCGGAACGACCGGAATCTCGATCCGGAACAGGTTGCCCTGTTGCGGAACCGCCTCGACCGAAAGCCGCATGTCGAACAGCTGCGCAATGCTCTTGACCAGAGCCAGCCCGATCCCGCTCTCCGGCAACCCTCCGGCATCATAGGAGCGGGAAACGGCCTGACGCTGCTCCTCGTTCATGCAGGGACCGCTGTTGAAGAGCTCGATCACGGCCCGCTCTCCGTCGACCGCAAGCCGCAGCCGGCACTCGCCGCCTGTCTGGACCGATCTGAACGTATAGCCCAGCAGGTTGCCCAGCATCATCTCCATCTTCGCCGCATCGAACAACATCGGCAGGCTCCCGACCTCGGAATGGAATCCGTGCACGATCTGCTTGCGGTCGTAAAGGGGCTCGAAACTCCGATATATGCCGTCGAGGAAGGGTACGAAGTCGTATTTGCGGATCGAGAGCGCGATGTTCCGCGATTCGATATTGCGGAAATCCTGCAACTGATCGACCAGGAAGCCGAGCCGTTCGATATTACGCCGGAAGATCTCCGGATCGCTGCCGGGATCTCCGCACGGAGCAGGGAGCACGGAGTCCTGCAAGGTCGAAAGCACCGACAGCGGCGTTTTGAACTCGTAGGTGATGAAACTGAAAAAATCGAGTTTCAGGGCGTTGATCCGCGATCGCGTCTCCTGCTCCCGGCGCGCCTTCTCGACAAGCGAACGGGCGAAACGCTGCCGCCGGAGCAGCCGCACGAACTGCCAGGCCACAAGCCCCAGCACGACGACATACAAACCGATCATCGGCCCGCTCAACAGCACCGGAGGCCGGACCCGGACGGCGATCCGCCGCTCTTCGAGCAGGGTCCCGTCATCGGCCACAAGACGCACCGAGAGCAGGTAACGACCCGTCGCCAAGCCCGTATAGGAGATCTCCTGCCGGGGCCCCAGTTCATACCAGTTGTCATCGAAATTCTCCAACCGGTAGAGGCATGCATAGGACGACGTACGGAAAACGTCGTAGTCGACCACCGAGACCTCGAAGGTCACGAACGTCTGGTCGTGGGCCAGGGTGATCTCCCCGGTCTCGTTGAGCGGACGGTCCAGCACGCCGTCGCCCACCGGCACCGGACGGTCGGCGAGTTTCAACCCGGAGAGGAACAGGGTCACCGGCTGCTGGGGTCGGTTTTCCAACATCGCAGGCCGGAAACAGACCAGCCCGTTTGTCGTTCCGAAGCAGATTCCGCCGTCCGGCCCGACGTAGGCCGAACGGACGTTGAATTCGTTGGTTCCCATTCCCTTTGCGAGGCTGTAACGGCGCAGCCCTCCGAGGGAATCCAATCGGAGCAGGTCATTGCCCGCCGCCAGCCACAGATGACCGTCCGCATCGCCGCGCATGCCGGCAATACCGCCGTTGATCTTCGGATGGCCCTGCACCACCGGAGCGAAGTGCCCGGACTCGAAGCGCCACACTTCCCCTTTGGTCGTTCCCAGCCACAACCGACCCGAGGCGTCCATCCATCCGCACTGAAAATAGGGTGTGATCCCCTCCGACTCGGGTACCGTGTATTCGGAAACCCGCCCCGAGGCCCGATCGAAACAGACGACCGACTTGAAATTGACGAAACAGACCGTATCGCCGTGCGTGAAGACGTCGTAGAAGGCGAAATCCTCCGACCCGCATCCGCACAGCACCGAAAAGTCGTCGGTGGCATAGCGGTAGACGTCGATGCCCTTCTCGTGCGCCACGAACATCGTATCCGCATTCAGCGGACACAGCGCCAGAACGTTGCTTCCCGAAAGCGATCCGGGACGATCGGCACGGCGCGTGTAGTGGCGGACCGAGCCGTCCGCCCGGAACCGGTAGAGCCCGCTGGACAACGACCCGGCCCAGAGATTTCCGCGCCGATCCTGCCGTAAGGCGAGGATGTTGTCGTTGATGCCGCGGGTCGTGCTCGAAATGCGCCGGATGAGGTTGCCCGAAGGATCCAGCACGTCGATTCCCGTGCTGTTGGTCGCCACCCACCAGTTACCCCGTTCGTCGCGCAGGATGCCGTTCGCCGTCACGTTCCGGGAGCGGTGCGTCCCGGCCGATCCGAGCGTATGGCACTCGACGCCGGATTCGAGTTCGCCGATCGAAAAGAGTCCGGCGAAATAGGTCCCCAGCAGCATGTCCTGACGCCGGGTCCGGAAGATGGCGACCACCGTGTTCAGAACCGCGTTGTCGTTGTGTTCGCAGACGTAGTTGCAGAAAAAGTCGTTGTTGTAGTCGTAGACCGAAACGCCGTTGTTGTGGCCGATCCAGAGGCGGTCGTAACGATCTTCGTTCATGCTGCCGATATTCTCGATCTCCGGAACCCCGAAACGGGCGGCGATCGGTTCGCGGCGGAACTCATCCTTCGTCCGGTTGTAGCGGTAGAGGCCGTCCTTGACGGTTCCGACCCAGACGCACCCCTTCGAATCGGCGTAGAGCTGGACACCGACCAGCGGAGAGCGGTCGACACTCGACAGTTTGTAGGTCGCGGCAACCCCGAACGAGCGGTCGATCCGATAGACCCGGTCCTTCGACAGGCCCCACAACTGTCCGAACTTGTCGCAGCACATGTATTCGTAGGGCGTACCGTCGGCGACGAGCGTCAGCCGGTCGCCGTCGCAGCGAAAAATCCGGTTCAGGGTTTTGAGCAGCACCGTACTGTCGACTTGCAGAATCGTACGGACATATCCCACATCGCGGTCGTTCCACGTCAGGCGCGAAAAACGGCCGCTCGCATAGTCGTAGGCTTCGACGAAAAGCGTCGTTCCGACGAGGATCCGATCGCCCGCATCGTGGAGCGAACAGATTTCCAGCCCGGCATAGGGTTCGATCTTTTTCAGCGAACGGCTGTCGTAAATATCGAGTCCTTGGGAAGTTCCGACCCAGATCCGGCCGTAGCGGTCGTCGCTCAACGCCGTGATGCGATTGCTCGAAAGCCCGTCGTTCTTGCTCAAATGTTCGTAGTTCCAGATCTCGCCTTCGTGTTGCGCACAGACGGGCAGAAGGCGGAGGAGCAGACAGAGAAAAAGGGCCGAAAAGTGTTTCATCCGGTTGGTTTTTCTCGAAAGTTAAGCTATAAATTTGTATTTTCGCTCATCCGAAGCTTGTATTTTTGTTCACGAAGCATATCTGTTTGTTCAAAACGCACCGCCGAACAAACTCCTAACCGAAGCCGCAATCTTTCTAAACACCGGGATAGCATGAGCCGCCGGAGTTCTTTTAATTTTGTTACAAACAAAACCCCAACCAGACCATGAATTCCACACAGCGCACCCTTCTTTGCTCGCTGCTCCTGCTGTCGGCCGGACTCTTCGGCCGATGTCCGCACGCCACGGCCGGCAACGCTGGCCGGCGGATCGTCCGCGTCGCCGACTACGGGTTGCAACCCGGCACGGGCGAGAACGCGCTTCCGATCATCCGGAAGATCCTCGACGAACACTGCAACGACAAGGCATTGCAGATCCGGTTCGCACCGGGGCGCTACGACTTCTTCCCCGATCCGCAGAGACAGGCCGCCGGGCAACCCACCACGGCGCTGAACCTCGAACGGATGCGGAACATCGAAATCGACGGGCAGGGCTGCGACTGGATCTTCCACGGGCTGATGAAGCCCCTGCGGCTCATGGAGTCCCGGAACGTCACGATCCGGAACCTGCGGATCGACTGGCAGCACCCCTACAACTCGCAGGCTACGATCATCCGGGCCACGGATACCTATCTTGATATGGAGATCGACACGCTCCGCTATCCCTACGCCGTACAGGGCGATTCGCTCGTCTTCATCGGCGAATACGGCATCCAGCGCATCGTTCCCGAATACGCCAATCTCTACGACGGAACGACCCGCGAACTGGTTTATCAGACACGCGACGTACCGCTGGGTCGGGAGATGTTCCGAGCCCGGGTCTCCGACCTCGGAGGCAACCGCGTGCGGTTCCACTGCCGCCCGGCCATGAAGCCCGATTCCGGAACGGTCATCGTCTTCCACCACGGACGCTACATCGTCAACGGCATCGAGATCTTCGACAGCGAGCAGGTCCGCATCGAGGAGGTCACCATCCACCATACGTTGAGCTGCGGCGTCTCCGGCGTCCGCTCGCACGACATCGCGATGATCGGACTCGACATCGTGGCCGACGAGCGTGCCGGACGGATGTTCAGCACCATTGCCGACGCCACCCATTTCATCGGCTGTACGGGAACGATCCGCTTCGACGGCTGCACGGTCAGCGGTTCGGGCGACGACTTCACCAACGTCCACGGCATGTACGCCCCGGTTACGGAGGTCTGCGACGAACACACCGTGCGGATCGCCCCCACGGGCCGCGACTCGGGGTTCCGCCCCGGCGAACGGGTCTGGGCGCTCGACACGGCCACCATGCAGCGCAGCCGCCCGCTGACGGCCGCCGGCACAACTCCGATCGAGGGATCGCACGACTATCTCCTGCACTTCAAGGAGCCCGTCGCCGGGCGGATCGCAGCGGGGCACATTCTGGAAAACGCCTCGCTCTGCCCGAAGCTGATCGTCCGCAACTGCCGGATGCTCAAACAGAACCGAGGACGGTCGATACTGGTGACAACCCCCGCCAAAGTACGCATCGAGCACAACTATTTCCGTTCGGCCGGCGCCGCCGTGCTGATCGAAGGCGATACGGAGCTGTGGTTCGAATCCGGCGCCGTCGGGAATGTGGTCATCCGCGACAACCTCTTCGAGGACTGCTACACCTCGGGCAACAACCTGATCGACGCACCGTGGGGCTGGGGCGAGGGTGTCATCTCGATCTCGCCCTCCTTCCGGCCGGCAGACGAGACGACCCCTGCCTACCACCGCAACATCCGCATCAAACGCAACACGTTCCGCCATTTCGACTACGCCGTGCTGTTCGCCCGTTCGGTCGAGGGGCTGACCTTCTCGCGGAACACGCTGGAACGGACCCGCACGTTCAAGCCCTTCTACCGTCCCTGGAACCTCTGTTTGGACGGCTGCCGCAAAGTCCGGATCGGCCGCAACCGGTTGAGTCCCGACTTCCCGGGACGCAACATCCGCATCGACCACATGCGTGCCTCGGAGATCATACAGCCCGGGGCCCGAACCTTCGAAATCTTCCACAAACAAACCGACCGATAACCATGAAAACGATATTTTTGCATCTCGCAGCCCTTTTCGGCCTCCTGTTTCAGGGGTGCGGCGGGCAACACGTGCGGCAGATCACCGTCCCGCTCGACGGACGCACGGACTACACCTCCGTCATCCGCGAAATCCTCCGGGAGCATCCGCAGGGCGGGATCCGGCTGGAATTCGAATCCGGCGTCTACGACTTCTACCCCGAAGAGGCCGAAGAGCGCTTCCTCCGGGTCTCGAACAACGACAACGGAACCAAACGCATCGCCTTCGTGCTGAACGGCATGCGCCGGGTCGCCATCTGCGGCAACGGTACCGAATTCCGCTTCCACGGAGCGATCGTTCCCTTCTACATCGCCGACTGCGAGGAGGTAACGCTCCGCGGCCTGACGTTCGACTACGACCTCCCGTTCGTGCTGGAAGGGCGCGTGATCGCCCGGCATCCCGAAATCCGGGGCGTCGATCTGAAAATCACCAGCGGGAATCCCGTCCGGGTTGTCGACGGTGTCCTGCACTTCTCCGGATACGACTGGGAGCGCACCCAGGGCGACAACATCGTCTTCGATCCCGAGACCCGCGCCCCCTACTACAACACGGCCCGCTTCCTGCACCCCTACTGGAAGGGGCGGTTGAAGGCCGAAATGCCCGGCAAGGATACGGTGCGGCTCTTCGGGTTCCTCTCGCCGGAGCTCCCGCCCGTGGGCTCCATCTTCGCCGACAAGGGCCCGTTCCGCGAAAACCGCCACTGCCCGGGAATCGTCGTGCACGCCACGCGCGGCCTGACCATCGAGCGGACCGTCATCCACGCCTCGGGCGCCATGGCACTGATCTGCGAAAATTCGGAGGAGATCACGCTCAACGGCTTCGACGTCCGCCTGCGGGAGGGTTCCGGTCGCTTCATCTCCGCATCGGCCGACGCCACCCACTTCGTCAACTGCCGCGGCACGATCCGCTTCGACGGCTGTCTCTTCGAGAATATGCTCGACGATGCGACGAACGTTCACGGGACCTATCTGCGCGTCGACTCGATCCGCGGAGGACGGCTCCTGACGGCCCGTTTCGGGCACGTCCAGCAGCAGGGATTCGACTTCGCACGCAAGGGCGACACGCTGCGGCTCATCGACCGCATCTCGCTCCGCCCGCAGTGCACCTTCGTAGCGGAAGAGGCCCGGCCGCTCGACGACGAAACCTGGGAGATCCGCTCCGCCGCCGAACTTCCCGACTCGCTGCCCGAGCTCCTCGCTGTCGAGAACCCCTGCCACATGCCCGCCGTCGTGATGCGCCGCTGCACGGTGCGCAACAACCGCGCCCGCAGCATCCTGATCTCCACACCGGGCCGGGTCGTCATCGAGGACAACTATTTCTCGTCGATGATGGCCGGCGTACTGATCGCCGGTGACGCCAACTCCTGGTTCGAGTCGGGCAGCGTGCGCGACGTGCTCATCCGCAACAACACCTTCGTCAACTTCGGTACCGGCGGCGAAAATCCCCAGTCGGTACTGCAAATATCCCCCGAAATCCCGACCGCGGGCCGCAACGGCGACTTCCGCTACCACGGACGTATTGTATTCACCGGCAATACGGTCCGCACCTTCGATTCGCAGGTCATCTACGCATTGAGCGTCGACCGGCTGGAAATCACCGGCAACCGCTTCATCCAGAGCCGGGACTATCCGCCGATCTTCGACGGGCTCTCCTACATCGACCTGCAATACTGCCGGGAGGCCGACATCTCGGGCAACCGCTTCGAGGGCGACCGCACGGTCGAGGTCAGCGCCGTGGCCTGCGACACGGTCCGGCTGGATCCCCGTCAGGCAGGATTCGCACTCGCCGTGGTGAACAAGCCCAACACCTTCTTCTACAAGCAATAAGAAACCACTTGAAAACACGAACGCCATGCGCATGAACAGATTCACGGCACTCCTCGCAACACTTCTCCTGCTCGGAGGGTGCTCGCGTCCGGAATTCCGCCCCGGAGCGGTCTGGACCGACACCGACGGCGCCGTCATCAACGCCCACGGAGGCGGCATCCTCTACGACGGCGGCCGCTACTACTGGTTCGGCGAGCACAAGGTCGAAGGTACGGCCGGAAACCTCGCCCAGGTCGGCGTCCATTGCTATTCGTCGACGAACCTCTACGACTGGCAGGATGAAGGCATCGTCCTGCCGGTGGAGCCCGAAGGCTCCGGAAGCCCCATCGAGAAGGGCTGTATCCTCGAACGCCCCAAGGTCATCCGCAACGCCCGGACCGGGCAGTATGTCATGTGGTTCCACCTCGAACCGAAAGGGGCCGGGTATACGGGTGCGATGAGCGGCGTGGCGGTCAGCGACCGCCCGACGGGTCCATACCGGTTTCTGAAAGCCGTGCGGCCCAACGCCGGGCACTACCCGATGAACGCCCTGCCGCAGCACGCCGGCCCCAGCCGCGCCGAAGGAATGCGGTTCGACGGCGGCAGCCTGCCCGAACATCCCGACTCGCTGAACATCGTCGGGCGCGACATGGCCGGCGGACAGATGGCCCGCGACATGACACTCTTCGTCGACGATGACGGCCGCGCCTACCACATCTATTCGTCCGAGGAGAACAGCACGCTCCACATCGCCGAACTCTCCGACGACTACCTCTCGCACAGCGGCCGCTATGCCCGCTTCTTCGTCGGGAGGTTCATGGAGGCCCCCGCCATCGTCAAGCACGACGGCCGCTACTGGATGATGATGTCCGGCTGCACGGGCTGGGCTCCCAATGCCGCCCGGTCGGCCGTGGCAGACTCGATCTGGGGCCCGTGGACCGAGTGCGGGAACCCCTGCTCCGGACCGCTGGCCGAAACGACCTACGACTCGCAGAGCACCTTCCTGTTCACCGTCGCCGGCACCGACCGCTGCATCTACATGGGCGACCGCTGGAACCCCGAAAATGCCGCCGACGGACGCTATGTCTGGCTTCCCGTCCGGTTCGACGGAGACCGTTTCCGCGTCGAGTGGCACGACCGCTGGCGCTGGGAAGAGGAATGATCCACCCAAAAAACAGAATATGAGCAAAATTTACCAATCTAAAACCAATCGAAAATGAAGAAATTCAGCTATTCCAAACACCTGCGTTTGTGGCTCGCGACACTGGCTGGATGTTTCATCCTGGCCGCGCATGCACAACCCGGCGCGGAGGTCCGCATCCAGGGCAAGGTGACGGACAAACAGCTCAACCCCATCGTCGGCGTCGTCGTGGCCGTGCAGGAGCAGCAGGCCGGCACCACGACCGCATCGGACGGCTCCTTCTCGATCCTGGCCCGGATCGGCGAGACGCTGGAAGTCTCCTACCTCGGGTACAAGAAACAGCAGTTCAAGGTGACCCGGGCCCTCACCGGTCTGGACATCATCCTCGAGGAGGATGCCCTCTCCCTGGACGACGTCGTGGTCGTCGGATACGGCTCGACCAGCAAGGAGAAACTCACCGGCGCCATCGCCACCGTCTCGACCTCCGACTTCAAGAACCGCCCGATCACCGACGTCTCCCTCGCCCTGCAAGGCAAGGTTACCGGCGTACAGGTGACGCAGACCTCCGGACAGCCCGGCGCTGACAGCGGTACGATCACCGTGCGCGGTATCGGCACGCTCAACGACTCGTCGCCGCTGATCATCATCGACGGCTTCGAATCCTCGTTCGACAAGGTGGACCCGAAGGACATCGAGTCGATCTCGGTGCTCAAAGACGCCGCATCGGCCGCCATCTATGGCAACAAGGCCGCCAACGGCGTCATCCTGATCACCACGAAAAAGGGGCGCTCGGGGCAGCTCTCGGTCGAATACAACGGCTATGTCTCCGTCCAGCAGGTGACCCGTTATCCCGAGCTCCTCGGGGCGGTCGACTACATGACGCTCTACAACGAGGCGTGCCTCAACTCGGGACAGCAGCTCCGGTACAGCCAGAGCTACATCGACCATTTCGACGGCAGCGATCCGGCACTCTACCCCGACCGCGACTGGGCGGACTTCTACTTCAAGCCCGCCGTGATGCACAACCACTACATCAAACTCACCGGAGGTTCCGAACAGCTGGCCTACACGCTGTCGATGGGTTATCTCGGGCAGGACGGCATCCTCGAAGGGACGGAGTTCGACAAGTACAGCTTCCGCATGAACGCTTCGAGCTCGCTGCTGAACGACCGGCTGAAAATCTCGACCAACATCGCCGGCTATTCGGGCGTCCGGACCGACCTCGTGGACGGCACCGGGAACACGCTCTACCGGATCGTCGCCATGACCCCGATGGTCAACGCCAGGATGGAGGGATACGGATGGACCGACTGGTTCTACGACGACGCCGCACGCGAAGCCGGCGGATACAACCAGACCGACATCGGGAATTTCAGCGGCAACATCAACATCCAGCTCTCGTTGCTGAAAAACCTCAAACTGGAAGGGGCCGTAAACTTCGACCGGACGACCGAAACCGGACAGATCTACGCCCCGGACGTCGAACTCTATACGGTCTTCACCGGCGCCGACGGATCGCAGACCATCGGCGAAAGCAACTCCCGCGAATCGTCGATCACCGAGTCGACCTACCGATACGGGAATCTGTCCAGCTATGTGACCCTCTCCTACTGGGCCACGGCCGGCGAACACCACCATTTCAAGGCAATGGCCGGATGGCAGCAGGGACAGTGGAACAACAAGTACTACAAGGCTTCGCGCACGCGCCTGACGACCAACCTCCCGTCGCTCGAAGTCGGCGACCCCGCGACGCAGAAGAATTCCAGCTGGGAGACCGAGGTGACGAGCCTCTCCCTGTTCGGACGTTTCAACTACGACTACAAGGAGAAGTACCTCTTCGAGGCCAACGTCCGCTACGACGGATCATCGAAATTCGCCGCCGGGCACAAGTGGGGTCTCTTTCCCTCGTTCTCGGCCGGATGGCGCATCTCCGAGGAGAAGTTCATGCAGGACGTCCGCTGGATCGACGAACTGAAACTCCGCGCATCGTGGGGGCAACTCGGCAACGAGAAGATTTGGAGCTCCTACGCCGGCATCGACATCCTCTCGATCGGCTCGTGCAACTACATCTGGGAGAACCAGCAGGTCACCGGAGCCGCCACCTCCTACATCGCCAACAAGGACCTGACCTGGGAGACCACCACGCAATACAACGTCGGAGTCGATTTCCGCCTCTTCGGATCGCTCTCCTTCACCGGCGACTTCTACGTCAAGGAGACCGACGACATCCTGATGCAGCTCCCCGTCTCGGGCATCTTCGGATTCACCGAGGACCCGTGGAAGAATGCCGGACGCATGCGCAACGTCGGCTGCGAGTTCGCCCTCGCCTACAACAAGACCTTCCGCGAATGGGAGTTCTCGGCCGGGGCCAGCATCTCGTTCAACCGCAACGAGATCCTCGACCTGAAAGGCCAGAGCCCGATCCTCAACTCCACGACGGGCATTCTCCTCGAGGAGGGGCGGCCCATCAACACCCTCTACGGATACGCCGTCGAAGGCATCTACCAGAGCGACGAGGAGATACACAACCATCTGCAAACGTTCGACCGCGACGGAAATCCCGTGAACTCCTACTCGGGGCTGATCGCCGCACCCGGCGACATCCGCTTCAAGGACCAGAACGGCGACGGCATCATCGACATGGACCACGACCGCGTCGCGCTGGGTGATCCCAATCCCGACTTCCTCTATTCGTTCAACCTCGGGGCCCGCTGGAAGGGACTCGACGTCACGGCCTTCTTCCAGGGCGTCTACGGCGGCGAGGGTTGGAGTTCCGGCGAGCTCGTGTCGCCCTTCTTCAACGGATACAACTCCGCGGCGTGGATGACCAAGCGCTGGACCCCCGAAAAACCGAACAACACCTACCAGCGGGTCTACATCGACAGCCAGCGCGCTGCGATCAAGTCGGCATACTACGTCGAAGATCTCTCCTACCTGCGGCTGAAAAACTTCGAGATCGGCTACACCTTCCCCAGGGAGTGGCTCGCGAAGATCCGCATCTCGGGGCTGCGCGTCTTCGTCAGCGGGCAGAACCTCTTCACGCTCACCCGCTACAAGGGTTTCGATCCGGAACGCGCCGGCGTCAACGCCACCAACATCTACGACTATCCGCTGGTCCGCACCTTCACGGCCGGACTCAACGTCACTTTTTAAGCCTTTCCGACCATGAAAAACCTGAATACATTCAAGATGTTCGCCCTGACGCTGCTGCTCGGCGTCGCGGGCGGTTGCAGCGGGTATCTCGACACGATTCCCGTGGACAAGTCCTCGCCCAACACCTTCCTCAAAGGCATCGAACAGGCCAAAAGCATGCTCGCCGGCATCTACTACTGCTTCTACGACGACTCCCCGGCCTACATCACGCCCTACACCTACGAGAACATGTGCGACAACTCCTACAACCACCACACCTGGGAGTTCAGCGCCGAATTCGCACAGGGCACGCAGACCGCCGCCAGCTGGTGGGCCGAACTCAAATGGACCAAGGACTGGCAGGCCATTTCCCGGGCCAATGCACTGATCCGATCGATGGCCCTGGCGTCGGGCATCAGCGAGACGGACAGCCGGAAGATCCTGGCCGAAGCCCGGTTCCTCCGCGCCTGGTTCTATTTCGATCTGGTTCGTTTCTACGGCCGTGTGCCGCTCGTCGACGAAAACTCCCCGCAGGAGAACGCACCCCGCGAAGATCTCGACAAGGTGCTGGCCTTCATCAAGGAGGATGTGAAGTACGCCGTCACCTATCTCGACAACATTCTCGGAGGCGAGGTGGCCTGCCAGGGTTCGGCGCAGATGCTCAAACTCCAAATCGCCCAGTACGAGTACGACCACGAGACGGTCATCGAATGCGCCAGGGCCATCCAGGCGCTGGGATATGACCTCTACGGCGATTTCCGCAAACTGTTCCTCGACGAGGGCATCAACGACCCGGCGAACCGGGAGGTGATCTTCAAGGTCAACTACGCCGAGGATCTCCAATCGAGCTACATGACCCAGCTGTGGTACAACTGGTTCTCGTTCAACACAACCCTCGAAATGGTCAACAGCTTCTTCACGGCCAACGGACTGCCCGTCAAACCGCTCGAAGCCGACAACGGAGGCTCGATTCCGGCCGACCCGACCTACGATGAGGATCATCCGTTCGACAACCGCGACCCGCGGCTGAAACTCTCCGTCCTCTGCCCCGGCGACGAGTACCGCTGCGACGGAACCTCCCGCTACCAGGCCCACTGGCAGCCCGCCAACTGGGACAACAAGACCGGGTTCGCCGCCAAGAAGGGCGCCAACGAAACGCTGCTGAATCTCGACAACGACGGCGGCGACAAGATCCTGATGCGCTACGGCGAGGTGCTGCTGGCGTGGGCCGAGGCCGAGAACGAGCTGAACGGTCCGGCAGGCGTCTACGAGCTGATCGACCCGCTGCGCCGGCGCGTCGGCATGATCACGCTCACGGAGTCGCTGCCCAACCTCACGAAGGAGACCATGCGGGAGCTGATCCGCAACGAACGCCGCGTGGAACTCTTCCACGAAGGGCAGCGCTGGCACGACATCCGCCGCTGGAAGATCGCCGAAAAGGTAATGACCGACGCCCACGGACTCGACGTCTCCCAACTCCAATACTACCCCGTGAGCGGCGAACCGACGCCCTACTGGCAGTATGTCGAAGTGGTCGTCGACAAGCGCTCCTTCAACAAGGACCGCGACTACCTGTGGCCCATTCCGCTCAAAGAGCTGAATGCCAACCCGCTGATCCGCAACGACCAGAACCCAGGCTACTAATCCACAATCCGAACAGACATGAAAAAACTTGCAACATACTGCATTCCGTTCGCTGCGGCGCTCACCCTGGCGGCGACCTCCTGCGAACAGAAGGTCGATTATGTCAATCCGACCTGGGCCCGCGCCATCTCGCCCGCCGAAGGCGCGACGCTGAAAATCGACTTCTTCAAACCCGACGACAAACAGGTCTTCACCTGGGAGGTACGGCCCGGTGCCACGTACCGGATCTCGTTCGATGTGAACATGTACTTCGAGAACGCCGTCACCTTCGACATGGGGAACAAGGATTCGCTCGTGCTGACCAATGCCGAGACGCTCGACATGCTGCGCGAGATATGGCCCGACTTCTCGGGCAACAAGCGCTTCTTCTGGCGCGTCGAGCAGACCCGCAACGGCGAGGTCCGCAGCGTCTGGCGCCATTTCAGCGCCATTCCGCTCGTCGAGAGCTTCACCGACCCCCGCGACAACCAGACCTACGGGGCCTGCCAGTTCATTCTCAACGACGGTTCGCTGATGACCATCATGTCGGAAAACCTCCGCGCCACGACCTACGCCGACGGGGAGCCGCTGCCCGACGAGGCCAAGACCGCCATGGGCGACGGCTATTGCAGCGATCCGCTCTATGTGCAGAAGGTCGGACGCTACTACACGTGGGCTGCCGCAACACGCATGACCTGGGACGAGGCCAAGGCCGCCTACGAAGCCGGCGAGCCGGTTCAGGGCGTCTGCCCCGAAGGGTGGCACCTGCCGTCGATCGACGAATTCAACGCCCTGCGCGAATACCTCGGGGCCGACACGGGCGCCGATGCCGTGAAGGATCCCTCCTACTGGCCGACGACGGCCTCCATCACGAACAGCGCCAAGATGAACATCGTGGTGTCGGGATTCTACTGGCACGAGGGGCTCACGTTCCTCACCGACCCGACCTTCACGGCCCGCTTCTGGAGCTCGACGCCCCGGCTGGCGGGCATGCAGTTCGCCTACGGCGACACGGCATCGGCCGACGACCCGACGAAAGCCGTACTGCTGTCGATCTACGACGACGCCTCGTCGCTCAACATCCAGTCGTACAGCGTCGTCCCGACCGTCGAGAACCACATGTATCCCATCCGCTGCGTGATGGACCCGATGTAATCCGCTAAATCCGAAAAAAAATGAAAATGTACACCATCATAATCGCGGCGCTGCTGGGCATCAGCCAGCTGGCCGCCTGCCAGAAAGAGGAGACCTGGAAAAACGAAAACGACAAGGGCGGCGTCTCCTACCCGCACCGCTATTACATCGACCCCGAAAACGGAGCCTACTACAATACAGGGCACTCCCCGGAACAGGCCTGGGAGAGCGTGGACCGCATCATGGAACAGCCCTGGAAGGCCGGTGACACGATCCTCATCAAACGGGGTACGGTCTACAACGGCACGCTCACGCTCCGCGGCAGCGGAACGGCCGAAGCGCCGATCGTCCTCGGATCCTACGGCGACGAAAGCCTGCCGCTGCCCGAAATCGCAGGCGGCGGAAGCTACGAGACCATTCTGATCCGCAACGTGCAGTACTGGGTGTTGCAGGATCTGAAAATCACCAACAAGGGGGATGAACCCCGGGCCAAGATCGCCGGCATCCGGATCGAGGCTGACAACATCGAGGGCGGCGTGATGAACCACATCCACATCCGCCGGTGCGAAATCGCCGACGTCTACGGCACGAAAACCCACCACAACGAAGGCGGCGGTTCGGGCATCTTCTACTACAACGTCATCGGAGGCGCGAACCCCTCGTCGTTCAACGACCTGGTGGTCGAGGACTGCCGCATCGTCAACTGCCAGCGGGACGGTCTGACGGGCTATCTGGCCACCGGCGACCGCACCCAGCGCAAGGCCAACACGGGATTCGTCTTCCGGCGCAACGTCTTCGAGGGGATTCCCGGCGACCAGATCATCGTGAACGGCTGCGACGACGCGCTGGTCGAATACAACATCGTCCGCAACTGCGCTCCGGGCGACTTCGCCGATGAAAGCATCCCGAACCGCATGGAGGCCGCCGCAGCGCTGTGGTGCATCCACAGCGACGGAACCGTCTTCCGCTACAACATCGTGCAGGACCACAAGGCCACGTGGGACGGACAGGCTTTCGACTGCGACCAGAACTGCCGCAACACGCTCTTCGAATACAACATCTCCTACAACAACGTCGGCGGATGGCTGATGCTGTGCCCCAGCGACGTCTCCTTCGACAAGAACTACGTCTCGCAGGAGGGGACCGTCGTGCGCTACAACGTCAGCATCAACGACGGCACGCGCGATTACGTGAAGGGCAACGGACAGACCCTTTCGTCGACGATCGACGTCGTGGGGCGCGTCGGATCGTGCCACTTCTACAACAACACGATCATCAAGACCCGTTCGGCCGCAACCCATGCGGACAATACGGCCATCACGTTCGACAGCTACACGAACATTCCCGGCTCGCTGCTCTTCACCAACAACATCTTCTACAACACGACCGCCACGGCCAACCCTTTCACGAAGGTCGGAACCGGGGAGTTCATCGACAATCAGGGGCTGATCCTGCGCAACAACTGCATCTGCGGCTACCAGGAGGGGACCATCCCCGGGAGCGGCGAGCACAACACGGCCAACATCCCGACCGACCCGGCATTCGTCCGTCTGATCGAGGAGTTCTCGTCCAACGACAACCTCGTCGACCGGGAGGAGATCCTCGAAGGACTGCGCCTGGCAACGGGTTCGCCCTGCATCGGTGCCGGGATCGAGATTCCCGAGGATCCGATCTTCCCGTTCTCCACGGACTTCTGGGGCGAGCCTCTCGGCGAAGCCCGCAACATCGGAGCCTACAACCATTAAAAAACACCTTCGACCATGTACAGACTCATTCGAAATATCGCGATCGCGGCTCTGTTCATCAGTGCGCTGTGGGCATCGAGCTGCAACAAGGAGAACGATTTCTACGAAGTCGGACGGCAGCCGGTCTCCCTGACCCGGCCCCAGGCCGACACGGTGATCATCCTCGACTACGAACACCCCGATTCGCTCTTCACCTTCGCGTGGAGTTCGCGGCGGCACTTCATCAACTACAAACTGCATTTCGGACTGGACGAGGCCTTCACGACCTCCTGCGAACAGGATCCCGGCGTGAGCGAGTCGTGGAAACTGACGACCATGCAGCTGGACTCCGTATTGAGCTCCATGAAGGTCGGGATCGGCGAGACGGTCCGTCTCTACTGGACCGTGACGGTCGTGGATCCGACGGTCGGCTGGTGCGACGAGGTCCGGCAGCTGACCATCACGCGCTGCGATCTCCCCACGGGGCTGATCCTGCTCACAAGTCCCGAAAACGAGGCTGAAATCCTCCTCGACAAGAAGACCCCCGAGGCCGAAGTCGCCTTCTCGTGGGAATGCGCCTCGACGGTCCCCGACTACAAGCTGCTGTTGAGCCTCGACCCGCTCTTCCCCGAGGAGGGAACCCTGTCGACGGAGTGCGGAAGCGAGACGTCGCACACCTTCACCACGCAGGAGATGGACGCATGGCTCGCGGCCGGCGGAGTCGAAAAGAACACCGCGGCCACGGTCTACTGGAAGGTGACGGGCACGGGCGACCTGAACAACCCGATCGAGAACAGCTCGGTCCGCGAAGTCTCGATCCGCCGGGTGACGAAGGATCCGGTGGCGCTGACGCTCGTTGCGCCCGAAGCCGACGGCGAGGTGCTGCTCGATGCGGATCTGGCCGAGGAGAGCGTCCGCTTCGAGTGGTCGTGCGACACGACCGGCGTCGACTACACCCTGCGTCTCTACGACGCGGAGTTCGAGAAGGAGGCGACGTTCGAAACAGGTGAGGAGTGTCGTTTCGAGATTTCGCAGAGCGATCTGGACCTGCTGCTGGAACAGACCTTCGGCATGGTGGCCTCCCAGAAGAAAAAGTTCGTCTGGAATGTGGTTCCGAGCGACCCGGAGCGCGCCACGGCCGAGGAGGAGGGACAAACGGTATTCATCCGCCGGTTCGAGGCCGTGACGGCAGCCGATCCCATCACGCTCACCGGGGGTCCGGCCGACGGTGCGGAATACCAGCTCAACTACGGCAGCCGGGACGAAGTGCTGGCGACGGCCGCCTGGGAGTGCAACGCCCGCAACGTCACCTATGCTCTCGAATACAGCCTCGACGCCGAGATGAATGCCCCGAAGATGCATCCGCTGACGACCGGGAAGTCCGTGGAGATGACCCACGCGCTGCTGGACGAACTGCTCTCCGATCTGGGCGGCGCCTACCTCACCCGCACGATCTACTGGCGCATCACCTCGACGGTCAACATCAAGACGACGCCGTCCGAAATCCGTTCGCTCCGGCTCACCGGCATGCTGCGTCCCTACACGGACCTGCGCGATCCGGAGAATCCGGAGGTATACGAGGTCGTGAAGATCGGCGAGGACTTCTGGATGGCCGAAAACCTGCGGGCCATGAAGTACAGCGACGGAACGGCCTTCACGACCGTCGACGAGATCTACGGAAATCCCGCGGCCAAGAGCTACACCGATGCGCTGATCGACGATCCGAAGATCCGCGGCGTCTATTACAGCTGGCCGACGGCCCTGCGGACCTACGACGAGGCGACCGATGCCGAAGACACCCGGATGCAGGGCGTATGTCCCGACGGATGGCACGTATCGACGATGCAGGAGTGGCGGGCCTTGCAGACGGCTGCGGGCAGCGACGCCACCCGGATCAAGTCGGCACAATACTGGACCGGGAACACCGGCACGAACGAACTCGGATTGAACATCGTTCCGGCGGGCAAGTTCTGGCATGGCAACGTCGGGGCTCCGGACAATGCCGTGGACAAGGCAAGCTTCTGGACCACGACCAAGGCCGACGCCACGACGGCACAGATGTTCGAGGTATTCGGATGGAGCAACGAAATCCTACCGTGGCAGTTCAACTCGCGTCCGTGGAGCGAAGGCGACGGTACGGCATCCATGCTGGTCAACGTCCGTTGTGTCCGCGACCGCGATTAGCCGGCACGGAGGCCGGGCGGAACGGTTCCGCCCGGCCTCCCTTTTACGCACAGGAATCATGAAACGTCTGCTGTTTTTCATGCTGACAGCCTGGAGTCTGCTTGCCGCGGGCGACGCCCTTGCGGCCCGACCGGTCGTGGGATTCCTCACGAACGGAGAGGGGAGCCGCATCGACTGGGAAGCACGACTTCCGGAATACGACGTCACGGAAGCCGGTGAAGGGCAGTTTCTCCTCTCCCAGCAGCACTGGGATCTGGACCGCCGCCTGCTGGACCGTCGGCCGGATGGGTGCATTCTCCATGCGGGCCTGCCGGAGATCCTCCTCGGGCAGCCGCTGCCGCGTATTCTGGAAGCCTTCCGTTCGGTCTGCATGCGGCTCGACACGACGGGCATCCGGCCGGTGCTGCTCCTGACAACGCCGGTTTCGGCCGCACATCCCGCCGTAAATGCCCGGATCCGGCAACTCAACGACACCCTGCGATCGTGGGCCGCCGGACAGGGAATCGACTGGCTCGACCCTACGGATCGGCTCTGCGAGAAGGGCACGCTCGCCCCGGCATATACCTCCGACGGAATGATGCTCAACGCCGCCGGGCAGGAGATCCTCGTCGTCGAAGTGCGGGATTTCCTCCGGACGATGTACGGCGACGGAGCAAGGCCTCCGGCGACAGCCTGCACAGCCCTCGCCGACGGGGTTGTCCGCCGCATCCTGGCGGCATCGCCCCGGGAGGTGCGGATCGTCCTGCTGGGAGACTCCCTGACAGCCAACGGCGGGGACTGGAATCCCCGTCTCGGACGCCACGATGTCCGCAATGCCGGGCAGGGCGGCTTTCTGACCGGGCAGATGCGCTGGCTGCTGGACACCTGCGTGCTGGCGGCCCGGCCCGCGATCTGCTTCGTGCTGGGCGGCATCAACGATCTGTTCAACGATATCCCGCCGGAGAGGATCCTCGCCAACCAGCAGCGGATCGTTACCCGGCTGCGGGAGGCCGGGATCAAACCCGTCGTCCAGTCGGTGCTCCTCGTGCACGGCAATGCAGCGCTCAATGCCCGTATCCGGAGCCTCAACACCGACCTTGCGGCGTGGTGCGCGGAACAGGGAATCGACTGGCTCGACCTGAACCGCGGACTGACGGACGACAACGGTCTGAAAGCCCGATACACCACCGACGGAACCCATCTCACGGAGGAGGGGTATGGGATCTGGTCCGGAGTACTGCGACAATACCTTGCCACCCAAAAACCCGGAGCGACGAAATCCCGGAGATAAGAAACGGCTCCCGACGCACCTCCCTTTCGCAACGGAGACCCCGGAATTCGGCACCGGAAGCTTCCGGGCCATCGTGTTCTGAACATAAAAAACTCCGGGAAAGGTCTCCGGAGACTGCGGAAGCGGAGCCTGCACGGGCTCCGCTTCCAAGTTATTCGTCGGCGCGGATCGCCACCTTGATGACCCCGTCGCGCCGATGCTCGAACAGTTCGTAGGCCGCCCCGATGCGACTCAACGGGAAGCGGTGCGTGATGAGCGGCGTCGTATCCAGAAGCCCCGCCCCGATCAGGCGCAGAAGCTCCGCACAGTCGCAGCCGTCTACCCCGCCCGTCTTGAAGGTGAGGTTCTTGCCGTACATCTCCGGCAGCGGAAGCGTCTGCGGCCGGTCGTAGAGCGCCACGGCCGTCACGATCGCATTCGGACGCGCGCACATCCACGCCATCCGGAACGTATCCTCACCGCCCGCCACCTCCACGACACGGTCGGCACCGCCATGATCGCTGTGCGCCGCCACGAACTCCCGGCACGCCGCAGGATCCGTCACCAGCACCTCCGGGCAGTGCTCCCGGACGAAGCGCCGCCGTTCGGGCGAGGCCTCGCAGACGATGATCCGCTTCGGGTGCCGCAGCCGCACGCAGAGCAGCGTGCAGATCCCCGTCGGCCCCGCCCCGAGGATCAGCACCGTGTCCTCCTCCGTGATCTCGGAGATCCGCGCCGCCCAGAACCCCGTCGCCAGAATGTCGCCCACGAAGAGCGCCTGCTCGTCGCTCACCCCCTCCGGGATGCGGTTCAGCCCCTGATCGGCGTGCGGAACCCGCACGTATTCGGCCTGTCCGCCGTCGATGCGGCATCCCAGCGCCCAGCCGCCCTGCGGATCCGTACAGTTGTTCACGTAGCCGTGCCGGCAGAAGAAACACTCCCCGCAGAAGGTCTCCACGTTGACCGTCACGCGGTCGCCCGGGCGGACCGTCGACACGGCGCTCCCGATCGTCTCGACCACCCCCACCATCTCGTGCCCCACCGTCACGCCCGGAACGGCCCGCGGAACGCTGCCGTGTTTGATGTGCAGGTCGCTGGTGCAGATACTCCCCAGCGTGACGCGGACCAGCGCATCGCGCGGATCCAGCAATTCGGGTTTCGGTTTTTCGCGCAGTTCGATGCGTCCGGGTCCGAGATAGGTGCAGGCAAGCATGGTTTCAAGTGTTTTCGTACGACAAAGATAACCATTCCGCCGAAAAAACGGTCCGCCGCCGGAGCAATCCGCCGCTCCGCCCGGACGAAAAAAGCGACAAAAAAACGCCATTCCAGATTCCTTTCAGATTCCAGCCCGATCTTTGCTCTACGAAATCCGGGATTCGCCTATTTTTTTGTACATTTGTTCCCGGCCGAACCTGCAAACCAACAGAAAGATTCCACGATGAAAAAATTGCCGCACGTCCTTCTTCCGACGCTGTTTCTGCTCCTCTTCTGCACGGCTCCCGCCGCTGCCCGCACGGAGTCGCCCTCCGGTGACCTCTTTCAGACCGACTCCACCGGCGAACTCCTCGCACAGCTGCGCAACATGCCCAACATCGAGGTCGGGAAAGGGATCACCTTCCGCCCCAAGAACGATCGGTTCGAGCTCACCATGCGCTTCCGCATGCAGAACCTGCTGGCCCTCACGTTCGACGACGACCTCTCGCTCGCGAAGACCGACGCCCGCGTCAAACGCCTCCGCCTGCGCTTCGACGGATACGTCTACTCCCCGAAACTCGTCTATTCGATCCAGCTGGGATTCACCGGCTACGACGCCGAGGTGCTTCCCAACGGCAACATGAACATCGTCCGCGACGCCATCGTCTACTACGTCCCCAGCCCGAAATGGAACATCGGATTCGGACAGACCAAGATCAAGGCCAACCGTGCCCGGATCAACTCGTCGAGCGCCCTGCAATTCGTCGACCGCAGCATCGTCAACAGCCAGTTCAACCTCGACCGCGACTTCGGATTCTTCGGCGAGTACAACCTCGACCGCACCGAGGGCTTCGACCTGGCGTTCAAGGGTTCGGTGACGCTCGGCGAGGGCCGCAACTGGGGCTCCACCGACAACGGCGGACTCGCCTACACGGGACGTCTGGAACTCTACCCGCTGGGGCACTTCTCGGCCAAAGGCGACGTCATCGAAGGCGACTTCGCCGGCGAGGAGCAGGTCCGGATCCTCGTGGCCGGCGCCTACGCCTTCAACCACAAGGCCTCGCGCCTCGGCGGACAGCGCGGCGACGTCATGCCCGACGGCGCCACCCGCAACATCGGCTCCTATTTCGTGGATTTCATCCTCAAATACCGCGGATTCGCCTTCTACACCGACTTCATGGGCCGCACGTGCGCCGACCCGCGCTTCGGAACCGGGAGTTCCGACTTCGTGTACAGCGGCTGCGGGCTCAACGTCCAGACCAGCTACCTCTTCGACAAGAAATGGGAGATCGCCCTGCGCAACTCCACGCTCTTCCCCGAACGCGAAATCCATGCCCTGACCGGATACAGCCGGCGCAACCAGTCGACCTTCGGCGTCACGCGCTACATCATCGGCCATTCGCTGAAAGTGCAGGCCGACCTGTCGTACCACTTCTACGACCGGGTGGCCAACCCTGCGGGCAAGCTGCCCGGCGACGGCTGGGAGTTCCGCTTCCAGCTGGAACTCGGATTATAGGATTTTCAGTGCGATGCGGGCGCAGGCCTCGGCGTCGGCCAGCGCGTGGTGATGGTGTTCGAGGTCGAATCCGCAGGCGGCCGAGACGGTGTGCAGCTGGTGGTTGGGAAGCTGACGGCCGAAGACACGCCGTGAAGCCCGGCAGGTGCAGTAGAACGTATAGCCCGGGTAAGGCATGCCATAGAGATCGAACGCGGCACGCAGGCACCCTTCGTCGAAGGGCGAATTGTGGGCCACGAGCGGGAGCCCCTCGATGCGGGGCGCCACCTCGCGCCACACCTCGGCGAAATCCGGAGCCTCGGCCGTATCCTCGTAGGTCAGGCCGTGGATGGCCGTCGTGAAGCGGCTGTAATAGTTCGGGCGCGGGCGGATCAGGCTGTAAAACGTATCGCACACCTCCCCGTCGCGCACCACCACGACGCCCACCGAGCAGACGCTCGTGCGCTGGCCGTTGGCCGTTTCGAAGTCGATGGCTGCAAAATCCTTCATGGCGTGCGCTGTTTTCCGATGCAAAGATAGGGATTTCCGCGGAAAAGCGGATTGAAAACCGGAAGTCGGCGCAAAAAAAAGCGACGGAAACCGGGATCGGATTCCGCCGCGTTCCCAAACCGGGGTTGCTCTGCTTTCTCGTAGACGGGGCGATGGTCTGGCCGCCGTATTCCCAACCCTCTTTGGTGAAGCCGGAGGGAATATTGTTCCGGTTGAAATCATCCCAGACCGTCACCCGGAAGGTCGAACCGTTGCCGGGATTATCTTCACAGTAAAGCTGATACGGTTTCGTGTTTTTGCTCACATCCAGCGACAGCAGCTCATTGAGGGCGCAGTCCGCCCCCGTCGGCGATTCGAAATACTCGATCCCATGCAGGGAGGTCGGATTGCTGTTCACGACATCCAGTCGTCCGGTCATTGCGGCAATTTCCTCCATCTCTTGCCGCGTGATATTTTCCGCATCGGAGATAATTTCCAGTTCCTTCAACGCCTGCGCAAAGCCCGGGTCGGACAGGGCGGAGAAATCCGTCTCGTCGGACAGGCCCTGGGAGACGGTCAGCCACTCGGCGGCGGATCCGGAATCGTCGTACACGACTGCGGCCGTTGCCAACAGACAGAGATGCTTCATGGGATCGTCTGAATCTGTCGATTTAACGCCGCCGGAGTTCCGCGTCGGCGACTTCCGCTTTCCTCGGGTCCCCAATTACATTTCCTTGTCATTCGTATTGCATTTTTTGGCGCTTTTTGAATCGGAAATTTTGCAATTCCGCAAAAATGTATTAATTTAGAGTGTTCAAGAACCATCAACCAAAAATTCTACGGATATGATTATCACATTTAACGAGTTGCGCCGTATCAAGGATCGGCTGCCCAGCGGCAGTTCGCAGCGCATTGCAGATGAGTTAGGAATCGATGTCGAGACGGTCCGCAACTATTTCGGGGGCAGCCACGCGGCAAAAGAGTGCGTAGGCGTGCACTTCGAACCGGGACCGGACGGCGGTGTCGTCACGTTGGATGATACGACGATCCTCGATGTTGCGATGCGTATCCTGAGCGAGCAACAGCAATAAATAAAAGGATTTGTTCGGCACATGCCGGAAATGAGCCTGCGGAAACGCAGGCTTTTTTTGCGGGAGGGGGAGGCGGAGCGCGAATGCGGCGGGTCGGGGCACCTCACTCCCGCAAAAGAATCGTCCGGGGCTTTGCGGCCCCGGACGATTGTCCGGCAGATGATTGTACCCGTGCCCGGAGGGGAGGAAAAAAGAGAAACCTCCGCCGGTCCGGCCGCCCGGCCCCGGCCGCTATTCGTCGGCCGGCTCGATGTAGATCTGGAAAATCAACGGCGTATAGGGCGGAATCTCCGTCAAGACACTCGTCGTGGTCTCCGTCGTCGTCGAAGTGTTGTAGCCGTAGTTGTAGTAGTAACTGTTATAATAGTTGTAATAGTAGTTGTCGTAGTAGCTGCCGTAATAGCTGTTCCCGTAATAGCTGTTGTAGTAGTTGTAATAGTTCAGGTAATCCAGATAACTCGACGTGTAGCCCGACGATCCGCCGCTCGTCGTCGTGCTGCCCGAACGCCCCGTGGCGCCGTAGGCCTGGCTCGAAATCGTCACGAACTCCGCCCACTGGCCGTACAGCAGATTGGGAATCGTATAGTAGAAGGCCGTAATCAGGCTGCTCTGGTCCTTCTCCGGCGTATAGGTCAGTGCCGACCCCTCGGACGCCACCTCGCCGTAGATGATCTCCTTCACCTCGTCGATGTTCGTATCGAAGATGAAGCCGTCGAGGAACCGCCCGATATACCAGATCTTCGCCTCGCCGCTCATCCCCACCGAGTCCGCATCGGGATGGTCCACACCCGGATGCACGTAATCCGCATCGGCATGGAAACGCTCTTTGAGCGCCTCGGCGATCTCCTGTTCCAGATTGCTCCCGTCGTACGGTGCGAAGCCCGTCTCGTAACGGGGGCTATCACCCAGCGAATTGCCCTCCTCGTCCCGGATCGGGAATTCGAACGTCAGGTAGTCGTTCTCCGCGGCATCGCTCTTTGTCGGGTCGAAAAGCACATCCACATAGACCTGCGCCAGCGTATCGCAGGCACTCACCCAACGATACCCCTTGTCGCGGAGCTTGTAGGGGTGGTTTTCGTCGTCGTAGCCCGTCGGGATCTTCGACGAGCCCGCCTCGTCACCCTCTTCGGTGTAGAGCCACAGCCCGCCGTTGGCCTGGCAGAAGGAGTCCACCTCCGAGCCCTCGAACTCCAACGGGTTCTCGACCATGCTCAAAATCTCCATCTCCACGATGAACGGACGCTTCGAACTCAACGAGTACTGTCCTTCGTAACCGCCGTCGCCCTCCACGCCGCTGGACCCCACGATGCGCGACGGCATGTAAAGGCGGATCTTCGAACCCACGCGCAACTTGAATTCCGGATCGAGCCCCCGCTGCTCGGCATACTCCGTGCCGAGGTGCAGGACGTTGCGCATGGCCAGGTAGGAGCCTTCGAGCAGGCTCGTATTCGTCGCGCCGCAATAGCGGTAGAACGGGACATAGTGCGTATAGCGCGTGAACGTATTGACCAGTTTGGCCTCTGCGGCGCGGCGCGTCAGGACGATGTTCCCGTTCAGATCCCGGCCCGAAAAGTCGAACCGCACCCAGCAGTCCTGATCCCGGATCACCGAAGCGTCCGCATCGCCGGCCTCGATGATATCCACATAGTAACCACCTTCGGACTGCAAGTTATGCTCCAATTCCTCGTGATTCTGCTTTATCCACGCCGCCAGGGCCTGGTCCTCGAACTTGTCGTACGATTCAGACTCGTTCTTGGCGCACGAGCCCAGCATCAGCATTCCGGCAACCGGAAGATACAGCAAACGGGAGATCAGCTTCATATTTCGTTCTGCGTTCTAAATCAATATTTTATCATTCGACGGCATCCACCGTAAAAAACCACGCCACGGGACTTTGGAGCGGAATGGTGCTGAAAAGTCCGTCGCCGTAAGCCATGTTGTAGGTCATGTAGACCTCGACGTCGTCGCCTTCCCGACACCCCAATAACGCAAGCCGGAGCCCTTTTAGTATATCGCCGTCCATTTGAAGGACCAACGGCTCGAACGTCCACACGCCGTCGGCGACCGTCAGTCCCAACCCTTCGTAGGCGCTTTCCAGCAACGGGTCGTTCGACCAGAAGGGAAACGTCGAATCGGAGATGTTCGAGAAGGCGAAAACATAGGCGCGGAAGGTGATCGAGACCGTCGAGTGCTCCCCCACCTCGGGCTGCCCGACACGGTTCGGATCATAGACGTTCTTGATGTAGCGGCAGACCGTATTGCCCGCGACGGAGTAATACGGCAGCTGGCTGCCCTCTTCGAGCGAGGATTCCGCGACCAGAGCCGGCGAGTGGGTGCGTTCGAGATACGACACGAGTTTCTCGCGCTGATTCGAAAGCGTATCCTCCTCCTGGGAGCACCCGCACGACAGCGCCGCAACCACGAAAAACGATATGACGAGCAAGCGTTTCATCGGCATATAATCGTGCAAATTTACAAAAACAATCCGATTTACGAACAAGAAACGCAAAAAAACGACTCCCCGGTATCCGGGAAGTCAAAAAAAGAGAGAGGGAGGCATCGCCACCCTCTCATCTGCGGTAGTAATCCCGATGGGGATCTTTCAGGCGTTGGAGTTTGTGCTGTTTCCACGCATGGGCGAGAAGCGTCAGAACGACGGCTCCGGCGAAAACGCCGAGCAAAATGACCAGAAATCCGGAAGGGAACGTTTCCATATGGCAAATTTTTACGACTTAATCACGCCAAAGATGGCGCAATTACCTTGCCACGGCAAACCGAACCGGATCGCTTGGGACCGAAAAAGCAGCCGGATGTCCGAACGTTCCGCAAACGGGACTTTCCGGCCTATCAGAGTCGTTTGAGCGCCATGCGCACCAGCTCCTCGACGGCGATGTCCGGCTGTTCGCGGACAATGGCCCGGACGACCTTCTCGGCCGCCGCACGGGAGAAGCCCAGCATGACGAGCGCTTCCAGCGCCTCGTCGACCACACCGCCGTCGGGGCCTGCGGACTGTGCGCTTCCGGCCTCCGCGCCCAGGGTCATGAGCTTGCCGCTCAACTCGACGATGATCTTCTGCGCCGTTTTGAGTCCCAGGCCCTTGACGTTCTTCAACAGCACGGCGTTTCCCGACGAGATGATCCCCTGCAACTCCCGGGGCGAGTAGGTCGACAGGATCATCCGCGCCGTGTTCCCGCCCACGCCCGACACGCTGATCAGCAGGCGGAACAACTCGCGTTCGACCTTCGTCGAAAAGCCGTAGAGCAGCTGCGCGTCTTCGCGGACGATGTAGTGGACGAAGAGTTTCGCCGACGGGGCGTGCTCGATCGCCGAAAAGGTTTCGAGCGAGATATGCAGGTAGTAACCGACGCCCCCGACGTCGATCACGGCGTAGGCGGGCGCCACCTCGGCAACGGTTCCGCTGATGTATTCGTACATGCTTCCAACAATGATGCTGCCGGGCCGAAATTCCCGCGCAAACGATAAATTTATGATCCGTAAGGCAAAAATAAAGATTTTTTTTTACCTTTGTGAACCTGATGCCGAATTTTAACCAAACATTGCGATAACGACATGAAAAAAATGTTACTCCCGGCGCTGGCCGCCGCCCTCGTTCTGACGGCCTGCGGCACGAAATCCGCCGACCAGGCCGAAAACACCGCCGAAACCGCCGAAACCCGGCAGGTGATGCCGAGCGACATCGCCTATGTACAGGTCGAAGCCGTACTTGCCCAGTGCGATCTCTACCAGACCGAAGGCGTGGCCCTGCAAGAGAAGACCCAGAAGGCACAGAAGAGCTGGGCCCAGCGCGAAAAGAGCCTCCAGGCCGAGGCCGCACAGTTGCAGGAGAAATACGAAAAGGGGCTCATCACCTCGCGTGACGCCCAGGCACAGCAGGAGAGCATCCAGAAACGGGTCGCCTCCTACCAGGCCAACGCCCAGAAAGAGGCCCAGACGCTCGACGAGGAGAACTTCGTCTTCTCGAACCGCGCCCAGGACCTGCTCCAACGCGCCGTCAAGGAGATCAACGCCGACGGAAAATACAAGCTCATCATCAACGCTTCGGCACTCATCGACGCCGACACGACGCTCAACATCACGCCCGCCGTGCTGGCGAAGGTCAACGAGCTCTACGCCGCAGACCAGAAGAGCGCCAAGAAGTAATTCCGCCCGACTGGCACAAAAACCGGCTTCCCCCGCTTTCGGGAAGTCGGTTTTTTTTCATACATTTGCGCTGTCAATACCGACACCCGACCAATTAAACCTACGCTTGCGATGGGATTCGTTCCGTTCACATTCGTCGACCTGATAGACATCGTCCTCGTTGCCCTCATCATGTACTGGATCTACCGCATGACCAAAGGCACCAACGCACCCTACATCCTTTCGGGAATCATCGCCGTCTACCTGCTGTGGGTGGTCGTGCGCACGCTGAACATGGAGCTTCTCTCGACCATCCTCGGACAGCTGATCTCCGTGGGCGCCATCGCGCTGATCATCGTCTTCCAGCCCGAGCTGCGGCGGTTTCTGCAAATGATCGGGATGCGGCAGAAGCATTTCAACTTCATCACGCGGATCTTCTCCACGGGCGAGGACACCGTGCAGACGAACATCGCCCCGATCGTTACGGCCTGCCGCGAAATGGCCGACACGAAGACCGGGGCGCTGATCGTCATCGGGCAGCAGAGCGACCTGCGGTTGATCGCCGAGGGCGGCATTGCCCTCGACGCCAAAGTCTCCACACCGCTGCTGAAAAACATCTTCTTCAAGAATGCCCCGCTGCACGACGGAGCCGTCGTGATCGAAGGCGACCGGGTCGTTGCGGCGAAATGCATCCTCCCGGTGACGCAGAGCGACGTTCCGAAGTCGTTCGGGACCCGGCACCGTGCGGCCATCGGCATGAGCGAGATCTCGGACGCCATCATCATCGTGGTCTCGGAGGAGACCGGCGAGATCTCCATCGCACAGGGCGGCGACATCCGCCAGCACCTCGACCCGGCCCGATTGCAGCAGACCCTGCAACGGTATCTGACCATCAACACCCGCAAACGCGCCAAAAACAACGAAGTAGCCCAATAACCCGGTTAAGAACCGGGTTCTATGGGCTGCGGGAACATTTCAGGTTTCCGCCCCCTGAATCCGCGTCGTCCGCCGCACTTTGCTTTTCGCGGAAAGAGGACGCAGCGCAGGCGGCGCGAGAAGAAACGGGGCCGGTTTGCTTGCAAACCCGCGTCAGGCGCCCGTTTCCGCGACGCCAAACTGCGGCCCCGCAAAAAGCAACTTGCGGCTGGTTTTGGGTACCTTTTGCCATCAAAAGGTACAAGAATCTGCAACCGGAACGGTTGCCTTTTATGGCGCTTTTTGAATCGGCAAAAAGCGCCGCAAAAACCGCCCCTTTAAGAAAGGGGATTTGTGGGCTGCGGAAACTCACGAGGTTTCCGAATCGTGAATCCGCGTCCAACGTTCGAAGCGCAGACCTGAATCCGAACCTTTCGGACATACCTCCGCCCATAGAACCCGGTTCTTAACCGGGCGGGCGACTATTCGCGGGTTTGCAAGCAAACCGTCCTCGGCGCTCGCATTTTTAGTCCGCATCTTTCTTTTCGGTTTTTTCATCAAGCCGGAGATTTTCCAGCGCACAAACCTGCTAAAATGGTTCTCGTCCCCAGAATCCGCATCGTTTGGTGTCCGCCGCACTTTGCTTTTCGCGGAAAAAAGAATCCTCGGAAAACCGAGCGCCCGGAACGGGAGGCTGTAAAGGCCTGATCTTACTGCACCCGTTCAGCGAGGAGTTCCGAGGATTCCCGCAAAAAGCAACTTGCGGCTGGTTTTGGGTACCTTTTGACACCAAAAGGTACCGGTTTAAAAAACCGGTTTTAAGGGCTGCTGAACCCGTGAAGGGGTTCCGGATCGTGAATCCGCCCGGTTAAGAACCGGGTTCTATGGGCGAAGGGATGTACGAAAGGATCGGATTCGGTTCCGCGCGTCGACGGTCGACGCGCGGAACCGGATCGGAAACCCCGCAAAGGCCCCTCCGCCCCTGAAACCCGGCTTTTAGCCGGGCGGTTTCTTAAACCGACTACTGGTGCTGGGGGCGCAGCAGGTCCTGCACCACCTTCACCGGCGAGAAGGTCGTGATGGGCACATCCACAAAGAGCGTGTTCCAGCGCGCCATCGCACCGTTCCACAGCCCCGGAAGCTCCTGGGCCCGCAACTCGCGGCCGCCGCTCGACTTCGACGAGATGAAGCCCGTCGAGGGGTCGGTGTACTGCCGCAGGTCGAACTTGCCTCCTTTCGAAGTCTTCACCCCGCAGACCAGATCCACCGGATTGAAGTGCGTAGCCGACTTCATCAGCGGCATGTCGTCGGGACCGATCTGGCTCGACTCGGCGATTTGCAGCGACTCCGTGCCGTCGGGGTTCCCGACCCAGAAGGGGCCGCCGCCCGGCTCGCCCTCGTTGCGGACCATGCCGCAGACGCGGATCGGACGGTCGAGCACCGCACGCAGCAGCGCCGAATCGTAATCCGCCGGCAGCTTCACGCACAGCCGCTTCTCGATGAACTCCGCAATCGGAGCCAGCTCGCAGCCCTCGACATCCAGCGCCCGCAGGTACTCGAACGCCCGCTCCTGCAAGTCGAGCAGCACACCCGCCAGCACCTTCTTGTAGCGGACCGTATCGCCGCGCTGCGCATCGGTCGTCACGTTGTCGATGTTCTTGATGAAGATCACGTCGGCGTCGATCTCGTTCAGGTTCTCGATCAGCGCGCCGTGGCCCGCGGGACGGAACAGCAGGCGTCCGTCCTCCTGGCGGAAGGGCGTATTGTCGGGGTTCACGGCGATGGTGTCCGTCGCGGGCTTCTGCACCGAGAACGAAATGTCGTAGCGGATGCCGAAGCGTTTTTCATAAAGGGGGACCTTCTCCGCCAGCAGCGACTTGAAGCCCTCCATGTGCTCGGGCGAGACGGTGAAGTGGATGCACGCCACGCCGTTCGACGATGCGTAGGAGGCACCCTCCACCAGATGCTCCTCGACGGCCTTGCGGGCCCCTTCGGGGTAGGCGTGGAACGTCACCAGTCCTTTGGGTTTATGGCCGTAGTTGAGCCCCTCGTTCACGATGGCATTCACCGTCGCACGGTCGTCGGCACCCTCGGGAAGCACCTCCTTCAATTCGGGTGCGAAGGCGAACTTGTCGAGGTTCGACAGCAGCGTGTCGATGCCCTTGCCGCGCTTGCCCTCGTTGACGAACTCGAAGAGCTCCTTGAACATCCGCGTCGCGGCCCCCGACGCCGGCACGAACTTCACGATCCCCAGTCCCGCAGCCGCCTTTTCGTATCGCGCCACGGCGGCTTCGGCCTGCGCGTCGTCGAGCACCGCGATCCCGTCCCCGGGCGAGGCGGCACGCACCACGTTCAGCCACGGAAAGCCGCGGCGGAAATTTTCCAGTTGGGTTTCGACCCGGGCCAGTGTCAGCCCGTGGTCGGCAATTTGCTGTAAATCCTGTTCGGTAAACATATCGGTTATGGGTTTTGTGCAATAAAGTTACGCAAATTATTCGTAACTTTGCGCATCATGATCCGAGAATTTCACCAAATCAGCCTGCGCGACCGCAACAGTTTCGGCGTCGAACAGCGGGCGGCGCATCTGGTCGAGTTCGAAACGCCCGACGACCTGCGCGAAATCTTTGCCCGCGGCATCCCCCCGCGCTGGATGGTCCTCTCCGGAGGCAACAACGTCCTCTTCACGGAGGATTACGATGGTCTGCTCCTGACGCCCGTCGCCCGGCAGATCACGATCCTCGAAGAGCGCGGCGAGACGATCCGCGTGCGCGCCGAGGCCGGCGTCGAATGGGACGATCTGGTCGAATGGGCCGTCGAACGAGGACTCTGGGGAGTCGAAAACCTCTCGCTCATCCCCGGCAAGGCCGGCGCCGCCCCCGTGCAGAACATCGGGGCATACGGATGCGAGGCCGCCGACACGATCCGCCGCGTGGAGATGTTCTGCGTCGAAACCGCGACGATGCTCACGCTCGACGCCGCACACTGCGGATTCGGATACCGCGAGAGCGTCTTCAAGCACGCCCTCAAAGGGCGCGTCGTCATCACGGCCGTCGAACTCGAACTCTCGCGCACACCCCGCCCCCGGCTCGGGTACGGAGACGTCGAACGCGAGGTCGAAGCCCGCGGCGGCGCCACGCTGCGCAACATCCGCGAGGCGGTGTGCGCCATCCGCCGCTCGAAACTCCCCGACCCCGCCGTGCTGGGCAACGCCGGGAGTTTCTTCAAGAATCCCGTCGTGGAGGCCCCGGTGGCCGAGGCCCTGCTGGCCGAATACCCCGACATGCCCCACTACCCCGCCCCCGAGGGTCGCGTGAAACTGGCCGCGGGGTGGCTCATCGACCGCGCCGGGATGAAAGGACACCGCGAAGGGAACGTCGGCGTACACGAGCGCCAGGCCCTGGTGCTGGTCAACTACGGCGGCGCTACGGGCGGCGAGGTCATCGCCTTCGCACACCGGGTCCGGCAGCGGGTCCGCGAACGGTTCGGAATCGAAATCGACACCGAAGTGAACATACTGTAAGAGAGATGACACTGATCGAAGCCTTTCAACGCTACATCGACGAGAACAACCTCGTGACGCACGACGACCGCATCCTGCTGACCGTCTCGGGCGGCGTGGACTCGATGGTCATGCTCTCGCTCTTCGTCCGCTGCGGGTACGCGGTGGGCGTCGCGCACTGCAACTTCCAGCTCCGGGGCGCCGAGAGCGACGAGGACGAACTCCTCGTCCGGGACGAGGCCGCACGGTACGGAGTCCCCTGGTACAACCGCCGCTTCGAGACCGCGGCCGAGATGGAGCGCACCGGCGAGTCGATGGAGATGGCTGCCCGGAGGCTGCGCTACGCCTGGTTCGACGAGTTGAGCCATGCCGAAGGGTACACCGCCGTGGCCATTGCCCACCATGCCGACGACTCGATCGAGACCTTCTTCATCAACCTGCTGCGCGGAACCGGCTTGCGCGGCCTGACGGGGATCTCCATCCAGGTGGGCAAGGTAGTCCGGCCGCTGCTGTTCGCCTCGCGCCGCGAGATTCTCGAATACGCCGCCGCCAACCACATCCCCTACCGCGAGGATTCGTCGAACCGCTCGACCAAGTACCTGCGCAACAAGATCCGGCTGGGTCTGATCCCCCGCATCCGCGAAATCAACCCCAAATTCACAAGCCTGATGTGCCGCAACCTCGCGCGGCTGACCGACGCCCAGCTCTTCATCAACCACGGCATCGAGCGCATCCGCGAGACGGCCGTGACCTCCTCGGAGGGGATCGACACGATCCATCTCGACCGCATCGACCCGGCCTTCCCGCAGGAGTTCGTGATCTACGAACTGCTCAATTCGGCCTACGGATTCAAGGGCGACGTGATCGACGCCTTGTGCCGCGCCCTCGGGCAGGGAGCCTCCGGACGCCGCTTCTATGCCCGCGACCACGTGGCCGTGACCGACCGCGGAAAGATCCTCGTGGCGCCGATCGCCCCGGATGACGAATGTCTGACGACCGTCGAAAAGGGTGCCCCGCGCAGCTACTGCGGAAATGCGGTCCTCTACTACGAATACTGCGACATCGACACGATCAAGAACTTCGGCGTCCCGGAGCAGATCGCACAGGTCGACGCCGACCGGCTGCAATTCCCGCTGACGCTGCGCCGTTGGAGGGAGGGCGACTGGTTCATCCCCTTCGGCATGACCGGCCGCAAGAAGGTCAGCGACTTTCTGATCGACGCGAAGGTATCGCTGCCCGAAAAACAGCGGCAGTTCGTGCTGCTGTCGGGCGAGGAGATCGTCTGGCTCGTCGGGCGGAGGATCGACGACCGCTACCGCCTGACCTCCGAGACGGAGAACGTGCTGCGCATCACCAAAGAGATTGTCTGACATGGCCAAAGGTACGCTGAAATTCAAGGACTCGGTCGCCGACTTCGAACGGATCACGGGCGAAATCGCCGCCCGGAAATTCGCCGGCATCTACCTGCTGATGGGCGAGGAGGGGTACTTCATCGACGCCGTGGCCGAGCAGCTCGCCGCGTCGATCCTCGACGAGGCCGCGCGGGCCTTCAACCAGATCACCGTCTACGGACGCGACTCGGATGCCGGGCAGGTCGTGAATCTCTGCCGCCAGATGCCCATGATGGGCCAGTACCAGGTGGTCATCGTCAAGGAGGCCCAGCAGCTCAAAGGGCTCGACAAGCTCGCGCTCTACACGCAGAAGCCCTCGCCGACGACGATCCTCGTCATCTGCCACAAGGAGAAGAACGTCGACCGGCGTTCGGCCTTCTACAAGGGGTGTGCGGCCCACGGCGTGGTGCTCGAATCGGTTCGTCCGCGCGACTACGAGATCGCGGCGTGGTTGCAGCAGTTCATCCGCCGCCGCGGCATGGAGATCGACCCCAAGGCGCTCTCGATGCTCACCGACCACCTCGGCACCGACATCGCGAAGATCGCCAACGAATTGCAGAAACTCACCGTTTCGCTCCCCGAGGGGACGCGGCGCATCACCGACCGCGACATCGAGGCCAACATCGGCATCTCGAAGGATTTCAACAACTTCGAGCTGTGCAAGGCCGTCGTCACGCGCGACATGGCCCGGGCGTTGATGATCGCCGACCACTTCGCCCGCAACCCGAAGGACAACCCGCTGCTGCTGACCGTCATGGCGTTGTTCAGCCAGTTCCGCGACCTGTTCGTCGTGAACTACCTGCGGTGGCTCTCGCGGCGTCGGAACCAGCCCTTCCCGTCGGATCAGGAGCTGATGCGCCTCCTGCGCAAGAACAACACCTTCATTCTCGGGGAGATCAAGCAGAACGCCGCGCTGTGGGACAACCGGAAGGTCTTCCAGGTGCTGGGGCTGCTGCGCGAGTACGACGCCAAGAGCAAGGGCATGGGGTCGGGCGGCGCTTCGGACGGCGAGCTGCTGCGCGAACTGCTTCTGAAAATCTTCCTGCTGTGACCGACCTCTACCTCTATCAGACGGTGCACGTGGCCCGCGGCCGGGCCCTCCACGTCGCGGAGCACGCCGCGGTGCTCGACGCCGCATCGCGCGAGTGGTTCGGGCGCCCCTACACGCCCGCTGCCGCGACGCTTGCCGCCCGGATCGAGGCCCTTGCGGCGGCGGAGCGCTACCCGACCGGGGTTTCGGGGTTCGTGCGCATCGAGCTCACGGAGGAGGGGCTGGAACGGCTCCTGCCCGCGGGCGTGTCGCTCTACGACGGCTACGCCTACCGGAGCCTGCAACCGACGGCGGCAACGATCCCGTATGAGGTTCCCTTCTCCGAGTTCCCGACATCGGTCCGCGAAGCCGCAGCGGTCTGGGCCCGCCGGGCCGCCGAACGGACCGGAGCCGAGGTTGCCATACGCTGCGACCTCGAAGGATATTTCCACGCGGCCGAGGACGCTCCGCTCTTCGCCGTCACGGGGCGCACGGTGCTGGCGGCTCCGGCGGGCCCGGGTCCGGAGAGCGTCGAGCGGTCCATCACGCGGCGGGCCGTGCAGGCCGTCGGACTGACCTTCCGCGAGGAGCCGTTCGGAACGGCGGACCTGCGGCGCATCGAGGAGCTCTTCTTCACCGACCACCGGGGCATCACGTCGCTCTCGCACTGCGACGGGCAGCCGCTGATGACCTTCCTTGCCGAGCGGATCGCCGGCGCGCTCGAATAATCAAAGCCGCCCCGCACAATTTATGAATATGAAAAACAGTTCCGCGCCTTGACGGTCGAGGCGCGGAATTGCTGCGGAAACCATTCACTCGCTCCTTCGCCCCTGAAACCCGGCTTTTAGCCGGGCGCACTTTGCTTTTCGCGGAAAAAAGAATCCTCGGAATTCCGAGCGCCCGGAACGGGAGGCTGTAAAGGCTTGATCTTACTGCACCCGCCCGGTTAAGAACCGGGTTCTATGGGCTGCGGGAACATTTCAGGTTTCCGCCCCCTGAATCCGCGTCGTCCGCCGCACTTTGCTTTTCGCGGAAAGAGGACGCAGCGCAGGCGGCGCGA
>NZ_NFHT01000022.1 GCF_002161445.1 Alistipes sp. An66
TGTATTAGACTGCAAAGTTGCAAAATCAAGTCCGTTTCATCTCAAGAAAACACGTAATTGACTATATTTCAATAATTTCAAAGAACTATTTATCCACTTTTACGGGACAGTAATGATTATACTTTAAAGATGATTCTCGAATGATGAGTTCTGTATTATATACAATCTTTTGCGGCGGTTCTCCATTGATGGCATTCAACATTAACCGTCCAGCATCTCGACCTATATTATAGGGAAATTGTTCAACAGAAGATAGAGGTGGTGTCAAATATTTGTCCCACGGTTCATTAACAAAACCGACTATCGCAATATCTTTTGGAATATTCACCCCATTTGCTGCAAAAACCTCCATTGCAGCTTTAGCTGCAAAATCACCTGAGAATAAAATTGCATCGGGAAGAGTTCCTCTTAAAATAAGTCGTTCTGCATATTTAGCGCCTTCTTCAGGTGTTGTTAAAGCAGTATGAACCCAATTTTTAGAAATTTCAATTCCAGCATCAGCCATTGCTTGACGATACCCTTTCTCACGAGCGTTCCACATTGACACATTTTGAAGGCCCCGATAGTGGAATATTTTTCGACAACCTTGTTGGATTAAATGATTTGTAGCATTATATGCACCTTGGAAATCATCTTGTACAACACTGCTCATTCCAGGCAGAGGCATGAGCCTATCAAACATAACAACAGGTATACCATTATCAATCAGAGTCTTATAATGGTCATAATTCGTTGTTTCCGCGGCTACGGCTGCAATTACACCAACAACTTTGCCTTGAGCCATGGATTCAACAATCTTTTTTTCTCTTGAATAAAAATTTCCAGAGGACGCAATAATTAGGTCATAATCTGCGGCATATATAGTTTCTTCAACACCTGCAATTGCTTCAACAAAATAGTTCCTATTAATAAGCGGAACGATCATTCCGATTGTTTTTGTCTTACCTGTTTTTAATGCAACTGCAAAAGGATTAGGGCGAAAGCCTATTTTTTTTGCTTCTTCAATGACTTTATTCCGAGTTTGTTCAGATATTAACTTACTGCCATTAAGTGCTCTGGATACCGTAGAAGCAGATATCCCTAATCTCTTTGAAATGTCAAATATTGTAACTCCCTTGTGTTTCATATACGTGCAATCGTTTGCAAATATAATAAAAAAAAAGAATATAGCCAACATTGTCCGATATTTTTAACAATAAATTTTGTAAAATATATTTATCTGCAGGCTCACACCTTTTCATTTTTTTGGTAGACTACCCACCCTTAATAAGTTAAATAAAATTTATATCTGTAAAACAATCATTCATATACAAGTAATCGGCTTTTCAACATATTAACAAAATTTACCGGATCAATAGCCTTTTACCATATAATTCAAGATTTAATTACTTTAAAATTTCTACATGTTTTGATTTACTAACTGTGTTATTATTTCGCAAAGTAAATTCTAACAAACACATATATCTTGATAGATATTTTTAGGTATCTCATGAAAATCTATATAAGATTTCATATTAAGTGACGGCGTTTTCGACGCCGGATCCGCTGTTGCTCCACCTCATAAGCCTGTACGTCTGCCAATTCCAGAATAGCATCCAACGGATGGTACGACTGATTCGGACAGGAAGGGCTCTTTGAGGAAGGTTGCGCCTGCGCTGAGGATTCCCAAGAGACTCCACGCTCCTTTGCTTCAGCATGGAACAACTGTTCGAAGACGTTGGCCGAGAAACTACGGCCCAGCAGGGAGCCGTTGGCTACGATTCCTTGTTCGTGGTCAATAAAGGTTACACCGTAGACCCGTCCCGCAGCATTGAGGCGGAATACCGCATCGACATCCCGATCACGCAACTGTTCGCAGAACTCCGCCCGGCTTGTACACCTCTCCATTTCATCAGCAATCTTACTCCGCAACTCATCAAGGACTCCGTACTCCTTCAAGGCCATTTTCGAACGCTCATAATAGCGTTGCAGGGCCTCATATCCGACATCCTTCCCGATGCGGCTCGACTTGAACGGCGTTCCGATGCCATAGCCGTCATCGGTCAGCGCCCCGTAAATCATTCCGGCATAATCGCGGCCGTCGATAGTTCCGGTTCGCTCCTCGGTCGAGACATTGAAGGCTTCCAGCAGCGTCCGCCATTCCCCAAAAGAGGCGCAGCGGTAATGCTGCAGGCACGACCTTACGGTGGAGGAGACCTGTTGCTTGACGTCTCCCTTCTGATAATCCACCTTGCGCAATTCCTCCCGATCCTGCAGTTCCTGGCCTTTAATGCTCGGGGGTAGCCCGTATTTTCGCTCGAGGTCCCGCGTAATCTCTACAGAACGTCGGGCCTCGAAGTCATGAGGCAGTTTCCGACCCTCGCGGTCAATACGAAGCGACACAATATGCAGATGTTCGCGGGCAATATCCCGGTGTTTGAATACGATGTAGGGCTGCTCGCCGTAGCCCATCCGCTCCATATATTCACGGGCAATCTCGCCCAGTTGCTCATCGTTCAGACGGTCCTCGGGCGAGGGGTTCAGCGAGACATGGAAGACCGTGTTGGTCGTTCGCCGGTTAGTCTGGAGAAAGGGTTCGAAGCTGGCCATGCACCGTTCGTGGCTCATGTGGCCCGTGGCATCGAACGGATTGAGCACCCGATTCCAGAAGAGTACCACGGCCTTTCCCCGGTTGACCTTCTCCTCGTTGTAGCGGATAGCTCCACCGACAGTTGCGCCCGTTCTTATATTCGCAACCATCCTTCGGCCTGTTTGGTAAGATTCAGAATCTCGACACTCAATGCTTTCAACTCGCGGGTATGCTGTTCCAACGCAGCGATTTGGCGCGGAATCGAGACGTTGGAGAAGTGGCTGTTGATGGCCCGGACCACCTGATTGTAGTTATGCCCGACGCGCTGAAACTGGAAGTAAAGGTCGTTGAGACGTGCCAGAAACTCGGCCTTTGAAGGATCGCGACGGATGACTTCGAAGCGCTCGGCAAAGAGTCGTTTGACGATAAACCGGCTGCGGTTGTGCTCCAATCCGGCGGCAGCAAGCATCTGCCGGAAGCGGATCTCCTGCTCTTCGTTGAGCCGGAAAGAGTATTTGTAACTCGGGGCCGGGATTTGAGTGTTGCATTTTCTCTGACGGGTCATTCGATGGAAGATTTGGGGTTCGACTTGGGAGAACACCGCCCGCCTCGCAGAGCGAGGTCCTTTGTCGGACAAACCGCCGGTTGTCGGACAAAAGTACACCTCGCTCCCGTCAGGCGACGGGTACAGTTCCGGCATTCGCAGAGGACAATTCCTCTCTTGAAAAAGCAACTCCGAAACGAAAAATCACGGGCGGATTCTCCGCTGCAATATTACGAGGATCTTCAGGGATTAAAAAGCGTCCTTGTCGGCCATGCGAGGCCTCCGAAGGACACCGGGAACCAATCCCCAGAAACCGCATTACCTTGCGGGCAAACGTCCAACAATCCATCCATGAAACTGCTATTGTATTTGTTCATTGATCCTGTTTTTCAGGATTTCGGGAACAGCTTCCGTCATCTGTTCCTTCACGATGAAATGCTTCCCTTTGTTCGTGCCGGACCTTATTCCTGAATTCACGAACTCGGGAGTTCGTGCGTGAACGCACTCTTGAACAAACCTGTTAAATCGCGCCTTCCTGAAGAAATAAATTATGGAAAACACACCTGTAAGCATTGCCGTATGCAATCAAAAAGGCGGCGTCGGAAAATCAACCTTCACCGTTCTGCTTGCCAGCCATCTCCACTATACCTTGCAACGGGACGTGCTGGTGGTCGACTGTGACTATCCCCTAATCGTACCCAAGAATCGGATATCAAATTTATTGAATCTTATTTTGAGATGAGAAACATATAACGTATCTTTGCTTTGTAGCAAGGGAAAGTATTGAGACGTAAAATTACTCCAACAAATCAGTGACCCAACAACGAAGCATCAGCTACAACACATTGATATATAGAGGTAAATAATCATAGGTTCGAGTCCCTTCTTCCACCCCAGGAGGCCCAAAACAGATAAAAAACCCATAAAAAAAGATCCGTGTTTGACACGGATCCTTTTTCTTTTCTCGCTCACCCCATCCTACTGCACCGAAATACGCAGTTCGGCACTCTTCAATCCACGGGCCGAAGCCTTGACAACCAGCTCACCCGGTCGGTCGCCGCTCCCGACAATTGCCGTCAGCAGTCCGTTGAAGAGGTGCATGTGCGGCTCGCAGAAGGATTCCAGCGACGTGGGGTCGCCGTTGGCCACGGCCCGGAAGTGTCCCGCTCCGGCAACCTCGATACGCACTTCGCGATGCTCCGTCGGCACGGGATTCCCCGCCCGGTCGACCACGCCGACCGTCACATAGGCCAGATCCCGTCCGTCGGCCGCCAATGTCTTTCGATCCACCGACAACCGTAATGCCCACGGTTTCCCCGGCGTACGGACGATCCGCTCCGCGGCCTGACGCCCCTCGGCATCGTAGGCCACGACGCGCACCTCGCCCGGTTCGTAACGCACCTCGTTCCACATCAGCCGATAGCGTTCCAGGTTGCTGTTGCGGTTCTTCGTCCGGATGCCCTGGCTCCTGCCGTTGATGAAGAGTTCCGCCGAAGGGTACGACGTATAGACATAGACGGGCGTAATCTCGCCCTCACGCCCCGGCCAGTTCCAGTGCGGTAGCACGTGCAGGGTCGGCGACTCCGTATTCCAGACGCTGCGGTAGAGCCAGTAGCGGTCCTTGGGCAGCGACGCGAGGTCGATGATTCCGAACATCGAGCTGTGGTTGGGCCACGCATCGGTATGGTAGGGCGTCGGTTCGCCGAGGTAGTCGAAACCCGTCCAGACGAACTGTCCCATGAGCCACGGAAGATCCTCCGCGGCGGCAAAATCATCGTCCGGGACATTCGACCAGCCGCAGAATTCGACGTCGTAGCCCGACGACTGGTGGTCGTCATGCAACCGGTCGGGGCCGTACTCCACCGGGAAGTGGTAGACACCGCGTGACGAGACCGTCGAGGCGGTTTCGGAGCCGAGGATGATGCTCTGCGGTAGCCGGTCGTAAGCCTCGCGATAGCGGTGCACGCGGTAATTGAGCCCCGGGACATCGAAAATCGCCGCAAATCCGTTCGAAAGCACGGCATCGACCTGATCCATGCCGCAGGTCACCGGGCGCGTCGGATCTTCGCGGTGGCAGATCTCCTGCAACCACGACGCCATGCGGTACCCATCGGCCTCCCATTGCGAGGGGACCTCGTTGCCCACGGACCACATCACCACCGAAGGGTTGTTGCGGAAGTGGTGCAGCATGGCGACCATGTCGCGTTCGGCCCACTCCCGGAAATAGCGGTGATAGCCGTTGGCGCACTTGGCGACATCCCACTCGTCGAAGGGTTCGACCATCACCATGAATCCCATCTCGTCGCAGAGTTCGACGAGCTCCTCGGCCGGCATGTTGTGCGACGTGCGGATGGCGTTGCAACCCATGTCGCGGAGCATCGTCAGCTGATGCCGGAGGGCGGCACGGTTCACGGCGGCGCCCAGCGGGCCCAGGTCGTGATGCAGGCAGACCCCCTTGAAACGGCGCAGCTCGCCGTTGAGGAAAAAACCCTTGTCGGCCCGCACCTCGACGGTCCGGATTCCGAAGCGGGTCGTATGGCGGTCCATCTCCACGCCGTCGATGCGGACCGTCGACTCGGCCGTGTAGAGCGCAGGGCTCTCCGGCGACCACAGCGCGGGATGCTCGACCGTCAGATGCTGCTCGAAGGGCGTATCGTAGACCCAATTCCGGCGGTTGGTCTTTGCGGCGACGACCTCACCGGCGGCATTGCGCACGGCGGTCTCGATCTCGACGGTCTCGCCGCCTTTCAGTCCGTCGAGCTTCGTACGGAGGGTCACCGAGGCGTAATCCGCGCCGACATAGGGCGTCAGTACCTGCACGCCCCACACCGGCACATGAACCGGCGCCAGCGTCAACAACTTCACTTCGCGGTAAAGCCCCGCGCCGGGATACCAGCGCGAAGACTGCGGGCGGTTTTCGAGCAGCACGACAAGCTGATTTTCTCCGACATGCAGCGCCCGGGTGATCTCGCACGAAAAGGCGCTGTACCCGTAGGGCCAGAAGCAGACCTCGCGGCCGTTGACGAGAACCCGGGCCTCGCTCATCGCACCGTCGAAGAGCAGCACGTAACGCCGTCCGGCCAGCGTGTCGACCGAGATCGTCCTCCGGTAGCACCCCTTGCCGACGTAGGGCAGGCCGCCCGTGCGTCCGGTTTTCAGCGAGGAGGCCGTCTCGCCGTTCTGGATGACGGCGACCTCCTGCAAGTCGTTCTCGCGCGAGAAGGGCCCGCAGATAGCCCAATCGTGAGGCACGGTCACCGACTGCCAGCCGTCGGTCTGTTCAAAATCGTGATCATTGCGAAACTGCCAGTCGGAGAGCGTTTCTTCGCGGCGCAGGCCCTGCGCATGGAGTGCGACGGCTGCCGAGAGCGCCAACAGCGTAAAGAGAAGTCGATTCATGGGTTTTCAGATGGTTTGTTTCATTCGTTTCAGTCTGCCGGGCTTCTGCTCCGGTGCGGGCAGGAGTCCTGTCCCGGGTTCTCGGACAAAGCCCGGGCGGCTTTCCGGAATCCGGAGAGCCGTCCGTCGCTTCGTGGCCGGACCGGAGTCCGGCATCCGTCCGATCGTCCTACTCGACGCGGACATCCGAGAGTTCCACCCATCCGTCGGGCGTCACACGGTCCTTGGCGGCGAGCCGGATGCCGATCGCGTTCTGCTTCGAGGTATCGACGATGCCGACGGCCCATTTGTAATTGCCAGCGGCTACCGTCCCGACATCGAACGTGAAGGTGTACTGCGTACGGGATCCCTTGTGCCAGTCGCAGGGCTGCGCCTGCTCATCGAAGTAGAGCTTCACGGGCTGCTTCGTCTCGGGGTCGAGCAGAGCGAAGGCCACCTTGTACTTGTCGTGGTACTGCGGGATGTTCGTCGGGCAGTAGGAGTATCCGAGGTTGACCCAGCGGTGGGCAAGTGTCGCCTTCGAGCCGTTCGTCAGCGTCTCGGGAAGGGTCAGCCGGTCGGGATAGAGGCGGTAGCACCCCTCGCGGATGAATTTCAGCACATACTCATACGCCTCGTTGAACCACGACCAGGTCTCGCCCTCGGTGATGTTGCTGTTGTAGCGGAAGTCCATGGTATTGACGCACGAACCGATGGCATCCTCGTATTCGCCCCTGCGGACATCGCCCCAGTCCGAATAGCCGTCGCCCTGAATGGCCGGGATCCCGTGCTTCCGGACCCAGCCGCCTTCGGAGGCGATGGGACGAAGATAGCGGTTTTTCTGCAACATGCTCTTCTCCCAGTTCGAGAAATAGGTGTGCATGCCGAATGCGGCGCTCTGCATGGAGAATCCCATGTCGACGGCCTTCTGGATCAGCCGTTCCGAATCGGGATCATACTTGTCTCCGGCCCACTGGGTTTTGGTTCCGATCCAGCGGTGCACCTGTACGGCGATGGGGACGTTCTTGAAGGTCTCGTTCCAGAGGTTCGTCACCCAGTCGAAGACCGCCTCGCGGGGCGAGTCGTCGCCCGTCGAGTAGATGCAGCTGTGGTACTCGCCCCACAGGCCGATTCCGAAACCGCCGATGAAGGCCGTGATGTCGGGATCGTCGAACTTCGCGGCGAAGGCCCGCATGAACTCGGCATAGCACTTCTGGAAGGCCGGATCGTCGGGATAGGGCGTCCAGAGGTCCGTGGCCCCGTTCTTCGAGCAGTAGACCTCGCGGCCTGCGGCCTCGATCTCCTCGCGGACGTATTCGGGGACCATCTGATAGGTGAAGTCGCGGCTGTCGGCCGTGAAGTTGAAGACCAGTTTCAGACCGCGCTTCTCGGCGCCCTCCATCAGCATCCGCAGGCGCTGGGCCTGTTTGGTATCGACGCCCTCGTCCCAGATGTAGACGCCGCGTTCGGGGTTGGCATCCGCCCAGCGGATCCGGATGAGCAGCATCGACGCATAATCCGACACCTTGACATAACCTTCGGGGACCGACGGGCATTCCAGATGGTCATACTGCGCCCAATAGTCGTCGGCAAGGCCGTCGCCGAGTCCGGCATAGAGCACCCACCCCGAGAAGGGGTTGCGCAGGATCGACTCCCGGTCGGGCGTCACCGTCACCTCGACACCCTTGACGTTGCCGGCACCACCCGACTCGCCGTCCTCATCCTTGGAGCAGCCCCCGCACGCGAGCAGCAGGGCCAAACCGGCCCAAAGTCCGGTCCGTATCAACTCTTTTTCCATGCTTGTTTTGTTTTTAGGATCGTATTTCATAGATTTTCGATTCATTCCCCTTTCCGGGCCTATTCGAGCGTGAAGTCGACCTGGTGTCCGCCGACACGGAGCGTGAAGAGCCCCGGTTCGAGGAAGCGCCGCCCCGCGGCATCGACGAATCCCAGCTCCTCCATCGGGTCGATCCGGAACTCGAAGCGCTGCGCGTCGCCGGCGGCGATCATCCGCTTCTCGAAGTGCTTCAACTCCCGGACCGGCCGCGCAATCGAGCAATAAGGGTCGGTCACGTACCACTGCACCACCTCGCGGCCGTCCCGTCCGCCGTCGTTGCGCACCTCGACCTCGGCCGTCAGGCGCACCACGTCGGCGAGTTTCAGCGGTTCCCGTCCGACTGCCACCTCGCGGCCGTCTTTGAGCAGGGCGCGGAGCGTCGGCTCACCGTAGGTGAAGGTCGTATAGCTCAACCCGTATCCGAACGGATAGAGGGGCGTGCTCGGAATGTCCTGATAGAGACCCTGGGTTCCCCGGCGGCCGCTGTTGCGGTGGTTGTAGTAGATGGGGATCTGCCCGACGCTGCGCGGGAAGGTGAGGGTCAGACGTCCCGAAGGGTTCTCCTCGCCGCAAAGCAGCCGCGCCACGGCTTCACCGCCGGTCACGCCCGGCTGCCAGGCTTCGAGCATCGCATCGGCCAGCGGCTCCACCTCCGTCAGGTCGAGTGCACGTCCGTTGAAGAGCACGACGACCACCGGCTTTCCGGCCCGCCGCGCCGTCTCCGAGACGCTTTTCAACAGCTCCATCTGCGCCTCGGGAAGCACGATCTCCGAACGCGAGGCGTTCTCGCCGCTCCACCGGCGCTTCTCGCCCAGGCAGAGCACCACGGCATCCGAACGCTTCACCAGCGCGCCGGCCGCCTTCAACTCCTTCGCCGTCGGGCGGGTCTCGAAGTCACAACCCGGCCGGCAGACGATGCGGTCGGCGCCGAAGTGCTTTTCGAGCCCCTGCTTCACGGTCACGACATCCTCGCCGCGCCCGCGTCCGTACCACGAGCCGAGCAGTTCCTCGCCATTGTCGGCCAGCGGCCCCAGCAGGGCGATCCGCGACGTTGCAGCGAGCGGCAGCACCGCCCCGTCGTTTTTGAGCAGCACCATCGACTCGACGGCCATTTGCAGGGCGTTTTCCACGGCTTCGGGTTGCAGGATGCGCTCCGCTTCGGGACGCTCCTCGGTGTAGGGACGCTCGAAGAGTCCGAGACGGAACTTCACGCGCAGGACGCGCCGCACGGCATCGTCAAGCCGCTCCTCCGACACCCGTCCTTCGGCGACCAGATCCCCCAGATGCCGGGCGTAGATATTGTCGACCATGTCCATGTCGAGCCCGGCATTGAAAGCTCTCTCCCCGGCTTCCCGGTCGTTCGGGGCGTAGCCCTGATTGATCAGCTGCCGGATGGCGTCCCAGTCCGAGACGACGAATCCGTCGTGCTCCCAGCGCTCTTTGAGCACCTCGGTCATCGTGTAGCGGTCGGCCGATGCCGGGATGCCGCTCAACAGGTTGAAAGCGCTCATCACCGTGGCGGCCCCGGCCTTGATGCCGGCCTCGAACGGCGGCAGGTAGGTATCCCACAGCGACTGGCGCGAGATTTCGGTCGGCACGTAGTCGCGGCCGGCCTCCGACGCGCCGTAGCCGACATAGTGTTTCAGACAGGCGGCAATCGAGCCCTCCTCCGCCAGGTCATCGCCCTGATAGCCGCGCACGGCCGCCTCCGAGAAGCGGGAGGTCAGGAACGGATCCTCGCCGTAACCCTCGGCCACCCGGCCCCAGCGGGGATCGCGCGCCACGTCGACCATCGGCGAGAAGGTCCAGTCGATACCGGTGTAATAGGCCTCGCGGGCGGCATCGGCACAGACGCGCTCCGTCAACGCGGGATTCCACGACGCTCCCTGCGCCAGCGGAATGGGGCATACGGTCCGGAAACCGTGGATGACATCGAACCCGAAGAGGATCGGAATTCCCAGCCGCGACTCCTCGACGGCATGACGCTGGATGGCGTTGCGCAGCACGGGATCGTCGCCGAAATAGATCAGCGAGCCGATCTCGGCGGGGATCTTGCTCACGGTCTCACCGATGTTGTTTTCGTTGTCGTTGCGCCCGGCCGTGTACTGGTTGAGCTGGAGGACCTTCTCTTCGAGGGTCATCCGTTCCAGAAGCGAATCCACACGCTCCTCGACCTGCATCTCCTTCCAGGAGGTTACCGAGAAGGGGCGCCGCACGGCGTAATGGGCCGCCAGCTGTGCCCAGCGCGTCTGCTGCGCATCGAGCGTCCGCGGAGCGAAGGCGTTTCCGACGACCGACTCGCCCGACAGCGCCTCGAACCACGCACAGGCCGCCGTATAGCGGCCGTAGGTGGTTTCGAGATGGTATCCGTCGCGGTTGAACGTATCGCCCAGCGGCGTGGTGCGTCCGTTCTGGACCGCCGTGCCCGCGGGGATCACGCCGCAGATCCGCGGCGAGTCGTCCAGCGCACAGCGCACGCTCCGCATGATGTGGCCGTACATCGTCTGCTGGTCGCGGTCGTAGAGCGCGAACTCGCCGTGTTTCGAATCCCCGGCATAGGCCCACGTCTGGTGGAACCAGATTTGCAGCGCGGGGTTGTGCACGAGCCGTCCGACATGCTCGATCAGATCGCGCAGATAGGGCTGGTAGGTCGCATAGCGTCCCGACTTGCCGCTGGCCTGTTGCAGGGTCACGATGTCCCACGCCTCGTCGGCCAGCGCGCTGTCGAGCGACACGCCGGGCGTCTCGGTGCGCACGCCGTCGACGATCTTGCGGTAACGGTAGGCGCCGTCGCCGCTGCGGGCGTTGTCCCGGTGGCGTTCGAGCGTGCAGCCCCCGATGAACAGGTTCCCGATCACGACGTCGATCCCGGCGGCATCGAACAGCTCCCAGAGGTACTGCTCGACGGCATCCTGCGAGAAGCTGTTGCCGACGGCCAGAATTTTCAGCGTCCGGGAGGCTGTTTGCGAGTTGTCCGGGGCGGTGGTTGCGGCCGGGGCGGCCGGAGCTGCCGCGGGGTCCGGCGTCCGGGCCGCGAAGGCCGTACCCGCCAGCAGGAGCAGGAGCGCCGCAAGCAGACGGCGGAAGAGGTGTCGTTTCATGGCTTTATTTTCGCGATTCGTTCATCCGTTATTCGGCCGGAGCCAGACAGAGTGCCGAGATGTGTCCCTCGACGGCCGTGGAGCCGACATCCACGCCCTTGACCGTGAGGCGCAGGGTTCCGTCCGCGGCGGGCGCCACACCCTCGAACGTCAGGGCATACTCCTCGAAGGGAACCTCCTCCCACGAGGCATACTGGCCTTCACCGGAGCCGATACGGATTCCCTGACTGATCTGCCCGCCGGTTTCCGAGGCGCCGACGAGCCGATAATCGGTCGTACGGGCCGTCCGCGTACCGTTGTAACGTACCGCCAGCACCGTGACGTCGAAATTCTGGGTGGGTTGCAGCCCCGAGATGACGATCGTGGCGGGATCGCTGTCGCCTTCGCCGGCCGTACCCGACACCGTGAGTCCGTCGACCCAGACCATGCGGGGCCAGGTGATGCCGCCCGACACGAAATCCGCCTGGGGCTCGCCGCGCACTCCGGCATAGACGGTGCTGAACGCCGGGTCAATCGACAGAACAGCCTGCGTGTAACGCGCCTCGGCATCTTTCAGCGTGATGTCGGCGGCATCCGCAACGGTGATGTTGTTCCAGGGCGTCCCGGAGGATTTGCTTCCGAAGTCGACATAGATCGGCGCCTCGATGGGGCCGTCGTCGACCTGCGGCTGCTGGTAGTCGACGAGCACGGTCACCTCGTAGGGCTTCTCCACGGCGGCATGCGCGGCATGCTGCGCGATGGCGGTCATCTGGTCGTCGATCGTCGAGGGGGCGTAGGCGTTCCCGACGACCGACTGCCCCGACAGCGCCTCGAACCAGGTGCAGGCGGCCGTATAGCGGCCGTAGGTGGTTTCGAGATGGTAGCCGTCGCGGTTGAACGTATCGCCGAGGAACGACGTCCGGGCATTCTGGACCGCCGTGCCCGCGGGAATCACGCCGGAGAGTTCGGCGTTGTCGGCAAAGGCCTGCTGAACGGCCCCGACAATGGCCTCGTACATGGCCGTCTGGTCGCTGCGGTAGGTCGGGAACGACTCATGGGTCGAGCTCTGCGCATAGGCCCACGTCTGGTGGAACCAGATCTGCGCGTCGACGCGCTCCTGCAAATAGCCGATCAGGTTCGACAGATAGGGCACGTAGCTCGAATAGACGCCCGACTGGCCGCTGGCCTGTTGCAGGGTCACGATCTCCCACGGCTCATCGTCGAGCGCCGTCGAGAGGGAGACGTTCGACGATTCGGTCTTCGTGCCGCCGACAACCTTGCGGTAGGCATAGGCCGCGGCGTCGCTCTTCGCATTGTTCCAGTGCTTTTCGAGCGGGCAGCCGCCGATGTACATGTTACCGATGACGGCCTCGATGCCGGCGGCATCGAACAGTTCCCAGAGATACTGCTCGACGGCATCCTGCGAGAAGCTGTTGCCGATGGCCAGGATGTAGAGTTTGCCGTCGGCAAGCGGATCTTCCGGTTCGGGTTCGGGTTCGGGCTCCGGTTCGGGCTCCGGTTTCGGTTCGGGTTTCTGATCCGGATCGCCCTGTTCGGTCCGCTCGTCGTCGGCCGAGGATTCGGTGCAGGCCCCCAAGACGAGCGTCGACACGACGGCCGCACAGCACAACAGTCTGATTATTCTTTTCATGATTTTCCGGTTGGAGATTCAGTGATACATATTCGGTTATTTCCGGGATTGTTCCTCCCGTTTCGCCTGGTAGAAGTCGCGGATCACGTACCAGGCCTTCTTGCGCAGTCCGCGGTCCGAAAGGAGCCCCTTGCGGTTCCAGCCCTCCTGATTGACCGGATGGAAGCGGTAGGGCGAGCGGAAATCGAAGAGGATCCAGGGCGAGATTCCGACCAGATTGGGGATGTTGGCGAACATGGCGAGGTTGTCGGCGCAGAGCCGCTCCTGATACTCCTCGCTCCACGACGAAGCGCGCTTCGGATCGCCGTGCTGCCCGTAGAGAGCCTCGCCGCCAAACTCCGAAATCATCAGCGGCTTGTCGGTGCAGACCTCCCAGCGGAGTTCCGAGGGATCCTTGGGCCACGGGGCGTACCAGCCCATGTACTTGTTCACGGCGACGACATCCAGCAGCTGCGCGAAGTCGTCGTGCATTTCGAAGCGGTCGCTCCCGGGCTTGTAATAGACATTGTCGAAGGCCGCAACATAAAGCCGGCTCGCATCGAGGCTCTTGCCCAGTTCGAGCAGGCGGGTCAGAAAGGCGTCGCGGGGCTCCGAGGGGCGGGTTTCGTTGGCCACGCCCCAGAAGCCGATCGCGCAGCGGTTGCGGTCGCGGACGATCATTTCGCGCAGCATCTCCCGGGCCTTGTCTTCCGTCCCGGCATCCGAGAAGTCGATACCCTGCCAGATGGGGATCTCCTCCCAAAGCAGGATACCCATCTCCTCGGCCATGCGGACCGTGTGTTCGTTCTGCGGGTAGTGCGCCAGACGGACCATGTTGGCGCCCAGCGCGCGGACCTCCGACAGCAGCATCTGCGCATCGGCCGGCGTACAGGCGCGGCCCCGGCGCTGGGGGATCTCCTCGTGGAAGGAGATGCTGCGCAGGAAGACCTCGCGTCCGTTGACAAGGACCTTCGTACCGTCGACGGCGATGCGGCGGAAGCCGATCCGGTCGGTGAGCGACTCCCCGCCGTACGAGAGCTCCACGTCATAGAGATACGGTGCCTCGGGCGCCCAGAGTTGCAGCTTGCGGACGTCGACCGTCAGGCTGCCGCGCCCCTGCGCATCGGTGCGGAGCGTCTCCTCCACCCCGAGCTCGGGGATCCGCAGCGCGACTTCGGTCCCGGCCGCGGGCTCCGAGAGTTCGACATCGAGCCGCAGCCGCCGGTCGGAGTCATCGTCCAGGTGCAGGAAATAGTCGCGAATGTAGCGATCCGGCGTGCGCACGAGCATCACGTCGCGCGTGATGCCGCCGTAGTTCCACCAGTCGAAGGCCAGGGCCGGAATGGCATCGGGCGTACGGCGGTTGTTGACCTCGACGGCCAGGAAGTTGTCACCCTCGTGCAGGCGGTCGCCGATCTCCACCTCGAAGGGGGTGAATCCGCCCTCGTGGGCGGCGATCTTCTCGCCGTTGAGATAGACGTTGCAGCGGTAGTTCACAGCCCCGAAGTAGAGGAAGAGCCGCTCGCCGTCGCGCGGTGCGGCAACGGGCGTGACGCAGGCTCCCTCCGGGAGCTGCGGGACCGTCTCCCCGACCACCAGGTGCCGGGCATACCAGACCGTACCCTCGTAGTATTCGAGCTCGGGGCGCTGCGAGTTCCAGTCCCCGGGGACTTCGAGCCGCAGGCCGCCCTCGAAGGCGTATTCGAAGAATTCGGTGTCGTTCTGCGGCGTACGGTTCAGGAAGATCTCCTTGGGAACTCCCTGATCGTAGGGATCGACGATTGCGGCCCACTTGCCGTTCAACGACTGACAGTCACGGCCGTAGACGTTCGTCATCGCCGGGCGCGCCGCCAGCGGAGCGGTCGCGGAGAGGCCGAGCAGTGCGGCCGCAAGCAAAGCATGAAGTTTCATCGTTCTATTTTTCAAGCGAGTATTTGTAGAGTACAAAACTGTTTTCCGCGGGCAGCGACACGCACAGCGCCCCCTTGCGGCCCACGGTCTGCCGGACGCGCCGGTCGCCGGATCCGAGTACGCGGGTCAGGATGATCTTCGCGCCTTCGGGCAGGAAGGTCTCGACCACGCCCTCGTCCGACGGTGCAGCCTCGCGGTAGAGCAGCAGATAGCCCTCCGCATCCGAGACGAGCGACTGGAATCCGGTCCACGAACGTCCCGACGGCTCCTCGCCCACGGGCAGGATGATCCCCGCATGGAAATCGGCGGCAACGGCCCGATATTCGCGGACGAGCGGTGCGATGGCGAAGGCCTCCTCGGGAAGGTTCGACGATTCGAGCCACGCCAGCGGCTGCCCGGCCATGGTCGTCGCGAAGAGGTAGTCGAAGCCGTACCCGGCGGGTGCGAAGGGATCCCCGGCATACTTGTCGGCATTGCGCCACTTGTTCAGGAACTCGACCTGGATGCGCTCGGCCGGGACGTAGCGGCTCAACTGCCAGAGGTTGCGCAGCGTCCGATAGGGAAAGTAGTTTCCCCAGTCGGTATAACGGTTTTCAAGAAAAATGTTGCCGTATTCGTTGAACATGTGGTAGCCGCCGCGGCGCGAGGCGGTGGCATCGAGGTTGAAGAGCACGTCGCCGCCCGACTCCTCCCCGACCCGGTCGAAGAGACGCCGCAGGTTGGTCTCGGCCCGCTTCGTGGGGATCGACAGTCCGTCGATCTTGAAGACCTTGATGCCGTAGCGGCGGTAGAGTCCCAGCAGGGCGTCGGCATCCTTCTCCCAGGCCGCGAAGTCGTCCTGCACGCTCGGATTGAACCACAACCCCACCTCGATGCCCAGTTCGCGGGCCCTTTCGACCACGGGGTCCAACCCCGAAGGATACTTGTCGGCCGCCGGCTTCCAATAGTCGGGGTTGGCCCAGATGTCGCGGAACGACCCCTTGGCCAGCGCCGAATTGGGGCTCTTGCCCTCCTGCCAGCCGTCGTCGATCTGGAAATGGGTGATCCCGAGCCGTGCGGCGCGTTCGAGCTCTTCGAGGCAGAAGTGTTCGTTGACCTTCGTATCCTGGCTGCGGTCGCCCCAGGTATTCATCATCACCATCTCGTCGCGGCCGTCGCGCGGGGCGCGGATCTGCTTCTGATAACGCCGCAGGGCGGTCAGCGCCGCCAGCTCGCCCTCGCCGAAGACGCCCGTCACCACGCCGTAGGCCCGCACCCACTCGCGCGAGAGGTCCCGGGGCTCCACGCCGACACCCGTCACGGCAAACGTGCCGAAATCGGCCGTGAAGTCGCCGCGCCCGTAAGCCAGCTGCACGGCCGAGCAGGGGGCCTCTTTCAGGAAGAAGAAGCCGTTGCCGTCGACGCCGTTGCGCACGAAGAGCAGGTTCCCGCGGTAGGAGTTCTTGCGATAGGCGATGATGTCGCGCTCCCAGACGAGGTTGTCGTTCCAGTCCGTGACGTCGGAGAACTCCACGGCCCGCGCATGCCAGTGCACGCCGGGAAGACTCATCCGGTCGAGCACCGTCTCCGAGGATTTCACCGCCATGTCGGCCTGTGCCTCGATGTTCTTGCGGTCGGCGGCGTTCTCCTCGCCCCCGCGGGCGTCCAGCACGGCGGCCGGAGCCTCTTTTCCCTCGGCAAGGCGCAGCCACGTCTGGCAGGCCACGGCCGGCGCATCGGCATAGATGCGGAACTCACGCCGGATGTCGAGCCCGTCCACCGTATACTCGACCCGGGCCCGCAGGCTGGCAGGCGCACAGGCCGTCGCCGGGAGCGTGTCGACCGTCAGCCGGCCGTCGGAGCCCGCCGCCGCGGCATTCCGCGTGAAGACAAAGTCGGGAAGCGTCCGCACCGAGCGGAACATCGCCCCCGTCGTCCGGTCTTCGAGCGAGAGGGTCATCAGATTGCCGCCGTTCCAGCGGAAACGGCGTTCGAGGTGGGCGTTGCCGAGCACCAGCACCGTGTCCCCCTGCATGAAGGCGTAGGGACGGGTGCGGTCGGCCGGAACGGCCGTCGCGGTCGGGGCAGCGGTTGCAGCGGTCCCGGCAACGGTCAGCAGGGAGGCCGCCACGGCGGCGCGGAAAATCATCGGACGTCGGGTCATAAGGCGTATCATCGGTGCCCGGCAATCCCGGCCGGCTGGTCCAGGAGTTTGTTGGGCAGGTTGAAATTCTGGTTGTTGAGTTCAGCGCCGGGACGCGAGGCACCCCGCTCCATCGCCTCCTGCAACTCCGTCAGATGGTCCTGATAGACCCCGCGGGGCAGGCAGCCGTTGCGGTGGCAGATGGCGGCGGCCATGCCGACCACCTCGCCCATCATGCCCGTCGTGCGCATCACGCGCACCGTGCCGAGGGCCACGTGCGTCACACTGATGTTGCGGCCCGCCATGAAGAGGTTCTCCACGTTGCGCGAATAGAGGCAGCGGTAAGGTACGGCGTAGGGCTTGATCCAGTTGTGGACGGTCGCGGCCTTGAACGGATCCTCGGGAAAATGCGCGGCATTCTTCCGGTCAGGGGAGTGCAGGTCGATGGCCCACGTGGTCGTGAACGAAGCATCCTCGTGGAAGACCTCCTTGTCGATGTCGTCCTGTTTGAGGATGTAGTCACCCAGCAGGCGGCGCGACTCGCGCTTGCCGGAGATGTACCCCACCCAGTCGAGGTTCCGGTCGGCGAAACGCTCCCGCTGCGAATAGTGGTTTTTCAGGAAACTCCAATTCGAATAGATCACCAGCAGGCCGTAGTCGCGGATCCGCTCGGCCTCGGCGATCTGGTCGCGGTTGAGCCCCGTCTCCCACTTCCACTCGCCGAAGGTCACCGGCTCGCAGTTCTCCTCGTTGAACACCACGCCGTAGGAGAATTCGGGAAATTTCGCCCGGCTCTTCTCCACTTTCGAGGAGTACCACTGCACCGAAGCGCCCATCGTCATGCTGTCGGCCTTCTCGGGCGCCAGCTCCTCACCGAACTCCGACCGTGCCTCACGCCCCATGCGCCAGTCGGCGCCGGCCAGATAGCCGATCGTGCCGTCGCCCGTACAGTCGGAGAACAGCGGCGCCGAAAGCCAGATCTCCTCGCCCGTCTCGATGTGGCGCACCAGCACCGCGGCGATTTTCGTCCCCTCCATGCGGACGTCCAGCGCCCGATAAGGAGCCAAGAGCGTCACGTTCGGCTCGGCGTCGATGAAGCGTTGCTTGCGGTCGTCCTCGTAATTGGCTGCGGGCTGGGCGTTTCCGGCCTTCGTGTGTCCGAATTCGCGGATCATGCGCCCCAGCATCGGGTAACGGCCCGTTTCGACGTAGCCGCCCAGATGGACCCGGACCTCGGCGCTGTTGTTTCCGCCCAGCACGGGACGGTCGTTGACCAGCGCCACGCGCCCGCAACCCTCGCGGGCCGCACTCACCGCCGCACACATGCCGGCAATGCCTCCGCCGACGACCACGAAGTCGAACCGCTCCTCGCGCGGCGCCGGACATCCGGCCAACTCGCGGCGGAATGCCGCAAGCGCCTCCGCATCGGCCGGCGGAACGTCGTCCGGACGATCCGTCAGGTAGAGGGCGTCGCAACGTCCGTCGAAGCCGGTCAGATCTTCCAGCGCGAGGGTCGTCAGCCCCTCGCGGAGCCGCACCTCACCCGCACACTGCCACTCCCAGCAGTTCCCGGTATCACCGACGGTCCCGGACAACAGCTTGTGCCCGACCCGAACCCGGAACTTCCCGGGGCCGGGCTCCGCAGTCCACGGCGATGTCCAGTTGTAGGTGCGGACCCAGACCCGGTAGGTCCCGGCATCGGGGATCCCGACTTCGGTCCGGGCCGGAGCCACGGGCGTTCCGGCGCCGTGCGCCAGCAGGTAGGAGGATCCCATCCGGTCCATGAACTGCTGGTCCACGACCCATCCGCCCTTCTCGGCAAAGCTCTCGGCCTCGACCAGAACCGGGGCGGCCGACACGCCGCACAGGCCGGGCAGCATCAGCAACAGGGCAATCAGTGTCTTTTTCATACTCATAAACGTCTTTTTGGGCGATACAAGTTTACTCGAAATTTTCCACTCCGGCAAACGAAGCGTCCGGAAACCGAACCTCCGCCGGGGGCCCTTCACGGACCTCTCCGGCGGATGGATTCGGCATGTCGGGCTCCGTGTCCGGAGCCGGCGGGATGCTACTCCCGGTTATCGAAGACGACAGTCTTCTTTTCGATGTCTACCTCCACGTAGTTGCAGCCCTCCGGGATGATGAAGTAGGCGAAGCGGTTGTCACCCTGACCCTCAACAAGCTCCAGCGACTGACCAAGAGAAGTCTCCGTATAACCGGAATATTGCTTCTGCGCAGCATCGGCTGTCGAACCGTAGCAGTAGACATTGTAGTTCCACGGAGCCACCTTGAAGTTCACCGATCCGGTTACGGGTTTGTTCCCATTATTTCCGTCGTTGCCGCTCTTGCGGGGCAGCACGGCTCCCTTGTAGACGTAGATGTTCGGGTTGGCCAGACTCTGCCGGAGCGAATAGGTGTCGGAGATACCCAGGAAGTAATCCGTGTTGACCGGATCGCGTTCGTAGTTGTTGAATGTTCCGTACATCCACAGCTGGGTCACCTCCATCTCATAGGGGTTGGCCGTGGGGGTACCGTCGTTGGTATAGGTCTTGTTGAACGAAACCACGGTATTCTTCAGATCGGTGGCGGCCGAACGGAAGGTGATGGTCTTGGCCGTCAGGTCGACTACGATGCGGTAGGTGCCCGCGTCGGGAATCGTCCAGTAGCGGTTGTTCGGAGCCACCGACGAGGTTGCCACCTGCATATAGGGCGAAGCCTCGCCGTCGTGGATGTCATTGCCCTCGGCCGGCACGAACGACATCTCGGTCTTCTCGTCGTAGAGCAGCGGCAGGTAGAGCGTTCCGGCATTCAGCTCGCCGCGGAAGGCGTACACCGAAGCGTTTTCGAGCGTCTGCGCCACCTCGATCTCCGCCTCCGGAGCTGCCGTGCCGGCCAGATAGATCTTGTCGATCTCGACGATGCTCGACGTCGGAATGATCGTGACGGTCTTGGCATCCAGGTTCACCGTGACGCGGTACTCGTCGTCGGCCGGGATCTTCCAGCCTCCGTGCGTCTCGTCGGCTCCGAGGACCTGCGCCTCCATCGGCGTCTCGCCGATCTCCGTGTCGGCACCCGACGCCGGAACGATGACGTTGTTCTCGTCGCCGTAGACCACCGGGAAGTAGACCGTTCCCTGTTTGAGCGTTCCGGTCCAGACAAACAGACGCGGATTCGACTCCGAAGCAACGATCTGCACGGGCGTCTCGAAACCCGTACCGGACAGGTAGAGTTCGTCGGCCTCAAACTGCTTGGGCCCGTAGGTCTTCACCCGCACGTTGACCGTCGCCTCGTCGGGAACGATCAGCGTCGGACCGTCGAACGATACCGTGATGGTGAAGCGCACGTCGCAGTAGGAGCTCGTGAGCGCCCCGAAGTGGTTGACCAGCATGTCCTGCAAGTCGGCGTTCGTGTACTCGCGCCGGAAGTTGCCGGTATCCTCGTATTCGGTGACGGCCTCGCTCTTGCTGCCGTCAACCTCGATCTGGTAATAGTAGGTTACGATATAGTCGTCGCCGTATTCGGCCGCCGGGGTCCACTCCACGGTCAGGGCCGTCTCGTCGGCTGCATCCTCGTCCAGTATGACCGTCTGGGCCGAAGAGTTGATCTCCACGACGAAATTGTGCCGCGAATAGGCATTGTCCACCTCCTCGTTGCAGGCCGCAAGAGCCAGTGCGCCCAGAAGGAATGCCGATTTATGAATTGCTTTCATGATTTTCATGACAGTTGCTTTTGAATCGTATTATCCATTAATAACCCGGGTTGTCGGGAAGAAGATTCGGGCACAGCTCGATCTCGTGGGTCGGAATCGGCCACAGATACTGACGCTCCGGGAAGTTCCGCTTGGCACCCAGCATCACCTGGCCCTTATCAAACCACTCCGAGAAGTCGGCCAGTCCGTCCTCGTCGATCTGGGGCTTCGAGGGCCACGGCCACAGGCCTTTATCGACGAGCGCCGTCTTGCAGTCCTCAGCGGGATAGAGGTAGATGTAGTTATAGGTGTTCAGTGCCTTTTCGGCCAGACGCCAGCGCATGAGGTCCTGCAAGCGGAGGTTCTCCATGGCCAGCTCGACGCGGCGTTCCAGACGCACCGTGCGGCGCAGCGTCGCCTGATCGCGGGCCGTAACGGCCGGATAGGACGAGGTCGCCGAAGCCGACACGCCGTAGGCGCGGGCGCGGACCGTATTGATGGCTTCGAGCACCGAGTCGTCGATCTCGTTCAGCTCGATCTTCGCCTCGGCATACATCAGCAGCACGTCGGCATAACGCATGATGATGTAGTCGTTCTCAACCTCCGGGAAGTTTGTCAGCCAGCTGTTGTCGATGCCCTTCTTCCAGACCAGTCCGTTGAACGAGGCGTATTGTGCATTGATACGGCTGTCGTTGTTGGTCTGCATCTTTCCGGTGGTCAGGTTCAGGACCTGCGTGGCGGCAGGCGACGGGTCGTAGATGAAGCCGCAGTGTGCCGTTCCGAACTCGACGATGGTCGCCGTGCAGCGCGGGTCGCGGTTCTTGAAGGGCTGCTGCGGATCAAAGAGATCCGACTCGTCGATGGGCAGTCCGTCCGTGCAGAGATAGGCGGCCAGAAGGTCCCACGAGGGGTTGTACGAACCGTAACCGCCCGCATTGCGCGGCACGCCGTTGGAGACGAACCAGGTATCGAGCACCACGTCGTTCTCGATCGAGCGCGGGATGACGAAGATCTTCTCCGGGATCATGCCCGTGCTTTGGAGAAAGACGCTGCCGTAATCCGAAGCCAGCGAGTAGACCTTCAAATCCATGCAGGCCTTGGCAGCCTCGGCGGCCACCTCCCAGTCACCCATGTAGAGCGCGAAGCGGGCCTTCATGGCCAGCGCCGCACCACGCGTGAAGTGCTGGCTGCCCGACTCCCACGAAACGGGAAGTCCCTCGGCGGCACGGTCGAAATCATCGTAGACCAGCGGAATGATCTCCTCCTTGGGTCGGCGGCCCAGGGCCTCGGCCTCGCTGATGGTCAGGTACTTGTCCAGATAGGGAACGTCGCCGTAGAAGAAGATCAGATCGGCGTATTTGCAGGCGCGGGCGAAATAGGCCTCGGCCTTGCACTGCTTGATGAAGTCCGGATTGACGCCGTTCTCCTCGGCACGGTGGATGTTCTCCAACAGCGTGTTGGCCCGCGAGATGAGCTTGTAGCTCTGCTGCCACAGCGCATAGACCTCCCACTGCGTACCGCTCATCGTGGCGTCGAGGATCGTTCCGCCGCTGCCCGGGTTGCGGTTCTGCTGACGGTAGGTCGTGTTGTCGGTCCACTGCTCGGAGCTTTCGAGCGGCGTGTTCCAGTAACCGATGATGTAGAATTCATTGACGGCCAGCTGCAACTCCTCCTCGCTCGAATACCACGAAGCGCTGTTGCCCTGCGTTTTCGGCACGATATCCATCGACATGCAGCCCGCGGCCATCAGACCCAGCCCGGCGAGAATACCGGCATATAAATGTTTTCTGTTCATGATCTTGTGCGTTTAGAGTTTGAGGTTCAGACCGACCAGGATCGTCGACGTGATGGGGTACGACGATACGCCCATCTCGGGGTCCCAGCCTTTGGGGAAGTCGCTGATGCAGAAGAGGTCCGAAGCGCTGACGTAGATGCGCGCGGTGTTCAGGTGGAGCTTGTTCGTCCATTTCTGCGGGAGCGTATAGCCCAGCGTCACGTTTTTCAGTCGGAAGTAGGAGCCGTCGAAGAGCCAGAAATCCGACGTCAGGTAGTTGTTCGTCTTGCCCGTATTCGTGAGACGGGGATATTTCGCATTGCGGTTCTGCTCCTCGGTGTTGAACGGACTCCAATACTTGCCGTCGAGGATAGCCGGAATGTTGCCGTAGTTGTCACGCACGGGCTGAACCATCTGCGTATAGAGGTAGCTGGTCTGCTTGCCGATGCCCTGGAACGCCAGCGAGAAGTCGATGCCCTTCCAGGCGAGGTTGACCGTACCGCCGTACTGGAAGCGCGGCAGCGAGTTGCCCAGCAGCACGCGGTCCTCCGAGGTGATCTTCCCGTCGGGCACGCCGTCCGGACCCGAAATGTCCTTGTAGCGGATGTCGCCCACGGTTACAGCCGAATTGTAGGTGGCCGAATTGTTGACCTCCTCCTGCGTCTGGTAGATGCCGTCCGAAACGTAGCCGTACCACTCGTTGAAGTAGCCGCCCACGCGGTGGATCTTGCTGCCGTTGATCTGGTCCGAACCGTTCATCTTCGTGATCCGCGACTGGAAGTCCGAAAGGTTGAACGATACGCCGTACGAGAGCTCTCCGACGGTGTCCTTCCAGCCCACTTCCAGGTCGAAACCGGTCGTCTTCATCGACCCGGCGTTCGAGTTCGGATTGCTGTAACCCATCAGGTAGGGGATGTTCACCGAGAGGAGCATGTCCTCGGTCTGCTTCCAGTAGTAGTCGAACGTCGCCCTCAGACGATCCTTGAAGAAGCCCAGGTCGACACCCACGTCGGTCGAGGTCGTCGTCTCCCACGTGATGTCCTCGACGGCCAGTTCACGCTGTGCGGCGGTCTTGTCCGAGAGTTTGTTGCCGTCCTTGTCGTAGAAGATCGCGTCGCCGAAGGTCATCAGCGCCAGGTAGGGGAAGTAGTCGCTTCCGATGCGCTCGTTGCCGAGCATACCCCACGATCCGCGGAGTTTCAGGAAGCTCAACCACGGATAGGTGCCCTCCATGAACTTCTCGCGCGTCACGACCCAGCCGGCCGACACCGACGGGAAGGTTCCCCAGCGGTAGTTGCGGGCGAAGCGCGACGATCCGTCGTGACGGACGTTGGCCTGGATCAGATAACGGCCGTCGTAGTCGTACATGATCCGGCCGAAGAAGGAGTTCGAGGCGTACTCCGTACCCGAACCCGAGTTGGTCATGTAGTCCTCCGAACCGACGTTCAGATAGGGATACTGCGTGAACTCGAAATGGTCGCGGCCGGCCGTCAGCGTCTCGCTCTTCATGATGTAGCCCTCGTAACCGGCCATGATGTTGAGGTTGTGGTTCTCGTTGCGGCCGAACGAACGCATGTAGTTGACGATGAACTGGGTGGTGAGGTTCCAGTTGTCGTTGCGGGTCTCGCTCAACGAGTTCGTGCTCCAAATCGAGCCCGAATCGAGGTAACCGCCGATCGTGTTGGGATCATCGGCCAGCGTGTACGCCACGGCCGGCTTGAAAGCCTTCGACTTCGTGTAGTTGATGAACGGCGCAACCACGCCTTTGAGGCTCAACCCCTTCACGGGTTTGTATTCCAGCGAAGCGCGGCCGCCCAGCTGCGTGCTCCACGCGTAGCTCGTACCGCCCTCGGTCAGCAGTCCGTAGGGGTTCGCACCCGATTTACCCTCGGCAATGCGACCGTCGTCCCAGACCGCCGCATAGATGGCCGGCATCTTGCGCATCATGTCGAAGGGACTGAAATTCGGCGAGGTGTTCTTCGCACGGCGGATGTTGACGTCCAACGTGGCAAGGAGCTTGTCCTGAACGATCGTGAAGTCGTTGTTCGCACGGAACATGAAGCGCTGGAACTCGCGGTTGCCGTAGAGTCCCTCCACGTCGTCATACGACAGCGACGCCTGCGTCCGAACGCGGTCCGAACCGCCGCTGATCGAGAGGTTGTGGCTGTGTTTGAGCGCCGACGACTTCATGATCATGCCCGTCCAGTCCGTGATGGGATAGGTGTTCGGATCCGTGCGGTTGTACTCGATCCAGTTCTTCACCTGATCGGACGAGAACTGCTGGAAGAACCCGGCTGCCGGGTTGTCGTTGTAGAGCATCTCGTTGTACATCTCCATGTAACGCGTCAGACCCACCATCTCGGGCTGCATGGTCGGGAACTCCCAACCCACCTCGCCGTTGTAGGAGAGATGGATCTGCTCCTTGGCACCGCGCTTCGTGGTGATGAGAATGACACCGGCGGCGGCCTTCGCACCGTAGATCGAAGCGGCCGCGGCGTCTTTCAGCACCGAGACGCTCTCCACGTCGTTGGCATTCACGTAGTCGATGTCGTCGCACGGGCTGCCGTCGACGATGATCAGCGGGTTGTTGTCGCCCATGGTCGTGATACCGCGCACCTTGATCGTACCCGACGATCCGGGGGCGCTGCCGTCGCGCGTCACCAGAAGTCCCGACACCGAGCCTTGCAGCGCCGTCGAGAGCGTCGTGGTCTGGCGCGCCGCCAGCTCATCGCCCTGTACGGCGGCCACCGAACCCGTCAGGTCCTTCTTCTTGACCGCACCGTAACCGATGACGACCACTTCGTCCATGAGACCGGCATCCTCTTTGAGCGTGACGTTCAGCATGGTTTCACCGTTGTAGACACATTCGTGCGTCTCGTATCCGACGTAGGAGAAGACGAGCGTCGCACCCTTTTGGAGACGGATCGTATAACGTCCGTCCTGATTCGTCGCCGTACCGTTGCTGCCGTCCTTCTCGAAGACGGTGACCCCGATCAGCGGCGCCCCGTTCTGATCGCTGACAACACCCGACAGGGACAAATCCTGTGCGGATGCCACGACCGGAACGGCACACCATGCGCAAAGAACGAGAAACGCCCTGCGCACGAGTCCTGTTGAGAAAAAGTTTGTCATTTAAACAGATATTAAGATTGGTTGTTGAATAAATTGTCCTGATTTCCGCGGCGGCTCACTCGACCTCCACCCGTCCGAGCCGGAGCCACTTGTCGGCCGTGAGCAGGGAGTCGTCGACGGCCATGTCGAGGCCGATGGTCTTCTCCTTGCGCGTGTCGACCAGCCCCACCGCCCACGTATAGGAGCCGCGCACGACCCCGTCGAGGTCGATCGACGTCTCATAAACCGCAGGACGGCCTTTCAACCACGTCGACAGGTCGGTATCGTAGTCGGTGAAGACATACGCGGGTTTCAGATCCTTGTCGAGCAGCGCGAACGCCACCTTGTAACACTGGTTCCACTGCGGCAGGTTCGTCGGGCAGTAGCCCCAGCCGATGTTGTTCCAGCAGCTCCGGACCCGCGTGCGGCCGTTGCTGCGGACCCGCTCCGGAACCCGGACCTCGCTCGGATAGAGCCGGTAGCCGCCCTCGGCCACGAAGCGCTTCACCAGATCGAACGCCTGCGAGAACCACGAGGTCACCTCGTCGTTGATGCGGAAATCCATCGTGTTGACGTGCGCCTCGCGCGAAGCCTCGAACTCCCCGCGCCGCACATCCTCGGAATGTCCCTGACGGTAGTTGCCGCTCGAATCGATCCAGTAGCGGTGGTGTGCGGCGGTGATCCAGCCCCCCTCCATGAGGATCGGAAGGCGGAAATTCCACTTGCGGGCGAACTCCTTCTCCCACGTCTGGTAGTAGTCCGTCATGCCGAACGCATCGTGGCGCAGGCAGTAGCCCTTGCCGATGGCCATATCGAGCAGCCGCTCGGTATCGGGCGAAACCTCGCCCCAGCTATCCCGATTCGAATCGGCCAGCACGCGATGGTAGTGGATGACCAGCGGCACGCGCGTAAAGGTCTCGGAATAGAGCGACGTGATCCAGTCGAACACGGCGACCTTGTTGGCCGGATCCTTGTAGATCATGGCATGCGACTCGCCCCACTTGCCCAGGCCGAAGGCGTCGATGAAATCCACCTTGTCCGGATCGTTGAAATCCTCGGCCAGCGCCCGGAGGAACTTGGCATATTTCTGCTGGAAGACGGGGTCGTCCGGATAGGGCGACTTGTGGCGTCCGTTCTCCGAGGTGTAGTATTCGGCGCCGGCGTCGATCACATAGATCGGGGTATTCTGGCCCTGGTCGCGGCCGTCGACGACGATACGCAGCGCGATGCGCATGTTGCGCTCGCGCAGCGAGCGGAACAGCCGCCAGATGCGCGACTGCGGGTCCCGCCAGGCATAATGACCCTCCTCGGGTTCGAGCGATGCCCAGCTCGTCCGCAGGTAGGCCGTCGAGGCGTAGTCCGAAACCCGAACCGTCGTACCCTCCGAAGTCTTCATCGCATCATAACCGGACTTCTCCCAGAAATCCGAATCCCAATTCCGGTTGAGGTACATCACCCAACCGTTCAACGGATTGCGGAGCACACGCACGGTATCGGCCTCGAAGCGGAATACCCGCGCCTGTTTCGCCTGCAAAGGCTGGCTCCACACCGCGAATGCAAATACAAGCAAGGCGATCAATCCCCGACTGTTTTTCATTTCGTTGTCAATATTTTGAATGATTTTGTCCTTGTCCGGAAGGGTCAGCGTACGCTCACCGCGGTCAGACGGGCCCAGCCCGCATCGGTCAGCCGGTCGGCCGGCAGCGCCATCCGAATCCCGACGGCGTTCTCCTTCGAGGTGTCGACGATGCCGACGGCCCACGTGTACTCCCCGGCAGGGATCTCCGGGAGCGTCAGTTTGAACTCGTAGGAGGTCGGCCGGCCGTTGATCCACGCCGAAGGATCGGAGTCCGTATCCACGAACAGCGCCTGCACGGCATCGGATTCGTCGAGCAGCGCAAAGGCCACCCGATATTTGTAGTCCCACTGCGGGATGTTGTTCGGGCAGTAGCCCCACCCGAGGTTCACCCACCGGTGCGAGATCGTGAGCCGGCTGCCCGCACTCATCTCGGAGGGAACCGACACCTGATCGGGATAGAGCCGGTAGCCGCCCTTCTGCACGAAGTCCTTGACGCGGCCGAAGCTCTTCCGGAACCAGACATCCACCTCGTTGTTGACCCGCAGGTCCATCATGTTCACATGCGCCTCGGCGCCGAGCAGGTACTCGCCCTCCCGGACATCCTCGGGGTGTCCCTCGCGATAGTCGCCCGACGGGTCGATCCAGTAGCGGTGCGTACCGTCGGTGATCCAGCCGCCTTCCAGAAGGATCGGACGCTTGAAGTTCCACGTCTTCGCAAAGCTCTTCTCCCAGTCCTTGTAGTATCCGGTCATGCCGAAGGCGTCGTGGCGCAGGCTGTACCCCTTGGCGATGGCACTTTCCAGCAGCGGCTGGGTATCGTCCGGAACGACGTCGACCCAGCTGTTCTGGTTCGGGTCTCCGACCAGACGGTGGTAGTTGATGAAGATGGGGACTTTCGTGAAGCAGCGCGCATACAGCGAGGTCATCCAGTCGAAGGCCGCCGCCTTGTTGGCATTGTCCTTATAGAGCACGGCGTGCGCCTCGCCCCACTTGCCGGGGCTGTATGCGTCGATGAAATCGACCTTGTCCGGGTCGTTGAAATCCTCGGCCAGGGCTTCGATGAAGCGGGTATATTTCTCCTGAAAGACGGGATCGTCCATGTAGGGGGTCTTGACGCCGTTCTCCTCGTAGCATGCGGCGCCGGCATCCACGACATACAGCGGCGTGTTCTGCCCCTGGTCGCGGCCGTCGAAGACGATGCGCAGGGCCAGTTTGAGGCCCCGGTCCAGACAGCTCTTCAACATCCGCGCGTAACGCGACTCCTCGTCCCGCCAGACATACTCGCCCTCGGCGGTTTCGAGCGTCGACCACCCCGTGCGCAGATAGGCCGTCGTGGCGTAGTCCGAGACCCGGACCGTCGTGCCGTCCGAGGTCGGCATCGCGTCGTAGCCCTCCGACGTCCAGAAATTCTCGTCCCAGCTGCGGCCGAGGTACATCACCCAACCGGAAAGCGGATTGCGGATCACCGACGTGCGGTCGGGAGCCAGCCGCACGGTCTCATTCGACCCTGCGGAACCCGGGCCCTCCGACCCGGAATCCTTCGAACATCCCGCAACGGTGGCCGTCAAAAACAATACGACGATCATCGCACAACGGCGACAATCGGCAAATCCTGCGAATTGGAGGTTTCGGTTCATCATGGTCAGGTAGGTAGTTTCTGCCGCAGATCGGCAGGACAAAGGTCCTTATTTTCCTATTTTCTTATTAGCACGGATCGGACAACATTTATTTCGAATCAGACAACCTGCGGGAAAGTGGCAAATTTGTTCTATATTTGTGGTAAATCGATACAATGTTTCGAAGACATGAGAGGAAAGATCATCTTCCAGACGATCGCCGCATCGTTGTTTCTGTTTCTGGCAGTCGGCCCGCACGGCACTGCAGCCCAAACCATAGGTCCTGATTTCCAACGACTCGGGAGCCGTTTCGAACCTGCATTCACCGTCATATCGGATCGCAGCGGATACATCTGGACCGGAACGACGCACGGCCTGACCCGATACGACTCGCACGGCGCAATCTCCTACCTCCACGACGAAAACGACACCTCGTCGCTCTGCCACAACACGGTCAACGCCCTGCTCTGCCTTGCGAAAACCGACGGCATGCTGGTCGGCACCAACCGCGGGCTGTGCCTCTACGACCCCGCCGTCGACCGGTTCCACCGCATCGAGGCCTGCGGCACACGGCACATCCGCACCCTGCTCGAACACAACGACTCCCTGTGGGTGGGCTCCTCCTCGGGGCTGATGCTCCTGACCGGCTACGAAAAGGGATTCGCCCACGCGAAGGCCGAAGAGGTCATCCGGGAACGGCACATCATGTGCTGCCGCGAGGTCGACGGAGACATCTATTTCGGCACGTACAACAAAATCTACCAGTGGCAACGGGAGCGCGGCATCCGCGAAATCCCCGTTCCGCTGCTCAACCGCTGGTACAGCAACCTCGTCTACGACATCATCCCCTCGGCAAAAATCCCCGGGACACTGCTCCTGGGAACCGAGTACGGGCTCGTACGCTTCGACCCCGCGACGGGCAGGACCGGCATGGAGCTCCACGACATCCCCGTGCGCTGCTTCATGCGCTCGAAAAACGGAGACCTCTGGACCGGGACCGACAAGGGCATCTACCTCTTCGGGAGCGACGGCCGGGAGCAGCACATCATCCACGAATCGGGCAACGCCGCCTCGATCTCCGACAACGTCGTCTCCCGGATCCACGAAGACCCGCGGGGCAACATCTGGGTGGCCACCGACCACGGCATCTGCATGACCATGCAGAGCAGTTTCTACACCTTCGTTCACCTGAAATCGATCACCGGAAGCGACGAGGGACTCGCCATCCGCACCATGTGCAAGGACCGCGAAGGGGCGCTCTGGCTCGGCGGAAAGAACGGACTGATCCGCGTCGGGGCCGATGCGACGACCTGGTTCAAGTCCGACGGCGGAAGCCCCGACCGGCGGGTCTCCCACAACAAGATCCGCAGCCTGCATGCCGACGAAATCGGCGTATGGATCGCCTCGGACGGCGGACTGGACCTCTATGAATACGCCTCGCGGCGCTTCCGCCGCTTCACGATCACCGAGCCGACCCGCCGCTACAACTCCTCGTGGATGTACGGCATCAGCGAGGACAACCGCGGACGGCTCTGGATCAGCACCTACGAGGGCGGCGTGTTCGTCGTCGACAAGCGCCGGCTGCTCGAAAACACGGCCCCGAGCTACACCGCCGACCTGCATTTCAGCACCGCGAATCCCGGCTTCCCGAGCAACATCACCTCGAAGATCGCCGTAAACGGCACGCTCTGCTTCGTAACCACCGATGAGGGCACGGTGACGATCGACACCGAAACGGGCGAGATCCGCCCCGTCAGGCTGCCCTGCGGCGTCCGTGCGCAGGCGCTCGACAGCTACGGCGACCGGGTCTTCCTCGGGACCAACACCGGACTCTATATCTGGCACGAGGATTCCATCCGCGAAATCCCCGGTCCGCGGCTCCCCGTATGGGTCGTTGCGGCCGACAAGGAGCGCGTATGGGCCGTCAGCGACGCCATCATGTCGGCATACGACATCCGTTCGGGGGGGGGGAATCGGACACCATCGGATCGGCAACAACCCGCTGTTGAGCTGTCTGATCGACGGTGAGAAGGTCTATGCCGGGACGACCGACGGCTATCACGTGATTTCGAGCGAGGACTTCTCCCAGAGCAACGAAACGCTCCGGACGCGCATCACGGGTCTGAACATCAGCAACCATCGGATCAGCGTCGGCGAGCGGGTCGGAAACGACGTCCTGCTGACCCGCAACATCGACATCACCGACCGGCTCGTGCTGCCGCACAACCGCAACTCGTTCACGCTGGAATTCTCCGATTTCGACTTCTCGCTCACCGAACACCGCTACGCCTACCGCCTGAAAGGACTCAACGACGACTGGCAGATCACCGAGAACGGCAGCAACCACGCCACCTTCATCAACCTCCCCACGGGCTCCTACCTCTTCGAGGTGGGGTCGATCCTCTCCGACGGCCGGATTCAGGAAGACCCGGCCACGTTGCAGATCGAGGTGCGCCCGCAATGGTATGCCGGACCGATTGCCTGGGTCGTCTATGCGCTGCTTTTCGTCGTGCTGCTCGCAGCCACCGTCTCCGCCGTCCGGGCCCGCCGGCAGCTCGCCCTCGAACAGGCCGAACGCGACAAGGCCTTGAAGATGGTCAAGATGAAGTCGGACTTCCTGGCGAACCTCGCCCACGAATTCAAAACGCCGTTGAGCATCATTCTGGGGCACGTCGGGAAACTCATCTCGGTCGAGGCCAACAGCCTCTACTGCCAGGAGCTGGTCTCCATGCAGCGCAATGCCGAAAAGATGCACCGGCTGATCGACAAGATGGTCACGGACAACGAAACGGACAACGGCGCACTGTTCATTCCGTCGGCGACGTCGATCGTCGAACTCACCCGCAAGGTCTACGACGAATTCGCCCCGGCGATGGCCGAAAAGGGGATCAATACGCGGTTCTACTGCGACAACATCCGCTACATCTTCATGCTCGACCGCGTGAAGATCGAATCGGTGTTGAGCAACCTGCTCTCGAACGCCATGAAGTTCACCCCGGCGGGCGGCAGCATCCTGGTCAGCGTCACCGTCGGACGGGAGACCGGCGACCTGATCTATGCCGACATCACCGTGGAGGATACCGGCGTCGGCATCCGTCCCGAGGAGCTGCCGCACATCTTCAACCAGTACTACCGCGCGGCGTCGAATCAGGACCGCAACAGCCACGGCTCCGGAATCGGGCTCTATCTGGTGAAAAGCATCGTCGAGATGCACAAGGGAACGGTCAGCGTCGACTCCACGCCGGGCAAGGGAAGCCGTTTCACCGTGCGGCTCTCGACCATGAAGGCCGACTCCTTCATCATGCAGGACGAGGACCGCGACGAAAATGTCTCGCTGTACAGCCTCTCGAAGGTGTGGAACCACGAACGGAAACCCATCATCCTCCTGGTCGAGGACAACCGCGACATCCGCGACTTCATCACCGCCTCGCTGGGCGACGACTACACGTTCGTCTGTGCCGAAAACGGAAAGCAGGGGCTCGAACTTCTGGCCGGAAACAAGATCGACCTGGTCATCACCGACATCATGATGCCCGTGATGGACGGCTTGCAGATGAGCCGCCGGATCCGCCGCTCGATGGCCACGGCCTTCCTGCCGATCATCATCCTCACGGGAAAGAACGGCCCGAACGTCGAGCTGGAATCCTACGAATTCGCCGATGCCTTCATCTCCAAGCCGTTCAGTCTGAAATACCTGAACAGCCGCATCATCCAGCTGCTGATCAAGCACGAGCAGTACCTCGAAAAGATCCGGCAGGAGCAGATGATGACCGCACAGGTCGAGGAGATCCGCAACCCCGACGAGGTATTCCTCCGGGAGATCACCGACCTGATCAACGCCCACATCGACGATCCGGACTTCTCGGCGGCGCGGCTCTGCGAGTTGAGCCGCTACTCGTCGAAGCAGATCTACCGGAAGATCAAACAGCTCAACGGCATGGGCGCCGTGGAGTTCATCCGGGAGGTCCGCCTGCGCAAGGCCGCGCTCTACCTGAAACAGAACAAGCTGACGGTCACCGAGGTGATGTACATGGTCGGGTTCACCACGCCCTCCTATTTCAGCAAGTGTTTCAAGGCCCGTTTCGGGGTCACGCCCTCGGAGTACGCCGCCTCGGAAGAGAAATAGCGGATAAGGGCAGCGCGGGGCGGGCGGAGGAACGACATGCCCGGCCGTTGCAGCGCGAATACGAGCATCCCCGGCGGTCCAAACCACCGGGGATGTCCGTGTGAAGCGAGTCTCCGGATCGGGAACTCCGTTGCGTCGCCACCGTTTTCCGCCGCGTCAGCGGAGCGTCACCGTGGCCCGGAGCGGTCGGTCGGCCGAATTTCCGCCGACGCTGATGACGAAATCCCCCGGTTCGACGACGAACTTCCCGGCCTCGACATCGTAGTAGCCGAACGCCTCATCCGTGAGTTCGAGCTCCACATGCACGCTCTTGCCGCGGGGAATCTCCACCTTCGCGTAGTGTTTCAACTCCTTCTCCGGACGGGGCACCGACGCCTCGCAGTCGGAGACATAGACCTGCGCTACCTCGCGTCCGTCGACCTTCCCGGTGTTGGCGACATCGAACGCCACCCGCACGCGGCTGCCGCCGAGCGGCTCGACCGTCAGGTTCGAATAGGAGAAGGTCGTATAGCTCAATCCGTAGCCGAACGGGTAGCGGGGCGCCACACCGTTGCGGTCGTAGCCGCGGTACCCGACAAAGACGCCCTCCGTATAGGTCACGCGCTTGTGCACGGCCTTGCTGCGGTCGTAATAGGAGTCGAAGACCGGATTGTCCTCCCACCGCTGTTCCATCGAGACGGGCAGTTTCCCGCTCGGGCACACCCGACCGGTCAGCACCTCGGCCACGGCGCGTCCGCCCTCCTGTCCGGGATACCACGCCATGAGAATCGCCGGCACACGGTCGCCCCAGCCCCGGAAATCGACCGCGCTCCCGGCATGCAGCACCATGACCGTGCGGGGATTCAGCCCGGTGAGGAGTTCCAGATCGGCGGTCTGCGAGCCGGGGAGTTCGAACGGACGGTCGAAGCCCTCGCCTTCGAGATCGGCGTTGAAACCGCCGCAATAGACGATCGCCGAAGCCCGACGGGCCGCATCACGCAGCACGTCGTCGCGACGGAGCCCGAGTTGCAGGCGGGCCCGGGCCTCACCGGCCGCCTCGAAGAACTCGAAGCGGAAATGGTAAAGCGAATCCTTCTCGACGGGGAGGAAAACGGTCCGCGACGAAAGCGCATGCCGTCCCCAGTCCCCGCCGATCTGCCGTCCGTTCACGAAGAGGCGGTAGCCGTCGTCCCCCGACAGCACGGCCCGCAGGAGACCCTGCTCCGGAGCCTTGTAGAAACCCTCCCAGGAGACCGAATAACCGTCATCGGGCATATCTTCGAACGGAGCGCCGTAGCCCCAGCTTCCCTCGACCGTCGGTTCGATGCGCGTGTGCAGCACGTCGCCCTCGGGTTTCAGCCCCAGGTAGTAGTCGGCCCGATAGCCGGACTCGCCGGCTCCGGTGCAGGCCGACAGCGAGTCGGGCCGCACCGCCGCGTCGATCGAGGCGTAGAGCCGCTCCTCGGAGAGCAGTTCCACGTTCTTCTCCCCGAGCGTCTGTTTCAGCCCCTCGTAGACCGATACGGTTCCGAAGGGGGTCACCGAACCGCTGCCGCCGCCGTGCGGCACCTCTTCGGCATTGGGCCCGAGGACCAGGATCCGGCCCTTCGCACCTTTGGTCCGGCCGTTCGTGCCGAGCGGCAGCAGATCCCCGTCGTTCTTCAACAGCACGATCCCTTCGCGGGCGATGTCGAGCGCCGTCTGCACCGAGGCGGGATCGTCCTCGCCGACTTTCGTCGGGCGGGACTGACGGTCGAGGAACCCGAAGGCCGAAAGGGTTTGCAGGATGTGGCAGACCTTCTCGTCCAGATCGCGTTCGTGGATCACGCCGCTTTCCAGCAGCGGGAGGATCCCCTCCTCGTTGAAGTACCACCCCTTGGGCATTTCGAGGTCGAGCCCCCCGCGGACGATCCCCGCCGTCGAGTAGGTCGAGGTCCAGTCCGACATCACGATCCCCTCGAAGCCCCATTGCCGGCGCAGCACGTCGACGTTGAGCCAGCGGTTTTCCGAGGCGTGCACGCCCCAGATGAGGTTATAGCTGTCCATGACGGAGCCTACGCCGGCCTGTTGCACGGCCTTGCGGAAGGCCGGGAAGTAGATCTCCTGCATCGTGCGCTCGTCGGCATCGGAGCTGGCGTTGTGGCGGCTCCACTCCTGGTTGTTCAGCGCAAAGTGCTTGATCGTCGCCATCACGCCGCGCTCCTGCAAGCCGAGGATATATCCCACGGCCGTCTCCGAGGTGAGGTAGGGATCCTCGCCGAAATATTCGAAATTACGGCCGCACAGCGGGCTCCGGCAGATGTTCACGCCGGGCCCCAGCAGGATGTCGACGCCGCGGGCCCGACAGTCGCGGGCCAGCGAACGTCCGAGTTCGAGGGCCAGGTCGCGGTTCCACGTCGCGGCGGTCATCATGCCGCACGGGTAGAGCGTGCTCCGCGTGTTGTTCCGCACGCCCTGCGGGCCGTCGGCCATGCGGATCTCGGGGATGCCCAGCCGCTCGACGGCACGGATGTAGAACGACCGCAGGCCCGAGATGTAGGCGATCTTCTCGGAGAGGGTCATCCGGGAGACCAGTTCGGCGGCGCGTTGGCGGTCCTGTTCGCGGATCTCGACTTTCCGGGGCGCGTTCGACGCCGTGTAGCCGGATTCCGCAGCGGTTTGCCCGGATACGGCCACCGACGTCAAGAGCAGCACCGACGTCGCAAGGGCAGGAAGGAAGTTACGGTTCTTCATAAACAAGGTATTGAATGGGTTTGCATTTTTGAACGGGATAAAGGTAGGCAATCCGTCGGCGCGGCGTTGTCATGAATCGGACAAACACTATCTCGATTCCGCCCAAGAGGCTCCGGAAGCGGTTTTGAGCCCGGGGAACGGATTTTTCCGGGCAGAGGGACGAGAAGGGCGGGGGTTCCGGAAGGAGAGCGGGAAAAAGTTCGGGAGGAGGCCGGAAGGAGGGCAGGGGAAAAGTTCGGGAGGAGACCGGCAGGCTGGAAGGAGGGCAGGGGAAATTCAGGGTCCGGCAACAAAAAATCGGGAAGACGTTTCCGTCCTCCCGATTTCCGTCGTTTGCAGGGCCGGGGTTCAAATTCTTCTCCCCTCCTCCCTCTTGCAGGGCCGGGGTTCAAATTCTTCTCCCCTCCTCCCTCTTGCAGGGCCGGGGTTCAAATTCTCGCCCTCCCCCTTGCAGGGCCGGGATCCTGAATCTCCCCCCCCCGCGGAATTACTTGCGGTAGATCTTCTTGTAGCCGTAGATCGCCTCGTCGCCGAGCTCCTCCTCGATGCGGAGCAGCTGGTTGTACTTGGCCATACGGTCCGAACGCGACATCGAACCGGTCTTGATCTGACCCGAGTTCGTAGCCACGGCGATGTCGGCGATCGTCGAGTCCTCGGTCTCGCCCGAGCGGTGCGACGTTACCGACGTATAGCCGGCGCGGTGAGCCATCTCGATGGCGTCGAGCGTCTCGGTCAGCGAACCGATCTGGTTTACCTTGATGAGGATCGAGTTGGCGCAGCCCATCTCGATACCCTTTTTCAGGAACTCGACGTTCGTGACGAAGAGATCGTCACCCACGAGTTGGCACTTGTCGCCGATCTCGGCCGTCAGCAGCTGCCAGCCTTCCCAGTCGTTCTCCGACATACCGTCCTCGATCGAGTCGATGGGGTATTTGGCAACCAGGCCTTTGAGGTACTCGACCTGCTCCTTCGAGGTACGCTTTGCGCCCTTCTCACCCTCGAAGATCGTGTAGTCGTAGATACCGTCCTTGTAGAACTCCGACGATGCGCAGTCCATACCGATCATCACGTCCTTGCCGGGAACATAGCCGGCCTTCTCGATGGCCTTGATGATCGATTCCAGGGCGTCCTCCGTACCGTTGAGTGCGGGAGCGAAACCGCCCTCGTCACCGACGGCCGTCGACAGGCCGCGCTCGTGGAGCACCTTTTTCAGGTTGTGGAACACCTCGGCGCCCATGCGCAGACCCTCTTTGAGCGACGGAGCGCCCACGGGACGGATCATGAACTCCTGGAAAGCGATCGGAGCGTCGGAGTGCGAGCCGCCGTTGATGATGTTCATCATCGGAACGGGCAGCGTCTTGGCGTTCGCACCGCCGATATAGCGGTAGAGCGGCATGCCGAAGTAGTCGGCGGCAGCACGTGCTACGGCCAGCGACACGCCCAGAATGGCGTTGGCGCCGAGCTTCGACTTCGTCGGCGTGCCGTCCAGAGCGATCATCGCCTTGTCGATGCCCACCTGATCGGCGACGTTCATGCCGATGATGGCCGGAGCGATCACCTCGTTGACGTTCTTGACAGCGTTGAGCACGCCCTTGCCCAGATAACGGCTCTTGTCGCCGTCACGAAGCTCCAAGGCTTCGTTCTCGCCCGTCGAGGCGCCGCTCGGAACGGCGGCACGTCCGAATGCACCCGATACGGTGCGAACTTCGACCTCTACGGTCGGATTGCCTCGCGAGTCGAGGATCTCTCTTGCGTGAATCTCTACAATCTGCATAGTTGTAATAATTTGAGTAATATGTACTTGAAAACCTAATTTCCCAACAGCACCGCAAAGGTACAAAATAATTGCGAATTGGCGTTTTAATATTGTTATTTTTTTCACGGTCCGGGCGGGTTTTTCACCCCGCATCCCCGGAAATCCCCTGCAAAGAGGGTTCCGAAAAACCCCGGAATCCCTCCGGCACACTATTTTTCGTTTGTATATCACGACCAATTATCCTATCTTTGGCCCCGAACCCGAAAAAAGAGCGTCGACACCATGCGGAAAGTCCTATCCTTCTCGCTTTTCCTGATGCTGGGCCTCGTGGCGTCCCAGCTGCTCCCCGGACTGCTGGGACCGGCCTACGCTCCGTTCAAGAGCGCCTCCGACACGCTCCTCTACATCTGTCTGGGATTCATCATGATCAACGTCGGCCGCGAGTTCGAGATCGACAAGAGCCGCTGGCGCTCCTACACGGCCGACTACTTCATCGCCATGGCCACGGCGGCGCTCCCCTGGCTGCTGATCGTCCTCTACTACGTCTTCGTGCTGCTGCCCGCGGACCTGTGGTCCAGCGCCGACACCTGGAAGGAAAACCTCCTGTTGAGCCGTTTCGCCGCCCCGACCTCGGCCGGCATCCTCTTCACGATGCTGGCGGCGCTGCACCTCCAACAAAGCTGGATCTACCGCAAGATCCAGGTGCTGGCGATCTTCGACGATCTGGACACCATCCTGCTGATGATCCCGCTGCAAATCCTGATGATCGGGCTCAAATGGCAGATGTTCGCCATTGTCGCCGTGGTCGTCGTGCTGCTCGCCGCAGGGTGGCGCTGGCAAGCCTCGTGGAACGTCCGGCAGGACTGGAAGCGCATCCTGGCACTCTCGGTTGCGGTCTGCGCCGTGACACAGGGCATCTACCTCGCCACGGCGCACTGGTACGGCCCCGAGAACAGCATCCACATCGAGGTGCTCCTCCCGGCCTTCGTCATCGGCATGCTGATGCGCCACCGCCACCTCGACACCCCGACCGAACGCCGCGTGGCCACCGGCATCTCGTTCCTCTTCATGCTGCTCGTCGGATTGAGCATGCCCCGCGTGACCGGGGCCGCCGGCGACGCCCTCACGGCCGCGGCCACCTCGGTGACAGGCGCACAGCCGATGATGCCGTGGGGCGTCGTGGCATTGCACGTCGTGGCCGTCTCGGTGCTCTCGAACGTCGGCAAACTCGTCCCGCTGCTCTTCTACCGCGACCGCCGCATGAGCGAGCGGCTGGCCCTCTCGGTGGGCATGTTCACCCGCGGAGAGGTCGGCGCCGGCGTGATCTTCATCGCCCTGGGCTACAACCTCGGCGGCCCGGCGCTCGTCATCTCGGTGCTGACGCTGGTGCTGAACCTGATCCTCACGGGCGGATTCGTCGTCTGGGTCCGCAGACTCGCCCTGCGAAGCTACGGACCCGCCGCCCGAACCGAAGCCTGAACCCATGAAAAGAGTGCTCCTGATACTTGCCGCCGTTCTGTCGGCCGTGACCGCCGGGGCCCAACGCCCCGAACGGTATGAGAAAAACCTGCTGGGAGTCCGCGCCGGGCTCGAACTCTCCTACATCCGGGCTGCGGGAGAGTACGTCTACGGAACCACCGCCCCGCGCATGGGATTCCGTCTCGGCGTCTCGGACCAAGTGCTGCTGTGGCACGCCCTGCCGCTCTACGTCGAGACGGGCGTCCACTTCGCCAGCCGCGGCGGCCGCCACGCCGGGATCTCGTTCCGCCCGATGTATTTTCAGGTTCCGTTGCTTGTGACCTGGCGGTTCCACCCCGGGAAGCGGCTCCGGATCCGCCCCTTCGCCGGCGTCTGCTACGGCGTCGGGATCGGCGGAATGGCCCGCACGGATGACGGTTGGAGCGAACTGTTCGGCAGCGACGGAATCCTCCGCCGCAGCGACCTCGGGTTCCGGGTCGGATGCGAGGTCTCCTACCGCCGGATCTGCCTCGCCTTCGGATTCGACGGCGGACTCCTCAACATCGTCCGCCCGGGATACGACCTCCGCCCGGAGGGGCAGCCGACGCTCTTTCCGTCCGGCATCTCCTCGCTGAAAAGCCGCAGCCTGACCCTCTCCGTGGGGTACGACTTCTGACCCGCCGCGCAGAGTTTCCGCATTTCCGGCCCGGAGAAGCCTCAACAGAGCCGTCCGACGGTCCGACGCCCGGAGAGATGTTGCAAATTCATGAATTCCGCCCACTTCCGTCGCACAATCCCGGCCGGAAATCTTGCACTTTGCAAAAGATTTCCTATCTTTGTTCTGCCTTTGCGTACTTTCAGCGCATTGATGAAAGTGTTTCGCTTTATCCGTGAGAGAGGTGGTGTCTGCATTCAAGAAAGGCGAGAGAAACATCAGGCCATTATTCCGGATCGAAGAGAAGCGCTTTCCGCCGTCTCCCCCGCCCCTGATGTTTCTCTCGCCTTTCTTGAATGCAGACACCACCTCTCTCACGGATAAAGCGAAACACTTTCATCAATGCGCTGAAAGTACGCAAAGGCAGAACAAAGATAGGAAAT
>NZ_NFHT01000023.1 GCF_002161445.1 Alistipes sp. An66
AACACAAAAAGAAGAACAACACGCCGCGGCGTGTTGTTCTGAAACCAAGAATCGCTATATTTGCATATCTGAAGAATCTGAAGGCACCTCCCCAGACACACTTTTTGAAACACTACCAGATAACATAGTCAAGTTGAATTTTATATATACAAATAATTATGAGAGCTTTAACAATTATTGCAGCGCTGATTTTCAGTTTGGCCGTTCAGGCACAGACGGAAACATCTATATTTAAGGTTGATGCTAATGGATTGATAGAAACAAATCCATCCATGATTGAGCCATTTTACGATATGCCCGAAATAAAAAACTTATCGTATACATTGAATAGCCCTATAAGCGTTTCTATGGGGACGCAGAACTATGATATAAAAACGGGCTGTTTAGAACAGTGGGATGATTCCGAATACACTTTCAATGTTATTACAATTTATTCGAATAGCCAAAAAATATTCGAATTAAGACAACCGGATAATTGGAGATATACTTATGGATTATCGAAGAGGAGCTATCAACAATATACCAATAATCAATATTTTATACCAATCACTTTGTCGGAGCAGGCTGTTGCCCTGGCTTTTATTGGTTGGCCATATGGTGGAGAAATGCCCTATTTGACAATTATTGCTTTGACGAATAACGATGCGAAATTGGTGTTCAATAAACACATGGGCATTAATGCGATCACTCAATCCGATAATTCATATTCCATGGAACTCCAAGCCAATATTGTAGAATACGGTGAAGACGGGAAACCGTTTAACACCCCGGATAACGTCCCGATTATACATCATATAGAAGTAAAAAACGGATTGCTATATTTTAAATAAAAAAGTTGGATGTGCTCGATTTAAATTTCAAAATGATCGGTGGATATGCCGGATTGAAGGTGGTTTGAGCCCTTGAAAAGCATGCCGAATTGCCGGAATATCGTTCGGTTTTAAGTGCTTTTTAGGGACGAAAAGCGGATGGAATAACGCCTGTTTGATGGGGATGATTTTGTAAAATCATCCCCGTTTTTGTATCCATTCCGGCTCGTTTTCGGGTCCCGCTTGCGAGAATTGCAGGCGGCATGGGTGAAGACATCTTGAAGAACCGGAATTCGCATTCGGCACACGGGGTGCCCGGTAAAAAACGACGACTTCGGAGGAGTTTTCAACCCCCCCCCTTGCGGGCAAGCTGTTTTCTGTTACGAAATCTATTTCGCGTAACTGAAAACACAGCTTGCCGAGTCCCGAAACATATCATGTCCCGGGGACTCAAAAACGGGTCGAATATCACGTCCCGTTCCCGCTTGTTCGCCGGCCAATCTGAAGAGGCGAATCATCCCGTTCCCGAAGCCCGCATCGGGAACAAAACCGGTCAAAATGAACAGTTCCGGAGTCGCTCGAATCTCAATAAGCGTCTGACTGACTGCATTCAGTACTGACTGACGTACTGACTGAATGACTGACGTCAGTACTGACGGACTGACTTCAGTACGTACTGACGCCGAGAAGTCTTGACGTCCTGAATTCATGCCCCTCTTGTTTTACTGTTGTGTTGTTTTGCGAACCCTTTGTTGTGCTGTTTCGCTGTTGTGTTGGCACACTTTTCTGCTGTTTTATTGATACGCTGTTTTGTTGATGTCAGTATGGATGGAAGGACGGGGGCTCGATGCCGGGTGGAAGGTCGGAGGTTTTCCGGGAACGGTGGATGCGAAGCGGAACGCCTCTCCGAGGAGTGTACACCTCCGAGGTCGGTTGAGGCGTGAAGGTAGGGTAGAGGTTGCGCATCGCGTGGAATGAAAGGCAGGGGCGTCTCTTTGATGGATTTTCGGTGCCGTGACGGAGCCGGTGCGGATGGTATCCGGGTTCGGACGTCTGCCTCCACCGCGGAGCCCGGTCCGGGGCGGATTTTTGACGCCGATACGCTCGTCCGCCGCCGCTGAATCCCCGAACAGCCCTGGCGCGTCGAGGAAGATCGGCGGCAAAACCGCCTGCGGCCCGATGCGCCCCGGCCCGATGGCTCTGCGGTATCTTTGCGGCCGAAGCGGATGCCATCCGCCCGGGCGGCACTCCCGGGACGGCGCGGAATCCCGGACACCCCGCCAGCATTCCGCCCCGATGCCGATCCTCCGGCGAGCCGTTTGGACCCCGAACGGCTCGCCCGAATCCCGCTCTTTGGGAGGCGTCGCACCCCCGCAACCGACGCCAACCGGTGCCACACCGACGCCAACCACTGCCATAGCGCGCCGATGGCGGATCAATCGGCCCGGGAAGCCCTATCTTCGCTCCCGGAACCCTAAACGCAAAAGATTATGGAGTACATGATGGTTGAAAAACGGAGTTACGAACGCCTGGTCGCGCGCATCGAGGCGCTGGCAAGGCGGGTGTCGGAGCTGTGCCGCCGACAGGACAAGGCGCTGCAACCCTGGCTCGACAACGAGGAGGTGTGCCTGCTGCTGAACATTCAGAAACGGACCTTGCAGCGTTACCGCGAACGGGGACTGCTGCCCTGCACGCAGATCCGCCACAAGATCTACTACAAAACCGAGGATGTCGAGCGGCTGTTGGCGGCGTCGGCCCTCCGCAGCGGGAGCAAACGGTAAATGCGTACGGCAATGGAGAACCAGTCGGTTTATCGGACGGACGACCGTCCGGAGGAACTGCTCCGCACATTGGAGCAGTTGGAGCGGGATCTGGACCGCTGTGTGGAGTTGAACCGCCCGATGCTGGGCGGCGAACGCTACCTGACGGACCGCGAGTTGTCGGAGCGGTTGAAGATCAGCCGCCGTACGCTGCAGGAGCATCGCTCCTCGCATGAGATTCCCTATTACTGCATCTGCGGCAAGATTCTCTATCGCGAGTCGGATATCGAGCGGATGTTGGAAGAGCACTATTTCGGTTTGCCGTAATGGCGGCGGGGGCTTGTCGGCAAACGAAAGACGGCCCGGAGTGCTCCGGACCGCCTTTGGCGCGTCGCCCAATAGAAAGCAGGGCGAAGCTACTCCGCCTTCTGGAAGTCGATGGTGATGGTCTTGCCGCCGTACGTCCACTGCTCTTTGTCAAGCTCCAAATTGTCCGGTTTCGTATCGTTGTCGAACCAGGCCTTGACCGGGAATGTCGACACCCCGTCGCCGGGATTGTTTTCGCAGGACAACCACCTCAGCGCCGTGTTCGCACTGACATCCAGCTTCGTCAACTGATTGTCGTAGCACCACAACCCTGTCAACGCCGTATTCTGTCTAACATCCAGCTCCGTCAACTGATTGGCGTTGCAGACCAACTGTGTCAGTGCCGTGTTCGCGCTGACATTCAGCTCCGTCAACTGATTGGATTCGCACCACAAATCCGTCAATGCCGTATTTCGGCTCACATCCAGCGACGTCAACGAATTGGAGGAGCAGGACAAATTCATCAGCTCTGTATGCTGTCTAACATCCAGTTTCGTCAACGAATTGGAGGAGCAGGACAAATACGTCAGCGCAGTGTTCGCGCTGACATCCAGCTTCGTCAACTGATTGGAGTGGCAGTACAAATACGTCAGCGCCGTGTTCGCGCTCACATCCAGCGACGTCAACTGATTGGAGTTGCACTTCAAGAACGTCAGCGCCGTGTTCGCGCTCACATCCAGCGTCGTCAACTGATTGGAGTCGCACTTCAAGAACGTCAGCGATTCGAAATACTCGATCCCTTGCAGGGCGGTCAGGGTGCCGGGGTTTTCATAAGTCCCCGAAACATCCAGTTCGGTCATTGCGGCTATCTTTTCCATGTCAGCCGACGTGATATTTTCCGCATCGGCGATAATACCCTGTTTCTGCAACTCCTTCGCAAAGTCCGGGTCGAACTGGGCGGTGAAATCCGTAGCGTCGGATGCTGCTGTTTGGGTGACGGTCAGCCGCACGCTCTGCTCCCCGCAGACCAGATCGGCATAAGCCGTGCGATCCGATGCCCGGAAATTGCGGGCGGCCGACAGTTCGACGGTCTGTTCGCCGGCCGTGCCGCTCGCGGGCGCGACGGTCAGCCAGTCGGCGGCGGATTCGGCATCGTCGTACACGACCGAGAGCGTCCAGTCGGCCGCGGCGGTAAACGCGACCGTTGCGGTCCGATTTTCGACGGCGTCAAGTGCATATTCGGTCTTCTCGATGGTCAGGTTCCCGGGACGGGGATCACCACCATCGTCCTTCTTGCAGCCTGTAAAGGCAAGGGCGGCAGCAAGTGCCAGCAGGTAAAATGATTTCATGCGCATATTGATTGGTATGGGTTCGTTTGTATGTGCAGTTTTTTCAGCATGGGCGGTGTATTGTCATAACCGGACTCCGGATAGACCGGGTTGGAAATGTTTTTGGGCTTTATGTGGTATATATCGTGTTGGAAATTTTGCCCGAGAGGGTGTGTCGATAGGGGAATGACTGACTAAAAGTAGATAAAAAAATCGAGAAATCCGAGGCTGCGGTCTCCCCGTCGTGCTGAATTTGTCAGGATCGCATATTTTTGTCGAATAGGCATTTTCGCAATTGTTGTTTGGGCATATTTTTGTCGTTTGGGCATATTCCAAAATGCGCTGTCGATCGACTTCGGCGCAGGGGAAATGTGGGGGCGACTCCGGGAGGAGGCTCCGATCCCCGGTGCGGGGATCCCCGTCTCCGGATGTTCGGCAAAACAACACGGACGCCGCCTCCGCAAAGAGAGACAGCGTCCGTGCCGTGTGCAGAAAATAGCCCTTGGGGCCGGGTGCGGGTGTCGGGTTCCTCCGTAGTGGCGCAACCGGTCAGCAGACCGGCTCTTTGCCGTTGATTGCCACAAGCCGGATCTCGGGCCCGGCGGGGCGGAGCAGCCAGCGGCGGAAGGCTTCGCTCTCGAGGCTCCGCAGCCGGAAGGACAAGGCTGCGATCATTTCCAGATTGTAGAACTCCACGCCGTAGACGATCCGCTGCGTGCGCCCCATGCGCAGCGCTTCCGAGCGGTAGATGGCTCGGATGTTGGCCCGCACGGCCGCCTCGAAAACTCCGAACAGACGGGCGATCTCCGACCGGGTGAGCCACACCTCGCCCTCGGTGTTGCGGCGCAGGATGACGCGTCCGCGGTCGATCGTGATCGACCCCCGAAAGTCTCTTGTATTCATCTCGGCTGCGGTCAGAACTCCTCGGGCAGTTTGTCCATCTCGTGCAGGATGGTCTGGTCGAGCACCTTGGCGTAGTGGCGCGTCATGTTGACGTTCGAGTGGCCGAGCATCTTGGCCACGCTTTCGATCGAGACGCCGTAGGCCAGCGTGTAGGTGGCGAAGAAGTGGCGCGCGCAATGCGTGGTCAGCTGCTTGCGGATGCCGCAGATGTCGGACAGCTCTTTCAGGTAGGCGTTCATCTTCTGGTTGCTCGTCACGGGCAGCAGCACGTTGTGCGCCACGCATTCGGGATCGGTGCGGTAGCGTTCGAGAATCTGCTCGGGGATTTTCAGCAGCGGGATGTTGCACATGTTGCCGGTCTTCTTGCGCGGCTTGCGGATCCAGCGGCGCCCCTGTACGTCGGTGACCAGATGCTCGGGCGCAAGCTGTTTGATGTCCGAGAAGGCCAGCCCCGTGAAGCAGCAGAAGATAAAGATGTCGCGTGTCTGCGCCAGCCGCGGGATGGTGATCTCCTTGTGCAGGAGGCGGTCGATCTCCGCCTTCTCGGGCATCTCGCGCTGTACGGGCAGCAGCTTGAAGCGGATCTCGGCGAAGGGATCCTGCTGCATCCACTTGCGGGCCAGCGCAATGCGGGTGATCTTCTTGAAGTTTTTCAGATACTTCGTCGCCGTGTTGTGGCAGCAGTTGCAGGCCGTTTTCAGGTAGAACTCGAACTCCTCAATGAAGCGGCGGTCGACCTTGTCCAGATCCATGTCGTCGCTGTGGTAGTGGTGGCGGATGAAGGCCAGCGTGTGTTTCAGGCAGGTTTCGTACCGCACGGCCGTGGCTGCCGCCAGGTCGATGCCCACCAGTTTGTGGCACCTGTCGTTATGCTCGCGGAAGAGTTCGACGAGCGTGTGGCGGTTCGAGGGGCGCCGCCCCAGGAAGCGGCCCAGCACATCGTGCACGGTGTAGGGCTGCTGCTCGAATTCCAGTTCGCGGTGGACGTGGATGAAGCGTGCGCGGACGTTTTCGAGGTAGAGGTTGACGCTTTTGCCCAGTGCCGAGCGGGGTGAGGCCTGCCCGCGTTTGTCGTCCCACAACTCGGGGCGGATGCTTGTGTGGATGGTGGTGTCGGTGCGCTGGCCGTTGACCGTGATGCGGACGCACACGGGGACCTCCCCGCGCTTGTTCGGTCTCGTCCGACGGATGTGGAACGAGATGCTCAAAGATGATTTTTCCGGATACATGACTCTTGTGTTTTACGGTTGTAAAATTACGTGACAACGCGCAAAATCGAGGCATGCAAAATGCAGACAATCAGCGAATAAGAACCTTCGTCCGGTGGCAGTCCCGGAAATGGCGCCGAATTGCCACCCGAAAGGGTGCTGCGAAGGGTTTTATTTGTCCACTCCTCAAAAACAAAAATCCCTGTAAGTGAGCCACTTACAGGGATTTCGGGATTTTTGTCAAACCCCCTTGGCGGAGAGAGAGGGATTCGAACCCCCGGTACAGTTGCCCGTACACCGCATTTCGAGTGCGGCCCGATCGACCACTCCGGCATCTCTCCTTCGGTCTCCCTTCCGTCGCTTCCCTCCTCCGTGGAATCCGGGAATTGACGTTTTGGGACTGCAAATATAGACAATATTTTTATTTTTGCAGCGTTCGGACCCAAAAAAATGTCGCTGATGCTGAAAATAATTGCCCGATCTTCCCAAAATCCCGTTTTTGATCCGAAAAATCCTATCTTTGCAGGGTGCCCCATTGCAGTATTCATTCCCGAAATCCGTTTATAGAGCAGAACGATACTAAAAGCGGTACGATTTTCGTTTTTCAAGAGAAAGCAACTAACGCAAACCAATGTGCGCTATGAAACAGTTCAAGGTTTTTATCGGAATCCTTCTCCTCTCGGCAGGAGCTGTCGGCTGTTCGTCGACGTTCCGCGCCGCGACCGGATATGCCTCCGATGATCTCTATGCCGTGCACGACCGCACCGAGATCGCCCGCCGGCAGCAGGCCGAAGCCGAGGCGCAGCGCGCCGCCGCCGAGGCCCGGAAAGCCGAATGGGAGGCAAGGATTGCAGAGGCCGAGGCCGCTGCCGCCGAAAACAGGTATTATGAGTATACTTCCCCCGATGCGAACCCCTACGAAAGCATTCTCGCCGACGACTACGAAAGCGCCTATGCCCGTCGTTTGAGGGGCTTCGAATCGCCTACCTACAAAATGCCGTCCAGCTACCTCGACGCCCGGTACAGTTCGGCATTCACCTACGCGTCGGCCTACGACCCGGCATTCTACAACATCATCATCTCGGGAGACCAGGTCTGGGTCGAGCCCAAGTACATCACCTCGATGTTCGGAACCTGGGGCGGTACGGTGCTCTGGGATCCCTGGTATTACGGCTGGACGAGGCCCTGGGGCCCGAGCTTTGCATTCGGAAGCTGGGGGTGGAGTGTCGGCTGGAATGCCTGGTACAACCCCTGGTATTACGGGTGGTACGGAGCCTGGGGCCCGTGGTATGCCTCGTGGTATGATCCCTGGTGGGGTCCGGCGTGGGGATGGGGCCCCGGATGGTACGGTCATTACCACCCCTATTGGGCCGGAGGTCACGGATCCTCACGCCCCTATTACGGGAGCATGGTGCGGCGGCCGAATCCCTACACGTCGCCTTCTGGACAGCGTTACGGATCGGGACTCCGTTACGGGACAGCCCCTTCGGATGCTTCTCCTTCGCGCGGGAACGGCGGGAAACGCTCCTATTTCGGAATCCGGAATAACAACGGTTCCGGCAACTACGACAATTCCAGCCGCTCGTACCGCAACAGCGGCAATTCGTGGAACAACAATTACAACCGTGGCAGCAACAGCTTCGACCGCGGAAGCAGTTCTTCGTTCAACCGGGGTTCTTCGCCCTCGTTCGGCGGCGGTGGCGGCGGTGCAGGTACCCGCCCTTCGGGCGGCAGTTCGCGCAATGCGGGTGGACGGTGATGAATGGATGCAAAAAAGATGGGTATGAAACGATGGATTATCATATTGACTGCGGTTTCCGTGACGGGAACCGCGGCGGCACAGGGGCAGGCCGGGGGTCTGCTGCTGGACAAGGATCTGCTGATGCCTTCGGACATGATCGAACTTTCGCAGACGCAGTTCAACTTCGGAACGGCCCGTGCCATGGCCATGGCCGGGGCCTTCACGTCGCTCGGCGCCGACCTTTCGTCGATGTCGATCAACCCCGCCGGTCTGGGCATGTACCGGCACAACGATCTTTCGATCACGCCGATGATGTCGTTCATCCGCGCGGAGTCGAACGCCGATCCCTACGGCCGCAACCGCCGGGACCGCTTCTCCATGGCCAATATTGGCGGTGTGGCCAATGTCTATGAGGGCTCGGGAAAACTTGTGAGCGTCAATTTCGGCTTCGGATACAACCGGATTGCCGATCTCAACTACGACTACTCCTATCAGCGTTGGGGACAACAGGCTACGGTCGGTGACGCCTATGCGCGGATGCTCAATTGGAGCGACCGTTCGAAAAATGGGTTCTACAACAACGGAGGTTCCGGAAACTGGAACTGGGACCGGGTGCCTGTCGAACTGTTCAATGCGGCGCTGGCCTATCGCGGTTTCCTGATCGACCAGACCGATCCGAACGATCCCGCAACCTGGAAGCCTACGTGGGTCGGGAATGATGCCGACATCGCCCATTTCACCTCCATGCGGAGCCGCGGTTCGATCGGGGAATACACGCTTTCGGCCGGACTCAACATCGACAACAGGTTTTACCTCGGAGCCACGCTCGGCATTCAGAGCGTCTATCAGCACAAGTACATCGACTACGGCGAGGAGTTCTTTTACGGCGGAGGTACGGGAGCGGAAGCCGACGGACACGGACCCTCGGGGCTCGACTATCAGCTGCTGTGGTGGAAACTCAATCAGGATGTCGTTATCGACGGTACGGGTATTAACTTCAAGTTGGGATTCGTCTATCGGCCGTTCGCGAACCTGCGCATCGGCGCTGCCATCCATACGCCGACCTACTATGCGCTCGACTACAAGTTCCAGAGTGCTGCCGCCGGTCTGGCCTATGCCAACAACAATACCGATTCGAATGTGACGCCCGACAGCGACGGTTTCATCTCCACGGCCGGTGACCCGAACATGACTTCGCCGCTGGTGGCCTATGAAGGGGCCAATAATTGGTCGTTCGTCTCGCCGACCCGGCTCTTGTTCGGAGCTTCGTACACGTTCGGCAATCGTGGCGTGATCTCGGTGGATTACGAGCGTGACTGGTACAACGGAATCCGCATGAAGAACAATCCGACGGGACTGGATTCCGATTTGTGGTACAACGACACGTTCCGCGACAACTTCAAGGGGGCGAACATCCTCCGGGTGGGTGCCGAGTTCAAGCCGCTTCCGGCGCTGGCGTTGCGTGCCGGGTTCGGGTACTGCGGGTCGATGCTCAAAGACGACAAGACGATTCTCGCCTCGCCCGTGATCCGTCAGACGACCTATTACGGAGCCGGAGTGGGCTTCGTGCTGGCGCGCGGCGTCCTGCTCGACGTGGCCTACCAGTATCTCTCGTCGGATCTGACCGACTACTACCTCTTCTATGCGGAGGACAATACGGGCATGGCCGAAAGTGCTCGCTACTCCACCTCGATCAACCGGCACAATGTGGCCGTGACGCTCGGATTCCGCTTCTGACGCCCTCTTCGGATAATTCTGGGGGTTCGCCGCTGGGCGAACCCTTATTTTTTGTATATTTGCGCCACGAAACGAAGTAAAATCAAAATACGCTATGGCAAAGGAACTCAAAGACCTCACCAAATCGGACGAAAACTACTCGCAGTGGTATAACGATCTGGTGGTCAAGGCCGGATTGGCCGAGAATTCGGCCGTGCGCGGCTGCATGGTCATCAAACCCTACGGCTATGCCATCTGGGAGAAGATGCACGACGCGCTGGACAAGATGTTCAAGGAGACGGGACACCAGAACGCCTACTTCCCGCTCTTCATCCCCAAGTCCTTCTTCTCGAAGGAGGCGCACCACGTCGAAGGTTTCGCCAAGGAGTGCGCCGTGGTGACGCACTACCGCTTGAAGAACGATCCCGAAGGCAAGGGCGTCGTGGTTGATCCCGATGCCAGGCTCGAAGAGGAGCTGATCGTGCGCCCGACGTCGGAGACCATCATCTGGAACACCTACAAGAACTGGATCCAGTCGTACCGCGACCTGCCGATCCTCTGCAACCAGTGGGCCAACGTCGTGCGCTGGGAGATGCGCACGCGCCTGTTCCTGCGTACCGCGGAGTTCCTCTGGCAGGAGGGGCACACGGCGCATGCCACGCGTGAGGAGGCCGTCGAGGAGGCCACGAAGATGATCCACGTCTATCAGAAGTTCGCCGAGGAGTGGATGTCGCTTCCGGTGGTCGTGGGACACAAGTCTCCCAACGAGCGTTTCGCCGGCGCCGAGGATACGCTCACGATCGAGGCCCTGATGCAGGACGGAAAGGCCCTGCAAAGCGGTACGTCGCACTTCCTGGGTCAGAACTTCGCCAAGGCTTTCGACGTGCAGTACGTCAACAAGGAGGGCAAGCTCGAATACGTTTGGGCTACGTCGTGGGGCGTCTCGACGCGTCTGATGGGTGCGCTGATCATGGCTCACTCGGACAACAACGGTTTGGTGCTGCCGCCGAAACTCGCCCCGATCCAGGTGGTGATGATCCCCATCTACAAGGGCGAGGAGCAGCTTGTGGAGATCCGCAAGCGCTTCGAGGAGATTGCCGCCGGGTTGAAGGCCAAAGGCATCTCGGTGAAGATCGACGACCGCGACAACGTGCGTTCGGGCTTCAAGTTCGCCGAGTACGAGCTCAAAGGCGTACCCGTGCGTCTGGCCATGGGACCCCGCGACATGGAGAACGGAACGATCGAACTCGTGCGCCGCGATACGCTCGAAAAGGAGACCGTGCCGCAGGAGGGACTCGTCGGGCGGATCGAGGGCCTGATGACCGAAATTCAGGAAAACATCTACCGCAAGGCGCTGGCTTACCGCGACTCGATGATCACGAAGGTCGATACGTGGGAGGAGTTCAAGGAGGTGCTCGATACGAAGGGCGGCTTCATCTCCGCACACTGGGACGGGACGGTCGAGACCGAGGTGGCGATCAAGGATGCCACGAAGGCCACGATCCGCTGTATTCCGATCGACGCTCCCGAAGAGGAGGGCGTCTGCGTCTTCTCCGGGAAACCGTCGCACCGCCGCGTGCTCTTCGCCCGCAGCTATTAGTCCGAGGGGTGCGGGAGCGAGCGTAATCCGGAGGGGCGGAAGGGGCCCGGAAAGCAGAAGGGGCCCGGAAAGAGGAAGAGGCTCGGAAAGAGGGAGGAGTGTGTGTAACCCGGAAGGGATGGGAGCCCGTGTAATCCGGAGCGCGGATGCGAGAGATACAGGGCCCGGCTGGGCCGGTGATTGAATCGGAGGGGTTGCGATCTGCGGATCGCGGCCCCTCCGGCTTTTTCGGAACTGGAAAACTTCCGGCGGGTCCCGTATGGATTTTTCCGGAATAATGACTAATATTGTAAACGATTTTGTGGAAACCTCCGATAAACGCTTCGTCATGAATAGACTCCGTCTGCTGACCGCACTGCTTCTGCTGTCCGCCTGCGCTGCCTGCGCTTCGAAAGAGACCTCGCCGATTGTGATTCCCAGACCTGCCTCCGTTCAGGAACTCCCGGGCCACTTCACGATCCGGGAACCGTTGGCCTTCGCGATCGAAGCGCCGGATTCGGTGGCCGGCCCCCTTTCCGCTCTGCTTCGCGGCGGGGCGATCCTCTGTGTCGAAGAAGCGGCCGGAAGCGGTGATGTAGCGCTGCGGTTCCGGTTGGACGATGCTCCGGAGCTGCCCGCTTCGGAGGAGGGCTATCGCCTTGCGGTCCGGCCCGAAGGGATTGAAATTGCTTCCCGCGGTGCCGCAGGGCTCTTTTACGGCTGGCAGACCCTCCTGCAACTGCATGCATATTACGGCGGGCGGATCCCGGCCCGGGAGATCGTCGACGAACCCCGGTTCGCATGGCGGGGGCTGCATCTCGACGTGTCGCGCCACTTCTTCGACAAGGAGTTTGTCTGCAAGCAGCTGCGCATGATGGCTTCGCTGAAACTCAACCGGCTGCATCTGCATCTGACGGACGGCGCGGGCTGGCGGATCGAGATCGACCGATTCCCGCTGCTGACCGAGGTCGCCGCATGGCGGGTTGGGGCGACCTGGAAGGAGTGGTGGATGGGTGACCGCAGCTACTGCCGGCGGGACGATCCGCGGGCCGCAGGCGGTTACTATACGAAGGAGGAGATTCGCGAAATCGTCGCCTGCGCCGATTCGCTGCACATCACCGTCGTCCCGGAGATCGAGTTCCCGGGACACTCCGAGGAGGTGCTGGCCGTCTTCCCCGAGCTGGGGTGTCCGGGGCGTCCCGACGGCTGCGGGGAGCTGTGCCTGGGCAACGAGGCGTCGTTCCGTTTCCTGGAACGGGTCCTGACCGAGGTGCTGGAACTCTTCCCGTCGGCGTATATCCACGTCGGCGGCGACGAAGCCTCGACGGCGGCCTGGGCCTCCTGCCCGAGGTGTCGGGCCCGGATGGCGCGCGAAGGGTTGAAGAGCCCCGAAGAGTTGCAGAACTGGGCCATGCGGCGCGTCGGGCGCTTCCTCGAAGCGCAGGGGCGCACGATGGTCGGCTGGGACGAGATTCTCGACGGCGGCGACATCCCGGCGCGCACGGTCGTCATGTCGTGGCGCGGCGAGGAGGGCGGACGGAAGGCTGCCGCCGCGGGGCACGACGTGGTGATGACCCCCGGCGGATACTGCTATTTCGACGGCTATCAGGACAACCCGATGACCGAGCCCCAGGCCTTCTCGGGATATCTTCCGTTGTGGAAGGTCTACGGATACGATCCGGCGCCGGCCGACATGCCGGGACGGGAACACGTGCTGGGCGTGCAGGCCAATCTCTGGACGGAGTACATCCCGACGCCCGAACAGGCTGAATACATGTATTATCCGCGGGCCTTTGCGTTGGCCGAGGTGGCGTGGAGCCCCGTCGAGGGACGGGATTACGACGAATTCCGGCAGCGGGCGCTCTGGCGCACGGCCCGGGCGCGGGAGGCGGGTTACAACGCCTTCGACCTTGCAGCCGAGCAGGGCGAACGCCCCGAATCGCGCGAACCGGCGGAGCATCTCGCCGTGGGGTGCCCCGTTGCGTACGGCACGCCGTGGCACCGCTCCTATCCGGCGGGCGGCGCGGAGGCGCTGACCGACGGTCTGCGCGGCTCGTGGAGCTATGCGACCCGTTGGCAGGGTTTTCTGGGAGGAGCTGTGGAGGTGACGGTCGATCTGGGGGCTGTGAAACCGATCCGGGAAGTGACGGCCGATTTCATCCAGTGGTATTCGGCCTGGATCTGGCTTCCGGCGCGGGTCGAGATCGCGGTTTCGGACGACGGTGCGGATTTCCGGCAGCTCGCCACCGTGGAGAACGACTATCCCGTTGAGGAGCACCGGCCGGTCTACCGGTCCTTCGGCTGGACGGGGGAGGACCGGGCTCGTTTCGTGCGTTATCGTGCGCTTTCGAACGGCCGGTCGGGCGGCTGGCTCTTCACCGACGAGATCGTGGTCCGCTGATTTGCGGAGACTTGCCGGCTGCGGTCTGTGCATGTGGTTGGACGGTGTGAAGGAACCGGTCGGAGAAACGGCTCGAAAAGGTCGGTTGGCAGGGGTGGCACATCGATTTTTTTCGTATTTTTGGTGCGGATAAATTGTCGCTTGATTATGTCGTGTGATGCCGATTGTCGTAAACGGGAGATTTATCGCGTGACCTTCGTGGGGCTCGTCGTCAATCTCGTCCTGTCGTTGTTGAAACTCGCCGCCGGTGTCGTCGGACGAAGCGGCGCCATGGTCGCCGACGCCGTGCACTCATTCTCCGATCTGGCGACCGATATCGTCGTCATCGCTTTTGCCCGCATCTCCGCAAAACCCCGTGATACGGACCATGACTACGGACACGGGAAGTACGAAACACTCGCTACGATCATCATCAGCATTGCGCTCGGGGTCGTCGGCGCCGGAATCCTCGTCAACAGCATCCGCGGCATCCGCACCGTCATCGACGGCGGGCTTCTTCCGAGACCCGGCGCCGTGGCGCTCGTCGCCGCCGCCGTGTCGATCCTCGTCAAGGAGATCCTCTACCGTTATACGGTTCGCGTCGGACGCCGGATTGACAGCCCCAGCGTCGTCGCCAACGCCTGGCACCACCGCAGCGATGCCCTCTCCTCCCTTGGGACGCTCCTCGGAATCGGGTGCGCCTTCTTCCTCGGCGACAAGTGGCGCATCGCCGATCCCATTGCCGCATTGATTGTCTCCGTGTTCATCTTCAAAATCGCCTTCGACCTCATTCGTACCGGGCTCGGCGAACTCCTCGAACAGTCCCTGCCGGAGGAGGTCGAGAAGGAGATTCTCGGGATCGTCGCCGCGAATCCCCGGGTCCGCGAGCCCCACAACCTGCGTACACGGCGCATCGGTGCCGCCATCGCCATCGAGGTCCACGTCCGCATGGACGGGAAGATGACCGTCGAGGAGTCGCACGAACTGACCGTCGACATCGAGCAGCGGCTGCGTGAACGTTTCGGCGAGGGAACCATGATTGCCATTCACGTCGAGCCCGTCAAATGCTGACGGCATTCGGTACGGTTTTTGCACTGTGTCGCCCGAAAAAGACGAAATTGTTCACAAGAGTGGAAAAATTTGTTTTTTTCGGGAAAAATGTTTACCTTGCCACCGTCGATTCCCCTTCGCGGGGTCCCGGTGACGGAAACGGAATCAGGAGCGACCGGAACGGTTGGGGAAGGGCGACACGGTTAACGGATTGAACAAAACGCTTAAAGAAATTGCCTATCGGGAAAGAATCTACTCTTTGTAACTAATTGGTAGAAAAGAGTATGAACGCACAGGTGTTAAGTGATCAGGTATTGCTTAATCATTATCTTTCCGGAGATCGGAGCGCCATATCCAAACTCATCGAACGGTACAGCAGAAGAGTCCGTGACTACATCAACATGATGGTCAAGGACCGGGATGTCGCCGATGATATTTTCCAGGAAACTTTCATCAAGGCGGTACGGGTTATCGACGAGGGTCGTTATACCGACAACGGGAAATTCCTCTCGTGGATCCTTCGTATTGCGCACAATCAGGTCATCGACCACTTCCGCGCACAGCGGCAGGATAAGTCCGTATCCGAAGCCGAGGCGGGCTACGACATGCTCGGAACCCTCCGTTTCGCCGAACGCACGGTCGAGGATTCGATGGTCAGCGAGCAGATCGAACGCGACGTGCGCAAACTCATCGAACTCCTGCCCGCCGAGCAGCGCGAGGTCGTCATGATGCGCTATTTTGCCGGGTTGAGCTTCAAGGACATTGCCGAACAGACCGACGTGAGCATCAATACCGCACTCGGACGCATGCGCTATGCGCTGATCAACCTGCGACGGATGATCAAGGAAAAAAATCTGATTCTTTGCTGATCCGGCACAATATTCCTTCGGCGGTGTACGTTATATGTACGACAACTCTCTTGAACGACAAAGACGACGCCTATGGAGGATCTTGACAAAAACGAGCTTGCAAACAACGCCATCTCCGAAGATGAGGATTTGATCATGCGCGAGGTGATTCAGGGTGATGCGGATCTGTGTTTTCTGCACCATTACCTCTCGGAAATCCTTCGGAACGGGGATAATTTTTAAGGGTTAATTTTTGATGGGGAAGGGCGCCGTGAGGCGCCCTTCATGTTTATTACGACCCGCTCTTCCGATCCGGACGGGCGGGCCTTTTCTGATATTGCGTTGCCCTTTTGTTGTAAATGTATCGTATATGATACTCTTGTTTTTTCTTTTTATCCGCACTTTTGTGCAATTTGTCGGCGAGGGTGAGGGTGTGTCGTTTCCGGCTTCCGCCCTGATCCGGGCCGGCGGACGAAACCAAATCCTGCCCGATGAAGAAAAAACTCTTTTTGTGGCTTCTGTGGCTCGGCTGCGGCTGTTGCGGAGCTTCTGCACAGCAGGTGGCCATGAAGACCAATTTGCTCTACTGGGCGGCCATGACTCCCAATCTCGGAGTCGAGATGGCTGTCGGCAAACACTCCACCGTCGGCCTTACGGCGAACTACAACCCCTGGACCATCAGCCCCGACAACAAGATCCAGCACTGGTTCCTGCGCCCCGAATACCGTTACTGGGTGGCCGAGAAGTATACGCGGCTCTATTTCGGCGCACATCTCATCGGCGGGGAATTCGAGGTCGGAGGGTTCCGGTTCCCCTTTTTCGGAGACCAGATTCTGCCGGGGCTTCATCAGAAATATTATACGGGATCGTTCGTCGGTGCCGGATTCAGCATCGGCTATCAGTTCTACGTCAGCCCACACTGGAACATCGAACTCTCGGCCGGAGCCGGCGTGGGGCGTCTGCGCTACCATGCCGAATTGTTCCGCGATCCGCAGCAGGGCCCGTGCCCGGATCGGGTGCGCTGGCTTCCGATCCCGACCGAGCTCGGCGTTTCGTTCGTCTATCTGTTCAACTCCAAGAAATAAACGGTGCCCCGCATGAAAAAATATTGCATACTTTGTGTCCTCCTGCTGCTCGGAGGCGCGCTTCGTGCCCAGATCGTCGGGGAGGTCGCCGTGACCCGCAAGGTCCTGGCCGAACGGAACGGTGAACTGCACCTGTCGTTGGAAATCGCGGTCTCGCGCAAGGCCGTGACCCGTTCGCAAAGCTGGGCGATCCTGCCCGAATTGAGTACGCCGGACCGTCGTTCGGTGAAGCTCTTTCCGCACGTGCTCATCAACGGCCGCTACCAGCAGCACATGATGGAGCGCCGCCGCAAACTCTCGGGCGCCTACTGGGCCGAGCGGCAGCCCTATCTGACGATCGAAGCCGACGGCAAGACCGATCAGGTGTTCCGCTATGAGATGAAGGTTCCCTACGAAAGCTGGATGGACGATGCGACGCTCGTGCTGCGGCAGGTTCAGACCTCGCCGGGCGGCAGGCGGCGGGTCTTCACGGTCGATGTCAACGGGGCGGTGGATACCGCACGGGAATGAAGCGAAGCCTTTTCGGTGTGATGGTACGGCGTGAATGGTTGGGATACGCGGCGGCGGCCCTTGTCGTCGGGTCCTTTCTGGCCGGTTGCGGGGGGATCCGCCGGCTGGCCGACCGCGATCCCGAGGTCGGCGTGCACCTTCCGGCCCCGAACCGCGCGGAGGCGCTGGAACGCGCCGCCGCGGACTCCGCACGCGCCCCGAAGATCATCACCTTCCGCAAACAGGACGGAACACAGCTCTTTCTGACCCCCGTAGCCGTGGATTCGGCGTCGGGCGAGAAGATGATGTCGGTGGCCATCGAGGAGGTGGTCATCTCGGCTGCGAACCGCCGCAACCTCGTCGAGCGCAACGGCAAGATCAACGTCGATTTCATCGTCTCGGTGCCGCAGGCCTTGCAGGACCTCGACTGGCAGCTGGTCGTCGATCCGCACCTGCGCAAAGGTCCCGATACGCTGCTCTTCGATCCGTTGGTGTACAGCGGCGGGCGCTTCCGCGCCATGCAGGAGCGCGAGTACGGACGTTACGACGCCTATCTGGGCCGGATCGTCGACAGCGCCGACTTCTTCGACCGGTTCGCCGACCACGACGCCTACCGGCGTTACATGGAGCGGATGGCCGGCGAACGTGCCCGGTACGCCGCAGCTGCCGCGCGCCTGGAGGGGATGAGCCCCGGGGAGGCGATGTATGACGAGGTGGCCGGATGGACCACCGTGCAGGAGCGGCAGCGGCAGGAGCGGCAGTTGAAACGCTACGTGCGTACGACGGACCGTTTCGTGAAGCGGCATACGACTTATGTGCCCGATCCGGGCGACCGGCTCGATCATCTGAATGACTATTTTGCCCCGCGTTTCCGCTGCGAGGGTGTCGACGTGCTGCCCGGCGGCGAATTCTTCACGCGCATCGACGGCGCCTATCCGGTCGGGGAGGGGCGCGAACGCGAGGCATACATCCGTTCACTGGCGGAACGCCCCCGGCAGGTCTCCGCAGGGGTGGATGCAGCCTCCGGAGCCGAACTCCGGACACTGGCCGCCGAACGGCTGGACCATACGGGCCGCCAGCGCCCCCGGATCGAGGGGCTGCTCGATGTCATGGGAGACAGCGCGCTGCTCGAAAACGACCGGATCCACCGGCTCTATGTCGAGGACCGGCTGCGGATGCTGAACAGCCTCGATACGGCGGCCGTCCGGGAGAGCATGCTGCGGCAGCGGCTGGTCGACCGCAACCGGCGGCTCGATGCCGGGCGCGGGGAGGCCTTCGACCGGCTGGTCCGCCATCCCTACCATGTCGATGCCCGGCTCGATACGGTGATCTACCGCCCCGACGGCCGCATCGACTACTACTACACCGAGCAGGTGCAGGCCGACGAGAACACCTCGAAACTCTATCTCTATCTTGCCGGAGAGGTCCAGGACCGTGCGGGCCGCTCCTACCGGATTCCCCGTTCGGATACGCTGGTCTACAACGTGGCGTCGATGACGCGCTTCCTCGACGAGCGGACCCGTTACATGCAGCGGATCGTGCTGCGCGACGCCGAGGCCAATGCGCGCTTCTTCTTCACGTTCCCCGTCGGGAAGGCCGCGCTGGTCGACACGCTGCCCGAAAACCGGCGTCAGATCGCCGCCGTGCGGTCGCTGACGCGCGATCTGATGACCGATCCGGTCTACATCATCGACAGCATCACGCTCCGCGCCACGGCATCCCCCGAGGGCGCCTGGGCCCTCAACGACCGGCTGGCGCGCGAACGTGCCGAGGCGTTGCGGCGTGTGCTTGTCTCGGAGTTCCGCGTACTCTACGACTCGCTCAACATCGCCGGGAACTACACGCTCGACGAACAGGGACGCCAGGTCGTTGCCGACAGCGACGACCGTTTGCCCGACCTGCCGAACCTGCTGCGCTCGACGTGGCTGGCCGAGGACTGGGAGGAACTCTACCGGCTGGCGGCTGCCGATACGCTCCTTGCAAACAAGGCCGAGATTCTGGACATGATCCGCTGGGAGGGGAATCCCGATACGCGCGAATGGCGCATCCGGCTGAAATACCCCCAGGCATACGCCCGGATGCGGAGCGTGATCTACCCCCAGATGCGGGCCGTGGATTTCCGCTTCAACCTCCACCGCCGGGGCATGAAGCAGGATACGGTCTACACCACCGAGGTCGACTCGAACTACATGCACGCCGTGGAGCTGCTCCGCAAGCGCCGCTACGAGGAGGCGCTGACGATCCTGCGCCCCTATGAGGACCGCAATACCGCACTGGCTTACCTGTCGCTCGGCTACGATGCCGCGGCCTACCGGATCCTGAAAGCGCAGCCCGAAGCTGCGACGACGGCCGACATCCAGTATATGCTCGCCATTCTGGCCGCCCGGCTGGAGGACGAGGAGCGGGCCGTGCAGTATTTCCTGCGTGCGGTCGAGTTGCGCGAGAACCTGAAATACCGCGGCAATCTCGATCCCGAGATCTCGCGTCTGATCCGCAGGTACGGATTGTTCCGCGAGGATTTTCAGTAGGCGGGACCGGTCCGGCGGCTCGACGCCCGTATGGATGTGTAAAAACGGATTCACCCCCTGTCGTCCGGTGGGACGGCAGGGGTGAACGGCTTTCGGGAAGAGGCGTCGTGTCAGCGACGCCCGTTTTCTTCGAAACAGCGGTGGGCGTTGCGGAGTTGCAGGGCGAGGGATCCGGCGGCGACTCCGGCAAAGAGCAGCGTGACGCCCACCCAGACGACGACGGCCGTGGCTCCGAATGCCGTCGGTTGGAGCAACACGCCCAGCGAACAGATCACCAGCAGAATGCCCGTCAGGATGGTCCATCCCGCACCGGTGATCCCCAGCGCCCGCATGTCGCCGCCCAGGCCGATGGTGCTGAACCCGCGCATCATGAGCCAGAAGCCGAGGAACAACGGCAGTGTGGCTGCCGACAGTCCGACGTTGAGGATCAGGATCACGCCCAGTACGATCTCGATGATCCCGCCGGCCAGCATCCATCCCCGTCCCGTGACGAAGTGGCGGTTGGCCGTCGCGAGGAGCACTTCCAGAATCCCCGTGAGGAGGATCACCCACCCGAAGAGCATCGACATCCCCACGTAACTCCGGGCCGGGAACACGAAGGTCAGCATCCCGATCACGAAGAGGGCGATGCCCACGAGCAGCAACAGCCACCAGTAACGGACGGCCTGTTTCGAACTTTCAATCCAAAAGGTCAGATTTTTCATAGCGTATGGAATTTTGTTTTCCTCCTGCAATCGGCATGCCGGAGCTGCACCGGAAGTCGGTCCCGGCCGGAACGGGTGTGGATTTTTTTCCACACGCCCTGTGGCGGAATTCCACACTCCGGGCTTTCGGTGTTTGTGGTTAAGTTATTGACAAACAGCGAGTTCGTTGTGCGAGCTGCTTTTGGCACTCCGATTGGCGGCAAAGGCATAAACCCAAATTACGATGATGAAAAATTTCGACTTGGTTTATACGGGTCGGCACATATTGTGCGTCGTGCTTCTGCTGTGCGGGCTTTGCGCTACGGCCCGGGCCGATGAAAACCCCGAAGATCCGGATGCCGCCCCCGGGAGGCAGCTCCCCGACCGTACCGTGACCGGCACGGTGACCGATGTTCAGGGAAATCCGCTGGTCGGGGCCACGATCGTCGTCAAGGATGCGCCGACCGTCTCCGGTACGATCTCCGGACCCGACGGAAGCTTCTCGCTGACGGTTCCCGCACGCTCCACGCTGCTCATCTCCTATGTCGGTTACAAAAATCTCCGGATGCCGGTTCTCAACCGCCCGAAGCTGGATATCGTTCTGGAAGAGGATGCCGAACGCCTCGACAACGTCGTGGTCGTCGGCTACGGCACGCAGGAGAAGTCCGACCTGACGGGCTCCATCGCTTCGATCAAGGCGTCGGATATCAAGAACATCCCGGCCCGCTCGGTGGCCGAGGCCTTGCAGGGCAAGGTGGCCGGCGTGATGGTCACGAAGACCAGCGGAAAACCCGGTGCCAGCTCCGACATCGTGATCCGCGGCGTGGGCTCGATCAACGGTCTCAACCCGCTCTTCGTGATCGACGGCGTGGCCTGCGACAACAACAGCGGCTACAATCTCAACGACATCGAATCCATCGAGGTGATCAAGGATGCCAGCGCCGCGGCCATCTACGGATCGCGGGCCGCCGGCGGCGTCGTGCTCATCACCACCAAGCGGGGCAGCTACAACGCCAAACCCAAACTCTCGTTCACGAGCCATGTCGGCGTGCGTCAGTACACCGACATGTACCGCATGCTCGGGACCGAGGACTACATCCGCGTCATGAAGGAGCTGGGCGTGAGCTATCCGATCTGGGACAATCCCGCGGCGCTGCCCGACACCGACTGGGTCGACGAGATCTACCAGCCCGGCATCGAGCAGAGCTACAACCTCTCGCTTACGGGCGGCAGCGAACGCCTCCGCTATTACCTCTCGGGCGGCTACGAACGTGAGAACGGCATCCAGATGAACAACTACTGGGAGCGGATCTCCGCCCGTCTGAACGTCGACTACCAGGTGGCCAGATCCGTGACCGTGGGGACGCGCATCTACCTGGCGCGGCTGCGCGGAAACCCCTATACGGAGTCGTTCCCCTGGGTCTCGATCCCCTACATGAGCGTCTATGACGAGGACGGCGATTTCTCGGCCATTCCCGCCGGAATCGACTTCTCGGGCGCCAATCCCGTGGCCGACATCGCCTACCACCATCAGAAGCAGTCGGATCTGATGGTCAACGGCGACCTGTTCATCGACTGGGAGATCGTCAAGGGGCTGAAACTCAATCTGACCGGTTCGGCGCAGCTCGGAGGCGGCTTCGACGACAGTTTCTCCGAAGCCAACACGCTGGGACGTTCGCCCTCGAAGGACAGCTACACCAAGGCGTTCGATTACGACGAGCAGTACACCTTCACGGCGACGCTCTCCTACGAGAAGGTCTTCGCCGGCAAGCATGACCTGCGCATGATGGTCGGCTACGAGGCCAAGAGCGCCCAGTTGGCCGACCTCTCGGCCACGGCCTCGGATTTCCCGATCAACGACCCCTTGTCGTTCGCCCTCTCGACGAACCCCACCAAGAGCGCCTCGGGCGCGTTGAGCGAAGACCGCTTCCTCTCGCAGTTCGCGCGTCTGAACTACGCCTACGACAACCGCTACCTGCTGACGATGAACGTCCGCCGCGACGGTTCGCCGAAATTCGGCCCCAGGAACCGCTGGGGCGTCTTCCCCTCGGTGTCGGTGGGCTGGAAGATCTCCGAGGAGCCCTTCTTCAAGGCGTGGAATCCGAGCTGGGTCTCGATGATCAAGCCGCGGTTCAGCTGGGGAATCCTCGGCAACGACCAGGCGCTGAATGCCTTCGCCTATATGGCGGCGTTCCAGAACGTCACGAGCCATTCGTTCGACGGCACGTCGGCCGTCGGCGGCTATAACAACATCAAGGTCGTCAACGAGGACATCAAGTGGGAATCGATCTACACGACCGACGTCGGTATCGACGTGGATCTCTTCCGCAACCGCCTGTCGATCTCCTTCGACTGGTATCAGCGCATCACCCGCGACATGATCTACGCCCTGTCGGTCCCCAATTCGTCGGGCATCACCTCGCCCTCGTCGCTCGGGACCATGAGCACCATGCCGGTGAACCTCGGGCGCATCGACAACCGCGGCTGGGAGCTGCTCGTCAGCTACCGCAACAACATCGGCTATTTCAACTACGCCATCAGCGGCAACGTCTCGCAGAACCGCAACCAGGTGGTTGACCTGGGCCTCCCGACGGCCTACATCTACGGTGGTGGCGGGCATCCCAACACGGGCCCCAGCCCCTGCAAGACGGTCAACGGACGCCCCATCAGCAGCTTCTGGGGCTTGAAGACCGACGGCATGATCACCTCGCAGGAGGAGATCGACGCACTCAACGCCCGGGCGCAGGCCAACGGCTATGATTATTACCACCAGCGCCTGACGGGCGTCGGGGACCTCAAATACGTCGATGTGAACGGCGACGGGACGATCAACGACGATGACTGCACCTTCATCGGCAACCCCTGGCCCACGGTGCAGTACGGGTTCAACATCTCGCTCGAATGGCGCGGAATCGACTTCGCGGCCGACTTCGCGGGCATTGCCGGGAACGACGTGATGAACCTCGCGCGCTCCTACACCGAGAGTGTACAGCAGAGCTCCAACACGACGGCGGCCGTCTTCGGAGCCTCCTGCTTCATGGGCAACGGCCTGACGGACCGCCCGCGGATCATGGCGCTCGACGCCGCGAACGGAAACGCCCCGGTCAAGGATCCCAACCTCAACTATCAGCGCTATTCGGACTATTTCGTCGAGGACGGCTCCTACCTGCGGTTGAAGAACATCACGCTGGGCTACACCTTCCCGCGGCGCTGGACCCGCAAGGCGGGGATCGACCGCCTGCGGATCTACGTCTCGGCCACCAACCTCTGGACGATCACCGGATTCTCGGGCCTCGACCCCGAATTTTCGAACACCACGAAGACCGCCTACGGCATCTATTACGGCAGCACCTATCCGCAGACCCGGATGGTCTCCTTCGGCCTGGATCTGAACTTTTAATCGACATCGAATCATGAAACGCATTCTGCGAAACATACGGAACCTTGCGGCGGTCTCGACGACGGCCCTGCTGACGACGACCTGCGGCAGCGACTGGCTCGAACTCAACGACCCGAACTCGCTCTCGCCGGGCAACTTCCCCACGAAGATCGAACATGTCGACCTGCTGGTCAACTCGGTCTACGGCGTCCAGCACCACTGGTATTTCCTCGGCAACTACTGGGCAGGCTATGTGATGTACTGCCTCGATCATACGATCGACCTGCTCTGGCACGAGGATCAGGGCTGGATCGACATCTGCACGGGGCAGGTCAAGGTCGGGAACAACAAGGTAACCGATCCCTGGACGGCGTTGAGCGAAGGTGTCTACTATGCCAACACGGCGATGGAGGAGATCGCCGCCTACCGGACTTCGGCTCCCGAATCTGAAACCGAGGCGCTGAACAACTACGAGGGCGAATGCCTCTTCTTCCGGGCTTACTACTGGTGGCACATGCTCTCGCTCTACGGCGAGCCCGACAGCGAAGGGGTCGGGATCCCGATCGTCAAAAAGGTCCCCAAGACGTTGGAGGAGATGTACATCGGCCGCGAGAAGACAGGCGTCTGCTACCAGGCGATCATCGACGACCTGGACCGTGCCGTCGGGCTCCTCACGCAGACCGATCCGCACCGCGTGACGGTGTGGGCCGCCAAGGCTTTCCGGGCCAAGGCGTGCTTCTTCGCCGGGCAGACCGAGCTGGCGGCGACCTACCTGAAAGATTGCATCGACAACAGCGGCAAGACGCTGGAATCCTTCGACCGCTACCGCATGATGTTCAACGGCTACGACGAGTACGAGTACAACAGCGAGTCGTTCTACGAGGTGGGCAACCGGGCCGATCCGACGAGCGGCGCCGCCTACGGAAGCCCCAATACGGGTTCGACGCTGTCGCTCTACTATCCGCCCTTCTGCATCGCTCCGGACGGGACGCGCACGGCGATGTCCTACGGCAACCAGTACATGCACGACCGCAACCTGGGACGCTTCGGATATACGGATCCGACGCCGCAGTCGAAGGCGGTGATGAAGTCGCGCCAGGGGGAGGGCGGCGAGACGGAGTACTACCTCGACGAGGCCTATCTGGCCCAGCAACAGAAGCACCGCGACGAGCTCGGACGCGAGGCGGACGGTCCCGATCCGCGGTTGTACGTCTGCGCCCTGCAACCCTTCATTGACGAGGTGCAGATGACCATCGACGGGGTGAATGCCTCGCGGAAGGTCGCACAGGTCGATTTCGACAAGTGGTGGGTCGACACCTCCTCGACGACGGGCAACGATCCCGAGACCTTCTACGGCTGGCCGGTGCGCAAGTACAACTACCTTGAAGGTCATCTGGCCGACGCCACGCGCAACGTCGCCGGCTATAACATCTACTTCATCCGTCTGCCGGAGATCTACCTGATGTATGCGCTGCTGTTGAAGGATTCGGATCCCGCCACGGCGCTGGAATACGTGAACAAGGTGCACCGCCGGGCCTACAACTACCCGGTGGACGGCTCCTCGCCGGTGGACTACGCCTCGCTGAATGCCCGCACGCGGACGGTCGACGAGACGGACCATCTGGCCAACGATCCGCTGCTGTACGAGTTGTGGGCCGAGTTTTTCGGCGAGATGCGGTGGTGGGAGTACGTGCGGCTGCTGAAACTGGGTCAGCAGGAGACGGACTACTACAAGACGATCTCCGGTCCGGGAGCCGCGAAGACGACAATCCTCTGGACCGATCGGAACTACGCCATGCCGATTCCGACCAAGGAGTTCGAATCGAACCCCAATCCCGACATGGTGCAGACGCCGGGGTATTGATCGGGGGCGGCCTGTCCGGGATGTGATGAATGGTTCCGGATAGAGAATTGACCTGCCTGCCTCCCGGATCACAGATCGGGAGGCGGTTGCATTATAGGGCTTTTCGTCCGATGGCAGAGTTCTGACGGGGCGGCCGCCTCCTGACTCTGATTCCGAATCCGACCCTTCCCCGGCCCCTGAAAGGGGCATTTTGAGGCCGCCGGGGACAAATCCGCAGCTCAAAACCCAAAGCAACAGGGAGAACCATTGAGGTCCTCCCTGATACTGTTCCCAAAAGTGTGTCTGGAGAAGGATAAATAAAAAAGTCTACAGATTTTTTAGATTTGTATAGGGAATCAACAAAAAACTAAAAAAGAGTAGACTTATGGTGTTGACAA
>NZ_NFHT01000024.1 GCF_002161445.1 Alistipes sp. An66
CTGTTAACACTTTTAAGCTCATCGGTCGGGGAACGGCCAGCGCCAAGGGGCGGGACCACCCGTCCCGACGAGCGTAAAAATGCGGCAAGCTAATGTAGCGAATCTGTTGTTATAGCACATTTTACGAATTCCACCATGCTTTTCCTTGTGCGCTTTTCACCTCGCCCGGACCCACTCCGCGCCGCTCTTATCTGTTCTCCGTTCTTTCTTTCCGTGCCGCACTTCCTGCACATCATCCCTCTGTTCCATCAGCCATGCCGCCCCGGACCAGCCGTCGGCCAAAAAAACGGACTCCGAGGGCGAAAGCGCTTGTTAATCCGAAAGGATTTGCTACCTTTGCCGTAGCAAAAATTTTAAAACCACGATCACATGGCAAATTTACGCACTCTGAAAAAGGAGATCGACTATCGTCTGGAAGAGGTCGTATTCGACTGCGATATGGCAATTTGTTTCCAGCCCTCGAAGGAGAAAGAGATCTTCGACGTGATGCAGGAGGCTGTTTCGGTTCGCAACGCCCTGTTCGTAAAGGCGATGAACCCTGCCGAGCCGCACAATCCGTCGTTGGTCCGCAAGCACTATGCGGCCCTTCGCGCGGAAATGGACGATTTGTTCGAGGGTCTTTTCGCGAAGTTGAGCAAGATCAACGAGGCGAAGTAACAACGACCACGTTATCCGGACCGGTGCCGTGCCGTGTCCTCATTAAAAAAGGTTGCGATCCGGAGGGTCGCAACCTTTTTTATGCGGCAAGCCGATTCAGTCGTGATCCGGACAACAGTCTCCGGGATGGTGTTCCAGCACGGTGTGGGGAACGGTTCCGTGGGAGACGATCTGTATCGGACAGTCGTAATTCCGCAACTGCTCCTGCGTCAGGATGTTCGACCGGTGCCTGTGCACATGGCGGTTGACGCATACGATCTCCTTCACGACGCTGGTGATGGTTCCGATGTCGTGCGAGACGACGATGATGGCCATACGTTCGTTGAGCCGCTGCAAGGTGGTGTATAGCTCCTTTTCGAAGCGGTTGTCGACGAAGTTGGTGGGTTCGTCGAGGATCAGGAGCCTCGGTTCGGAGATGATGGCCCTTGCGAGCAGCGCGCGCTGCATCTGCCCTCCGGAGATCTCACCGATGGGGTGGCAGGCGACCTCTCCGATTCCGACCTCCCGGATGAGGTCCATGGCCTTGTTCCGGTCCTCGCGCGAATAGCGGCTTCTGAATCCTTTCCGTCCCTGCAAGCCGGAGAGGACGACCTCGTGTACGGAGATTGGGAATGCACGGTCGAAATTCGTGATTTGGGGCATGTATCCGATCAGCCGTTCGCGTCCCCGGAATAGTTCGGGGGCCATCCGGATATTCCCGGAGTAGGGTATGGTTCCGAGTATGGCCTTGACGAGCGACGTTTTCCCGCCGCCGTTGGGTCCGATGATTCCGAGGAAATCGTGTTCGTCGATTTCCAGGTCGACGTGTTGCAAGGCTTCGTATCCGTCGTATGCGACGCCGACGTCGGAGAGCGTAACGAGCTTCATGGTTCGACGATTAAATCGGTGATTCGGTCGATATTCCCGACGACCTGCTCGTCGAGGGGGTCGATTTCGACGTATCGGGCCTTCATGTCGCGTGCGAGCACCTCCACGACGGATTTCGGGAATTGGTTCTGATAGAACACCTTGTTGATTCCGTATTGGCGGGCCGTGCGGATGAGTTCGGCGAGTTGTCTTGCGGACGGATCCTTGCCGTCGGTTTCGATGGTCATCTGCCGGATTCCGTAGTCGCGGGCGTAGTAGGTGAGGGCGGGGTGGTAGACGATGAAAGCTTCGACTCCGCTGCGTTTGATTTTGTCGTGTGTTCTGTTGTCGAGATCTTCGAGTTGCTGTTGTAGCCGCTTGTAGGCGTCGGCGTACTTTGTGGAGTCCGGGAATGCCCGCTGAATGGCCTCGAATGCATTCCGGGCCATGATTTTCAATGCTTTCGGCGATGTCCAGACATGTGGGTCGACGCCGTGATCATGATGGATTCCGTTGTCGTTATGTTTTCCGTGTGCGCAGGCTCCTTCGATCAGATCGATACCGACATGGAGATCCACGACTTTTTCGGGTTCGTTGATTTTGTCGAGCAGGGCGTTTTCGAAGTCGATGAGCCCGACATTGAATATGAATCGGGCTCGATTCAGTTCGACGAACTGTTTGGGTGTTGGTTCGAAGGTTTCGGGGCTTGCGCCGGCCGGGACGAGGACATTTATCTGGAAGTCGTCGTGCACGATGTTTCGGAGGATGTATTTGAGGGGCAGTATCGAGACATATAGGTTGTTATCCATCTGTTTTTGGGGCAGTTGTGAGCATGCAGCGATACATGTCGCGAAGGAGAGGAGAAACAGTCGGAGTTTCATGGTGAACGGATCTTGAAATTCCCGGATTAATTGAATCGGATTCGTGTGGACGCAAAAATAGGGAAAAAAGGGGGAACGTGCAAGCTGTTTCGTTCACCGCATGTTTTTCTGCCTTTTGATGTTGATTTTGCGGTTGATTTTCGGTATTTGGGTCGTGTTGGTGGCTCGGATGCATCATCGTAGGATCCTGATATGGCGAGCGTCTTGTGCTTTTCATGTAATGATCTTTCAATCAGCGTATATACAGTTTCGGCGAATTCGTTTTTGGTTCGGTCTGTTCTTTGGGTTATGCCGGACCGTGTTAGGCCGGATAATTGTGACCGGGCATTTAAGATACCCTTTATGACCGGGTATTTAAGATTTCCTTTGTGACCGAGCGTTTGTGACCGAGCATTTAAGATTCCCTTTGTGACCGGGCATTTAAGACTCCCTTTTCCTTCCTTTTATTCCTTCTCTTCCTTACTTTATTTAACATAATGTAAATATTATTTCATCTTTGCATTGTGGTTCTTTGACATGTTTGAGTGTTGTTGTTAATGTTGCTTATTATGTTCTTTCTGTTGATTCTTTCTTCGGAAAATACGATTGATTTCATTCGTAAATTTCCCGATCTCCGCTCTGCTTCTCTTCATTTGCGGAGATTCCTCCGACTTGGTAGCGTTCGTTACCTCGTCACCTCACATGATTTACAAACTATCTATTTAAAATCTTTTGATTATGCAAACTGAAGTTGTTATCTGCCTGCCTAATGGCGTTGAAATCGAGTGCACCGCTAAAAGTGCAAAGTATCTGATTATTGGTCTTGGCCTTGAAGCTGAAATGAAGGCTGCTTCTGTGTCCTCGGTTCCTTCTGTCGACTGCGCCCCGCTGATTGAAGCGGAGCCCGTAAAACCTGCTAAACGTGGAAAATCTGAAAAAACTGCTTGACTGGCTTAAAGCGTTCCCCGCTTGGGCCCGTATTGTGATTATCGCTCTCGCGGCCGCTATTCTTGCGGTTATCTCTCTCACCTCTTGTTCTGCGACTGCAAAAATGCGGCGTTCCGGAGTTCATATTGACACGGTGCGTGTCGATTACATTATTCGCTCACGTAATTTTGAAAGTTTTTAATCATGGAAAATCGTAAAATTTCTTATTCGATCCTTATTGGTGGTCGTCCTTTTGTTGTCCTTACTCGTCCCGAAGCCGTTCGTGCTGTTGTTGCGGATATACGTTCGTCGGCTCCCGAAGCGGCTATTACCGTTCTTGAAAATAGTGTTGCTGACGTTTCGGAAGCTTATACCCTTCTGACTAATGACCAGCGCGTGGAAAGCTCTGGAAACTCTGACGGCATGGAGTGACGACATGCGCCTCCTTTTCTCACCGGAAAGGAGGCGTTTTGTTAGTGTTTTCACTTTCTTAAACGCTGATGAGTTCCATTTGTGGCAGGATTACAATCGTGATTCTGCCCTTGCTTATACTTTTTCTGCTGATATGATGGGTCGTGTTGCTGTTACTGTTGACGTTGTGAAGTTTATGAAAGATCGTTTCCGGTATGGCATGCGAGCACCCCAAAAAAATAGTGAATCGGAGGTATAAGGATATGACACGAAAGGAGATACGCGATTATTCCCGTGAAATTTATGGCACGATTTGGCCGCCGGACTATGATTTGGAAGTTCCTTGCGGTTATTGTCATTCGTGTCAAAAGTCCGTTAATAATCAGTATCGGATTCGTCTTTTGTATGAGTGTCGGCGACCTTTACCTCCTGGTCGTATTAATCTTTTTGTAACACTTACTTTTAATGATGATTATCTGGAAAAATTTGCTGACGACCCGAATCGGGCTGTTCGGTTATTCCTTGATCGTATGCGTAAGCGGTACGGTAAACAAGTACGGCATTGGTTCATTGGTGAGTATGGAACTCTCAACGGTCGCCCGCACTATCATGGTATCCTGTTCTGTGTTCCGTCTGAAATTGCAAATTCACCTTATGGTCCTCACATCGGGCAAAATCTCGAATTAGAGTCTGTTTGGCAGTACGGTTTTATTTATTGTGGTTATGTTTGTGACGAAACGTGTTCTTATATTACCAAGTATTTGACAAAATCTCTGAACGGTGATAAGGTTCGTCCGCGTGTCATTTCTTCTCTTGGCATTGGTGATAATTATCTCTCCACGGATGAAGCAAAGATGCACAAAATGTTTGATTTGGAATATCAGCCTTTTATGCTTTTGAATGGTTTTAAGCAGGCAATGCCCCGCTATTACTATAATAAGATATTTTCAAAGGTTGACTATCAGAATATTGTTTTGGATCGTTATTTGAATCCTCCGGATGAGTTTCATTTGGGTCCTCTTTCTTTTAAGGATCGTAATTCTTTTGTTTCTGCTCGTCGTGCTCTTCGTTCTACTAATGTTATGCAAGGCTTAACGCCTTCTGTTGCGCCGCCTACCCGAAAACGTAAGGCGCGCAAGTCGATATTAACCGAAATAGAAAACAAAGAATTTTAACTATGGCAGGATATAGAATTCCTTCCGATTATCAGAACGATAAACCGTTAGCCGTTCATAATTGGAATACCTCATCCAGCGGCCCAATTCACTGTGGCCTTGCGTATGTCGCGCATCATCGGCATTTGAATGCAAAGGAGCGCATTCGCGGCTCTATTGCTAATTTGATCCAGTCGGAGCCTATTCAAGGCCCGCTGATGAATGGTTTTAAGCTTGTTACTATTGCAACCTTCACCCCGGATTCGATCCTTTATGGCTGGTTGCGTCATGGTAAGCGTTATTCTACTGAAGAGATTAAAACTTTCACTCGTTATTGTTTCTGTCCTTACGAGTATTGGCCTGCTGATGGAGGTGAATCTTTTTTGGAATTGATTGGTTATGGCTCTTCTGCTTTGCAGGCTGGATTTCCTTTACCTGAGGTTTCTGACGTTGCTGATTTCTCTTCTTACCTTTATGCTCTTTGGACTTCTGATGTTCCTTTGACGGAATCTCCTGTTGCTGGTGTTGATCTTGTTAATCGTAATTGCCATGTTGGTCGTGGTGGTCTTTGGGATTGGCTTGGTGTTGCTGCTGGCTCTGTTCCTCCTGTTGTTGCTGCTTTTCCTTCTGCCGTTGGTCCTGGTTTGCTGCCTTCTTGGCGTTGGCGTATTGAGCCCGCTATTGCTTATTTTTTGACTTATTATTATTATATTCTGAATGTTCAAGAAACGGATGCTTATTATTCCAAATCTGCTTATGTCCTTGCAAAGGAGCTTAAAGACTCGTCTTTGGCTGGTGTTCGTTTTGATGAGCTTTACCAGAAGTTTGATCCTAATAATTTTCTTGATGCTATTCATGATTTGGGTAATTTTTCTTACAAGTCTCCTAATCTTCCTACTGAATTGGCGGAATATATGGTGACTTATGGTACTTCTGAAAATTATTCTTTTTTGCGTTGGTTGCTTCACGGTGCTGGTGCTCACGGCGGTCTTTTTGCTGTTCCTTATTCGCCCGATTTCTTCAATAATATTATTAATATTGGCGAATCTCCTACCACTACTATTCCGGTTGAGACTACTCCGGATGGAGATTCTGTTGCTGTTCCTCAGATTCGTTTGCAGACGAAGATTCAGAATATGTTGGATCGTCTTTTTGTATCCGGAGGTCGTCCCGAAGATATTTTTAGAACCCTTTGGGGTGCTAAATCTGACGTTAATGTCGATAAGCCGGATTTCCTCGGCGTTTGGCAGACCTATATTGATCCGATGAATGTTGTCTCTACCGCTGTCGGTGCAAATGGTGCTGAATCCTCGTCTATTGGCCAAATGGCAGGTCGTGTTGATAAGTTCTCTAATTTCGGCAATCGTAAGATTGATTACTATGCTTCACAGCCCGGCACGGTCATCTTCGTGACGTTCCTTGTTCCTTCTGCATCTTATTCTCAGGGTCTTCATCCCGATCTCTTTTGCGACGACTTTATTGGTGATTTTAATCCGGAGCTTAACGGTATTGGATTTCAATCTGTTCCTCGTTGGCGTTATACCATGATGCCTAATAGTTTTGAAATGGAGAATAATCCTTTCCTTGATGATGGCGTTTCTCGAACCGGTTCTGATCCTAATATGTCGGTAGTTGGTGATACTGTTGCGTGGGATTGGTTGCGTACTGATTATCCTCGTCTTCATGGTGAGTTTGCCCAAAATGGTAATATGCAATTTTGGGTTCTTGCTCGTCATTTTACTGAGGCTTATACCTTTGAAGGCACTCCGGCTTATGACGAGGAAATTGTGCCCGTTGGTTATGAACTTTCTGACAACTTCTCTACCTATGTCAATCCGATGGCATGGCAGTATATGTTTGTTGATCGTTCTTATTTGAAGGCTAATTTTACCTACTCGTTCTACGCTGATCTCACCGTAACTTCTGAGGTTTCGAAGAATTGGATGCCTTATTTGGGTCGCTAATTAAACTTTTACTTTAACTATGTATCCGAAATTTACACTTACTCAACTTCGTACGGCTAAAAACCGTACTCCGGTTGTTCATGTTTCGCCTTTTACGAAAGGTGAAAAACGTATCTGTCGTCCTTTCTCTTACTACCTCAAAGGTGGTATTGATTTGGACGGTGTTTCGAATCGTCCTCCCCTTCCTGCAACTTTCTCGTCTGCTGAACAAATCTCTGCAAATGAGATTGATATGGGATGTGATCCTACGGTAGGACGTTTGGATATTGTTGATTATGCTTCTGCTCGATATGCTTCTGAATCGGAGAAAAGAGCAGCCGAAGATTTGGCAAATGTGAAATAATTTCTAAATTTGAGGGTCGGCCGCAATATACTTGATATATATTGCGGAGTGCGGAAAGCACGTCCGACCCTTTAAAAGTCAATAATTATGGCAGACCCTAAAAATCCCCTTAATATTGGCGGTTCTCTCGTTTCTGGTGCCCTTGATCAGATGTTTTCTTTTTTCGGTGCTGGTCGTAATTGGAATTACCGTAAAAAGGAGATGGAGTTGCAACAGCAGTATAATGAGCGTAATATGTATTTGCAGTCGCAATATGAAAAGAATTTGTTTGATTACCAAGCTAACTACAATTCGCCTGTTAACTCTGTTGCTCGCTGGCGTGCCGCTGGCATAGCTCCCGAGGCTGTTTACGGTTCCTCTCCCGGCGGAGCCGGAATTGGAGGTTTTTCCGGTTCTATATCTTCGTCGAATCCTTCTGCTGGTGGTGATTATAACGGTTCTGGCCGTTCTCCTGTTATGCATCCTGCTGATATTCTTCGTCTTAAAAACGAGACGAAAGTTGCTGATGCGCAAGCGCGTAAGATCAATGCCGAAGCCGTAGATCAAGAGTGGAAAAACACGTTGCAACCTCTCTTTGAGCGTGAGCGTGAAGCTCTTGTTTCGAAAATTGAATCCGAAGCCGCAAAATCTGCTGTCGAAGCTGCTTGGGCTGATTATATGGCTGCAATGCAGGCCGCTCTTGCTTCCGGTGATTTGGAGTTGAAGCAAAAGGCATCGAAAGAATTTGACGCTCGAATTGACGAGCTTAAATCTCGCAAGGTTCTTAATGAAGCTGATGCGGAAGCCGCTCGTGCGTCTGCTCGTAAGATGAACGCGGAAGCTCAAACGGAGAATGAAGCCCGGCCTTACAAGATTGATTCTATTATTCGAGGGAATGCCCTTAAGACGTCCGAGACGGCTCTTAATTGGTATAGGGCTCGCGTTCTCGGTCCTTCTGAAAAGGATCGTATTGATGCCGAGTCTGCCGAAGCCAAAGCCCGTGCGCGTAAGGTCGATGCGGAAATTGAGCGTCTTGGTAAGGAAAATGACTATACGGATGCTCAAATTAAGTACCTTAAACACTTGCGTGCGATCGGTTGGGCTAAATTTGGTGTTTCTACCCTTTTAGGAATTTCTGCCGAAGCTCGCGGCTGGTTTAAAGAAGGTTCTAAAACTGGCGCCGCTTCTGGCTGGGCCGTTGACGATGATGCACTTGGCGCTATTGCCGCAACTCTTTAAATTTTATTGTTATGCCTGATTGGATGTTTGGTGTTATTTCTGGTGTTGGTTCTCTTATTCTTCTTGTAATTACTATTGCTGTTGGGCTTCGTTTTGAGCGTAAAATGCAAAAGGAGCGTCGTGAACGAAGACGTCAAGCCCTCGAAGATTATTTTGAAGCCAAAGAACGTTACGAAAAGCGCAAAAATTCCTAACGTTGCAACTGCTCCGCTCTGGGCTCCTCCACAAAGCCCGGAGCGGATGCACGTTGCTACTTCGTTTCACTTCTTCCTTATAGCTGAGGATCTGCCGAAGGCAAATAAAAAGATCCGAAGCGTTTCCGATACGTGCGTGCGCGTGCTACACGTGCGTGCGCGTAAATGTCTACGTTCTGTCTTCTATCTGAATAGGGTTGTTATTCAACCCTATTTTTTTTATCTCTCCTTTTAACATTTGTAAAATTATACCTATTATGAACATTTTTGTTCCGATTATTTCTATACAATAATGTAAATATTATTTCATTCTTTCATCCTGTGTGCGACATTGACTCTCTGCCTGTTGATCCGGTTTTGACTTACTCTTAATGTATAATCGGGCTCTGTACGATCCCATACATATAATATATGATTGCCATATTCCGATGTTTTGCGGAATACGGAGTTTGCGATGAGTTGATAATGTGCTGCCAGATGTTTTTCCGGAACCGGATTTGCCGATCAGGTCTGATTATTTCCGACGTGCCCGGTTCAGCCGGTCCAGCATTATCCGCAGATTTTCGGCATTTTGTTCGTCGGAGACGGTCGGATCCTTTTTGTAACGGCCGCACGGAAGATGCACGCATCCGCCGCAATGTCTTTTTCGTTTTTGGTTTACGCAGCAGTCATATACCGGACAACAGGCTTCATGCGTGTATTCCAGCCAGAATACTTTTCCCCGAATCGACCTGCACCCTTTGCATGCTGACGGGAAGCGCCCGCATTCCGCACAAACAGCACCGCAAGGTGCCACTTCGACCTGTTCGTCCTTCCAAAGCCACCATTTGCATTTTGCCGGGTCTGGGTTTTCGGTATTGACGAAGTATTCCACGGCCCGATAGAGATAGAGTTGGCAGCGGTCGACGGGAGAGCCTTTCAACGAACACTCTTCGGCATAGAGATCCACGGCGCGTTTTCCTTTCAGCGATTCTATGGAGTCGTATCCCATTTCGCGGAGGACTTTTTCGGTTCGTTTTCCGACGTTGGGTATTTTCCGGAGTTCGTTGCTGCCGCCCCCGGAAGTATCCGATCGATTGTTATTTTGCGTTTTCATGGTGTTCCAGCCGTTGTTTCTGGGCGAGTCCCGGCGTTTCAACCGTCCGAGTGTGCGATCTTCCTCCCGGCCTGTGCTCCCGGCCGGAATTGTCGCATTGTCGGGAGGTAACTTATTGCGCCGTTTTGCGCGAGTCCCGGCGTTTCAACCGTCCGAGCGTGCGATCTTCCTCCCGACCCTGTACTCCCGGCTGGAATTATCGCATTGTCGGGAAGTAACTTATTGCGCGCCGTTTTACGCGAGTCCCGGCGTTTCAACCGTCCGAGCGTGCGATCTTCCTCCCGGCCTGTACCTCCCGCCGGAATTATCGCATTGTCGGGAAGTAACATTCGCAGGTTTGGTCGTCATAGAAGATGACGATCCGCTGAATGGCTGCATTGGCCCGGCCGCCGATTCCGCCGATTCCGCCGACTGTGCCTGCCGCGCTGCCCGGGCCACCTCCGGTCCCGGCAACTCCGCCCGTTCCCGCAGCACTGCCGACAGATCCATGTGCTGCGATGTTCCCGCCGTTCGCTTCGTTTCCGGGCGACCTGCCGGCAAATCTTCCGAATTCCGGATTGTTCATGTTGTCCGCAGCCGAAGCGTTGCTTCCCGGGAGACCGAATCCCGAGGATCCGAAGAGTCCGTTGTCGGAGTTCATCCTGCCGGGCGATTGTGCCGACGTTGCCGGGGAGTTTGCTTCTGTTTCGGCAGAGTCTGCCGCGAATCCGTTGTTTCGATACATGGACCCGGAGTCGAGCAGCAGCCAGTCGGGATTGATCCTGGGGAATCGGCGGAGTATTTTTTGGAGGAGTTCGAAACTGGGTTTGTTTCTTCCGGCAAGGATATGTGAAATTCCGGCCGGATTGATTTCGAGCAAATCGGCGAGCTGACTTGGCTTCAAGCCTTCGGATTTCATCAAATCGAGCAATTTTTCCCTCATCGGCGTAATTTTTTACAAATATAAACATTTTCTTTTTGTAAAGCAAGGAAAATATACACTTGTAAAATGTTAATAAGTGTTGACAAAGTTTACAAAAGTAAAATCAAAAATATGGTTAAAACCAACCTCTGTACTTATATTGAAGTTTAAATTTATATAAAATTGACTATAATACTGATAAAAAGCATATTATGTTGTATATATAGGCCTGTGCCACCGTTTTCTCACCTCATCTGCCCTGCCGTACCGCTTTCTATGATTCTATTCTTTAAATAAGCAGTGTAATACGCTGATTTTACGGATGTTGTTTCTTATAATTTAATCATTTAACTCACTTATATCCTACCCCTGCGCAGCCTTTACCGTTCTGCCTGTCGTGATTTACAAAAGTAATAATTAACAATTGTGCGCAAAGATTTTCGTTTACAGGTGTAATTACAAATGGAAAATTACACGTCTTCGTGCGTTTACATTTGTAAATATACTACCCTTTCGTGTTGATTTTTCCGCTTTTTTTGCATATTCACACTGTTGCCTACCCCGGATTTCAAGATTCCTTGCTTTTTCGATATATTATGTTAAATAAAAAAGAGCCGAACAGTGTTCATAACCCACTATCCGGCTCAAATACAGAGCTTTTTATAGTTGTCAACAGCTCCTTATCGGGCGAGTTTTTCGGCTATTTCGCGGAATTCTTCGGGCGTCAATCGGAGCTTTTCGCGGTGGAAATCGACGTCGCTTTCGCTCTGAATGGGGATCAAATGGATGTGTGCATGGGGAACTTCGAGCCCTAAAACGACGACTGCGACCTTTTTGCACGCTATTTCGCGCTTGATTTTGGCTGCCACCTTTTTTGCGAATACCATCATCCCGGCCAGCGTCTCGTCATCGAGATCGAACAGATAGTCGACCTCCTGTTTCGGGACGACCAACGTATGTCCTTTTGCCAGCGGATTGATGTCCAGGAATGCGTAATAGCGGTCGTCTTCGGCGACCTTGTACGAGGGGATCTCCCCTGCGATGATGCGTGAAAAAATCGTTGCCATTGTCTTCCTTGTTGTATGGATTAAATTTGCGAATTGTCGAAAATTTCTTCTTGTTGTCCTTCTCCCCTGTGTTGCGGGATGGTCGTTTCTGCGGGCTGATCCTTGCGTTTCTTGTTGGGTGCACCCACCCGAATTTCCATCCGAACCTCGCTTCCTTTCGGCTTGCCGAAACCTTTTCCCGGGCAGATGCCGCCGGTTGTCGATTATTCCGACACGAAATACGAGGATATATCCTGCGGCCCTGCGCTCCGGTGATCTCCGCCGGGGCGGTGGATGGGCCTGTTATGCGGATTACGGGCTCGTTTTGCGGCTCTTGGCTGCCCCCCCCCTCCGCCGGGTTCAGAGTTCCTCGAATTTGGGCTTTAAAATTTCGGAATAGATGACTGCCCGGCGCAGGTCGAACTCTTCGGCGATTTCCGTGGCGCTCTCCTCCGCAATGTTTTCCCGAAGCCGATCTGCCGATCCGTTTGATCCGCCGGTTCTGGTTGCTCTGCCGGCCCCGATTTCTGCGCTCTTTCCGCCTTTCCGGGCTGTACCACTGCCGTCCGGGAGCTGTTCCAAATGCTGCTCCGATGAGGAAACCAGTGCTTTCAGACCCTCGGATGCTCCCCGCGAGCCGGTTTCCGCGAATGGCTGCGGCCCTGTGGATCCGGCAGGCTGAACCGGCCGGGTCGATTGAATGGGGTATGCAGCCTGCTCCGGCTGTGCCGACCGGGCTGACTGACCGGACAGCCCTTGCTGCCCTTGTTGTTCTCTCTGCCCTCTCTGCCCTCTCTGCCCTCTCTGCCCTCTCTGTTCCCGCTGCTCCCGCTGTTCCGGTTGAGTCTCCGGCGCGGGATCTCGGAAAACTTTCCGCTCCTCCTCCCACGGAATCGAGGGCCAGGCTTCGTCGTGCTGCGGAGCATCCTCCCCTTTCGCATTTGCGTGGGCCCTGCGGGCCTTTGCCACGGAGTTGAAGATCATCGCCCCGACGATGACCACCGTCCAGATTATGGTCGACAAATCCTCCATACCGGATCAGTTCATGGTTCGTTTGATGGTTTCTATTCCTTTGATTTTTCGGAGCTTGTCCATGACGGCATTAAGACTTTCGGCATCCTTCACATAGAGACTTACGTTGCCTTCGAAGATGCCGTCGTGGCTGTGGATGTTGACTTCTCGGATGTTGATGTTGAAGTCGTCGGTAACGACCTTTGCGAGGTCGAGCAGCAGCCCCTGGCGGTCGATTCCGCGCAACTCGGTGGTCACGAGATAGGACATGGCCTTGTGCTGCGACCATTTGATCTCCTCCTTGACGATGTTCTTGCCGTACTGGGCTGCCAGACGGTTCAATTCGTCGCAGGTGGCCTTGTGGACGATGATCTTTCCCGAGGCGGGATCCTTGTACCCCACGACCTTGTCTCCGGGGATGGGCTTGCAGCATTCGGCGATCTCGAACTGGGGTTCCGCCGGGACATCTGCCACCGGGGCAATATCCCCCGGGGCCGTATCGTCGGTCTCCTCCTCCTCCTTTTGGGGAATGAAGAGGGTCCAGAATTTGAGGATTTTGCTTTTGGAGTTGACTTTGAGGGCCTTGTCGAGGTTTTCGAGCGTCACGATACCGGCTCCGATCTTGCTGTACAGCTCCTCCTTGTTGTTGCAGTCGTAGATGGGGACGATTTTGCGCAGGACGCGGCCGCTGAGTTTGATGTTCAGCGACTTCATCTTCTCGTCGAGCATCTGCATGCCGTGTTCGATGTTGTTCTGGCGCTCCCGTTTGAGGAAGCTCTTGATCGCCTGCTTGGCTTTGGCCGTGGTGACGACTTCGAGCCATTCGGGTTTGGGGCGAGCGTTGTCGGCGGTGATGATCTCGATCTGGTCTCCGCTGTTGATCTGCGTGGTGATGGGTTCGAGCTTGTGGTTGATCTTGGCGCTGATGGCGCTGTTTCCGATCTTCGAGTGGATGTCGTACGCGAAGTCGAGCGCCGTAGCGCCGTAGGGCATTTTCCGGGATTCTCCTTTCGGTGTAAATACTACGATTTCAGATGTGTACAGCGATAACTTGAAGTTGTCCAGGAAGTCGACGGCGTTCTCCGTCGGACTGTTCAGCGCGGCACGTATCTGCTTCAACCACTTGTCGAATTCATCCTCGTCCTGCGAGATCGTGGCATGCTTGTATTTCCAGTGAGCCGCAAACCCGCGTTCGGCGATGTCCTCCATGCGCTGCGTGCGGATCTGCACCTCGACCCATACGCCGTCGGGTCCCATGACGGTCGAGTGCAGCGCCTCGTAGCCGTTTGCCTTGGGCATCGAGATCCAGTCGCGCAGACGGTCGGGTTTGGGGGTGTAGATGTCGGTGATCGTCGAGTAGATCTGCCAGCACTGTGTCTTTTCGGAGGGGAACGGCAGGGGTTTGAAGACGATGCGGATGGCGAACAGGTCGTAGATCTCCTCGAAGGGGATCTGCTTTCGCTGCATCTTGCTCCAAATGGAGTAGACGCTTTTCAGGCGTCCCGAAATCTCGTAATTGAAGTTGTCGCGGTTCAATGCGGCGATGATCGGGGCGTTGAACTTGTCGATGAACTCCTTGCGGGACGCCTCGCTCTCCTGCAATTTTCGGGTGATCTCGGCATACTGCTGCGGGAAGCGGTACTTCATGCAGAGGTCCTCCAGCTCGCTCTTGATCGAGTAGAGCCCGAGCCGGTATGCCAGGGGGGCGAAGAGGTATATGGTCTCCCCGGTGATCTTGATCTGCTTGTTGAGGGGCATGGATTCCAGGGTCCGCATGTTGTGGAGCCGGTCGGCGATCTTGATGAGGATCACGCGGACGTCGTCGGAGAGGGTCAGGAGTACCTTCCGGAAGTATTCGGCCTGTTCGGAGGTGTCGGCGTTGAATACGCCGGACATCTTGGTGAGTCCGTCGACCATCGAGGCGATCTTGGGACCGAAGATTCGTTCCATGTCCTCGACGGTGTACTCGGTGTCCTCGACGACGTCGTGGAGCAGGGCTGCGACGACCGATTTGACGCCGAGTCCGATCTCGTCGATGACGATTCGGGCCACTGCAATAGGATGCAGGAGGTATGGCTCGCCGGAGCGGCGCCGTACCCCCTCGTGAGCCTCTTTGGCGAGGAAAAATGCGCGTTTGATCAGATTCCAGTCCTCATCGTTCTTGCAGATGCGCGTACAGGCGAGGAGCAGGTCGTCCCACTTTTCCTTAATCAGGGCTTCATCCTCGGCAGTGTATCCCATAGGCTACTCCTTTTTGGGGTTTTTGAGGGCCTCGCGGACCTTCTGTTCGATTTCGGCGGCGAGTTCCGTATCGGTTTTCAGCAGTTCCTTGACGGCGTCGCGTCCCTGTCCGATCTTGCGGTCGCCGTAGGAGAACCACGATCCGGCCTTCTTGATGATTCCGTAGTCGACGCCGAGGTCGATGATCTCGCCGATCTTGGAGATGCCCTCGCCGAACATGATGTCGAATTCGGCGCGCTTGAACGGGGGTGCCACCTTGTTCTTGACGACCTTGACCTTCGTGCGGGTGCCGAGTTGCTCCTCGCCGTCCTTGATGACCGACATGCGTCGGATGTCGATGCGGACCGAGGCGTAGAATTTCAGGGCGTTACCGCCCGTTGTGGTCTCGGGGTTTCCGTATACGACTCCGATCTTGTCGCGCAGCTGGTTGATGAAGATGCAGACGGTCTTGGTCTTGGAGATGCTCGATGTGAGTTTGCGCAGGGCCTGGGACATGAGCCGGGCCTGCAAACCCATCTTCGAGTCGCCCATTTCGCCCTCGATTTCGGCTTTGGGCGTGAGTGCGGCCACGGAGTCGATGACGATGATGTCGATGGCGCTGGACCGGATGAGCGAGTCTGCGATTTCGAGGGCCTGTTCTCCGTTGTCGGGCTGTGAGATGAGCAGGTTGTCGACATCGACGCCCAGTTTCTGGGCGTAGAAGCTGTCGAAGGCGTGTTCTGCGTCGATGAATGCGGCGATGCCTCCGGCTTTCTGTGCCTCGGCGATGGCATGGATGGCGAGGGTTGTCTTACCCGACGATTCGGGGCCGTAGATCTCGATGACGCGGCCTTTGGGGTATCCTCCGACGCCGAGTGCCATATCGAGGGTTATGGATCCCGTCGGGATGACCGGGATATCGTTCACTTCGGTGCTGTTCATGCGCATGATCGAGCCTTTTCCGAAGTCCTTCTCTATTTTTTGCATCACCGCGTCGAGCACTTTGAGCTTGTCCGCGTTAACAGGTACTTTTTCTGCCATTTTCGTGTATCGGTATTACTTGGTTTTCTATTCTATTTCCTTTCTTGGTTCTCGTCTTCCTCACTTCCTTACTTCCTCACACACACACTCACTCACACACACACACACACACACTCACTCTTCTCACTCTTCTCACTCTTCTCACTCTTCTCACTCTTCTCACTCTTCTCTCTCTCCTCTCTCTCCTCTCTCTTCTCTCCCTTCTCTCCCTTCTCTCCCTCTTGCTCCCTCTCGCTACCCTCCCCCGGTTAGGGACGGTGCTCCTTTCTCATCCGGTCGAGGGCCTTTTCGGCTTCGGGGCGGTTGTCGGTCTTCATCCGCAGCGGAAACCGGATGTTCCTCGCATCGAGCTCCCGGTCGGGATAGGGACTCCAATTACCGTTGTTTCCGACGCTGAACCGCCAGTCGGCCCATTCGACGGCAGGATCCTGCGGTTTCGAACTCCGGACGGCTCCTGCCGCCGCCTGCATGGCCTGCTCGTCGGCCCTCCGGTACATCTCCCTGCGGATCTGCCTCCGGGCCCTGCGAATCGGGTCGACCTCTTCGCGAAGCCATTCGACACAACCGTTGAGCGGCTCTACTTGCTGCGGGAAGAGTTCTCCGGGAGTCCCGATTCCGGGTTTCGCCACCCTTCCTGACGTCCGCATGCCCGGCCCCTCCTGTGCGGCCCCGCAGAGCGGAGCCAGCCCCAGCATGACGGTCAAGGTCAATGTGATATGTCCCGCAGCGCGCATGAGAAAGTTACTGTTTGTAGGCGTCGACGATCTGCTGGTAGTGGTTCCTGGTGTCGACTTTGGTGAAGACCTTCTCGATGCAGCCGTCGGCGTCGATGACGAACGTGGTCCGCAACACGCCCATGTACTTGCGTCCGTACATCGACTTTTCGGCCCACACGCCGTAGGCTTCGCACACCGCATGGTCGGTGTCGGCCAGCAGGGTGAAGTTCAGGTCGTGTTTGGCGCAGAAGTTCTGATGCGATCGCTCGCTGTCGGGGCTCACGCCGATGATGCGGAAGCCCATGCGGGCGAGTTCCTCCTTTCCGTCGCGCAGGCTTTTGGCTTCGAGCGTGCACCCCGAGGTGTTGTCCTTGGGGTAGAAATAGAGGATGAAGCGCTGCCCGCGCAGGTCGGCAAGCGTCAGAGTATCACCGTTCTGCGTCGAAGCCCGAAAATCGGGGGCCATATCGCCGGTCTTCAAAGTGGTCATAGGTTCCGTCGAGAAAAAATCAGTTGTTCAAAGTTACGAAAAATTCCGCTTATTTCCGCGTCCCGGGGCGAATTTTTCGGATCAGTCCCACTGATAGGTGACTTCGATCTGCTCGTTGAACTCCTCCTGTGAGTTGTTGATCCGGTGGTGGCAGGCCGGGCAGCGGATGGCTGTTTCGGTCTCGACGTACTCGCCGCAGCCGACGCAGGCGGGCAGGATGCCGTACCCGGGCTGCATGTAGTGGTCGAACTGCGCACCGCAGTGCTTGCATCTGATCTTGTAGGCTGTTCCCATAATCGTAGTGTTTTTATTGGTTCACACTGCAAAGGAACAATCCGGTTGTGTCAGGTTGTGACACAATACAAAAAAAGCGTCGGTATCCGACGTTTTTTCGGGAGGATGGCCGCTAATGGCCGATCGGCCGCAGCTCTCCGGTCGTGGAGTCCATGATGTAACCCTTCACGACGATGTCGTCGGGGACGAGCGGATGGTTGCGCACCAGATCTACGGTTTCGAGGACGGCCGACTCCGTGTCGTCGAAGCCGTGGAGCCACTGGTCGAGATCTATTCCGCAGTGCTTCATCAGCGAGATGTGCTGCTCGGGGATGCCGCGCAGCTTCATGGCGTGCTGCATTTCGGCGCTGTCCATGCCCTGCACGCCGCAGTTGGTGTGCCCGATGATCATCACCTCCGCGACCCCCAGCTCGTAGATGGCCACCAGCAGGCTGCGGACCGTGCTGTCGAAGGGGTTGGTGATCGTCCCTCCGGCGTTCTTGATGATCTTGACGTCGCCGTTGCGCAGGCCGAGGGCCGCGGGGAGCAGCTCCACGAGCCGCGTATCCATGCAGGTGACGATGGCGATGCGCTTGTTGGGGTATTTGTCCGTGATGAATCGTTCGTAGCCCTTTTCGGCGACGAACTGCCGGTTGTAGGCGAGAATTTCGTCGATCATAACACGTTCCTTATTTCAGATTCTGTGCGATATAGTTTCGTATGTAATCGGTCAGCTCGGGGGATTCGACGATGCGGATGTCGTCGAGGAGCCCGACGACGAACCTCCCGACGCCGGCCATTCCGGCGACCTCGGTGTCGAGTATCCAGCGGCCGCGGCCGAGTGGCCGGATGTCGCGCTCGGCCAGCGGGTACTCCTCGCAGAGGAGGTTGCAGGCCAGCAGCCCGAGTTCGAGGCGGATGCGGTGACGCTCCCCGCCGTGCATGCGGAACACGTCGATGAAGCCCTCCTCGTGTTCGGATTCGTGTTCCCAGGGGGTTCCGGAGGGTTCGACGGAGCCGATGCGTGCGGTCTTGAAGAGCTTGTTCGAACGGCTTTCGAGGTCGTAGCACCACACCTGGACGTAGTTGGTCGTAAAGGCGAAGGGCTCTACCCTGCGGTCGCGGACCTCGCCGCCGTGCCCGGACTGGTATCCGTGGAGCGTGACCTGCCGCTGCTCTTCGATCGCCTCGATCAGGCGCCGGATGTTGGGCGCGTTCTTCCCGCGCACGACCGTGTCGGCGAGCGTCTTGTTGTCGTAGACCGAGTAGAGTTTCCGTTTGAGGTTCTGTTTCAGGAGGTTGGTGTCGTCGATGTTCTCGATGGCGTTTTTGAGGATCAGGGCCTCCTCCTCGGTGAAGTGGACGAGTTGGGAGATGTCGCGGAAATGGGGCGACTCCTTGTCGAGGCGGATGCAGTCGCCGGACTTCTTGATGACGAAGCCCGCCTCGCGGAAGGTGTCGATGTACCGGTAGACGGTTCTTCGCGACATGTCGAGGCGTTCGGCCAGCTGGTCGACGTTGTAGGTGGTGTTGGCGGTGAGCAGCTTCATGAGCCGCAGCAGCCGTTCGAGTTTGGGTTGGTCCATGCCGGAGAGATTTTCGGCAAAGATAAGAAAAAGCCGTGACATAACTTGTCGCGGCTTTTTCAACGGCTTATTATTATAGATTGAAGTACATATTGCAATCTGTTCCGAGGTGGTCTTTGTAGTGGAACATATACTGATATTCGCGGAGATCGGATTTATATACATAGCAGTCCCCTTGGCTTTGAACATAAATGATTAATCTCCCGTTTTCCGTTCTTACATATCCGAACCCTTGACAACTGAATTCACCGGTTTGATAGAAGTATTATACAAAGATATAAAAAAACCGCAACGTAAGTCGCGGTTTTTTAGTTTTATTGCGCCAGAACCTTCTTTTCGATCTCCTCGACCTGTCGGCGGAAGGCCTTGTCGGTTTCGAGCAGGTTCGAGACGGCCTTGCAGGAGTGGAGCACCGTGGCGTGGTTGCGGCCCCCGATGGCGGCTCCGATGGTCGTCAGGGGCGCCTTGGTGTGCTGCTTGGCCAGATACATGGCGATCTGCCGGGCCTGTGCGATCTCGCGGGTACGCTCCGTGGAGTTGAAGCGCTCGAAGTCCAGACCGAGGTGTTGGCAGACCACCTGGATGATGTGGTCGATGGTGATCTCGCGCTGGTTGATCTTGACGTAGACTTTGAGGATCTCCCTGGCGAGCGACGTGGTGATCTTGCGTCCGAGGAACGAGGCGTTGGCGACGAGCGACGAGAGGGCGCCCTCGATCTCGCGGACGTTGGCCGAGATGTTGTCGGCCAGATAGGTCACGACTTCGTCGGAGACCTGTGCGCCGAGTTTCTGTGCCTTTGCGCGTATGATCTTGAGCTTGGTGTCGTAGTCGGGCGTGTTGAGCTGTGCGGAGAGCCCCCACTTGAAGCGGGTGAGCAGCCGCTGCTCGATGTCCTTCAACTCCACGGGCGGTTTGTCGGAGGTCAGGATAAGCTGTTTTCCGGCGAGTTGCAGGTGGTTGAAGATGTTGAAGAACGCGTTCTGGGTACCGGTTTTTCCGGTGAGTTCCTGAATGTCGTCGATGATCAGGACGTCGATCATCTGGTAGAAGTGGATGAAATCGGGGATTTCACCGTTCTTGTATGCGGTCTGGAACTGTGCCTGGAACTTGTTCATCGAGACATAGAGGACCTGCAATTCGGGATGGCGTTCGCGCACTTCGTGTCCGATGGACTGCACGATGTGCGTCTTCCCGAGTCCGGAGTCTCCATATATATATAAGGGGTTGAAGGGGTTGTTTCCGGGGTTTACGGCGACGGACATGCCGGCCGAACGGGCGAGCCGGTTGCACTCTCCCTCGATGAAGGTAGCGAACGTAAGGTTGGGGTTCAGCTGGGGGTCGATGACGATCTTTTTGAGCCCGGGAATTACGAACGGATTTTTTATATTTGCCGTGTTGGTTTGCGTGTTGAACCTCGAAATGGCGGTCGTATCGGCATCGGCCGCTACGGGGACCGTAGTTGCGGAGGTTCTGGGGACGGCATAATGGAGCCGGGTCTGCTGTCCGTAGAGTTGCGAGATGATTGGTTTGAGGAATGGGATGTAGTTTTTCTCGATCTGACGGACGTAGCTTTCGTTGGGGACCCTCAAACGGAGTGTCGTGCCGTCGAATTCGAGGGGCACGATGGGCTGGAACCATTTCCGGAACTCCTCTTCGGAGGTCCGGGCCTTGATCTGGTCCAGGCAGTGTTGCCATATATCGCTATATGTCTGCGTGTTGTTCAACATGTCCGAGGGTTGCTCTGTTTTTGACGAGACAAAGTTGTGAATAATTTTGCAAAAAGATTTTCGAATTTGGGTTGCAAATCTCCTTTTTTTATATATAGAAAAACAACGGTTTTCGGGGGTTGAATTTTAACTTGCTGATATTGAATTATCGAATTTTATTTGTTATATTTGCATATAAAATTTTTGGGACATACACAATCAATTTTATAAATAAAACCAATAAAAACTATGGCAAACGAACTGGAACAACAGGTTCTGAAAAAAGCGCAGTCGTGGCTTGACGGACACTACGACGAGGAGACGAAGAAACAGGTCAAATATCTGATGGACAATGATATGAAGGAGCTTGTCGAGAGCTTCTACAAGGACCTGGAATTCGGCACGGGCGGTCTTCGCGGCATCATGGGCGTGGGCTCGAACCGCATGAACGTCTATACGGTTGGCGCCGCGACGCAGGGCCTTTCGAACTACCTGAAAAAGAACTTCGCGGGCGAGCAGGTCCGCGTGGCCGTTGCGCACGACAGCCGCAACAATTCGCGGATGTTCGCCGAGCGGGTTGCGGACATTTTCGCTTCGAACGGTTTCGAGGTTTACCTCTTCGACGCGCTGCGTCCGACGCCGGAGTTGAGCTTTGCGATCCGCGAGCTGAAATGCCACTCGGGCGTGGTGGTTACGGCGTCGCACAACCCGAAGGAGTACAACGGCTACAAGGCCTACTGGACGGACGGCGCACAGGTGACGGCGCCGCATGACAAGAACATCATCGCCGAGGTGGAGAAGATCACCGACGTGGACATGGTGCTCACGGGGCTTCATCCGGAGAAGATCACGATTCTGGACGAGAAGTTCGACGAGATCTACCTCGACCGGATCCACGAGCTGTCGCTTGCGCCGGAGAGCGTGGCGAAGTACCACGACATGAAGATCGTCTACTCGCCGATGCACGGTGCGGGTGTTCGGCTGGTACCGGCGTCGTTGAAGAAGTTCGGCTTCACGAACGTGATCATGGTCAAGGAGCAGTCGGTCGTCGACGGGAACTTCCCGACCGTCGAGTCCCCGAATCCGGAGGAGCGGAAGACGATGTCGATGGCGATCGACCTGGCCGCCAGGGAGGGTGCGGATCTGGTGCTGGCCACGGACCCCGATTCGGACCGTATCGGCGTGGCGCTGCGCAACAAGAAGGGCGAATACGTGCTTCTGAACGGCAACCAGACGCTGGTTCTGCTGATGAGCTACCAGCTGACGCGCTGGGCCGAGCGGGGACTTCTGGACGGGAAGCAGTACGTCGTGAAGACGATCGTGACGTCGCAGATGGCCAATGCCGTGGCGGATCACTTCGGTGTGAAGTGCTACGACTGCCTGACGGGCTTCAAGTACATTGCGAAGATCATCCGCGAGAACGAGGGCAAGACGAAGTACATCGGCGGCGGCGAGGAGTCGTTCGGCTATCTGGGCGGCGACTACGTGCGTGACAAGGATGCCGTTTCGGCGTGCTCGCTGGCTGCGGAGGCCGCGGCGTGGGCCAGGGACACGATGGGCCTGACGCTCTACGAGTGGCTGCAGGAGCTCTACGTGAAGTACGGCTTCTACCGCGAGGGTCTGGTGTCCGTGGTCCGCAAGGGCAAGGAGGGTGCCGAGCAGATCCAGCAGATGATGGTTGACTTCCGCTCGAACCCGCCGAAGACGATCCTGGGCTCGCCGGTGGTGCTGATCAACGATTTCCAGACGTTGGAGACGACCGACGTGAAGACGGGCGTGAAGACTCCGATCGAGCAGGACCGCAGCAACGTGCTGCAGTGGTTCACGGAGGACGGGACGAAGGTTTCGGTACGTCCGTCGGGCACGGAGCCGAAGATCAAGTTCTACTTCGGGGTGAAGGCCGAGCTTCCGTCGGTCGAGGAGTATGATCGGGTTCTGGCCGAACTGGATGCGAAGATCGAGGGGATCAAGCAGGACCTGAAACTGGTATAGTCGGCCGATCCGCCGATGCAGAAGAGGGGCCTCCCACCAGGGAGGCCCCTCTTCTGCTTCTTTTTGTCTTGGAGGATATTTTTTGTCTTGGAGGATGTCCGGTTATTCGCCGGGAGCCGTTTGGTATTGGATGGTGATGTACTTGTCGTTGTACCTCCAACCCGACTGATACACGTTCAAACTGCCCGGTTTTTCGGCTTGGTCTCCCCATACCGTAAGCGGGAAAACCGAGTTTCCGTCCCCGGGATTGTCGTGGCAGTGCAACGCCGTCAGTTCCGTATTCCGGCTTATATCCAGCTCCTTCAACTGATTACTTTCACACCGCAACGACGTCAGTTCCGTATTCAGGCTTATATCCAACTCCGTCAACTCATTGGAGTTGCAGTACAACTTCGTCAGCTTCGTGTTCAGGCTTACATCCAACTCCGTCAACTGATTGCTATCACACCACAACTCCGTCAGTTCCGTGTTTAGTCTTACATCCAACTCCTTCAACTGATTGTAGTTGCAGATCAACTCCGTCAGTTTCGTGTTCTTGCTTACATCCAACTCCGTCAACTGATTGGTTCCGCAGAACAACTGCGTCAGTTCCGTGTTCAGGCTTACATCCAACTCCGTCAACTGATTGCCGAGGCAGCTCAACGTCGTCAGCTTCGTGTTCTTGCTTACATCCAACTCCGTCAACGGATTGTTTCCGCAGACCAACGTCGTCAGCTTTGTATTCTGGCTTACATCCAACTCCGTCAACGAAGTGTACTGGCACCGCAACACCGTCAGTTCCGTGTTCAGGCTTACATCCAGCTTCGTCAACGAATTGTATTCGCACCGCAACTCCGTCAGTTCCGTGTTCTGGCTTATATCCAGCTCCGTCAACGAATTGTATTCGCACCGCAACTCCGTCAGTTCCGTGTTCTGGCTTACATCCAGCTCCGGCAACGAATTGCGGTTGCAGTTCAATTTTGTCAGCACTTCGAAATACTCGATCCCTCGCAGGGAGGTCAGGGAGCCGGGATTGTCATAAGTTCCCGAAATATCCAGTTCGGTCATTATGGCCATGCTTTGCATCTCCTGCATCGTGATCTTCTCC
>NZ_NFHT01000025.1 GCF_002161445.1 Alistipes sp. An66
TGTATTAGACTGCAAAGTTGCAAAATCAAGTCCGTTTCATCTCAAGAAAACACGTAATTGACTATATTTCAATAATTTCAAAGAACTATTTATCCACTTTTACGGGACAGTAATGATTACATTCTGTTTGTAATAAAATTATCACACTAAAAATTAGGATTTAAAATTAAAAAGCTCTATATTTGTCATACAAATATGATTAATAAGATTTATTCTGGATTGCCCTTCTGCAAAAAGAAAATCTCTGAACCTAAACAGCATGAGGAATGAAACTAAAACTACTACAACTACTACGAACGGTATTGTTATTAATTGAATGTTTTTGGTTGGTGGATTCGGCCGTTGGACAGGAATATACCATAAGAGGTTTTGTCTTTGATAAAGATGGGAAAACACCTCTAGCTGGAGTAACCGTCATTATCAAAAACGCGACAGTTCGAGGAACCGTAACTGGCACAAACGGTCAATATCAGATTCAAGCTAAAGAAGGAGAAGAGCTGGTTTTTACCTTTTTGGGATATGAATCAGCAATCCGCAAGATTGGTGGAGGTAAAAGTCAAATCGATGTGACGTTGACTCCCAAGTCGGAACAAATTGAGAGCGTTGTGGTGACTGCCTTAGGGATGACTCGGAAACAGAAGGCTTTGGGATATGCTGTATCAAAGGTGGATAACGAAGATCTTACTGCTGCTGTATCGAACAATTGGCTTGATGCTTTGTCGGGAAAAGTTGCCGGTTTGAATTTCGACCATGCTTCGTCCGGTCCCGGAGGGTCGATTCGAGTCACCTTGCGAGGTGAGTCGACCGTGAATATGGACAACAATACAGCTTTGTTTGTAATTGATGGCGTGCCGATGTCGAGTGGTATGACCGCAATGGGTGGAGCTGCCTATAACAATACGGATGCAAGCGTAGATTATGGAAATGGAGCTGCAGACCTCAATCCGGAGGATATTGAATCTGTTTCGGTTCTGAAAGGTCCGGCGGCAACAGCTCTTTACGGATCAAGAGCCGCTAATGGGGCCATTGTCATAACAACCAAGGCTGGCCGGGATACAAAGGGAATAGGTGTAACTTTCAGTTCGAACTTTTCATTCGAGCGAGCTGGATACTGGCCCGATTTTCAAAATGAATATGGACCTGGTAACAACGGAGCGCAAACTTACTCTTTTTACACGGTAAAAGCCGATGATTCAACAACCGGAGAAGCCGCAACACGCACATATAGTCGTTATACTTGGGGACCTCGATACGAAGGCCAGAAATTCTATCAATGGGCCTCGTATGATCCTGCAACCAATATGTATACGCCGCTAGATTTTGTCCCACGAGATTGGTACAAAGGCTTTTTCGATACGGGGGCCACGTATAAGAATTCAGTTGCCATTTCCGGAAACAACGGTAAAGGTGGTTCCATCCGGGTTTCATTTACTGATACCCGTAATTCTTGGATTGTGCCGAATACCGGTTATAAATCGCAGAGTTTTGCGTTGGCTCTCAATCAGAAGCTACGTTTCGTTGAGTTGACGGGAAAGGTCAATTATTATAGAAAGGACAGTGATAACCTGCCGATGATTGGGTACAGTACTTCATCGCCAACCTATACGTTGCTTTGGAGTCGTAATAATCTTGATATTCACTGGTATGAACAGGAGTATCGTCAGGGAAAGGATCTTTATCCACAAGCCCTTAACAATCTGGCTGACAATCCCTATGCACAGGCCTACGAACAACTCAATACAATGGATCGGGATCGCGTCTACGGAAATGTGAGTGCTACATTCGGATTGTACGAAGGCCTTAAACTGATGCTCCGTTCGGGGTTGGATATGAACCGGGAATTCCGAACTCGACGCAAACCGTTCGGTACGCTGTCGAATCTCAATGGATATTACCGACAACAGAATGTTGAAAATACGGAATTGAACAACGATTTTCTGCTGACTTATGACCGTGGGTTCGGACAATTGCATGTTAATGCCAGTTTGGGTGGTAACAGCATGTATCAAGAAACTCGGGTAATGACTGCGACAGCTGATGAATTGTTGACTGAAGGGGTGTACAATTTGTCCAATGCAAAATCAGGTGTCATCACCAAAAGTCAACATTCCCGCAAAATGGTCAACAGCCTCTATGGCCTTATCCAATTAAGTTATGCTGATTGCCTGTTTCTCGACATCACGGGACGGAATGACTGGTCGAGTGCTTTGGCGCCAGGGCATTGGTCGTATTTTTATCCGTCGATCAGTGCTAGTTGGATACTGACCGATACCAAAGTTTTAGGAATCCGTGACCATATGCCATGGATCACCTTCCTCAAAATCCGAGCTTCGTGGGCCAATGTCGGAAATGATACCCAACCGTTTGTCATTAACAATTACTATGCATCGACTGATTTCTCAAGCGGATATTTTTTACCGACGACTTGGGCATTATACAATATGAAACCCGAAAATGTTGAAAGTTGGGAATTCGGACTCGAAGCTAAATTTTTGCAAAATCGAATCACCTTTGACGCTGCTTTTTATAACAATACGACTACAGACCAGATCATCGACACTCCTGTGGATTATAGTACGGGTGTTAATTCGAAATACATCAATGCCGGAAAGATTCGCAATCGGGGTGTAGAGTTATCCTCTCGTCTACAACCCATCCGCATTCGGGATTTCAACTGGGATGTTAATCTTACTTGGTCGAAAAACTGGAATAAAGTGATCAGCCTGGCTCCGGGAGTCGATTCTTGGGTAATTTCATCGGGTGCACGTGGTCAGGTTATAGCGACTCCAGGCGGAACCCTCGGCGATTTGTACGGATATGGATATGAAAAGGCGCCGGAAGGATCCTATATCCTCAATATCGATGGTTCCAAGATTGACGTTTCTGGACAAACAATCGTTGATGAACATGGATATCCCGTGTTGTCTACGGATAATCTGGTCAAAATGGGAAATGTTCAACCGGATTGGAGAGCAGGTCTCTCTACCTCTTTAAAATACAAGGGAATCCGGTTAAGCGCAACTTTTGCTGCGCAATGGGGTGGCATGGCCTACTCCCTAACTCATGCCCAATTGTCCCGTCAGGGAAAGCTGACCAACACACTTTATGGCCGCTATGGAGGTGTATTGCATGAAGGCGTCAACATTCGGGGACTGGATGCTCAAGGACATATGGTCTGCACACCCAATACGACAATTACGGAAAATGTCGTCACTTACTATTTGGATCGGGTTTATTCGTTGAACAATGTAGAGACCAGTACATTCGACACTTCGTATCTCAAATTGCGCGAAGTCCGGATCGAATGGATGTTGCCTAAAAAATGGATAACTCGTAGTCGAGTTTTACAAGGGGCTTCTGTTGCCATTTTCGGAACCAATTTGTTCTGTTGGACCAACTGGCCTTTTTACGATCCGGAAGTCGGTACACTCAACGGCGCCAGCATTACCCGCGGATTTGAAACAGCTTCCTATCCGATGACCCGGACCTATGGTTTCAACCTTAAACTATCGTTTTAACCATGAAAAAGATTTTGACGCATATAGTCACGATGGTTTTGTGTATTGCATCGTGGAACTTGAATTCTTGTACTGGAAACTTTGAGGAGTATAACACCAATGACGAGACTCCCGAATATGGAAGTATCGATCCCTGTACACTTCTCGAACAACTTATCTCGACCGGAGCCTACTACATTTACGAACGATCATGGAGAGTCAATAACGAACTGATGCAATATACTGTCGATTGCAGCAGCAGTTCACGCATGCAACGCTATATCTTTCAGGCTTCGGATTTCAATACGCCATGGGATCGCTTCCAACGTTATGCTGCCAATGCTAACCACATGATTCAATTGGCCGAGAAATACAAAGACAACAATGCCAAGGCAATGGCTATGACGTTGAAAACCATATTTGTGTCACTCTTAGCTGATCTTTACGGTGATATACCCTATAAAGAGGCCTATCGGATTGAAGAAAATATCACACAACCGGCTATAGATCCTCAATCAGAGGTGTATCCGGCATTGATTGATTTGCTTTTGGAAGCTAACAGCCTTTATGATACTCGGACAAACAGTAATGGGAATTATGAGAGCCCGTTGACGGTCCCTACCAAAGATCTTCTCTATGGTGGAGATATTGCCGCCTGGCAGAAATTAACCAACTCGCTATGCCTGCGTCTGTGCCTGCGTCTGAGCAATCGACCGGAAATCGGCACAGCTTCGATCATGCAGGAGATCGTCTCGAATCCGGGCAAATATCCGATTTTTACCTCCGTGAATGACGATGCCAAGGTTTGTTATACGGGAGTAGCTCCTTTCAAAAATGATTTCGGGGATATGACCGACGCTACATTTACGACATCGTCCCGAAAATGCGCAGCTTTTTTTATCGACCAACTTCACACGACATCTGATCCCCGTATGTCGCAATGGGTTACCATAACCTCTTCGGAAGATGTGCATGGGGTTATCAGTGGAGTCACACAACCGGACGGGACAGGTGCTTGTATAATGAATGTCTCCGTTCTGAAGCAATATACGACACCGGTTTGGTTCATGACCTCTTCGGAAGTCTATTTCATTCTCAGCGAAGCTGCACACAATGGAATGATTACTGGCGGGGACGAAATGGCTCGGCAATATTATGAACAAGCCGTAGGTTGCTCCATTCGGCAATGGTTACCCTCGATATCGGAGGCCAACATCGACAGGTTTTTACATGCTGCTGGATCCAAGGTCGCCTATGATGGAACTCTGGAGCAGATCATTCTGCAAAAATGGGTTTCACTCTTCATGCAAGGTTTCGAGTCTTGGTGCGATTATCGCAGAACGGGGTATCCCAATTTGCCCATCGGCCCCGATTGCGACAATGAAGGGGTTCTACCCACACGTTTGGGGTATGGACAGTTGCTGATCAGCACGAACCATGCAAATTATCAGGAACAGATTGCTCGCATGAAAGCTACCTATCCGGTGGTCGGGAAAGGCACTTTGGGAGGTGATAATATGCTGACTCCAGTCTGGTGGAGCTTGCGAGCCGTAGAAATGGAGAGAAGCACAATGAATTGAAAAAAGTAAAATTACAATTATGTTACGCCGAATTTACACAATACATATTTTGTTTTGGGCATGTTTCCTGACTGTTGGATGCACGAATGATGAAACGTCCGAAAAAAAAGTCATGACATTCCTCAATGACGATAATCTGTTCGAATGTTCGGCAGAAGGTGGAGTCAAGGAAATTTCTTTTTTCTCCCGAGCCGGGCATTGGGAGATTGAAGCTGATGAGACTTCTGCCTCCTGGATAGACATTTGGCCGTCGTATGGCGATGACAATGGGCGGACGACGCTTACAGTCAAGGCAATCGACGATGCCTATGGCCGGGAATCTACTCTGAACATCGTTACGGCGAACGGAATTGTGGGGCAGATCTTTGTCAAGCAACTCGGTTTGGCTCCCTATATTCAGACCGATCTTAGCTCGCCGAAACTCCGGGTCGATATTGTCGGGACTCCAATCACCATCGCTATTACGAGTAACGTGAAATGGGAAGCCACTATTGACGAAGGCAAAGAGTGGATATCGTTGGGTGAAACGACAAGTTCTTCGCAACAGTTTCTTTTTGCGGATAATACGAACTGTCCCAAACGATCCGGCTTGATTAGTTTTCGGATGATTGGTGGTGATTACTCCATTTCTATTCCTGTTGAGCAGATGGATGGTAATACCATATTCGAAAACGCTGAATTGATAACAATCTCTCGGTTGTTGGATGAAGTGCAACTCACGGATAATCGTTATGAAGTCGAGGCCAATTATGCTATCGAAGGTTGGATTACCAGTGATTTCGAACATCAAAATCTTCCGGATAGCGTCTTGTATGTCCAAGATGCTAGCGGACGAGGATTGAAGTTTATTCTGAAAAATAAATCGGAGTTTTTGACTCCATCTTCGGAACAAACGGGGTGGTATGCTCAAAATCGGAAGATCGCCATTCATATGATCGGCGCCGAATTCCAGAAAGACTCCGAAGGAAATCTCTGTGTTGTGGATTTTACGGCATCGTCTGTTAAGAGCAGTTTGGAAGAACAACCCAATGCGCCGCTATCCGTAGAACTTACAGATCTGACCGAATTGTCTCAATATGACAATACGCTTGTCCGTATCGATCCGGTAGAGTTTGTCACTCCTTACGGAGGATATGCTCCTTTCTACGAAGGAGCCGGCAACAGTGAAGAAAGCACTGAATCGGAATGGATAAAGAACGTCAAAGAGGGATATCGTGCGATATTCCCCTATCATACCCTGGCTATACATTTGGTTCGGGACAGAAAGGGCAATGTCGCAAAACTGTACTTTCAACGCTCCTTCACTCAAATGTACGCCAGAAATCTTCCTTCGGGTGCCGGTTCTTTGACTGCGCTCGCAAGCAAGTTCCGTGGAGAGACGATCCTGCAAATTAGAAATCTGGAAGACGATACATTGTCTGACGATACTGCTACGCGTTTCTCCAATGCTCTTTTGCAAGCCGGACCCTGGCTTTCTTCGGACCCCGTTCCTGCATTTGTCGTTGGCAATAGCGGTGAAGATAAGAGTTCAATTGTCTTTTCAGTTTATGACGATTCGAACAATTTTGATGTCTATCCTTCCAGTTCAGGGGCCGTTGCCTCCTATTGGCTACCTACGGTTGTCCGCAGGCAACACGATATCCCTTATGCACAAGAAGCGGAACATTACTACAGTCTTAACGCCAAACTTTGGTGGAATGTTACCACCCATCATTCGTTGGTCGCCAACAACGATGATGTCGGGGAAGCATTCGTTCTTCGGACCAATACATTGCGTAATGCTACTGGGGATCTGTTCCTTTATCTCACGGGAACCGGCTCCAAAGGAGGACCGGGCACGATGAAGGTGCAATGGAGCGATTCCACGGAAGAAGATTTGACAAAAGTGAAATTTGAAGATATTGGTACCTATGAGGTCCCCTGCATAGACTTTACGCCTTTCTTGTATCCTTACAGTTTCCGATTGCCGGATGCCATGAAGGGTAAAACACAGGTAACGATCCTGGTTAGGTGCGCCAATGAATACAATGCACGTCATGATGGGGCTCTGATCACACCTGCCGGGACATCTCGGATTGGGCACATCGGAATTGTGGAAATCAATTAATCAAAAAGAAGATGGCACGCAGATCTCATAAAATATTCGTGTTTGTTCTGCTTGTTTTGAACTGTATATGGTACTTATCCTGTTCAGAATCGACAGAATCGCCCGAGGCAAAACCTCGCGAAAAACATTTTGTCATTGCGTTGGTTGATGAACAATATGATTTGGCCTATGAAGGCGATATGATCCTTCGCATCTTGAAATTCACTGCCGGCGATCAGATTGTTTTCACCTCGGGAGAGCAAAGTGAATCTACTATACGAATTCCCGTAACATGTAAGAAAGTGACACAAACTGAAATTATATTGAGCATACCGCGGGAAATTACCTCGGGGCGATGGAGTATCTGGTGTCAGCGAGGCGAAGAGTTCCAATATTTGGGAACAACGACACTTCACGTGGATATATTCAGGTTGGTTCATAATGTAAACCTTGATGCACAATATGAGGTAGACAAGGGTGATTTACTGACGATCTACGGAGAAGGTTTCGCTTCCACAGACCAAATCCGGTTCATTTCCATGGGTCAAAAGGAGTATGATGCCGAAACAATCTGTTTTGACGAACGGAGTCTCACGGTTCAGTTACCTCTCTCTCTCGAATCGGGGATTTGGGAACTATGGCTCAAGCGTGGAGTGGAGGAACAACCGTTGGGCAAAACGGAATTCCGCGTCTCAACATTTGATCGTATCGATGTGTCGACACTGCCGGAGGGAACAAATCTTTATGGACGGGTTTACTGTGGAGACAAGGCTTTGGAGAATGTTGTTGTATCCGATGGGTTGCAGGTCGTAAAAACCGACGCACGAGGAGTTTGGTCCATGATCTCGGATTTGGAATCGGATTTGGTATTTGTCTCTTTGCCACAGGGATATGAATCTAATACAGAAGAAGCAATACCTCAATTCTATCACTTGTTTGAACAAGGACGCCGTCGGTATGATTTTTCTTTGGCAAAATGCGATAACCACGCATATGTCTTGATGGCCGTTGCCGATATTCAGATTGATAACAACAGCCGACTGATGGTACCTCAATCATCTCTGATGAGTTGCCAACAGCGATTCATCCCCGACTTTCAAAAGACGCTGAACGAACTTGGCGCAAAAAAGATTTATGCCATATCTCTGGGTGATATGCTCTTTGACAAACACATGTACCAGCATCAATTCGGATTCGACGAGTATCGTACGATGATTAGCTGTTTTGGAATCCCGTTTTTCCATGTAATTGGCAATCATGACTATGATCCCTACATAACCGGTGATCATGCGACCAAATCGACCTTCCGACAACACCTTGGTCCCACCTACTACTCAGTTAATCTGGGAGAAATTCATTGTATCGCATTGGATAATTTCCGGATCGACAACAACGGAGCAGCCGAGGGAATTTTCGGGAACGGATTTTACGAGACTGAATTGTCTGAACGTCAGTTGCAGTGGCTTAAAGCAGACCTGGCCACCATCGAGGATAAAACAACGCCACTGATGATTTGGATGCATGCGCCACTCACAGCATGTCGACAACTCACTCCGGCATTAAATCCGGCCTTTGAAAATGCCCAAGAACTTGTCGATTGCATCCGCGACTTTACCAACGTTCTGATTTTATCAGGACATTGGCACAACAATCACACCGGCATATGCCCCGGTTACAGTCAAATCCAAGAACATAATCTGGGAGCCGTCAGCGGAGCGCTATGGTATAACGTCAAAGGATTCAATGGAAGTTTGGAATACGGAGCCGGAACAGACGGATCTCCTATGGGTTACGGCATTTACGAGATTGACGGCCGCAAGATTCGTTGGAGATATAAAGCCTGCGATCTCGATAAAAACCGCGTATTCACGGCCTATGACATGAATAAATTGGATCCAACTTGGAAAGACAAAAATATCCAAAATGAGATTCTGGTTAATGTCTGGGGCGGATGGGATTCTCAATGGAAGGTCGAAATTTTTGAAGATAGTTTGCCGTTGACCGTCAAACAAGAGATGCGTAAAGATCCGAACTACTTGCAATATGTGAAGAGAGTATATATCCCTTCCGGAGATGACCTGTCGAAAAGTGCGGCAAATGCACAATCAACACCACACATGTTCTCGGCCGTAACGAATAATGAAACTTCGGCAGTTTCGATTCAGGTCACCGATCGTTTCGGAGAAATATACACGCAACAATTACGTCCGTAATTTGGGGACTGTCAAATAAATTTGTAAATTTGTCAGACAAATAAAACCCCAAAGGACATGCTCGATACATTGAAAATCAACAAACCTCACACGACGCTTGTCGATCAAGTAGAGGAAAGTCTTATCAACTATTTCAAAGAACAGGGTTTACGCCCAGGTTCCAGCATCCCGCCTGAAACGGAACTGGCCAGTGCACTTGGAGTTGCGCGTACGGTTTTGCGTGAGGCATTGAGCCGATTCAAAATGACTGGTATGATCGAATCTAGGACCAAACGGGGAATGATTCTCGCCGAACCCTCCATACTCGGGGGAATGCAGCGCTGTGTCAATCCATTGTTGATGAATAAAGAGACGTTGCTGAACATCCTCGAATTTCGTATTGCGTTGGAAATTGGTATCAGCGGTTATATTTTCGCTAACATTACGTCTGAGGATATTACGGAATTGGAACAGATTGTAGAAATGGGAGAAAATATAGGCATCAATACATACACTCCCATGAGTGAGGTCCATTTCCATTCGAAGTTGTACGAAATTACCGGGAATGAGATCATTGCTGAATTTCAGAAGGTCATCCATCCGGTTATGGTTTTTGTCAAAGACAATTTTCACGACTTTTTTGAGCCCATCGAAAAAGAGTTGTCGGCAAGCGGGAAGCTCGTTACCCATAAACACCTTCTGGAATACATCCAACGGGGGGATGAGGATGGCTATCGCAAAGCTATTGCCGATCATTTGCAACTCTACACCATATATTTGAATAAGAATCGGAAACCTCGAAAATAAACCCTTCTATCGTGCTGAAACGAACTCATTTGTTGTTTTTTGTTGTGGTGTCGTTGTATTTTGCGATACTTCCTGCTTTCGGAAAAACAATCAGGACTCCACTGACCCAAACAGACGCTATTGTTTGGGACGACTCGCTTTGTTTACCGGGGCCAAACGACACCACGTCTCATGATGGTCTTGCCGGTGCTTTTGTCGGGCGAAATCATGGACATACGATCCTTGCAGGCGGAGCTAATTTCCCGAATTGCACACTGGAGAATCGTGGTGACAAATGTTGGTACAGAGATGTCTATGTCTATGATGGGGCTCAATGGCAGATTTTTCGCAACGTGTTGCCGCAAGCCGTGGCATACGGCGTATCAATAACTCTGCCGGAAGGCATTCTCTGCATTGGAGGGTGCAATGCCTCCCAATGTTTGAGTGAAGTCTATTTGCTTTCGCTCGAAAAGGGGCAACCTGTTCTTCAGCCATGGCCGGAGTTACCCGTTCCTTTGGCCAATGCAGCCGGATGCCTAGTTGATGGACACATATATGTGGCCGGAGGAAACGAGAAGATGGATCGGCCAAAAGCGACGAATTTGTTTTTCTCGCTTGATACGGCACATCCTGAAGCAGGATGGAGCGCTTTGCCCAGTTGGCCGGGGGCTGCTCGTGGATATGCCATAGCAGTGGGCCAAAGTAATGGTCAAGATAACTGTTTCTACCTGTTTGCGGGACGCGACTATGACAGCCAGGATGAAGTCACTTGGAAGATTCTTCAAGACGGGTTCTGCTACAATCCACGGCTTGGCCAATGGACCTCGCTTGGAGATGGTTTCCCTGTTATGGCAGGTTCGGCTGTCGCTCTCGGTACTAACCACATCCTTTTTCTTGGAGGTAAATCATCCGATAAGACGACTTCTAACAATGCTCTGCGCCTTTATCATACTGTTACGAAAACAATCGTCGAAACAGATATCGAGAAAGGCCAACTTCTCTTGCCGGTTACGACGACCGCAATATTTGACGGAGCAGAAATCACAATTGCCAGCGGTGAAACAGCCCCAGGATTACGGACTCCGGTTATCCTCCGCGGAAAGGTGGAAAATACTCTTCATCGAATGAGTTGGCTTGACATGCTGGTTATTACACTCTATTTTCTCTCTTTGGCATGGATCGGATGGTATTTTTCCCGAAAACAGAAATCGACAGGAGATTATTTCAAAGGAGGTGGTCGCATTCCTTGGTTCGTTGTGGGATTAAGTATCTTTGGAACCAGTTTGTCTGCCATTACGTTCATGGCTATTCCGGCCAAAGCTTATGCTACAGATTGGAGTTACCTGTTGTTCAATGCCGGAATTATCCTTGTAGTACCGCTTATTGTCGGAATATTCATTCCTTTTTTTCGTCAGTTGAACGTAACTACTGCTTATGAATATCTGGAACTACGTTTCAATTCGTTGATTCGAATTATTTGCAGTATTGCATTCATCCTTTTTCAAATGGGGCGTATGGCCGTAGTGCTATTATTGCCTTCAATAGCCCTGAATGTCGTTACGGGATTCGATATTTTCCTGTGTATCGGCTTGATGGGAGTTTTGAGTCTGGCTTATACCCTCATGGGTGGTATCGAAGCTGTTGTCTGGACTGAAGCATTGCAGGTCGTGGTTTTGCTGGGGGCGGCTATTGCTGTCGGATGTTCCATCGCCTCCCAATTGCCAGATGGTTTCGGAACGATTCTCTGCGCAGCAGCCGCGGCAGAAAAATTCAGCCTAGGACAAACATTTTTTGATCTGCGACAACCGACAATATGGACAGTCCTGATTGCGACAGTCTTCACAAACATAACGACCTATGGAACGGATCAGACCATCGTACAACGATATCTGACTACAAATACTGAACATGCAGCCAGAAAAGGAGTTTATACCAATGCTGTATTGACTATACCGGCCAGTCTGCTTTTCTTCTTCCTCGGAACTGCTCTTTGGGTATTCTACAAATACCATCCCAGCGAGTTGAGTGTGTCGATCACGGACTCTGATGCCATTCTTCCCTGGTATATGAGTACGGCGCTACCTCGCGGTATATTGGGTCTGGTGATTGCTGGCCTGTTTGCCGCTGCGATGTCGACATTAAGCAGTAGCATGAATTCCGCTGCCACGGCTTTCATTACGGACATCTATCGAAAAGTGGATTGTCGGAAAAATGACAGACAATTGTTAGGTATTGCTCGTTGGGCTACATTCCTGCTGGGTATGATCGGAATTCTGTTTGCTTTTGTTATGGCTTCCTGGGATGTCAAATCCCTATGGGACGAGTTCTCAAAAATCCTGGGTATTCTTTTAGGTGGACTCGGAGGTTTGTTTCTCTTGGGGCTAATCACACGGAGAGCTAATGCAATCGGTGCATTCTGTGGAATCTTTGGGAGCATCATTGTGCAATTGCTCGTTACAAAATTTCAATGGGTCAATTTGTTGCTTTATTCGACAACCGGATTTATCGCCTGCTTCGTCATTGGGTATGTCGTTAGTTTACTCACCGGTGGAAGCTCTCATACGGATCATCTAACTATTTATAAAACCAAAAATAGATCAAGAAATGTTTAACTCCAAAAAACTGGAAGGACTGATAGCGGCTCCTTTCACCCCGATGCGAGACGATACAACGATCGACACCTCTGTTATAGTTTCGTATGCCGACTATCTCATGGAAACAGGGGTTACTGGAGTCTTTATTTGCGGTACGACCGGTGAATCGGCCTCTTTGACAACCGAAGAACGAAAAAGGATTGCAGAAGCTTGGGTAAAGAGTTCCTCTGGACGTTTGAAAGTGATCGTGCATGTCGGTTCGAATTGTGCTGCGGAAGCGATCACCCTCGCACGACATGCTGAACAAATTGGCGCTGATGCTATTGGAGCCATGGCTCCTTATTTTTTCAAGCCTCAGACTGTCGCGGAGTTGGTGGATTGGTTTACACCAATTGCCAACAGCACATCTTTGCCATTTTACTACTACAATATGCCCTCCATGTCTGGCGTATCATTGCCTGTTGCCGACTTCCTTGCTGCTGGCAAGAAAAAGATGCCGACTTTGGTAGGCGTAAAATTCACGCATAACAACCTGATGGAAATGTCAGAATGTCTAATGCTTGAAAATAGTCGTTACGAGGTGCTCCATGGCTATGATGAGATTCTGCTTTGTGGTTTGTCGTTAGGGGTGAAAGCTGCTGTTGGTAGCACCTATAATTATGCAGCCAGAGTCTATAACCGATTGCTTGCGGCATTCCATTCCGCAGATCTCAAGACCGCAGCCGCTTTGCAACTATATTCGGTCAAAATCGTCGAGATTATTATCAAATACGGTGGAGGAGTCCGTGGCGGCAAAGCGATTATGAATCTGATTGGTATTGATTGTGGCCCATGCCGCCTTCCGTTGCGGCCTTTTTCGGCCACTGAATATGATGCTCTTAAAAGAGACCTAGAATCTATCGATTTTTTCAATCATATAAAATAAGCCCACAATATGAGGCCTCTGCTTTTGCTGTTTATCTGCCTGATGGGAATTTCGATTGACGTGCGGGCTCAGGATTTGCCAACATCAGTCGTATATCAAAGAGGAAATTACGGTTATGCATGTTTTCGTATCCCGGCTTTGCTTCGCGCCGCTGACAATAGTCTGCTTGCTTTTGCCGAAGCTCGTGTAAACGGAACTTCGGATCATGGGAATATTGATTTGGTTGTTCGTCGTTCGGCGGACAACGGGAATACATGGGGTGACATGACGGTTGTTTGGAGTGATTCCGGCAATACTTGCGGCAACGCCACACCGGTACTGATTCCTCAAACAGGGCGGATTATCCTGTTGGCCTGCTGGAACCGAGGAGATGACATCGAAGCGGACATCGAAAGCGGACAGTCACAAGATACCAGACGGGTATTCTCGATGTATTCCGATGATCATGGTCAAACATGGAGTGTGCCTCAGGAAATTACGGAAAGTGTAAAACAGCCGGATTGGACTTGGTACGCAACAGGACCATGTCATGCGATTCGGAAACTTAAATCGCCTCACAAAGGGCGACTCATCATTCCGGCCAACCATAAATATCGGGATGAATCCGGCAGAATTATCTCACGATCTCATCTGCTGTATTCCGATGACGATGGGTTGACTTGGAAAATCGGAGCCATTTCGCAGGTTGGCGGTAATGAAAGTTCAATTGTTGAGCTTCCGAATGGAAACCTGATGCTCAATATGCGGCATACAGACTCTGAAGATTTGTACCGTCTTTGCGCTTTGAGTCGTGATGGAGGTGAAACGTGGATTTATACTTGGGAGGAAACTCAACTAATCGAGCCTCGATGCCAGGGGGTACTGTTAAATTATAAAGATCGGAAGGGTCGACTCACCCGCAATATCTTGTTCTCTAATCCACGGTCTCTCCGTCGTGAGAATCTCTCCATTGGAATCAGTCAAGATAATGGATATTCGTGGCCCCGCTTCATAACTGTATGGAAAGGACGCGCAGCCTATTCTGACATGGTTAATCTCCCTGACGGGGCTATTGGAGTCCTGTTCGAAAACGGCATAGCTGGTGGCAAGGAAAATCTGTACCATCGAATCTCTTTCACAATTGTACCCGCGTCACGTCTCTTCGATATAACTCGGAAACCTTAAAACTTAAATTGATTATGAAACGGCTCCTCATTCTCTTGCAAATCGTTGCGCTGATTGCCTGTACTAAAGATAAAACAGCGAATATGGAATCTCCCTGCATCGGAGACATTCAGTTTGCTGCGGCAATCGACCCTCCTACAAACGAAAGCCGAGTGATTGAAAACGGAGGAAATCCCATATGGAATGCGGGAGATCAGATTGGAATCACCGCTCTGATTGACGGTACTCCTTATATCGAGAATATTCCCTATATGCTGGAGGAAACCTCATCATTCAGCATATTGACTCCAGGTGAAACCTCGATCCGATGGAATGAGTCTGTTGTGGGGTTACGCACGTTTCTTGCCTATTATCCATATGAGACGACCAATATTGGAGGAGCTCTTAATCGAGCAATAGTCCATTTTAACATTCCTGCTCAGCAACAAATCGTTGCAGGGACAAACTTAACACAGCCATTTCTCCTCGGAGAAGCCGAAACTTCAGCATCCCAGCAAAAGCCCGTAGCATTACGATTCAAGTATTTTTCATCGATACTAGAATTGCAATTCGAGCCATTCAAAGAGACGTCTATCAAGACCATTGAAATCGGCCCGGCCGAAAATTCCACGCTGAATGGATGGCTGGCAGCAAAGGGATCAATCGACAACTTCGGAGTGATTGCCCTCTCCGAGCAAAGCGACCGCATAACTATCGAATGTGATGATTTTAATCTGGACAAAGTCCGGAATATCCGCATTCCCATTGGCCATTTTACAACGGATGAATCTGGACTTCTGATCAAGATTACAACTGATGATAACCGGATTTTCCGAGAAAATCTTTTCGTCGGGAGTCTGTTCTCTTCTTATGAGACCGACGATTCCGGGCAATTCTTGGCCGCTAAACATATTACACACACTATGAAAATGGAGGTCATCTCTGATGAAACGGATCAGATCTATTTCGAAGATAATTTCGATTGGATCACTTCATCTGATCGTTGGAGCAATTTTACTGGCGGTGGTTGGCCTACCGTTAGTGCGGAGACCTCGGTCACGGGGAAAAGTAATGGATTCTCACTTGATTTGCTTGAAGATTTCTCCCGTATTGGATATAGTGTTTCTTCTAATTATCGGACTTGTGTTCAGGCTCGTTATGAAGGATATGTCTGCCTAGGTATATCTTCCAAGCGCGCTGCTCTGACAACTCCCAAGCTCAACGAAATTGGGACTGAACCGACCGACTTGCTTGTGTCATTTTATGGAGCATCGTATGCTTCGGCAACTATGACTCCTGACACACAACCTTTTGTTCTCGCGGTTGATGGTCCCGGAACCATTGACGATACCGGTTCAAAAAATATAGAAATATCCATAACAAATTGCTTTCGATGGAAGAAATACTGGATTATCGTCAAAGGAGCTACAGATCAGACGCGAATCGTATTCGGAAAAGATGAAGCGTTGCCAAATGCACGTATTCTGATCGACAATATTCTGATTGGCAAGGCTCTAAAAGGAGCCATTGCTGGATCTAGAGACATACAGACAACCATAGAGCCCGAAATCTGGCTATTGAACGGAGACAATGCGGCAATCGAAAATCTTGAAGGAGCAGAAACTTCACTCATAGTCCAAGCTACAACCTCATGGTCCGCCGTTTGTGACGTGGACTGGTTGACATTCACTCCAACGAATGAAGGCCTCGGGACTGGAATAGCATACAAACTTGTCTTCCATGCCTTATCTCAAAATACCTCGGAGGCTTCCCGTAAAGCGACGATCATCATCTCCGCCGCAGATCAGGTTTCAAAAACAATCACTATCGTACAAGACAACCAGATTCCCGAGACTGTTTTTTTAGAGGATGATTTCGACTGGACAATAGGAGATGGTACCAACGGAGGCATCTTAAATGGGCCCCTAACAAACGCCACGACAATCGGGACAAACGGGACCAAATATACCTCATGGAACGAATCCTACAAACAACACGGATGGACATCCGAAAGCGGATATCTGTATGCCAAGAACGGTATTCTCGGATTCGGTACGACCTCGGCCGTGGGTGATATGGTTTCGCCCTTCTTGGAAGAGATAGGCCCATCAGCAACCGATATTCTCGTCGAATATGACATTCTGGAATATAAGAATGCCAAAGAAACGGGCAAATCAATATTTGCCATTCTAGGCGATGGACGAATCGTATCGATCGAAGGCAACTATACCGGTATTTCCACAGACTCCTATACGGGTATTTCGACCGATGGTAAACAGTGTAACTATTATTGTGGTGATTACGGTGACTGGTCCAATGGAGCTCAATGGCATCACATTATTATCCGGATTGAAGAAGCAACCTCTCAAACCAGAATCAAATTGTTAGGTGACGGAGGTTATAGCCGATTCTGGATCGATAATCTAAAAATTAAGCCCTGTGACTGAATGTAAATTTGCAGAAACTCATTTCATTACAAATCCTGTATCTATGAAAAAGTTTTTTCATTTACTGATTATCTCCATTGTGGTCATGAACTCCCCAGTTTTTGGATGGGGACGGTCTGGACATGATGCGATAGCCTATATAGCAGAATGCCATCTAACATCCAAAGCGAAGAGACAAATTGAGCACTATTTGGATCGACGATCAATTGTGTACTATGCGTCCTGGATGGACCGGGTCCGTACTACAAAAAACTATAAACAAACATCACAATGGCATGGCAACAGCGTAGATGAACTGGGATATTACCAGCCAGATACAGTGCGAGGAGATGCCATATATGGGATCAACCGGGCAATTGAGATGCTTAAAGATCTACATCACAGTAGTGACTCAACTATTCGTACGGCAATCTTCTATTTAGTGCATTTGGTTGGAGACATGCATTGTCCTTCCCACATTCGATTCCCATGGTATAAAAGTTTCAAATTCGAAATTAATGGACATAAATGCTCCTTTCACAGTTTTTGGGATACTGATGTTTTGGAATTGAGCCATCGCTGGGGATACGAAGATTATCAATATCAATTGGATCGGTATTCAAAGAAGGAAATTGCACAAATTGCTTTGGGTAGTCCATCGGAGTGGTTGCATGATAGCGCTCAAGCTTGCAGGGTACTTTGTGACCGGATTTCAGAGAATGATAGACTTGATAAATCTCAAACTAACGCATTTTTGTTGGAAGCCCAGCAATTGGCCGAGGAACAAATTCTTAAAGCTGGATATCGTTTGGCTCGTATTCTAAATGATTTGTTCGATTGACGTTAATTAGGTGATCTTATTTTTTCTTGAAGGGTATGGCTAAACAATTTTAAATTAGAAAATAGACAAAGCTTTGCTTAAAATGGTATTGCGGAAGCATATCGTGAAGCTCACGCACCGATGACATTTTCAACCTTTTCACTCTGTTGTCATATACGTAAACCAATTTCCATATGCTCCCGTTCATGTAACTAATCGAGCAACTTTTCCCTAGTGTTTCCCATGGACTTGTTGAAGATCACTAGTACCACGTGATACTTGTCTTCTCATGTATTCGCGAGATGCTCCCTAGTGTTAGTGTTTGAAATACCTCGCGGCTTGTTATTGTGTGAGATCTTTCGTGTAAATTGTCCTGCCAAGCCAAGACGTTTGCATTCATCCACCTGATTGCAGAAAGCTCGGATGAAAGATCTTGTAGCGGTCGCGTGGAAAAACGGCGGAATACATCCATGGTCATAACTGTGATCCGAATGCAATCAGTTGCATTTGTCCTTTGTTCCGAAATATTTCCGTAGATATTACCGTCATACCGAGAGTATTGTACTCCCTTTAACAACTTTAGGAACTCATTTTTTTCATATCTAATAACTTGGGAAGTCGTTTTTTTGTCAAGTTCATAAGTTTTCTCATTTGGGAGATTTGTTTTCAGTTACATGATGCAAATCAAAAACATTGATAGAATTTTGTATTCTGCTTCAAACTCGCAGCGAGAATAACTTTTTCAAAACAGGAGTTTGATACTGTTCCCAAAAGTGTGTCTGGAGAAGGATAAATAAAAAAGTCTACAGATTTTTTAGATTTGTATAGGGAATCAACAAAAAACTAAAAAAGAGTAGACTTATGGTGTTGAC
>NZ_NFHT01000026.1 GCF_002161445.1 Alistipes sp. An66
AACACAAAAAGAAGAACAACACGCCGCGGCGTGTTGTTCTGAAACCAAGAATCGCTATATTTGCATATCTGAAGAATCTGAAGGCACCTCCCCAGACACACTTTTTGAAACACTACCCTGGAATGAACTGGAGATTATAATTTTAATAGTACATCTCGATGTACTGATATGCTTTGTCGAAGATGTCCTGATCTTTAATCTGATAATTGACCCATAAGATAGAGCGAAGCTTCTTTTTAATTTCGCGTCGTGCTGTTACGCTCTTGAATGCATCCTTGAATTTACGAACAATAGCTACGACATTTTCATCGATATCGTTCACCACGCGTTCGACGATGATGGGGGTTTCCGGTGTTCGCACACTCTCGAAAAGCTCCGTTAAGGCTGCACGTGCTTTGGCTCGCTTGTCTTCGGGTTGATTCTCGCGCTTTTCCTCTTCGAGTAGCTCTCGCGCTGTGGCCAGAAGTTCCCGAAGAAAATCGATGCTTGTGATGAGATTCTCCTCCATCCGCTGCCGAAGTTCGTTCAGCTTTTCGGCAAAATGTTTATATCGAGGATCTCCCTTGTGCTCACCCAATCGAAGTCTGAGCATTTTCTCGATCTCCACAGCTCTCTTTTTGGCTTTCTTGGCGTCGTTGATTACAGAATCAATCACATCGGCGTCAACCACCAAATCTTCCAATGGCGTGCCAATATCGATGGTGTCGATGTTGTTATGGATGATTTCGATGGTCTTGGCCCCCAATAGGGTCCAGATCAGCGCACCGTCGTTGCCTACCGGACGCACGCTTTGGTATACCTGTGCCGACCAGATGTAATCGGTCTGATATTTGAAAAGTTCCGGATCTGGGCTGACCGTTTCCCATGCTTTCGCCAATCTTGCAAAGTGACGGGCGTAATTGGTTTTTACGGTATCTTCTTTCAGGCACTGTTGTGCTGCCTGCAGCCCTTCCCAGCCACCTACCGTGCGATCGACGCCAGGGAAGAACGCAATACACTCATTGATGAACTCCGGAATGCGTTGCTTGATCTCCTCGATATTTGAGATGATGGTCTTGATGCTCTCTTCATCGAATGCAAGCGCTCGGGCCACGTTGTCGAAGACGCCGACAAAATCGACGACCAGTCCGCATTTCTTGTCCACAGTATATTTGCGGTTGGTGCGGCAGATCGCCTGTAACAGCGTATGATCCTTCATGGGTTTATCGAGGTACATACACTGCAGAATGGGGGCATCGAATCCGGTCAGCAGCTTTGATGTGACGATGACAATCTTCAAGGGTGACAGAGGGTCTCTGAACTTGTCGAGCAACCGCTTCTCTTCATCCCGGGAGCGTTTGTAGGGCTTGTACAGGTCGGCTTTGTCGCCTGCGGTGTGCATTACGATGGTCGTTGCATCTTCTGTCCCCAGCAACGCATCGATGGCCTTTTTGTACTTGACGCAGCACTCCCGATTGTATACCACAACCTGTGCTTTCATGCCTGCCGGCTCTACGTAATCGCGGAAATGCTGTACGATGTATTTGCAGACATCGTTGATACGTTTGTCCGATGTGAAGAAGGCTTCGACCGAGGTTCTTTTGACCAGCTCGGCTTTCTCCTCCTCGCTGATCTGGTCGGTCAGTTCGTCGAACTCCTCCTGCAATGCCTTTTCATCCAGATGCATCTCTACCGGAACCGTTTTGAAGTTCAACTCCAAGGTGGCTCCATCCGCTACGGAGTTCTGGAAGGTGTATTTCGAGAGGTAACGCTCTTCGTCCTCCTCGGCGCCGAAGGTCGCAAAGGTGTTGTGGTCGCGACGATTGATCGGCGTACCGGTCAGTCCGAAGAAGAATGCGTTGGGCAGGGCCGTGCGCATCTTGGTTCCCAAATCCCGCTCCTGGGTACGGTGTGCCTCGTCCACCATCACGATGATATTCGAACGATCGGACAGCATGCCCTGTACATCGCCGAATTTGAAAATCGTGGTGATGAGAATCTTTCGCTGATCCTGCTTGAAGAAGTTTTCCAGCGACTCCTTGTCGGGTGCCGATTCGATGTTGGGAATCTCTGCACGGGTAAAGTCTCCGGTAATCTGATCTTCGAGGTCGATACGGTCATCGACAATCACGACCGTCGGAGCTTTCAGCTCATTCTGCTTGCGGAGCTTCTGCGCGGCAAATACCATGAGCCACGACTTTCCTGAACCCTGGAAATGCCAAATCAAACCCTTCTTTGGGCCATATCCATTGCGGAACGTGGTCAACACACGCTGCACAATGGCCTCTCCACCCAGATATTGCTGATAGCGGCAGACAACCTTGATCTTGCGACCTGTCGATGTCGCGGAAAATACCGTGTAGAAACGATAGATGTCGATCAATCGCTCCGGAGTAAGCAGGTGCCGGAAGTTGTGCTCCACGTCATTCAGGGTTCCGTGATGACGCTCCTCGTCGGCGAACCACGGGCCCCATTTGTCCGCCGGAAGCCCTACACCGCCATACTGCAACTCTTTGCCTTCGGAGGCAAAGCACAGGATGTTGGGCACAAACATCTCCGGAATGCTCCGTTGGTATTGAAGCATGTCGTTTGCCCCATCCGCCCACGTCACCTGCGGCCGCACGGGAGTCTTGGCCTCACCGATGACCATGGGAATGCCATTGATGAGGAGCACCAGATCGAGACGCTTTCCTCCGTCGCGGCTCGGCCGGGGAAACTCCCACTGATTGGTCACCACGCAATGGTTCTCGGCCGGATTCTCGCTGAAGAAGCGGATGTTGATGTTATCACCGTTTTCGCCGAAAGGCTCGGAATTCTCCTCGAAGAGCAACCTGCGGAATCGGTCATTGGCCTGAATCAACTCATCCTGCGAGTTTCCGCTCATGATGGCCGATCGCAGCTTGTAGATGACCTGCGCAGCCTGGTCGGCCGTGATTCCGTTCAGCCGGATCAGTGCATCCTGCAGCCACGGCTCTACCAGTACGGAGTCTGTCGAGCGGGGAATATCGTTGCTCGCCACATACTTCCAGCCGCATTGAGCAGCCTTGGTCAGCAACATTTTTTCAATCGTATTCTCTTCGTTGAATATCATGGGTTCGTCGTTTTATGATTCATGCATCGGTTTGGGCTGCGATTTTTACTGCATCAGACTTTTCATCACCCGGTCGATTTTCTCGATAGCCTGACGTAACTCCGATTTGGATTTTTCGGCTTGTTTTGCAATCGAAATAAAGAGCTCCTGATGTTCTCTCGGTGGAACTGGGATTGCAATTTGCATATAATCATCCATATTGAGATTTTGTATCCCGGTTGTTTGATTTCCCATACTTCGTATTTTCATTTTGTTCATTTTATAATAGTAGAACAAAAAATGAAATAAATAATAGGATTCAATGTCACCAATGCTGCGTAAGGTCTGTGTGAAGTTATTAGCTACGTATGCATCATTTTCATTAAAATAAGCGACACGACCAACAGGGTTATCTTTCGTGCCCCCTGAGCGCTCTAATAAAATATCGCCTTTTTTAGTAATTTTTTCTGTAGCTTAGTGTCGGATATATTTCGTGTAACGGTTTCTGTTAAATCTAATGTACCATCATTTGTTATGTTGGTAGTTCGAATAACTTTGATTCCGTTCCCAGTTTTATCTTCCAGTCCCCAATCACCTGGGAATGATTTACTAATTAATTGAGCAAGAGGTTTAGTGGCATAATTCTGTCCTTCAAACATTTCGATAAATTGGGCTTTGACCATTTCATCGGTTGCCGCAATCATCTTTTTGTAGGCCTCTTTTAACTCATACGCCGCCCAGAGTTTATCCGATATCTTTTGTTGGATCTCTTTGGGAGGTAAATAAAATTCAAATGATGAAAGTTGTTTCCATTTAATGCGGCGAGTAAGCCCTCCGCTAGAATTGGAAACAATAAAATCCCATAATTGCTTATTATAAAGAACGAATATTAAGAATCCGTCTACAATTTTTTTGTGATTTTCTCTAATGGTTAAAATATCAGCAGAACAAACTCCATCAAAATCAGCGCGGGGCGCTCGTTCTCTAAAATCACTACCATATAGGCTTCTGCGGACTAATAGATAATCCCCTGATTGAAATAACTTTTGAGCGGATGTTATATTTTGGGTTGAAGCCCTTTTTTTTATTCTGAAATCATATTGGGATATGCAATCAGACCCAATAAAATAATCATACTTAGATTTAGATGGGTCGTCTATACGTATTGAATATTCAGAAGCGACATCTCCTAATGTTACTTTTTCCCAAAGATCTCTATTAAATTCGTTTAATACAGTTGTTTCAATATCTTGGATATGATATGGTTCTTCTACAAATGAGAGCTTAGATAAGGCTATCTGAACTCTCTTACGGCTATCATTAAAATCGGATAATAGAATCGTGCTGTTTTCTATTTGATTATCTGATATGGCTTTAACGTATGATTTTATGTTTAGATTACCTCCATTCTGTAGAATTTCTTTGATGCTTACATATTTAGAGAGGCCAGGTATATCGTTTTCATTATTATATGCCTCCATAATATGTGCAATGTCATCGGAAAACAAATATGCTTGTTTCCCTTGTTTGTGTGTAAATTTCTCTGCATCAATAAATAATATCCGACCTTTCTTGGATTCAGGCTTATTATTACTGCATATGAGTATAAAGCTTTCTAGGCCAGAGTTATAAAATAGGTTTCGTCCTAAACCGATGATTGCGTCAATGCAATCTGTTTTTACATGGTTGATTCTAATTTCCTTATCTTCATCACGATTCAATACTCCATGAGGCAAAAGTATAGCGCTTCGCCCTGTTTTATTATCCATGGACGCTAATATATGCTGAATGAAAGCATAGTCTGCCCGAGCTTGCGTTGGTGTGCCCAGAAAATTCCGGCCCCACTTGTCGTGAGCAAACGCGTCACGGTCCCATTGTTTGATTGAGTAGGGCGGATTTGCAAGGACGATGTCGAATTGACGCAGCCGGCTGCCGTCAAGGAAGGCCGGGTGGGCAAGGGTGTCGGCGCAGACAATCGAGAAGTCCTCAATGCCGTTGAGGTAGAGATTCATCCGGGCAATGGAGGAGGTCAGACCGTTGATCTCCTGCCCGAAAACGTGGACTCCCTGCCACTCCTCTCCTTTGTCCTTGAGGTAGGTGAGGCATTTGATAAGCATGCCTCCGGAACCGCAGGTCGGGTCGTAAATACTCTCGTTGGGGCGCGGATTCAGAATCTCGGCCATGAGGGTGACAACCGTGCGGTTGGTGTAGAACTCCTGTGCCGTATTGCCGGCATCATCGGCAAATTTTCCGACCAGGTATTCATACGCCTGTCCCATCTCATCGGCAGGACAGGCTGCCAGTGACAGGTTGTGTTTGGAGAAATCCTCGATCAGCGACGTGATGATGTGGTCGGGCATCTTGGCTTTGTTGGTCCATCCGTCCTTGGGACCGAAGATGCCTTCGAGACCTCCGATGCGGCGGCCGTCGCTCTCAACGGCCGGATTGGCCTGTTCGATGGCGATGAAAGCTTCGACCAGTTGTCGTCCGACGTTCTCGGTGACCTGGCGCACGTCGTTCCAGTGGGCTCCGTCCGGAATCCGGATAGCGAGGTCCTGGGCCTGTTCGCGGGCATACTCTTCGCCTCCTTCCTGAACGAAGGCGTTGAATTGTTCGTCATAGACGTCGCTGATGCGCTTGAAGAAGAGCAGCGGAAAGATATACTCCTTGTAACCGGCGGCGTCGATCTGTCCGCGCAGACGGACTGCAGCACCCCAAAGGAACGTTTTGAGTTCCTCGAGTGTCAGGGTTGTTATGTGTTGGTTGTCAGACATTCCTTATTGATTGATGAGTTCGACAAAACGTGCTTCGCAGCGTTTCAACGTTTCGTAGGCAGCCAAAAATTCTGCTTTGACCTCGGCATAGGGTTTTACCTCCTCGCGATGGTATTCCACATAGCGGTTGGGCGACAACGAGAAATCTTTGGCTTCAATATCGGCCAGGGTCACCACCTTTGCGAAATCCTCCACGTCGGCATAATTGGCATAGAGTTCGTACAGGCGGTCGACGTCGGCATCGGACAGTTCGTTTTGGGCCCGTTTAGGGGTAAGGATTCGACTGCCGTCGATCATCAAGATGCGAGCGGAGTGTTCGGCGGGCTTCTTGCGGCGCAGAATCAAGAAGCAGGGAGAGAGCTGCGTGCCATAGAAGAGCTTGTCTCCGAGGGTCACGACAGCCTCTACAAGGTCGCTTTGAACCAGTTTCTTGCGGATCTCTCCATCCTGATTTCCGCGAAACAGAACGCCCTGTGGCATCACGACTGCCATGCGTCCTTTGTCGAAGGACATGCTGCATACCATGTGTTGGATCCATGGGTAATCTCCGCATGAATCGGAAGGGGTTCCCCACAGATTGCGTCCATATTTGTCCGTTGACCACTCTTTTGCACCCCACTTTTCCAGCGAGAACGGCGGATTGGCAATCACGCAGTCGAAGCGGGCCAGTGCGTCGTTTTGCAGGATTTTCGGATTGCGAAGCGTGTCGCCCTGCATGATGTTGAAATCGGATGCGCCATGCAGGAAGAGATTCATCTTGGCAATGGCTGCGTTGACTACGTTCTTCTCCTGTCCGAAGATGCTGCCACAACAGAGATCGTCGCTATGCATATAGCGGATAGCCTCGATCAACATACCTCCCGATCCGCAGGCTGGGTCATAGACGGTTTCGCCGGGTTGAGGATCCAGAATGCGCACGAGCAATCGGACAACGGCTCGTGGTGTGTAGAACTCTCCAGCTTGCGCTTTGCTATCGTCGGCAAATTTCTTGAGTAGTACCTCGTAGGCATCGCCCATCAGGTCGGCCGGGTAATCTTTGTTGCCCAAACGCCGTTTGGACAAGTGCTCGATAAGATTCCGTATTCGTTCGTCGGAGAGAACCTTTTTGTCGGTCCACTTCTGTGCCGAAAAAATAGACAAAACCCCATACAGCGTATCGGGATTGGCTATTTCTATTTTGCGCATAGCCTCGACAATGGCAGAGCCAAGGTTTTCCGAACGTTCGCGGATATCCTGCCAATGGCATCCGTCCGGTATAACAAATCGATGCTGCTCCGGAAGAGAGGCGTACTCCTCGTCGCCATTGCTGGCGATAAGGGCCTCTTCGACCTCTTCATCATACACGTCGGAGATGCGTTTGTAATAAAGTAGCGGCGTTATATAGTCTTTGAAATTGTCCTGGCTAACGGGGCCTCGTATGATATTACAGGCCTCAAACAGGAAATTATACAAATCCTGAGCTCCAGACAACTCTTGTTGTTTAACTTTTTTTGCCATTGTTTATGTTTGATTTCCTACTGCGAAGGTACAAAAATATATTTACAGGGCCTGTTCAGTCTCTCTCTTTCGAATAATGATCACGTTTGTAGGATACGCAAACTTGCTGACGGTAATCTTTGTCTCTGCTTTCTGATAATCAAATGGGTGCTTATTCTCTGGTATTGCTTTGCCTTTGTATTGACGGATACCTATTTCATCGCCAGCGGAATAATCAACCTCTTTGTTTTGAAGCAAGTATTCTCCGCAGACCATTTTACCTTCAATATCACGGATTGTTCCTCTGTATACAAATTCGCAATTGGGTTTAAGATGCCATTTGGATACCCTTTCTTCCGGGGGCAACTGGCTGGCTTTTGCGAACCATAGGCATAGATCCATTGCGATGTATAAGATGGTCCTGAAAAGGTTGATATTTTTTGTGTTGCGAACATAATTATCTACATTCAGTTTGAGATCTCCTGCTCCATGCGAACCATCCTGAGTGATGTTTAGAAAATATTCTAAACTGTGGATAAGCGGTTTGGGCATTATTTCGCATCCCTCATTTACTTCGAAATAGCAGTCCTTCCCCTGCAGGAACCCACTGAAAGAGTTTAGCTCGGATAGTGAGTAGGGGATAATTCCTCGCTTTTTACATGCATGGAATATTCGCTCGACCATTTTTCTTGCCGGATTAAAGTAGTCTTGCGTATTGTTCCATCCATCCGTATACTCATACAGGAGAGCTGAGAATAATGTCTCTTCGTTATTTTCAATCAGTCGGGCTGCCTCCAATTCTTTATGGTATTTATTCCTGATTCGGAATGACGGAGAGTTGATATGAGCTACGTCTTTCCTCAATTGTTCCAGTAGTCGAGGTAATTCTCCTTTTGAAAATATTCGATTATTGGTCACGAAATACTCCAACCCATCATTTTCATACCGTTCTTCAAGAAACTCTCCTCGGCCTGAATATAGATAAAAGGGGATGGAGCGTTTTATATTATATTTCTCAATGCACGATTTGACGTCCTCAAAACCGGATAGATCTCTTTCATTTCTAGGACTATCTGAGGATCTCGCCATGTTGGCATCTGTTATGACCGCATCTATTCGATCATAACTGTGTTCCATAATCTCCCTATATTCCGTGGAGTTATGCGCTGGTTCGATGCGAATGCCTTGATTTCGCAAGAGCCGTTTTATCTCTACGGGTGATAATAATTCGTCAATCTCATCATCAACCCAGATGACGTTATAAATATTCAGATCCTCCATATTCAATAAATTTATCTGCATCAGATTCGGCGTAGATCTCGGCAGGAATCAAGATTTCAATAATGGTATTCCAAGTCTTACTGCTGGAAATATTCATATGTCCGTGATGTCTTTCCACGATGGACCATACGTGGTATCCTCCCAATCCTGTATTCCCCATTTTGCCAGCGATGCTCCCTCTGGTGACGTAGTCTTTGAGGGTGAAGCCTTCGGGAAATGGATTGCCGTTATTGGCAATAGTAATTAAAACATATTCAGTATCTTCGATTTTAGAAAAGGAAGTGCTGATTAGGACTTGATTATCAGAGGACCTTTTATTCTCAAAGCCATGTCGATAAGCATTTCTTAATATTGCATCTAATAGGACCCTAAACATATCCTCATCTATTCTTAGAACTGTATCATCAGATACTTCTGAATTGTATGTCAGATTAAAAATCGAGGAACCGTAGTTTCTCCATGAAGAAACATAATTATTGATAAAGGCGTTGATCTCAACATCTCGTATTTGTAATCTCGCCTTTGAAAAATCTGCACCAACAGCATTTATCATACGCTTCATATACATGAAGTTATCGCTGATGACATGTAAGGATGTCATCAAATCTTCTGATATAGTTTCGCTTTGTATTGATGCAAGGGTATTGCTTATCTTATCGAATGAGGCTCCCAGGATGTGCGATAAATCAGAGGATGCATCTCTAATTCCAAGACGTGCCATTTCGGCTTGCATTTCAGCCCGTTTCCTTTGGGTGTACTGCTGTTTTAAGCTATCAATGATGGCGTGTTGCTTGTTTTTGTCTGCATCAATGGCAACATTACACTCTAAAATGTATTGGGTGATTTGCCGGGTTACTCGAGCATGAAGACCATTCATTAGCGATGATAAGTTCCTGAATGATCTGCTATTAAGCAAGGTATATACAAGATAGTCAAGTGTTATGGGGGAATCCTCCTTAAGTGCAAATGCAACTTGATTCTGGTTGACGAAAAATGGTTCATCAAAAGAGCATTTACATATCTTTATCTTGTTTTGCAAGAAGGATAATACAATATGTTCGCCTTGGTAGGCCTTCATGTTGGGAGAGATCTGCGCGGTTGTAAAATTTTGCGCGGTGAATAGTAAGTTCACATCATCAGAGAAATCTGATGGGGATAGTATAATTCCTTTCTCGGCTTCGATAGGAATATTTTTACCTGGTACAATACATTCCGAGAGAAGGACGTATGTTTGCCCTTCTGCTAAAGCATCTTGGGTGATTATATATGCAGATGGAGACCAAGAAAAGTTTCGTTCGGATATTTCCGTATAATTGACATTGGCCACTACACGAGGTGTATTATTGTCAATATAACTTAACAACAATTCTACATCTAAATCTTTTGCCTTCTGAGTTATATTGATACAATCACTCCCATTGACAAAAGTGACCTTTTCCAGATGTCTGTGCTTCTTCAAAACGATGGCAACAGTTCGGATTCCTGTCCCATAAAAGATTCCGGCAGGTAGATCGATAATCATATCGAGAGCGTTTTTCTCTATGATTGACTTTCGGATCTCCAGCGTGTCCGCACCGAAGCAGGCGCTTGCAGGTAATATGAAGACTGCATTATCTAATGAAGGAGAGTATAGGAAGTTGCGCAAGATGAACTCATTAAGAGAACGATATTCCCTCCATCTGTGGTACGAAAAGGCCCGGGTTGCTTTAACTCCAAAAGGAGGTGTTGTTACCAGCATGTCAGCTTGATGGTCATTCCATCCTTGGATAGAGTCGGCCCAGGCTAGAGTGTCTGCATCTCGGCCGTGTGCATCAAGACGAACTCTCGCAAGTAAATTGATTCCAGTATCTTTTTCCTGCCCATAATATTTATATTTACTGGAAATTAGGGCGTATGAGCATAAGCCAGCAAACGGATTGTATATAAATCGAGGGTTGATACGTTTTACTAATTCTCCTGCAAGGCGAGTAATTGCTTTTGGCTGACAAAATTCTGCGGAGGCCATACCAGATTGTTGGGCCAGATGAGATATAAGGCCTTCTATAAGATCACAATAATATTTCTGATATAACTTATCATCAATATTGTTCAGCATCATAACAAGAGAACGATAGGCGTAATTATCGCTAAAGCTAAGTTGGGTTACATCCTGGAATTTGCCATATAACTCCAATAATATGTTATCATTATAGTTGGAATTTTTATCCGACCAAAATGCCAAACGCTCTAAATCCATATTTTTTAGGATTCCTACTTTCTTTGCGTACAATAGGAAAAAAATAGAAAAAGGATCCTGCTCTATTGGAAAATGGCAACCGCGAGAAATATTTATAATTGATACAATAAGTCTAGATACGAATTCCATATTGCTACAATTTACAGTCTAACATCAATCGGATTACAAAATTATACGCCATACGTTCACTCATGGTGAACTATTGATAATTTTTTAATGCTTCGCAGAATTGCTGAGCAATAGTTTGTTTCAGGCTTTCCGGCTCAAGGACTTTGAAATCTTTTCCGAATGAGAGAATCAACTGTTCTAATTCTTTATTGATGTATACCTGGATTTGAATAATTACACCGCTAACATCTTTTGATATTATGTGTTGGGTTCCATGTAGTGGTTTCGTCGCTACATATGGCCAACGATTGGCTGACACCCAGATTCTCACTGTTTCTATGTCTGTATGATCGATTCTGGTAACACCAATCATGTCATCAAAGTAGTCTTTAAAATTATACTTTGTGTTTGGGATATATTTACAGTTCGAGGTGGTTATATCTTCGATGCGATCAAACGCAAAGAGTGATAATCGACCAATATTCTCAGAAAACCCAATTAGGAACCATCGCCTATTGAACTGTTTTAAATAATATGGATGGACAATAAATTGTTGGTTGATGTTTCGTTTGAAATTTTTATAAGTGAGGACTAACGGTTGCTTGTTATTGATAGCTGAAAAAAGTTGAGCGAAATAGTCTCTACCCTTTAAATCAATATTCTCATCAAAACCAACGATGGGGTCAGATGATATTTTAATGTTTAATGTAGATTTGATTTCATCCAGCCACTCGAATTGCGGCATTCCTTCGAATCTTGATAGTATTGATAGCGTTTGCGTGATTTGCGCAAACTCATCATCATTCAGTGGTATCTTGTATATTGAATAATTCTCGGTTTCATAGGAATAATACAGGTGTCGGCCAACTCTTCGGGAAATAATCTTCGCATCTGGATAATTCGCCATAATCTGTTCCAGATCTTCGCGAATCGTATTTGTTGCAGTAATAGGGTATTCGCCGATTAATTCAAGCTCCCTATTGCATGCGTCCATTAGATCTCTGATTGAGTAGTTCTTTCTACTACTCAAACATTTATCGATGGTTTTTTGCCGGATTAGGGCATTTTTAGTCCGAGGCATGTATTATAAAGGTTGGTAGGTAGAATGTAATTTCTTCAATGAAAGATTGGGTAAAATTATTCAGCAAGCTTGATGATGTCGTCTGGCAATATTGTGTTCTTCACATCATTTTGAGGCTTATTTTTAAGAAATAGAACAGGGATTATCGTATAATTCTTTGCGAATGGTAATAAATTGGCTTTACGGAGAAGTTCTGTTGTAAGCAATTTCCCATTTTCTTGGGTAGTCCATTTACATTCTCCTACAAGTAAATATTTCTTGTCGAGAGATTCGGCCATGACATCAATTTCTACCTGTTCTGGCTTATGCTCTTCGTTGAGTACCGAACCCCACCAGCGGTTCGCTTTGTCATACAGCACTCCGTTTATCTGATTGCCTGTGACGGTATTTCGGCAGATTCGCTCCCACTGCATACTTACATACTCTGAGAAATGCGTATTCAATGCTTGTTCTATGGGGCGACGTCGTCCCAATTCGATGAATGATCGGTTCGGAACAACGAATTGGTAATAAAAGGCCATGAACGGGTCAGCAATTTTGTACAGACTCTTTTTTGAACTTTTTTCGTCAACACCAAAGGGCACTTCACGCTCCAAAAATCCGAGGTCGATAAGCTTCTTTAATGGCCGTGAAAGGTTAGTCGCAGGTTCATTGCAGCGTGATGCTATTTCTGAAAGGCGACTAGCACCACTCCCAACATATGACATAATCGTAGAAGTCTTGGCAACATCCTTGACGTCATCTTGAAAAAGCTTTATAGGTTCCTCATAAAGAGTTCCATTGACTGATAGGATATTGTACCATAAGGCATCTTTAAGAGATGCATTATTCTCTCTTAGCTCCCAATAACGAGGAACTCCACCCCATACGGAATATTCTTCAATTGCGCTTGTGGCATTAAAGCCCAATGCTTCCTGGATATATGGTAATCGGATGGGCATAAATTTCATAATAACATCTGCTCGTCCGTAAAGAGGAGCCGTAGAGCCCAGGAATAGACCATACATCATATTTTGAGATGAACCGCAAACTACAATGTTGTACTTCAGAGTTTTTTCGTCAATTAGTTTTTGAAGGACAGATGGCAGTTCGGGAGATTGTTCCACAAGGTAAGGGAATTCATCCAGGCACAGTGTGAAACGGTTGATTGTACGATAATTAATAGCTCTTAATAAAGCCTCCCAGTCTGGATAGGTGAGTTTGTCAAAATCTGGAAAGAGTTGTCCTACCACTTTGGCAAGCATGGATCGTTGATGTTGTCCTTCAGAACGATCTGCTAGAAAATAGACATCATCCTCAGTTAAAGCACGTTTTATGACGGTCGACTTACCTAATCGGCGTCGTCCATATATTACGACTAATGTGGATCTTTCCCCGGAAAGAGCCTCTTTTAATCTTGCAGTTTCATCAGTTCGATCAACAAATTTCATACTCGCAATAATTATGCATAACAAACATAATGTTTTTCAATCATAATTCCAAGCGCTTTTTGAAATAAATTTTGTTTGCGCAATTAATTTAATTATGGTAATCGTTAATAGCTTAGGTAAGCAATGTAGAGGACGATTGTTAACGTAAAAGTGAGTTAATTGGGGTAGCGTATTATGACTATGGAATGATCTCAATATGGGGCGGGCAGATCTTGTTGAGATACATATAAAATTATGATGGTTAAATGCCTCTTATGGACTAATAGGAATAGCATTAAATGGTATATTCCTGATACGGAGAATGCCTTGAAAATATAACTATAACCTTGCAATAATCAACAAGGATATATATGTGAGAAGTTATAAAGAGATTAAAAATCCTAAAGCTAATATAGAAAAGTTGATCTGAAAACAATTTTTTGTTGAAAGTTTATTGAGTAAGATAGATGAGGTCTTGGTAAATATAAATATTGAAAAGATGTGTAATAGAGTTGGGCCTGTATATAGGAATGTGTTAAGATTATATCTCTAAAATATTATTATAAATAGATGTGACTTGCAGTTTTGTTAAAAAAAGAGTAATTTAGATGTTAAATATATTCTATTTTTTTGATGAAACGTTACCCAAAGATATCGATACTCCATATTTCGGATCTTCATAAAAATGATGAGGATGATTTTAGAAATCTTTATCAGTCGATGAAGGATGATTGTGAACGTATTGAACAACAGGGTCTTCTGAAGCCCAATATTATTGTCGTAAGTGGTGATTTGATAAAGGGAGGAACTCAAGATGAAATAAAACAACAATATAAAGAAGTAAAAGTATTTCTTGAGGATTTAGTAGATTACTATCTTAATGGCGATAAGAGTCGGATTGTTATTGTTCCAGGAAATCACGATGTAGATTGGAATGTGAGCAAAAAGTTGATGAAGCCTATTCCTAACGGCTCGCCCGAAGAACAAGGAAATTACATTAAGATGCTTAATCTGTTTTTATTAGAAAAGGTGCACAATGTAAGATGGAATTGGGGGGACCAAAAATTATATTCTTTTGAACTCGGTATAGAATATAACTCCCGGTTTCAACAATTCTCTGAATTTTATAAAGCATTTTATGGCGACAGGAGTTATTCCCTTATGCCGCGTGAACAGTATGAGATTTTTGATATGCCTACATATAACATTTGCTTTGTAGGGTTTAATAGTTGTTATTTGAATGATCATATAAATAAGGTTGGACAAATTTATCCTACATGTGTATCCTTAGCTAAGACATCTGTGAAAGAGAAGGTAAACCAAGGACGAATACTTGTGGCAGTATGGCATCATAATGCTTCGGGACGACCTATGACAAATAACTATCTTGATAATAGAATATTAAACCCAATTATAGATATGGGTGTCCATATAGCACTTCATGGACATCAACATTATAGTGGAGTCGTAGAAGAATACCATAATGCATTTAAAAGAGGTAAACTGTTGATGTTCAGTACAGGGTCACTATATGGTGCAACCGAAACTCTTTCATATGGAGCTTCACGACAATATAATATTTTGGAAATGGAGCAGGAGTATGATAAACTGAGGCTATCCATTCATTTACGAGAAGATTGTAATCCGGCTGAGTATGGGATTCCTACTTGGGGAGATGGAAAGATTAAAGAAATCGGGGAGTCATCTTGGGAAACAACATTGCCGTTACCTGTACAACCTTTTGACGATATGCAATTGAGCGATTCGATCAATCGAGGTTTAGAAACAGGTAATTATACAGAAGCAATAGAACTGCTTCGAGAAAAAGCTGCGGAGGATAAAGTTGCGAGAAAAATGATGCTTGATTTGATGATGAAAGGGAAACTGTATAATGATATTATCTCGTATATTGGAGACCCTCAGACGGACGAAGATGCTTTATTGGTGATTAAAGCAGCATCTGAGTTGAACGACAAAGATATAAATGCGAGAGTAAAAGCGTATAGAGGAATCAAAACCTCTCAGAGTGCTCATATAAGAAAAATGGTAGATTATTTATAAAGATATGGCGATAGGACAGATTGAATTCAATATAGAAACTCAGCGGATACTGAAATTGCTGGCCAATGACATTTACGACTCTCCTTATGCTCTTTTACGAGAGAATGTTCAGAATGCATATGATGCTATATTAATGCGCCAGAAAAGAGAGTCATTTGATCCTAAAATTGAGATCTGCGTAAAACAAGGGGTGATTACAATCACTGATAATGGTATTGGAATGACCAGAGAAGTGATTGAAAACAACTATTGGAAGGCAGGTTCAAGTGGGAAAAATAACCCAGAGGCTCGGGCTGCAGGGGTTGTAGGTACATTTGGAATCGGAGCTATGGCCAATTTTGGTATTTGTACGGCCCTTGAGATAGAGTCGAGATATTACAGTGGTGATATTACATTCCGCAGTACTGCTCATAGAGAGAAGTTGGAAATAGGAAAGAAATGTATTGATTTGGAAGAGACAACTAAAAGGATTGAGCCCGGGACGACAGTGAAAGCAACATTGGAGGATGGAATTTGCGTTAATATGGGAAACGCGGAATCCTATTTACAACAATTTGTCAAGTATCTTCCTGTCCCTGTTGTTCTGAATGGGAAAGTGATCAGTCTGAATTCGTATTTCAACTCTAATAGTTTGATAAATGATGACATTGTCTCAAATCATTATAATAAGGGTGAGTTCTGCTTTGATTTGGATGTTTATATAGCTAAACATTCAGAGGGTAGGGTTGCTGTATATATTAAGAATATTCAGCAGAATGGAATTCCGATTAGGGGTTCTATATATCTTGAACAAAATAAAGGCGGCATTCAAGGATTAAGGAATGGTTTTGGTTTAGCTTCACTTCCTGTAAATACCAATTTCAATTTGGGCGGCATTGTAGATTTGTCGATACTAATTCCAACAGCAGGTAGAGATTCTATTAGTGTTGAAACCGTAAATAAAGCGGCACAAATAATCAACTATGTTGAAGATATAGTTGCCGAAGAATTGGCTAAAAAGGAAATATGTGATAATAATAGGCAATTTCTAAATTATGTGCAAAACCGTAAAAGATATGATTTAGCTGGTCATATCAAGATTGCTAAAGCAGGAATGGCGAGTGAGTTCCTGGAACTTGGTATGCTCAAAACAGAAATGGATGGCAAGAAGGTGTACTATTACCTGGGTACGGATCAAGGGATTATTAGTCAGTATTCTGGAGAGAATACTATGTTGGTATCATTAAGTCGTGATTATCCCAGGCGTAGTATCCAGCAGCATATGCTTATCCGGAGCCGGATTCCTCAGGTAAGTGACGATGCGATGATCCTTAAAATATATGATAGAAATGAATTGGATACTCGGGAGTTCGCATTTATTCTTAGACTGATGAGTTCATTGAAAGATGATTATCTTGTCATGGATACTAAAATAGATTTTGCAGATATTAGTCATGGTGTTACCAACCTAGTCAAGAAAAAAGAGGGAGTGGTTTGTATTTATGTGGCAAGAAACTCGAATAATGTGGCCCAGGTGTTGAAAGTGTACGATATGGATCCTAGATTATTTGATGGCTTCGTGAAAGATTATATTCGTAATTATTTGTATCAACAATTAGCGCAGTACGTTCCATCTTCCACAAGAGAAGGAGCTGATCATTTGTATCGAATGCTTCAGAGAACCAGGGAACTATATACTATAGAGGAGGATGAAAGAGGAGACATGGAGGGGTTGATTAAAGATTATATTCAAGGTAAAAGGAAGTTGAATGATGTTATCAAGGCATCAGAAGATATGCAAAAGACTCATCGTCAAATTGTAAATCTGCAGCAGGTTGGGACAATGGAACATGAGATACCGAGCATTACGCAGATAAATACCATCAATAGTGATACGCCTAAGACAGACCCTGGATTGCCTATGCCTCCCATTAAAGTGCTAGGAAATGATACCAAGATGAAAATCTTGAAGACAGCCCAACCATACCCACAATTAAATAATTTTACTCATTTCATTGCTTTATCAGATGTGGTCTTTGAAAAACAATTGGACTTCTTTTTGGATCCCCATACGACTAAAGTGATATGGGGTATGCACAAGATAGTATATATTTTTACTCATGCTTCCGGGCAATTGACGTTGTATTATGAAATAGAACTTAAGAATAACCGTTTGGCTGATGGGATGACAGGTGGGCGGCAATTGCCAACAACAACAGTGTTGTCAAAAAATAGAATTTTTGTTCCTATTGAGCCGTCATTGATTCCGTATTTTAATTTCACAGAAGAGAGAATATCATTTTATGTAAGATATGATTTAATTTCGGATTTTGAAAAGGAAATAGAAAGTAGGTGAGATTATGGACTCTTAAATGGAGTGATTCTGGTGTGGTAGCACCCATCTATTAGATGATTAAGGATTTTTGTTGATTGGTGTTTTATATGAGCGGTCGCTTATTGCGACCGCTTTTGTTAGTACTCGAGGACGTGTCTCAAAAAGTATGTCTAGAGCATAGTATTTTGATTTATAACGATTTGTTTCATTTATTTAGTATTCCGGTAGTGTTTCAAAAAGTGTGTCTGGGGAGGTGCCTTCAGATTCTTCAGATATGCAAATATAGCGATTCTTGGTTTCAGAACAACACGCCGCGGCGTGTTGTTCTTCTTTTTGTGTT
>NZ_NFHT01000027.1 GCF_002161445.1 Alistipes sp. An66
TAGAATGAAGACTTGGATCCAACCCGTATCGCTTCTTCGCAATGATGAGCAGCAGATAGTCACAAATGGCTATCCATATCTGCGTGTACACGGCGTTCTTGGAAGTGCCGTAGAAAGTCTTGATGTGAAGATGCTGCTTGATCCATTTGAAGAACAGTTCTATCTGCCAGCGTTCATGGTAGAGTTCCGCAATAGTCAGCGGATCGTCAATCGCAAAGTTGTTGGTCAGAAATCGATATGATCTTCCAGTCTCAAAGTCTTCATATACAACAAGTCTCAATGTGTCTGGATACTTTCTGGTAGAGTAATATCCAGCAAGTCTGATAGTCTCATCCGAAAGAACGCCCGAGTCTTTGTTGACAGGTCTGGACTCAATAACCTCATAAGACATATTGTCCTTGGCGCGTGTAACAAAGTAGGCGCCCTTTACCTGGAAGTACTTATAAAGTTTCTCAAAGGCAACATATCCCCTATCCATCAGATAGAATGCACCTGCTTCAACAGGAATCTTGTCCATCACCCCGGCATCGTTAACCTTGCCTGGCGTGAGCATGACAAATGTGGGAATCGAGCCTCGCAGATCCATCAGTGTATGTATCTTGAACGCGCCCTTACCATGATGAAACTCGGTCCATGGACACAACTTAAGACACAGTTCAATGGTACTGCTGTCAAACGCATATATCATCTCCTCAAGACCAATTCGCAGCTTTTCATCCTTGTAAAGCATCGTGGCTTCCTTTACCAAAGTCATCGCAAAGTCTTGATATATACGCCAATCCTTCTTCTCGTTGGCCTCCGCAAGCGTGGATCGAGGTATTGCCTTGATTCCGGAGCGATAGAGGTCGCCGCAGAGGTTAAGTGTAGTCTCTATATCTCTCAAACCAGCTCTGTCAGTGAACTGTGCAAAACTCATCACCATGAACTGGTCACGACAATTGAATTTGATAGCATGCCGGTCACCTTTGTAGCGGTCGACACATTTCTTGAACTCGTATTCGTTAATGAGAGACATAATCTGAGCGAAGATTGTTTTTCCTTTGTTCATGGCTTGCGGATAACCTCTTGATGGCTACCGCAAAGTTACTGATGTTCTAATCGAAAAATTTTCTGATACTTGTAACTTATTGATGTTTAATAATTAAAACATTGTCGGAGAATTTTTCTCCGGACACTAGTGCATTGGAAACCATACCAACAAGATATGAATTGGAAAAGACCTTTCAGGATTTTGCTCTAACACTTGCTTCGGTATGCGACAGAACCGACAAAAAAAATGCACTTCGCATATTAAACTATACGCAGATTGAATTACAAGCAATATGCCGCCAGATCAAAGCAAACAAACTTCCTGTTATAATGTTGAATTATGCAATCAAAGCAGAGCAACTGCTAAAAGCTGAAAACAAAATATTATACTGCATCCTGAGATACCCCGAACAATTCATTTCAAATGATGATTCTTTTACTTCTCCCTTGTTTTGGTCCAAAAATTATCCTGCTATCTGTCTGTCTGAACTGCTCTGCGGAATCAATCTCTTGGGACCCAATCCTATTGTGTTAGCCGATGGCTCGGAGGCATCGTTCAATCAAATTGTGAACGTCTTTGAAAAGATGTTGAATGTCAAACTGGGTGATCCGCAAGATATTAAACGAAGGGTTCTGAACCGGAAAGTCCATATAACCCGATTTACCGATGCTTTACGTTATGCACTGCAAAATTGTGAGAAAAAATAAGCATTCATAATCAATGAATTATAATCAAAAAAAGTACATATGGCTATCCATATGTATTTTTTTTAATTTTAGGAATCCGGAATTTTGCCTCAGAACAAAACCTAATAAGCCATGTCGCCAAAAGAGGTAAAAAACAATGAATGCGAGTTGATAATGCTGATTAAAGAGATGCGTCATTCCAATCAAAACATTCAAAATACTTACGAATGTTTTGTAGAGCGAATTCAGCAAATCTCAAAGTTGAAAAAATATTCGAGTCTGGAAGCATTACAGGCTCTTGCCCGGATCCGAGAGAAGTTGGTTCAGTTACTGGAAAGCTATAACGATTCCGATTCATTGCAATGTCTGTTGATTCGTTCTTCTCTTTCGTTGGTTAATTTTGAAAAACAGATGATCTATTTGCAGTTAAAGTATCCAGGAATCCGAGAAATGCCGTCTGAGCATCATCATTCTCCCCTTAAAATTTCAAAAAAATACACCAATTCCGACCTGATGGAGGTGATCGCCGCCCTGTCGGCTGTGGGTTTTTTCTGCCAGCAGGACGATTCTCCGGCCACCTTCATGCAGGTGATCCGCGAATTCGAAATCCTCTGCAATACAAATTTCAAGAATCCGGACAACTGCCGCTGGGCCGTTCTGAACCGCAAGAACCGCCTGACCCACTTCCTCGACACGTTGCGAGGCACGCTGGTCGAATTAAGTCAAAAATGAATATTACCGGCCATCCGCGGCCTGGGAAGGTCGACTGGAACAGACGGCCTCATTCCTCCGCTATCTTGTCGTCCTTAAACCGACAAGTATGCAGCAGGAGGATGATTTGCGGGCATTGGAGAAGATTGTCCAGTTTGCCCGGGCCCTGGGAATCGTGTTTCTGGGACTGAACAGTTACTGGTTCTGTTACGACTGGTTCGCGCACCATGCGCTGACTGCTCCCGATGTGGACCGAATTTTCTGGAACCTTCAACAGTCGACCGGGCTCTTCACCTGGTCATCCATCACGAAACTCTGCGCCCTCTTCTTTCTGGTGCTGGGATGCTACGGCACACGCAGCGTGCGGGACGGGAAACCCTCGAAGCGGCAAATCCTCCTCCTGGCGCTGACCGGTTTCTTCCTGCTCTTCGGCAACGATCCGCTGCGGAGCCTTCCCGCGGGGCTGGAGGTCCGCTTCTGGAGCTATGTACTGACCCTGCTGAGCGGCTACCTTGCGCTGCTGACCGCCGGGGTGTGGGTCCGCCGCCTGCTGCATACGACCCTCGCCCGCGATCCCTTCAACGAGGACAACGAGAGCTTCGAACAGGAGGCGCGTCTGCTCGAAAACGAATACTCGGTCAACCTTCCGACCCGCTACTACTACCGGGGCGAGTGGCGGCCTGGGATGATTAACGTCATCAACCCCTTCCGGGCGACGATGATGCTGGGGACCCCCGGCTCGGGCAAGTCCTACGCCGTGGTGAACAGCTACATCCGCCAGCAGATCGAGAAGGGCTTCGCGATGTATATCTACGACTTCAAGTTCGACGACCTGTCGCTGCTGGCCTACAACCACTTGCTGCGCCATCTGGATGCCTACCCGACGCGGCCGCACTTCTGCGTCATCAACTTCGACGACCCCCGCCGTTCAAATCGCTGTAATCCCATCGCCCCGGAGTTCATGACCGACATCTCGGACGCCTACGAGTCGGCCTATACCATCATGCTGAACCTGAACAAGACATGGATCCAGAAGCAGGGCGACTTCTTCGTCGATTCGCCGATTATCCTGCTGGCAGCGATCATCTGGTACCTGAAGATCTACGACGGAGGCCGCTGCTGCACCTTTCCGCACGCTGTGGAGTTTCTGAACCAGCCCTACGAGAAGATCTTCCCGGTGCTGACCTCCTATCCCGAACTCGAAAACTACCTCTCGCCCTTCATGGACGCTTGGCGGGGCAATGCGCAGGACCAGCTGCAGGGGCAGATTGCCTCGGCAAAGATTCCCCTCTCGCGGATGATCTCGCCGCAGCTCTACTGGGTGATGACGGGCAACGACTTCTCGCTCGACATCAACAATCCGGCCTCTCCCAAAATCCTTTGCGTGGGAAACAATCCCGACCGGCAGAATATCTATTCGGCAGCCCTGGGCCTTTACAATTCGCGCATCGTGCGGCTCATCAACAAGAAGGGGCGGCTGAAATCCTCAATCATCATCGACGAGCTCCCGACAATCTACTTCCGGGGGCTGGACAACCTCATCGCCACGGCCCGTTCGAACCGCGTGGCTGTCTGCCTGGGCTTTCAGGACTTCTCGCAGTTGGAGCGCGACTACGGCGACAAGGAGGCGAAGGTGATCTTCAACACCGTGGGCAACATCTTCTCGGGGCAGGTGGTGGGCGACACGGCCCGCACGCTCTCCGACCGCTTCGGCAAGATTGTCCAGTTGCGTGAGTCGCAATCCGTCTCGAACGAGAACATCACCCATTCGACCAACACGCAGCTCGACGCGCTGATCCCGCCGTCGAAGATCTCGAACCTTACTCAAGGGATGTTCGTCGGTTCGGTGGCCGACAACGTGGACCAGCCCCTTCCGCAGAAGATTTTCCATGCCCGCATCGAGCTGGACAGCGCGGCGATTCAGGCCGAGGAGCGGCGTTTCGTTCCCATCCCGCAGATCTCCTCATTCCTCGACGAGGAGGGCTCGGACCGCATGGAGGAGATCATCCGTGAGAATTACTACCGCATCAAGGAGGAGGTGGTCCAGATTGTCGAGCGGGAGATCCGCCGCATCGAAAACAATCCCGACCTTGCGGGACTCCTGCCGAAGAAAAAGAAGTAAACCATCGTGCGGAAAACCCACGGCTGACGGCCATGCGCGGCCTGCGCAGGACGATTGGAAGCGACGGACATTCAGTTCTTTATATTCGTGGCATCAACCTTTTGTTTCACTTAAAACAGTTGCATTATGCCCGAAGAGAATCTGAATCAACCAATCAACCAGGCCCCGGAGCAGGCCAATCCCTCCTACAAGGAGACGCTGCTGCTCTACAACGAACAGAACGGCGCCGTAGAGGCCGTCTCGGAACTCAAGCAGGAGGGCCGCCAGTACAAGGCCATCACCACCTCGCCGCTCACGGCCAACAAGCCGGCCTTCTTCGACCTGCGGAACAGCTCGGCCGTGGGCGCCTTCATCAAGGGGTTCCTCTCGCAGGAGAATGCCAAACCGTTCCATTTTCTGAAGGTCGCGGCGGACAAGGCCAGCGAGGTGGCGCAATCGGTGCTGCGTCTGGCCGACAACCCGAAGGACCCCGAGGGACTGAAGGCCTTGAACGACCACCGCGTCACCTCGTACCAGCTCGAACGGGTCAAGTTCGACACGCAGGATTTGCACTTGCAGGAGTTGAAGGAGATGGGCGTCGTCGTTACGCCGAAGGAGCTGGAGGCGATGAAGCTGGGCCTTCCCACGACGGAGCTCCACAACATCAGTCTGAAGGTCGGCGACCTGTCCGTAGCCGGAGAGTTTGCCCTGCGTCCTTTCCGCGACCGGAACGGCGACGTGCAGGTCGGGCTCGAAAGCGCCCTGGCCCGCCCGGAGTTCGAACGCGAGGAGTTCCGAATGATGTTCACGGCCAGCGACAAAGAGCAGATGCTGTCGGGGAAGACCCCGGACCGCCTCTACGAGATGCCCAATCCGCATACGGGCGAAAAGGAGTGGTGCTACGTGACGCTGAACCCGGCGACCAACCGCTTCGTGACGGTCCCCCGGCGCGAAGTCCCCGAGCTGCGCTTCTTCAACGGCGTGCGGCTGACCGATGCCCAGCAGGAGAACCTCGCCTCGGGAAGCCGTGTGCAGGTCGAGGGGTGTACGATGCGCAACGGCGACATCACCTATTCGGGAAAGGTCGGCTTCGATGCCTTGACGCGCGAATACCGGATGACGGACTACCGTTACAGCAAACCCTACATTCCCGAGTCGCTTTCGAAGCAGCTGGACGAGCGGCAGCTCGCTGCCGTGAAGAGCCCCGAAGGTCTCGACTGTTCGAAGGAGAAGGCCCGCCCGATTCTCGGACGCAACGGCAAGCCGCTTTCGTGCATCATCCGGCTCAATCCCCGGACCAACGGCGTGGACTACGACTTCACGAACCTGCGCCGCCAGGAGCAGCAGGCCTCCCAGTCGAAACAGTCGGAGCAGAAACAGCCTTCGAAGCAGGAACCGGCGCCCGAAGCGCCGAGCAGGGGTCGGAAACGCTGATGCCGCACGACGATGGAACGACCCAATCAAACGTGGTTCAGCGAGCGCCTCCGGCAGTTTCTCGAGGAGCGGCATCCTTCGCAGCCCCGTTACCGGCGGATGATCGAGCGGCGCAGCCGGTTGGCATTCGAGGGCTATCGGCAAAGCATCGAAGCCGGTGTCCCGGTCGACCAGGCGATTCGTGTTGCCGACCGGATTCTGTTCCGAGGGCTGCTCTTCTCGCCTTACGATACGGTCCATCTAATCCTCGAGACCGACTACCCGGCCATTCCCCAAAGCCAGCGTCAGACGGTGGCGCTGAAGCTGATCCGAATCTGTTCGCCAATCTTTGAGCGCACGCCGCTGGGGGATGACTATGCCCAGCGTCCCGAATTCCGGCTGCTCAAGGAGCGGCTTCGACGAGCCATCCGCCGGTGGATTGACGAAAACGGTGTGCCGGGCTACCAGAGTCCCGAACGCCCGTCACCTTTCGCGAAACACTTCAAATAACCATCTTTCAATCACCTTTCAAATCTGACAACCATGAAAATCCGAATTTTTGCGATGGCGGCTCTCACCGCTGCGCTGCTTGCTTCGTGCAACAAGGAAACCGAAATGATGAACCCCGCTCCGGAGGCACGACCCGATGGTGCTTCGGTAACGATCACCCTCTCTTCGGGCGATGATGCGCAGACCCGCGCCTTCTTCGATGCCACGGCCACGGCCGAGGCGTGGGAGAAGACTCTCTCGTCGCTCTCGGTCTTCACGTTCAACACCTCGGGCGATCTGATCCTGCGCCGCGATTTCACGGTCTCGGAACTTGCCTCGAAATCGGCGACCTTCTCGCTTCCGAAGTCGGCGGCCGGAACCGAATGCTCGTTCTATGCCGTTGCGAACTACGACGCCTCGTCGGCCAAGACCCGGTCGGCACTCACGGCTCTCGTGGAGCAGTCGGCCGGAGACTATAACGGCACCTTCGCGGATGTCTCGACCAAGGCGCTGCGCTCGGGCGGCTTCGTGATGTCGGGCTCGACGACCAAGACCGTCGGTGCGGTGAATACCTCGACGCAGGTGGGTATCTCGCTCAAACGCACGGTGGCGAAGGTTGCCCTGCAGACCACGGTCGCCCCGGAATTTTCGGAGAAGTATCCCGGCTCGATCACGATCAACTCGGTGAAGCTCTCACGCGCCGCTTCGCAGTCGCTCGTCGTAGCCGGCGAGCCCTCGACGGGAGCCATGACCTACACGCATACCCAGACCCCGGGGACGGCCTCGTCGAAGTACAACAGCCTCTTCTACCTCTACGAGACGGGAACGCTCGATGCCGGAAGCCGCGTGCTGCTGGAGATCAACGCGACCTACGACAGCGACGGCAGCAGCTCGACGAGTGACGACCGTTCGGAGGTGACCTATTCGGTCGAACTGACGAGCAAGGCCGCGGGTCAGATCCTCCGCAACGGCTACTACCGGGTCGCCGCCAATATCACGGGCCTTGTGGGTCAGGATTGCCAAGTGTCGGTAACGGTTGCCGACTGGGAGACTCCCGTCACGCAGTCGGTTGATCTGGGCGCCTAATCCATGTGTTGCGGGTCCCGCCTTGCCCCGAGGGGTCGGACGGGACCCTTTTTCTAACCTTTCAAACACTGATTGTTATGAAACGAATCCAGCAACTGGTGCTCCTGCTGTCGGTCCTTCTTGTGACGTTGACCGGATGCCGGGAGAGCCTGAACGAGGAGGCCGTGGCGCCTCGCGGTGTGGCGGTCGAGATCGCCGTCCGTCCCGACGGGATGCAGGAGCAGACCCGCACGACGGACGAGGAGGCGATCGACGATCTGAACTTCTACCTCTATGACGACGACGGCGAACTGCTCCTGCATCGCTACCAGCAGGCGACGACCCTTCGCTTCGAGGTCGTGCCCGGACATTATCGGATGCGCCTTGCCGCCAACCTCGGCCGTGACCTCGGGGAGAACCCCTCGGAGGAGGAGCTGCGAATCTCGAACGCCGAAAGTTACGAACGCCTTCCGATGGCAGCCGAGGAGGAGCTCGATGTAACGGCCGCCGGAGCAAGCTGCTCGACCATCGAGGTTCGGCGGTGCGTGGCCAAGGTCTCCTACGAGATTGACGTCAAGGACCCCAATATCGAGCTGCGCTCCGTGCAGCTGATCTCGCTTCCGCGCACGGCGGCGCTCTTTGATCCTGAGGCAGCCCCGTCGTCCAATCCGGCCGACTATACGGACGGTCCCGAGACGACGCTCACGGGAACGGCGGCCTCGGGTGTCTGCTACCTGCTTCCGAATCTGCAGGGCACCGTTCCGTCGATCACGGACCAGCGGCAGAAGAGCCCCGAGAATGCTCCGGAGCATGCCTCGTACCTGCTGATCCGCGCCGCGAACGGCAGCCGGAACCTCCTCTATACGGTCTACCTGGGCGGCAACAACACCTCGGACTTCAACGTCCGGGCCAATGTCCACTATACCTTCCGTATCTCGATCTTGGGCGACGATGAGATCGACACGCGCGTCTATTCCTACTCGATTCAGGTGTGGGACGACTTCGATGACTACCGCTTTGGCGACTACTGCATTTACGAGGGGACGACGCTGCTGCATATCGACGTGGAGAACAACGACGAGGAGCTGCCGCTGGACGGGACGTTCGCCGTCGTGTCGGGCGAGAGCTCGAAGGTGTTTTTCGACGACTTCCACGGCGAATCGGGCCCGGATTTCAAGGTATATAATCCGAACGGCACCAATCTTCTCGGCGTGCAGTACAGCCCGACGGTTTACACCTCCTCGAACTCACGCTTTGCCTACCGCATTACGCTGCGGGATCCCTACGGGGGCTGCGGAACCTGCGACTTAGAGCACCGGATGGCCAACGTTGTCTATGCCAAACCTTCGACCGGCGGTACGATCACGGTTTCAGGTGCTTTGTGGAGCGGCGAGACCGGCTCGGGCGGGAGCCTTCGAAGCGTGGCGCTGTGCTACGAGCAGGGCTGCAGCCTGACGGCACGCGCCGGTGCGGGGTATCTGTTCGAGGGATGGTACTCGGACAGCGGCTATACGCAACGTCTCTCCACCTCGGCGACCTATGCGTTTCGCCCGCAGAAGACCCGCACGGAACTCTACGCTCGCTTTAAGGCTGAAGCCATCCCGCTGGATGAATACGGCACGGCGAACTGTTATATCGCCCGCAAGCTCAATACGACCTATTCGTTCGACGCTACGGTGCAGGGCAACGGGAAAACGACGACGAACATCCGCCCGCAACGCCTGAACGGAACATCCGCCATTCTGATCTGGGAAACCGGAACCGAACGGAACGCAATCATCACGGATGTCTCTTTTGCCGACGGACGAATCACTTTCACAACCGGCTCTAAACGGGGGAATGCAGGTATTGGCCTGCTCGACAGCCGTGGCGAATGTATCTGGTCGTGGCATATCTGGTCCGTAGACTATGATATTGAAAGCTCGGGACAGACCTATGCCTCGGGAGCAGTCTTCATGGATCGGAATCTCGGCGCCGAGACGACGGACTATACCCAACCCGCCTCTCGTGGATTATATTATGAGTGGGGCCGCAAGGACCCGATGATCTACTCCTCGCTGCTTCGTGAGGCCGTCTGGAATGAGCCGTGCCGTGGAGATGTTACGTATGCTCCCGGATTTGAATATGAGCTTTGTGATCCGCGGGAATATGGTGTTCCCTACGATGTGATGACGATCGAGTGGTCGATTCGGCATCCGACGTGGTACATGTACGACGCCACTTTTGAAGATTGGGAGCCGTGGGAATCGGTGTCGGACTGGCTTTATGATTCCAATTCGAATTTGTGGGGCAACCGAACCACCGGTTCGGAGATCATTATGATTACGGACAAGACGATCTATGACCCCTGTCCTCCGGGCTGGCGGGTTCCCGACCTGGAAGATTTCAAGGATATTAGCGTTGCTTCGGCCTCCGTGCCATATTATGCCACGATCTACTGCAACGGCTCACAGACGGCCAAGTACCCGCTGGGCGGATTTCTGAATGGCTCACGCTACGAAAATAACGGCGAGAACGCCTATGTCTATACGGCGTCACCGTACACCTGGAATGGCTCGAAACTCAACCATTTTGGGGTTGATTGCTCTTCGATCAACATCTCCGGAGCGTATCAAAGCATCTATGCGACCTCCTATTTCCGCTACGGAGCACATCCCGTCCGCTGCGTCCGTGAGTAAGACAAATGATTAAGACGATGAAACGACGACACATCATACCGATTCTGACGGTGCTGCTTATGGCCTTGTGGGGTTCGCCCCACAAGGCTGCGGCACAGATCTTCGCCGTGCGGGCCAATGCCTTGGCGGCCTGTACGGCGACGTTGAACCTCGGCGTCGAGGTGGCCCTGACGGACCGCTGGTCGCTGGAGGGAGCGCTGTTTTGGAACCCCCTGTGCACGGAGGCGCTTGCCACCTCGTTCCGCGCGGCGCAGCTCGGCGCCCGCTGCTGGTTCTACGAAACGCAGGTCGGCCCCTTTGTTGGGACACAGCTCTCGCATGTCAGTTACCTCGTCGGCCGCCGCACGCGCCGCTATGACGGACGTGCATGGGGTGCGGGCCTCTCCTGCGGCTATTCGTGGCTGCTCTCCAAACGGTGGAGCGTGGCCGTAGAAGGGGGCCTCGGGCTCTTCCATACGAAGGATACCCGACGTGACCCTAAGGTTTCGGACTGGGACGATGAATATATCTACCACACGCGACGCTGGACCTTGGCCCCTTCCCGCCTGGAGCTGTCGTTCGCTTACCTGTTTTAGCCATGAGAAAGCAACGAATCATTCTGGGCGGCATGCTCGCCGCCGCGATGTGTGCCGCGGCGGGCTGCTCGGTGGCGACACGCCTGGAGCGTCAGCGTGCCGTGGCGCACCTTTCGCAACTGACGCGCGCGGAGCGTCAGGCCCAGCGGCAGGACTACCGGCCGCAGGTCGTGCGGCTCCAGCGCGACAGCAACACCTTCTTCCTTGCGCCGGTTGATACACTGCCCGACGGCGAGCGGGTCATGTCGCTGCAGATCGAGCAGGTGACGGTCGTGGCGAAGGTCCGCTCGGTTCCCGAACGCAACGGGCGGGTGCACCTCGACTTTGTGGTTACGCTTCCGAAGCAGCTATTGGGCAGCAGCCGCAGCGTGGTCATCACACCTCTGCTGCACAAGCCCGACGGAACCGTTCCGCTGGAGGATCTCGTGATCCGCGGGGGCCGCTTCTCGCTGTTGCAGGAGCGCGACTACTGGCAGTACGAAACCTATGTGCGGCGCTTCCGGCCCGATACGCTGGGGCGGGAGGCGGCCTTCCAGCGCTTCGTGAAGTTTCCCTACCCGGAGGATGCGCGGCTCGATTCGCTGGTCGAGAGCCGCAGCACGATCACTTACTACTACTCGCAGGAGGTTCCGACGGACGAGACCTCGAAGAAGATGCTCATCACGCTCACGGGGAAGGTGCAGGCCGTGGACGACAGCGCCTACCGGCTGCCGCCCTCGGATACGCTGGCCTACCTCGTCTCGTCGATGCTCTCCTTTGTCGATACGCTGCCGCGCTACCGCATCCGTGTGATCGACAAGTACGTCACGGTCCGCGACCGCAACTACATCCGCTTTTTTGTGGGCGATACCCGGGTGGTGGATACGCTGGGCGACAACGGCCGCGAGCTGGAGAAGATCTCCGGCCTGATGCACCGGATCATCGAGCAGGAGGAGTTCTACGTCGATACGATCACTCTCACGGCCTCCTCCTCGCCGGAGGGGCGCTACGCCTTCAACGAGCGCCTCTCACGGGGGCGTGCCGAGGCGCTGAAACGCTACCTGGTGCGTCACTACGGCCGGGGCATCGACACGCTGCTGACGGTGCGGTGGGTCGCCGAGGCGTGGCCCGAGCTGATGAACCACATCCGCACGGATCCTATGCTGACGAACCGCGAGGCGCTGCTGAAGCTCCTCTCCGCGGAGCGGAATCCGGACCGACGCGAGCGGCTGCTGCGTGAACGTTTCCCCCGGGAATACGCCTATTTGAAGGAGGTGATCTACCCGCAGCTCCGCACCGTGGACTTCCGCTACAACCTCCGCCGCAAGGGGATGGTCAAGGATACGATCCACACCACGGAGCTCGACACGACCTATGCCCGGGGTGTGGAATTGCTGCAACGGCGTCAGTATGCCCGGGCGCTCTATATTCTCAACGACTACAACGACCGCAATACGGTGGTGGCACACCTCTCGATGGACCACAACGAGCGGGCGCTGGAACTGCTCTCGACGATGCCGACGGATGCCGTAACGGAGTACCTGCGGGCCATAGCCTGCTCGCGGCTGGGACGTAAGGCCGAAGGGCGCGAACACTTCCTCGAAGCCTGCCGCCGGGATGAACGCATGGAGTATAGGGGGAATCTGGACCCTGAAATCTCTGAACTTTTGAAAGAGTAAAAACGATGAAACGCAAACGCATAATAACGATTCTGACCTACGTTCTTCTGGCCGCAGCCTGGGGCGCGATCTTCATCTCGCTCTTCACGGCCTGCAACGTCTACGAGGATACGACGGTCGAGATCATCCGATGTCCCGAAATCCGGGATACCATCCAACTCCCGGAGTGGGAACCCATGGAATAAACAAAGGCTGCGAACTCAATCGCAGCCTTTGTTTTTTAATTGCTCTTGGGTACGAGAGGCCGGCAAAATTCCTTGTTGACCACCCGGTCGCGCATGGTCTGCATGGAATTGAAATTGCGCGAGATGTTCTGTATTATCTCAATGTAGTTGTCCCGCCATTCTCCTTGTTCATCCTGCCACTGATAGTAAAACGGCTTGATGGAAACACATTTCGGATGCTCGAACAACGTGTTCAACAAGGTGCGGTCCGAATTGCCGCAGGAGTGCCCCATGATGTAAATCTGATAGTAATCCGAATTGATGAATCGAAGCAGTTGACGATATTTGTCTGTCTCGAGATAGCGTATGGATTTGATATTTGTCAGATAATCGTTGTCGTTCAGCTTTGAGATTGTCTTGTAGTCATCGTCCATCTCATCCCCATAACCGAAAATAATATGGTTCAGATTATCTCCCAGTTTCCCATGGATGTGATTTACCTCGAAGCCCGAATTCTTGTAAAGATACATATCTGCTGTTGTTGTATAGTTGAAATTCAGCAGCAGAATCTGGTCCGGAAGCAGGAAAAAGTCCGGAACAATTTCTCTACGTTTATTGATATTACTAATATGTTGGGAATAATTAAAACGGTCTCCTCCAAATTGATAATTGGCATTAGCAATCTTTTTATTATATTCATCTATGTCTGAATGGTATGGATATCCGAATTGATTCAGAAAAAATTCTATCGCACTATCAGAATGTGTTGCCAAGAAGTTCAGTCGCTTTTTTGCAAAATCCTCGAATGCCGGTTGACCATCAATGGATATGTCTTGAGCCTCATAAGGTTCATGGATGGCCTTTCTGATACTCTCTTTTACCAAGTCCGGCTTTATCTGGTCTTTCTGGATACCATCTAAATACTCGATTAAGAGCCTTTTTATTTCATCCAATTCCTTGTTAAGTGATTTGGCTCCGTCATATCCACAATCACTTTCTCTGAAAATCCGTTTCAGCCAAAAATAATATTCCCCCTCTATATCTACCCAGTTCTTTGTTTCGAAGGATTTATTTATATGCTGAAAAAACGGTGTAGCCTCAATGAGAAATCTGTCTGGATTTGCTCGGACGGTCTTCATGACATCAGTTGGAGAAATTTTTGTCCCCGATGGAAAATGTCGTGAAGGAAAAATCCAATACCAGGGTTGCGATTCTCCTTTTTGTGAAATTGAGCATAACTCATCCGAGAGTTTATCACCTAGATATGCTCCTTGCAACCATTCTCCCCATTGCTCCCAATAGTGATTTATAAAGTCCTTGTAACTTGTAGGAAGATTATGCGCCAAATCAAATCCGTTTCCAATCAATATGATTCTGTTCATACCTGCTTGCGTATTACTGTTATCTACAAATATACGAAATAATTTTCTCGGATAGTCTTCGTCACCGCCGCCCAGTCCAGCAAGATAGCCACCCTGTGCAAAGATGCCAAGAGAACTGCTCTTGTCCTCGTTTGCGCAGGGGGGCTTTGTCTCTTTTGCTGTCCGGGCGTTCCGGACAGTTTCTAAAATCTTACCATTATGAAACTGTTGACCGAGGAGATTATCTCCCAATTCGAGGCCCATCCCATCGGGTCCCAGGACGGAAAAGGGCTCCATGCAGAAGTCCTTGTCAAATACTTCAACCCCTGCGGCAGCGGGACATGGCTCATCACCGAGGCCGAACGCGAAGGCGACGACTGGCGCCTCTACGGTTATTGCCATATCTTCGAATGGGAGTGGGGCTATCTGATGCTCTCGGAACTGGAATCGCTGCGACTGCCCTTTGGACTGCGTGTCGAACGCGACCTTTATACCGGCGGGAAATACCTCCGGGATTTCCTTTCCGAAGAGGAGAGCAGGCAACTGGCTGCGTTAAGCTGAAAAAACAGGAGCAACGGGCGATCCGTTGCTCCTTGTCTTATCGCTGAATCGGTTTGACGAGATTCTTTTCGAGAATCTTCGCAATCTCGGACATCGGGTAGAGAAACTTCCCGCCGAGGGTTGTGTAGGGGATAATCCGCTCGTCGCGGTAGGTCTGCAGTGACCGTTGGCTCAATCCGAAGAGGTTCCGCACCTCCTCGCTGGTCAGATAGGTCTCTGCATTGAGATGTGAGGGTAGGGTCTCGATCATCGCCTCGATCCGGTCGAGCGCCGCCAGCGCCTTCTCCTGAAGTTCCCTGTACTCCGGAGATTTCCGCGTAATCCACTCTTCCATTATGCCCCGGATTTGACCAGATTGGCCTCAAGGATGCGCTGGATGTCGCTTTCGCGGAAATAGACCTTGTTGCCGATCATCGAGTAGGGGATCTTCCGCTGCCGCCGGTAATATTGCAGCACCCGTTTCGAGACGCGCAGCATGCCGCATACCTCCTCCTGGGTCAGCCAGCCTCCGGGTTTGCGGGGCATGGTCTTCGTGGCCAGACAGATGATCCGGCTCTGAATCTGGTTGACGATCGCCTTCAGCTCCTCGAAGGCGGCCGCCTCAATCAGTTTACATTCCATAGTACACCATTGTTAGTTTGCAGGGACTCCGATTCCCGGAACCCGCCCGCAAAATAGGGCGGAATTCCGGAAAAGGTGCCTGGTGTCCTTTGCAGACCTTGCATGTCCGACATCGGGCTACAAAGCCATGTTTTCGGCGACGACCTCCATGTCGCGCATGATCGACGAGTCGAGAACCTTCGCATAGCGGCGCGTCATGTTGACGTTGGCATGGCCGAGCATTTTGGCAACATTGTCGATCGTGGCGCCGCTGGCCAGCGTCAGGGTTGCAAACGTATGTCGCGCGCAATGGAAGGTCAGTTTGTTTTTGATGCCGCATTGCTTGCCGATCTCGCGCAGAATGTCGTTGCAATGGCAGTTGCAGGGCATGTAAAAGACGTGGTTGTCGAGCCGTTGATCCGCGTATTTCTCGATGATGCGTTTGGGAATATCCAGCAGGCGGATGCGGCTCTCGGTATTGGTTTTCTTGCGCCGCGTGATGATCCACAGCTCACCGTCGAACATCGTTTGCAGGTTGTCCGTGGTCAGCCCTTTCACGTCGGCATAAGCCAACCCCGTGAAGATGGAGAAGACGAACAGATCGCGGATGCGGGCATGGGCCTTGTTGGCCGTTTTATAGTTCATCACGGCCTTGATCTCCTCTTGTGAGAGATAACCCCTGTCCACGCTTTCGGGGGAGTTGATATAGCCCGAAAACGGGTTGAACGGCAGGCGCCCGTCGTTGCGGGCGATGGCGACGATATGTTTCAAGACGATCATGTAGCCCCACACGGTATTTGTGCGGCATTTCTTCTCCGTGCGCAGGAAATACTCGAAATCGTTGATAAAGGTAAGGTTCAGTTCTTTCAGCGGGATGTCCTCCCGGTGGTAGGTATGGGCGAGGAACTCCCGCACGCGCTTACACACGCAGCAGTACTTTTTCCACGTGGCGATCTCACGACTGAAACCTACCTTTTTCCGGTATTCGACATTGTGCTGTTCGAAGAGTTTCAACAGCGTTTCCTGCTTTACTCCGATACCGAGGTAGGCATCCCGCAGTTTGGCGGCCGTGACATAGCCGTCCGACTGCATCAACTCCTGATAGCGGCGGTTCACCTCGACGCGGATTTTATCGACGGCAAGATTGATTTGCATGGCCTCGACGCTCTTGCCCGTCGCCCGGCCGTTCTTGACATCCCATAAACGCGGAGGAACGTCCATTTTGCAACTGAATTGTTTGACCTCGCCATCTACTGTAAGACGGCACATCAAAGGCAGATCGCCGTTGGGGCGGGCGCTGCCTTTCTTCACGTAAAATAAGACCCGAAACGTGCTTCGCATAATAAACCCGATTTTTGGTTACAAAATTAATACCTGTCGGGCCGTTTGCCAAGATGTAAAATTACGCAAAATACAGAAAAATAATATGTTACGCATAAACAGCAAAGTAAATTCCGCGTAATGATCTGGTAACGATTCTTTGTCGGCGATAGGCTGTAAAACCGTATCGAACCAATTTCCGCATAACGCAAATTAACGCGCTATTAATTACAAACCAACACTTTACACCTCTCGTTGCGCTATCCTGCTAATCCGCTGAAAGTTTATTTTAAACTTAAATTTATTTGGGTTTAATGGGTTGATTAATAGTATGCTATGTATTAAATTTTAAATTACATTCCATTAGCGTCCCGTTAAAATGGGACGAGTTAAACAATTAATCAAATAGCCCCGGAATAATGGGATTATATAGATCTTTGACATCATTGAAATTAGTCTTGTCGAACAGGTCACGCAAGT
>NZ_NFHT01000028.1 GCF_002161445.1 Alistipes sp. An66
TTGCGTGACCTGTTCGACAAGACTAATTTCAATGATGTCAAAGATCTATATAATCCCATTATTCCGGGGCTATTTGATTAATTGTTTAACTCGTCCCATTTTAACGGGACGCTAATGAAGTATAATAGATAAAAGTATGTTTCACTGTTTTTATTACTAATTTTAGCCTATGGAGAGTTCATCAGATTTCTTTTAAATTTAATTGTTTATTGAATGCAATCGATTGCAAAAAAACGAAAATTATGAAAAAAATAGCAACATGGTTTATTAACTTATACGCCCTTTGGATTGTATTAAGTTTTGTTTTGGGATATTTTTATCCTGGTATTTTTCTTTGGTCTACAAGAGGATCATGGATGACACTTGCATTATCAATAGTAATGCTAAGTATGGGATTGACTCTTAGAATTGAGAATTTCAGCAATTTATTCAAACAGCCTAAGACTGTAATTATTGCAGCCATCTCTCAATATACTGTCATGCCATTGTCAGGGTGGTTAGTCTCTATTATATTAGGGCTACCCAAGGAGTTCGCCGTTGGTCTTATCATTGTGGCATGTTGCCCAGGAGGCACGGCCAGTAATATGATTGCATATATTGGTAGAGCTAACCTCGCTTTATCCGTTGTGTCTACTGCGGTATCTACAATATTAGGGATATTCATGACTCCAATGTTAATCATGTTATTTGCGGGACAAATGGTACCTGTGGACGCGTGGGGAATGTTTTTAAGTGTAGTGCAAGTTGTTTTAATTCCAGTGTCGTTAGGCGTAATAATTAATTGGAAATTTCCCAAATTTGTTGAAGCTCTTGGTCAAACAGGACCTGTTATCTCTACATTGGCAATCGTCATGATCTCTGGAGGAATCATCGCTCCCGCTGTAATTGATAATAAGGTGTTGATATTAAATTATGCAGGCAATCTTATTATCGCAGCAACTCTTTTACACTCACTAGGATTTGGTTTAGGATATACTTGGGGCCGGATTTTTAAGTTTGACAAAGGAATCTCAAAAGCCATCGCCTGTGAAACAGGAATGCAGAATGGTGGACTTGCTGCTGTTTTAGCAAAAAATAACTTCCCGTTACTTATGCCATTAATTGCAATACCGTCTGTCTTTTGTTCAATAATGCAAACGATTGTAGGAGGTGTGTTGGCAACCATATGGCGATTTAAAAAGGACTAAAAATGGCTAATAGACAAAATATATATTACTGGAAATGTGATCGTCCCAATGCTTTTGTGACATTGGGAAAAGAGGATGAGCAAGCTGCTAAAGAATTAATACCCTATATTGAAGCATTATGTATTGATTTTTTTGGTAATTCCCAATTTGAGATAACAAAAGCATTTGGACAAGGGAATCATCAAAATTTTATTGCTTATAACTCTGGAGAAAAATATTTCATCAGAATCGAAAATAGTAATGATAATGATGAATATATGGTAGTGGAATCAGAAATAATCTCACAGGTCAACGGATTAAGTATTCCAGTGCCACACATTTTTAAGGTTGATTGTTCCCGGAAACAATATCCATTTGCGTATCAAATCATGGAAACCTTAAAAGATCCGGATGTAAATAGCTACTATAAACAAGGAGAACTTGAAACATCTTCCATTATGTTTCAGCTAGGGCGCTATATAGCCATGTGGCAAAATATATCATTCGACGGCTTTGGACTATTTGACAGCAATTATGTATTAAGTGATATGAAATTGAGAGGATTATATCCTCGATATCGTGATTACTACTTTCAAAATCTGGACACCCATCTTAATTTCTTAAAAAATCATGGATTTCTATCAAGTAGATTTGTAGATGAAATTTTCCAGGCCATCATTAATAATAGCGCCTATCTAGATCTAGAGAGAGGATGTCTTGTTCATAAAGACATTGCATTTTGGAATATAATAGGAACTCCTACAAATATTTCTGCTATTATTGATTGGGATGATGCTATCGCAGGGGATCCAACAGATGACATCTCCTTAATGGCATGTTTTCACTCTTGGGAAGAACTTAAACCACTCATAATGGGTTATGAAGATTTCCGAGAGTTACCAGCACACTTTGAAAAACGCTTTTGGCTGCATTTCTTAAGGAATATGATTTTTAAGAGTGTAATTAGAGTCGGAGCTGGATATTTTAATAAATCAAAAGATTTCTTCCTAATTGGTACATCAAATAGCATGTCAAAAGGTTTGGCTGATTTTACGATGCAGAAGATTAATGATGCATATCAAGGATTGGTCGGCAATAAACAAATAAATGATTTATAATATGAATAATAGAGTATTAGGAAAGGGTTCATGGATCTCGATAGGAGCTCCGATTGTAACAGAGATTGTTGCAAAGTTTGGATTTGACTGGCTTTTGTTTGATATGGAGCATGGCGGAATAAATGAAAGTAACCTTCTTGCAAATATGCATGCTGCCAAGAATTCGGGGGTAAAGATTATTGTTCGTATTGGAGAATATAGTGCTTCGTTGATTGCTCATGTGCTCGATGTTGGCGTAGATGGTATTATGGTACCTCATGTTGAAAGTGTAAGTGAAGCGGAGCGTATCGTTAAAGCAATGAATTTTCCGCCTAATGGATTTAGAGGGCTTTCAACATCTACAAGATGCTTTACATATGGATTAGACGCAAGTCAAAAACCGGAAAATATGAGCCAACCTCTTTTCTTGGCGCAGATTGAAAGTTATGAGGGAGTTTGTAATGCTGAGTCAATCGCATCTGTAGAGGGCGTTGATATGCTTTTTGTCGGCCCTAGAGATCTTTCATTTGAATTGTCGATGCGGCATAATCTGCCAACAATAGAGTTTGATGACGCTTTAAAACGGGTTGCACTTGCGGCTAGAAGATCCGGCAAACAAGCAGGAATTTTAATCCGAGATTCTGCAAAAATTGTACAACTTGAGAATTACGGGTATACCGCGTTGGCGCTAGGATCAGATATGGGGGCATTAAAAGCCGGATTAAAAAATATAGTCAAAAATTTATAAGAAATAATCGTAATAAACAAGCACTATGAAACGTATCATCCTAATTGTCTGTGTTATTCTATTGCAGCATGCAACATTCGGTTACTCACAGACTAATCAAGAGAGTCTTTTTAAGGCATGTGATTCTTTTGCCATGGAACCGCCAATTATAAAAAAAGTCACAGACAAAAAATATACTCGAAAAATTCTAGATTATGGAATGACTATCGGGATTGAGAGAACACCTAAAGGTCGCATTTGGAATTGTTGGGTTGGGGGTGGAGATAATGCTGATGCATTTTTTCTACTCGCATGGAGTGATAATGATGGGAAAAAATGGTCCGATACAAAGTTTGTGATAGATCCTCATAACAACACCCTGCCTTTTAAACGCAGAACTATTGTTGGGCAACTATGGACTGATCCCCTTGGGCGTCTTTGGCTTTTTATGGATCAGGCCATGACCTATTTTGATGGAAGAGCAGGAAACTGGTATTCGATTTGTGAAAATCCTGATGCAGAGGATCCGGTGTGGTCAACTCCTCAATATATAGGATTTGGCTGTTCTCTAAATAAACCAACGGTGATGTCCACAGGAGAATGGGTCCTGCCAGTAAGTTTATGGCCTAGAAGTAGAATGGACATCCTTCTTGAGCGAGGATGGACGGCCAATCCTTTACGTGAAGCTCACCGCGAGTTAGATTCTGTTCGTGGAGCACATGCATTTGTTTCTACAGATCAAGGGAAAACTTGGGAAGATAGAGGCTTTGTACAATATCCATCGCCTTCATTTGATGAACATCAATTTATTGAATTGCAGGATGGTCGTTGGTGGATGACAGCACGCACCGGTCTTGGTATCTACCAAAGCTTTTCCTCCGATAAAGGCTATTCTTGGAGTGCGCCTGAACTGTATTCCAAACACGTGAATTCTCGTCACTTTATTCGGAGATTAGACTCCGGAGCTCTGTTGTTAGTACGTCATGGAATGCCGGACAAAAAGTTGAAGAAGCGTTCTCATCTTCGGGCATTTTTGTCTTTTGATGAAGGTAAAACATGGCATGGAAATCTGTTGCTTGATGATCGGACTGGGGTTTCATATCCAACCGGTTTTCAGGGTCCAGATGGATATATATACATTTCATATGATCATCAGCGCACACAACTGGGCGAGATCTATATGGCCAAGTTCTCCGAAGATGATGTCCTGAATGAGAAAATAGTGTCCTCAAAAGGATACCTAAAACATTTGATTTTTAAGCCTGGACGAGTAAAATATTCGCAAGCAAATATCGAAGCCCGACAAAAAGAAAAGGACAAACGAAAAAACAAGTAATGTCAACCATCACAAATCGATAACAGATTATACAATGTGACAAATACGACCTAACATGAACTCCTAAATAAACTTAATTATGAATTATCATAAACTATTTCATTGGATTGCATCGGCTGTCCTTGCATTAAGTACGACAATGGTATTTGCGCAAAAAAGCCGTATTGTAAGCGGCATTGTATCTGACCAAAATGGAGCGCCTCTTGCAGGAGTCGCGGTTGTGATTGCAGGTTCCCATCAAGGGACAACGACCGGAATGAAAGGCGATTATTCAATTAAAGTTACAGCCGAGGATGTTTTGGTCTTTTCTATGATTGGGTACAAAGAAAAGCAACAACGGGTTGGCGCATATAATAAAATAGATGTTACTTTAGATGAAGATGCAATTCTCATTGAAGGGACTGTTATCACAGCCCTAGGAATTAAACGATCAGAAAAGGCCCTTGGATATTCAGTGTCGAAAGTAAGCAATGAGGCTTTTACAAATTCCGTTTCCAGTAACTGGCTAAATGGCCTTTCCGGAAAGGTCGCTGGTCTGAATTTTAATTCAGCTGCGGCTGGGCCTTCTGGCTCCATTCGAGTAACGTTGAGAGGAGAAAGTTCATTGGATCCTACAAAAAATGAGGCATTATTTGTCATAGACGGTGTCCCTATTACCAATACAATGGTCGGTAACGGAACTGCAGGTTCTGCATATAACTCTACAAGTGTGGACATGCCTATCGATTATGGAAATGGAGCGAGCGACCTGAATCCGGATGACATAGAATCGGTTACGGTCCTAAAAGGAGCTTCAGCAACAGCATTGTACGGATCCAGAGCCGCGAATGGCGCTATTATCATAACAACAAAATCCGGTAAAACAACGAAAGGCTTCGGAGTAACCATTAACTCCTCATTTACATGGGAAGATCCTGGGTATTGGCCTGATTTTCAGGATAGGTTCGGTGCTGGAAACCGAAATTCTCTGGCGCAAGAGACCGTGTATTCTTATTATAAGATTGCAGAGGAAGGTTTGAGTAAATCCTCAAACCATTATGCATATGGTCCAGAGTTTAAAGGACAACAATTTTATCAATATGGTAATATTGATGAAAATGGTCAGTACTATAAAAGTGAGTGGAAAGCGAGGGATTGGTATAAGGGATTCTATAAAACAGGATTGACCTATATGAACTCTGTTTCTATTGACGGAAGTAACGGGAAAGGAACATCTGGACGTCTTTCGTATTCTGATACCAGAAATGATTGGATAACTCCCAACTCCGGATATGAGCGACAGGTGTTAAGTGCATCGTTTTCTTCTCCGGTAGGAAAATATGTTAACCTCAATGCCAAGGTTACATATAATCGCAAAACAAGCGATAACCTTCCCATGTCTGGATATGGGCGTGCAACCATTCCCGGAGCTTTGGTATGGTCTTCACCCAATATCGATCAAAATTGGTGGCGCAATTACAAGCAGGTAATTGAAGAGTATGACTATACGCGGAATAATGCTTTTTATTCTAATGCAGATAGCCCGTATCTTCAGGCATACGAACAATTAAACACGATGGACAGAGACCGCGTTTATGGCACGGCGTCTGTATCCGTGGATATCACTAAGCATTTGAATCTTATGTTGAGAGCGGGTTTGGATTTCAGTTCGGATTTGAGAACTCAACGAAAACCGTGGGGAAGCAAAAGCTATCAATATGGACAATACAAGGAGATGATCATATCGCAACGGGAAGTCAATACCGATTTTTTGCTTAAATACGACAATACTTTTGGGGATTTTACCGTCACAGGAATGTTTGGAGGTAATATCATGAACCAAGGTTACTCTCGTTACTCTCAAACGGCTGTTGCATTGGAAATCCCCGATGAATATACTTTGTCCAACGCGACATCAACCTTGCAAACGAACAGTTGGAGAAGTGAAAAACAAATCAATAGTTTGTACGGTGTAGCGCAAATCGGGTATAAAGATTATGCATATCTTGATCTCACCGGACGCAATGACTGGTCCAGTACATTGGATCCGCGTTGGAACTCCTATTTTTACCCATCTGTAAGTTTGAGTATTTTATTCTCATCAATATTTGACATGGGAAAACATGTCGACATGTTGAAACTTCGTGGTTCGTGGGCGAAAGTAGGAAATGATACGGATGCCTATGCTATAGAAAGTTATTACACCAACAGCAAATTTGGAGGAGGTGTAATCCTGCCTACCACTATTTCGTCAGCAGAAATCAAACCGGAAATGACGCGTAGTTGGGAGGTTGGCGTTGAGGGTAAATTCTTTAAGGGACGTCTTGGATTTGATATCACAGGATATATTTCAGACAGCTATAATCAAATTTTGACGGCACCGGTTGACCCCGCTACCGGATTCTATAATACATTTATTAATGCCGGTCTAATTACCAATAAAGGCCTTGAAATCTCACTAACTGGTCGTCCTGTTTATAATAAGAACTTTAAATGGGATGTTGCCGTAGTATATTCTCGAAACAAAAATGAAGTAGTTGAACTTGCAGAAGGTGTAGATTCCTGGCAGATTGCCAAATTGAATCAAGCACAGGTTCTTGCGATGCCAGGAGGAACGTTAGGGGCCATTTATGGAACTGGCTTTGCCCGTGTGCCGGAAGGAACTGTTATCACGATGGAAGATGGCTCCCTAAAGGATATATCAGGAGAGATTCTTTTTGATAAAGAAACAGGCAATCCAGTTGTTGATAAAGCAACTATGAAATATTTGGGAGAGACTCAAAATAAATGGAAAGGCGGCATTACTAATACCATCTCATATCGTAATTTCAGGCTATTCGTTCAAGTTGACGGAGCTTTTGGGGGGCGTGCCTATTCTAATACCGCATCCATTTTATCGATGACTGGTAAATTGAAAAACACATTGGAAGGTCGTTATGACGGAATCATTGGTGATGGTTATTGCTATGACTCATCAACCGGATCTTATTCTAAAAATACGACCGTGGCCAAAAGTATCTCTTATTATTATGACCAGTGGTATGCCCGGGAAAACGTCGAGGCTAATATTTATCGAACCGATTATATCAAACTTCGAGAAGTAAGGTTGGAATACAATTTCCCCTCTAAATTACTTGCAAAAACTAAATTTTTGACAGGAGCCTCAATCGGGTTCTTTGCAACCAATTTAGCTATGTGGACTAAATGGCCTCAATTTGATCCGGAAGTGGCTTGTATGGATGGTTCGAGTATTACAACTGGACTTGAAGCAGCTTCATTCCCCATGACAAGGTCATATGGCGTCAATCTTAAGTTGAAGTTCTAAAATTCGAAGACTATGAAAACCATGTATAAAATTATATTCCTGATTGTCACTCTGGTGCCTATTCTATCGGGATGTAGCCAGTTTGAAGAAATGAATCACAATCCCAATCAGCAGACATACGGGAAAGCTACTCCATCCAAGTTGATGCAGGATATAATCTATTCCGGACATTGGACTATTTTCTATAGATCCTGGAGGATAAATAGCCAACTTATGCAGTATTCCATGTATGTGAATGGACAAGAATTAACTGCCAACTATGATATACGAGCGACGGAATCAACTTCAACCTGGCAAAATTATTACAGATGGGCTTCCAATGCTGCTCATATGTATGAGATGGCAATTAAAAACGAAGATGAGAATCTCCAGGCTGTTGCATTGACATTGAAAGTATATATTGCCGAAGTTATAACAGCGTTGTTTGGGGAGGTTCCTTATTCGGAAGCTTTTCAATGGGAGAATGGAATATCGCATCCCAAATATGATACGCAGGAAGAGGTATACACTCAAATGATCAATGAACTAAATAAAGCAAATACGCTCTATAATTTGTCTGGCCAGATGGACTATCCGGAGCGAGATTTACTTTATCAGGGAGATTTCTCGAAATGGCAAAAATTCACAAATTCATTACGTCTGCGACTTTTAATGCGAGTAAGCAAATGTGAAATGGCTGAAATGGATCCCATATTCGAAATTCAGAATATGTTGGATAATCCATCCATATATCCTCTTTTTGCTTCCAATGCAGATGCTGCAATTTTAAAGTACACGGGTGTTAATCCTTTTTATAATGGATTTGGCCCCTCTACAGCGACAGACCCTATGAGTCAGAATAATACCCTTGGGGCAACTCTTGTCGATTTGCTTAACGCGTCTTCTGATCCTCGGTTGCCGTACTATGCGAAACCTAAAAATGGAGAATATATTGGGATGGCATCGGGAATGAACAATGACTATATTGCTGAAATGCGTGATATTGCGTGTACTTATGCTTCGTCATTGAGTACTGATACTTCTCCATCGACACTCATGAATTATGCAGAAGTGCTGTTTATCTTGGCAGAGGCCCAATTCCGAGGACTTGTAACAACCGGAACGTCAACGGAAGATCTTTATAATCAAGCGGTAACCGCATCTATTCGGCAATGGACCGGGAATGAGGCTTTTGAGCCTGGTGCTTTTTTACAAAGTCCCAGTAGCGCAGCATATAATGGAACTTTGGAACGTATTATGGAGCAGAAATATATTGCGATGTTCCTTGTCGGTTATGAAGCCTGGTGTGATTATAGAAGAACTGGACTACCCGAAATGCCGATAGGTCCGGCAATGGTTAATAAAGATGAATTTGGAAATGTTGTATTACCTACGCGGCTAAGGTATCCTTTGATAACACAAACAACAAACTATGAAAATTGGAAAGCTGCAGTTGCTAGACTGGATACACAAGCTGACGATATGTTGTCAAAGGTTTGGTTTGCTAAAGGGAATAAATATTAAAAATTAATATTATGAAACGTGTTGTTAATATCATTATAGCAAGTATTATTATGCTTGCATCCTGTCAAAAGGCTGAAGATGTTGGAACACCTTATTTTGAAGTGATCGCTCAAAACGATTCTGGTGAATTTGTATTGGATAATTCGGCGACATCGCTTTTGGATGGAACAGGATTGACCATATTCGTATATTCTAATCAATCTTGGAATGTATCGTTAACATTTGAAAATGAAACTTCAGATTGGATTTCAATATATCCAGATCATGGAAAAGATGATGGACGTTTTTTTATTAATGTTTCACAGTTAGATTCACCATATCCAAGGACCTGTAATCTTAATATTCGTGATTCTCAAGGAAATATTCTCTTCACAACCCTCGTAACACAAAAAGGAGCCGCACCATATTTAAAATCAAATACCGAATTTTTGAGTTTCGGATGCGATGGCGGAAATTTAAATGTTGAACTTGAAACAAACGTCAGATGGTATGCAGAGGTGTTGCCTAAAACGCCAGGGGAAGATATTTCTTGGTGTCAATTAATCGATAAAGGAGATATTTCCCAGACCATCAAATGTAGTAAAAATACCTCCGGGAAGAAACGGTTTGCAACGATTCGATTTTACATGGAAGATAGTTTGGAGGAATTGTATCTTGATATTCCTCTTACCCAGTTGCCTGAATTTAAGTTTGAAACTGCAGAGTTAATTCCCGTATCGGCGGTTTCAGAATTAACCGGTATCATCGAAGAGAATTATAAAATTCAAGGATATGTGATTAATGACCTTACCACAGAGAATATTGCAGATAAAAGACTTGTATATATGCAAGATGATAGCAATAAAGGTATTGTGGTACAGTTACAAGATGAAAGTGCAAATATTTATTCTGTTAATGACAAATTAACGGTGTGGTTGCCCGGAACCGTTGTTGAGCGAAATGATCTAGGGACAGTTATCACCAATGTGACACAAAATAATCTTTCTGATAATACGACATTGCTTGGAGAGGCTGCAACACCTGTTGAATTAACGGATATTTCTCTGATTAGCAATTATCCGAACACATTGGTTCGACTCAAAGGTGTTTATTTTGCCAATCCAATAGGAACCATTTGCAATGTCGGAACCTGGAAAGAGGGACATTGTAAGTATGCACTTACCCCTATACTTGATAAAACGGGGAATATGGCGACCATAAGAACATTGGCATCGTTTACGCAAAAATACGATCAGCAATTATCGCGTAAGGAGTATGATATTGTGGCTATTGTCATGCCAGATAAGGGAGAGATGATGAGAATTAAAGGGGATCCCAATAATTTGAAACGTCTTGTCGGAGAAACCTATACGCATACTTTGCGCATAAGAAGCAGTAAGGATCTTCATGTGTCAGACATTACTCCTGTTTTTACTCCATTTGTTTATTGGCTGGGGATCAATACAAGTGGGGCTAATTGGAATCCGGCTTTTGGTAATGGCTCATTTGATTTATGTGCAGGCATTGTGGGTAAAGAAGAACCCAACAGCAAAGAACGCATTTCATATTGTTTATCGGATATTAGTCAGGAGCCAAGTGACGGTAGTTGTTATAAAGGCTACTCAACCAGTTCTGTATGGGATCCTGGTTATGGAGGGTATTACTATGAACTATCCACATCAACCAAAAGTTGCACAGGCGATATATACTTTTCATTTATAATGGGGAGCTATGGGTCTGCTGCGAGGTATTGGAAAGTCCAATATTGTACTGATGGAGTAACGTGGACTGATTTGCCAAATGGAGAATTTGAATTATGGAACTCTTTATCAAGTGGATCTAGCTCAAAGAGCGATTACTCTAGACTTTATACAATGCCATCATTATGTTTTAAAATTCCTAATTCGGCAGGCTTAGACAACTTGTCAATAAGAATTACGACACAAGGTCAACCTAATGAGCGTAGTGATGGCTCAGGGAGTGCAAACGGAGATACTAGTTCAACTGCATTATATTATTTTGCATTTAGCCAATTATAGCATGAGGTCTATGATAAATTTTTGTTTGTCAATCTGTGCAGCTGCCATTATTGGCAGCTGCACAAAAGAAAATATTGATTCCGGAAAAACTCTCCCCTCGTCCAAAATCGCCGATATAACGGAATATGCTATTCATAAAAACGGGGAAGACTGGGCGGATGCTTTTGAGATTGCATTAACAGAAAGAGACACAATCTTTGTCCCTCAAGGTGAATACAAGTGTTCGGAGATCAGAGTTCCTTCTGGAAAGACAATTATTGGTAGCGGGAATAAAACGGTGTTTACACCTTTGGGCACTCGTTTATTTATAATTGAAGGCGTCAAACATGAAGGAGTTGAAATATCATCTGATATTTCGGATTATACCAATAAAATTTACCTAAAACAACACTTGGATCTTCAGCCGGGAAATGATATACTAATTCAGTCTCAACGGAATTCAATGTTACGAGAAGGAATTGCCGGTGTAAATTATGATATAGACTGGGTGTTGGGTCGGACTCGTAAGTCTAGTGTTTTTTTTGGTGAATTTGACGAAGTCCTATCAATATCTGGGAATAGCCTCACAACAAAGAATAATCGTATTTTCCCTTCATATTTCAAGGATAATAGTCGTGAGCCAGTACCCCCAACAGATGGATTCATAGAAAGAAATGCTACAACTGTCCATAAGATAGATATGATATCAGATGTACATCTCAATAAATTTAGAATTATAGGTACAAGTCAGTGCTATCAGGTTTTATATATCAGATATGCAAAAAACTGCTCCGTAGAATCTGTTGAATATAATTCTTCTGTCGAGACATTTGATAAATCCGGTAATACATCTTTATCTGTTATATATTGTGCATATAGCAGAGGAATCAAGATAACAGATTGCCATTCCAATTTTTCAGAAAATTTAATTAAGATTCTGCATTCAAAGGAAAAAGCATATGTAAATTACTCTATATATAATATATTTAAGGTTATGTCTTGTTGGGATTCTGGATTCGAATTTTGTTCGTCCAATGGGGCTACACACGCATTCAATATTACAAGAAGTAACTCTGCAGACGGTATAAGTTCTGGCAATTGCTATGTTAGAAATTGCACTGCAAGCAATAATGTATGGGGCGGAATTAAAGTTGTTCAGGGTTGCTGGAATTCAGAAATTGTCGGGAATACTATTTATGCAAGTCCACAAGGAATTGTTTGTGCTGGGCGGTCAGCCTTGATCAAAGGTAATATAATCAAAACAACTTATCCTTTTACAACAAATTTCTATTATACTCATATTAAATCTACACAAACAACAGATAATGGGAAAATTGAAGTTTATTGGGGTGGAACTGCCGGTATCATGCTAAATGAGGGGTACAGTTGTGGATCCCCCAAAAGCCCTACAGTCGTAGAAAATAATGAGATAAACGGATTTTACACAGGATTGTCTGTCCGTGATGGGTATGAAAATAAAAATATTTTTGAAGAAGGATATATATTATTTCAGAATAATAAAATTTCCAACTGTTTTAATGGTGTTGGGATATATCGAAATGCATTTAATACACATTTTGTAGACCTCTTTATTGATATTAAAAACAATGAGTTTATGCATCGAGGGTATCTTGAGGATGAGCTAGGAGGAAAGACCAGAGAGGCATGTGGAGTTTACATATCTCATAATATTGGGAATATTTGCATCTTTAATAATAAATTTAAAAATTTCAAATATCCGTATTTTTGCGCAGGTTATAGTGAAAATATTGGTTATAAATAAAGTTTACTATGAGATTTGTCTTGTTATTGCTATTGTCGCTAACGATTTATTCGTGTAATAACAATAATATTTCCGCGGCATATTGGAGCGAAGATAAACTAAATGATTGGTATACAAAGTCGGATTGGCAGCATAAATTCAAAGCAATACCATCGTCGGTTACAGACAAAAGAGAATTTGCGATCCAAGTACAGAAAAATCCCAAATCATGGCAACAAGCTTTAGATTTTTTGTGTAATAACAATTTGCGAACGCTTGCAGAAGGTACATATAAAATAACCTGCGATGGTAACACTTTTGCTATAGTATCTAATTACGAAACCAAGGATTCTGCTTGTTTTGAGGCACATCGTAAATACATCGATTTGCAATATGTAATATCTGGGCGTGAAAAAATTAAAATAACATCATTAGATGACGTTCATGGAATTGTTCAGCCTTACAATGACACGAATGATATTGAATTTTATCAAACAGCATCCTCTTGGCAGGAGATTTACACAGATTCAACCCAGCTGGTATTCCTCTTCCCTAATCAGGTACATCTGCCCGGAATAAAAGTAAAAGATGGGGAATATGTGAAGAAAGTTGTAATAAAAATACCATATATTCAATGAAGGGAATATGGCTATTACAAAGATTAGATAAGGCAAAAGTCAGGAAATGGCTCTTATTATGTGTATTTAGCTTTGGATCAGTATATTCGTCAGTTGCCTGGGACCGCACGCGCCACGACGCCATCGCCAGCATCGCCGAACAGCATCTGACCCGCCGCGCCAAACGCAGCATCGCCCGCTATCTGGAACACTCCATCGTCTACTATGCCTCCTACATGGACAAGTATCGCAGTACCCCGGGCTCCCGCGATATTGAGCATGTCAGCTATGTCGACGGGCAGATGCAGCTGGTCGACACCCTGCGTGACGGCAAGGTGAATTGTGTCGTGGCGCTCATGCAGGCCTGCGACCGCCTGCGCAACTACCGGGAGATGGACGATTCGCTCGTGCGGCTGAACCTGATGTATGTCATCCACATCGCCGGGGATATGCACTGCCCGAGTCATGTGAAGTATCCAGGGTGTAAGAGCGGCCGGGCCGTGCTCAACGGCAAGAAGATGTCCTATCATGCCGTGTGGGACTGGGGCGTGCTCGACCGTGCGCATGGCTGGAGCTATTCGGAGTACCGCGAACAGCTGGATACCCATACGAAACGCGAGCGTCGGGCCATAGCGGCCGGGACTCCGCGCGAATGGGTGCATGAGACGGCCGTTGACTGCCTGGTGATCTACGACTGGCAGCAGCCCGACGAGGTGTACGACAATACGTTCGTACAGGATACCTACCTGCTCGCCGAGCGGCAGCTCGTCCGGGCTGCCTATCGTTTGGCAACCTTGCTTAATAAGATTTTTGAATAGTATGGGGAGAGGTTATGCCCCTTAGATCTGCGAATAAAATTCTTAATCACTGGGTGGGGTGCTAATATATCTTGGAAGGAACCTTCAGAGATTCAGAAGTAAATAATTCTTCTACAAACGATCGATCGGGCGGCAATGACCTGGACTGGGTCCTCGCCGCCCGGTCGTTTGTCGGCATCAGGCCGTTAGTATTTTCCCGATTTTTTGCATCTCCCGACTGATATTCGCTGATACTGTTCCCAAAAGTGTGTCTGGAGAAGGATAAATAAAAAAGTCTACAGATTTTTTAGATTTGTATAGGGAATCAACAAAAAACTAAAAAAGAGTAGACTTATGGTGTTGACAA
>NZ_NFHT01000029.1 GCF_002161445.1 Alistipes sp. An66
GGGAGGGCGGAGCAGCAGGCACCCCGAAAAGCAATATTTGCAGAAATTTTGTCGCCGGAATATTGGAAATTAAAAATAAATCCGTACATTTGCACCACCAAAACGGAAGCATGCTTCCTTTGGCACGGGAGAATCCGTAGCTCAGCAGGTAGAGCACAACACTTTTAATGTTGGGGTCCTGGGTTCGAGCCCCAGCGGGTTCACCACCTATCCGGACAAATCCGGACAGAATTCCGCCAAACCTCGCAAGATCAGTGTCTTGCGAGGTTTTTTCATTTCTGGATTCAGCCATTTTCGGACACCGAAAAGCCAATTTCCGACAAATTCCAGTGTCCAAATCGTGACCTTTTTTTGTTTACCGATTTTAGGTCACCAGAAGTCGCAAATCGGCTCCTTTTTGTCGCTTTTTGTCTGTGCCGCACAAATCTCATTTACAACTACTTAATTTAACTTTGTAATTCTAAAAATGGGATTATGAGAAACACATTCAAAGTACTCTTTTTCGTAAAGAGAAACGCAGTCAAAAAGACCGGGAAAGCGCCGATTATTGCTCGTATTACCGTCGATCAGGCCAAGACTCAGTTCTACACACAGCTGGAAATTGACCCCGATCAATGGGATGTACCCCGGGGAAAAGCTACAGGAAGAGGCCATGAAGCACTGCAAATCAATTCGTTACTGGACGACATCCGGATGGCTGTCCAGAAGCAATACCACTCGTTACTCGAAACGGACGGCTATGTTACGGCCGAGCGAGTCAGAGACGCCTACCTGGGAAAAACCGAAAAAACGCGCACCATTCTCGAATTCTTTGCACAGCACAACGAGCAGTATCTGCAGAAGGTGAAGATGGATCCGACCAATAAAACCTACTGGCGCTACGAGCTGACCAGGCGCCGGCTCGAAGAGTTTATCAAATACAAGTATTCCGTGTCGGACATGCCGCTGAAGGATATCAACGTCCTGTTCGTCGAGAATTTCCTGCTCTTCAACGAAAATGTCCACGGCTGCAACCACAACACGGCCATGAAATTCGTGCAGCGGCTCCGCACCGTGGTCAATTTCGCCAAGAATACGGGTATGCTCTTCGTTGATCCCTTCGGAAACTTCAAGGTCAAGTTCGAACGAACCGACCGCGGGTACCTGACCATGGAGGAGATCATGGCCATCTACCGCCACACGTTCCCCTCCCGGCGGCTTGAACAGGTCCGCGACCTGTTTATCTTCAGTTGCTTCACGGCACTCTCCTATATCGACGTCTGCGAGCTGCAGCCCGACGACATCAGCACCGGCTTCGACGGCAACCTCTGGATCATCCGCAAACGGCACAAGACCAAGGTAACGGCATCGATCCGTCTGCTGGATATTCCGATTGCCATCCTGAAAAAGTACAAGGGTAAGCTCCCCGACGGAAAACTGCTGCCCGTAATCAGCAACCAGCGGGTAAACGACTATCTGAAGGAGATTGCCGCCATGTGCGGGATAAACAAGAAACTGACCTTCCATATGGCAAGGCACAGCTGCGCAACCTCGGTGCTGCTGGCCAACGACGTGCCCATCGAAACCGTTTCAAAGATTCTCGGTCATACGAATATCCGCACCACGCAGATCTACGCCAGGATCACAGACCGAAAAGTCAGCAAGGACATGGATTTACTGGCCCAAAAACTTGACCATGCAGGCATTCGGAAGCGTCGCAGAGCAAGCGTAATATAAGACATCGTAATTCTCATTGTATCACATTGATTAAAAATAGAATATATTGATTATATTACATATTAATTTAATATTTGTATAGCAAGTAATCAAAATAAATATTTACTTGATATAAATTTCATAATAAAATATATACCAACCAAATACGAATAATATGAATGCGCGCGAAATAGAATTCGGATCAATCATCATCGATGCGGAAAACAACCACGTCACAGTTACATGCTCACAGGATGGAACCGTCTGGATGACCGAAACGGAGATTGCCCGGCTCTTCGGGGTTTTCCCCGCAGCCATCAGAAGCAATATCCGGGCAATCTACAAAGATAAACGGATGAATGAATACCGCACGCATCAAATTACCGGACGCGGCGATCTCTACAGTCTGGAGATGATTGCCGCCCTGTCGTTCCGGGTGCGCACCATGGAATCCGAAGCTTTCCGGGAATGGCTGCTTTATCGGCCGCAACACAAAATGGTCGTCATGCAGATCGAATCGGATGAACTTTGTCCGGTAAGTTAATTCCCCATAAGGACATTTATCATAAGAGCAGCACCTTGTTGGTGTTGCTCTTATGATTTATACATATACCTCAAGTTAAATTACAAGTCGGAATGCTGAGGGTGCATTCCGCAGTGATTAAAGAATAATCACCCCTACCTGCGTTCGCATTTTTCGTTATCCTTTTCCTATAACCTTCTCCTCCTTCACGACAACCTTCCACTCAGCATCGGTTCGGGGGCGCGGGCGGCGGCTCAACTCGGGGCGACAGTCCTCGGCTTCCACCTCTTCGGAAGTGGCTTTCTTTGGGTCGTTTTGGTCCTTCTCTTCTGCTCTAACCTCCTGCGAGGTATCTTCTCCTGCCTGCTCTCCTTCGTCGTGCTGATCGGCCTCTTTTCCTTCCTCTTCATGCTCATCTGCTAACATCTTAACACACAACACCATGTCAAAGTATTATTCCCTGTTCGGAGGTACGACCACCGACACCGAAATCCAAGTTGCCCAAGAGAATCAGATCGTTATCGGCTTTGGCCCTTATATGTTGCAGGATCGCTATGTCATCTTCCAGGTCGAGCACACGGCTAACGGATACCTCTACCACCTTGTCAACCTCGACACGAAGGAAATCCGCCGCACGGACATCCTCGAACCCTTATCCAAGAAGTACGGAATAGGCCTCTATTATGACGACGTGAACCACGAACAGATGGACGCAATGGAGGTCGCCGCCCTTGCTTATTAAAGTGAGTATTTCTTGTGTGAGCTGCTCAGTGTTACTTCCCCTAAGCACGCTCCATTCTGCGGGAAACAGCGTTGAACGGGACAAGGACCGGCCCGATGCCGGAAGCTCCTTGTGGAAGCGAAGGCTGTCGGGGATAAACGTCTTGAGAACTTTCAGCCCCAAAGCCCCAATGACCTGCTCATAGATCTCATACAACGCGGTCTTTTCGCGACCGTCGACCATGTTCCAAACCTGGTAAGTGTCCTTGATGTTCGTGACACCCGTCTTGCAGATCACATCGTTGACGACAGTCATGTACCTCAAAGTGCTTTCCAGGACCACTCGATCCGCGCTGATCGGCGCGAAGATGTAGTCCATGTTGGACAGCGCACGGATTACCGATGGATTATTGACCGTCCCGGGCAAGTCGAAAAACACAATGTCAAAAGCGGCCTGCGACGTAATTCGTTCTGCATCCTCAATGGATCTTTCCGTACTGCTCTCGATGACCGGATAGGCCTTCTTGTTGATACGCGTGAACTGCGCATAGGCAAGGCCTCGATAATACTCGTCATCCTTAATTTGCTTCAGATCCCGGCGTCGCATCTCCACGATCGAATGCTGGGGATAGTCACAGTCCAGAACTGCAACTTTGTAACCTCTCACTTAGTGCAGATACGACGCGACAAGTACGGTAAGCGCCGTTTTCACGGCTTCTCCCTTCTATGTGGAGAAGGCCAGATAAATGGGGTCTTTTGCCATACTCTTTTCAGATTTAAGAGTTCATATATAAATCATTGATTCATAGATATTCATGCTCGTTAGAGCAATTCTGAATTTCAATCTATCCTTAGCGAACGGCTGATAGATTGAACTAATGCCATGTTTCATCTCTAATTCGGTGTTGTAAATCCATATTGAAAACAGTGTGTCGGTAAAACAGTAAAACAATGTGTCCGTAAAACAGCAAAACAGTGTACCTGCAAAACAGTAAAACAATGTGTCCGTAAAACAGCAAAACAGTGTACCTGCAAAACAGCAAAACAGTGTGTCAGCAAAACAACAGAACTGTGTACCTTCAAATTTTCACATCGATGTTGATCGAATTACATGTTGAAAAATTTAATGGCAGACTTGTTGAATCGAATCAATACTGGTTTGTTGCCGGGAACAAAGAAAGGGGCATTTCACCCGATTTACTCGGGTTCTTTCGGATATGGCAGTGGTTGGCGTCGGTGTGGCAGTGGTTGGCGTCGCGTTCGACCATGATAAGCGATTAAACCTTGTCCCGTGAGACTCTGTCGGGACCCGATGATCGCCTCTTTGTGCTGGCCGACGAGCAGAGGGAAACGGGGCGTGATATTCGACCCGTTTTTGAGTCCCCAGAACATAAAAAATGTTCGGGACTCAGCAAGCTGTGTTTTCAGTTACGCGAAATATTCTCGGTAACGAAAACAGCTTGCCCGCAAGGGGGGGGGAAAGCTCCTCCGAAGTCGTCGCTTTTTACAGGGCACCCCATGTACCGAGACCGGATTTTAACCGCCGAAGGGTTTCCGACACCCTTCGTTCAAAATGGAAGCCTTGGAAGGCATAATTACGTCCTACGGACAAAAAAGAGCAGACTTTCAAAGGCTGCTCCGACAAATGAGGGGATATTATGTTTGGATTCTCGGATGAAAAATACACTGGTTTTCTGACTGTAATCACGAGATATGACGAACATTCAATGGTTTGTTCCATCACAAATCGAGACCTTGACACGCCCCTCTCTTCTTGCACAAAAGCAACCTAAAACGATGGAATTAGCCATCCAGATGATCTCTTTATACGCTCAATTCCATAGAAATTCGGTCAAGTATTACCATGCTTTGACGGAAGTTAAAACCCATTTTCTCGCAAGAAATGCGACCGCAAAATGCCATAATAAAATATGTAACGCCACAACTCTGTTGCTGCAAAGATGAGATTTCACGTGCTTATCGCTGCTATAAGACAGTGCAGATAGGGAACATACGCAATGTAAACAGCGTATTAAAAAACCTCATACAGGATTGCTACTACGCCCCCTTTTTTTACTATCTTTGCCCAATAAGAGTTGAACCATGTCGTACCTGCCGCCCTATACCATTACTCCACGAATTACTCATCTCGTTGCACAAATCAGCGAGGCTATCGGAGGCTATTATGCCCATGAGAATCTGCGGCTGCATCGGGTAAACCGCATCCAGACCATTCTCGGAACGCTGGCTATCGAGGGCAATACACTTTCGGCAGAGCAGGTTACGGCAGTACTGGAAGGAAAGCCGATTGTCGCACCGTTGAACGAGGTGCAGGAGGTCCGTAATGCCATCCAGGCATATGAACTGCTCGATGAACTGGACCCCTATTGTATGGAAGACCTGTTGCGGGCTCACGCAACGATGGAAGCGGGATTGATTGACGATGCCGGACAGTTTCGTCGCAGTGGAGCCGGCGTGGTATCAGGAGAACAAGTAATTCACTATGCTCCTGATGCGGAGCGGGTACCCTTCTTGATGCAGGATCTCTTCATGTGGTTGCAGACGACTGAAGAGCACCCTTTGATAGCCAGTTGCATCTTTCATTACGAATTTGAATTCATTCACCCCTTTGCAGACGGAAACGGACGCACGGGGCGCCTCTGGCAAACATTGATTTTATCGCGGTGGCGCCCGATTTTCAAGAACCTGCCGATTGAAAATATTGTCTACAAATACCAGCAGGCATATTATCAGGCAATTGCTGTCAGCGGAGGAAAAGAGGGTTGCACTCCATTTATCGAGTTTATTTTGGGGGTAATTGCAGAAACATTGACTACCCAAAATACTACCCAAAATACTACCCTGAAAACTACGTCCAGAACTACCCCAAAAACCACTTCAGATTCTACCCGGAAACAGATCCTGAATGAGATTGGTCGAAACCCGAGAATTTCACGTGCCGCTCTGGCCAAATTGGTAGGTATTACACCCGATGGTGTCAAATACCATTTGCAACGTCTGACTCGTGCGGGTGTGATTCGTCATGTCGGCCCCGCGCGTTCTGGCGAATGGATCATCTGCAAATAACAGCCACCCCGAAAACATACTCCGGTCTTTTCTTGCGCGAAGACCATGCTCGGCAAAATTATTTTGCGGCCAGATAGGACAAAGGAAACTTAGCCTCTCGGAGTTGTCTTTAACACTCAATCCATGAATATTCCAGCCCCAGCTACCTGCTATATTCTGTCCGTGGCAGTGGTTGGCGTCGGTGTGGCAGTGGTTGGCGTCGGTGTGGCAGTGGTTGGCGTCGCGTACCCTTATACAACCAATGATTCCTCTCGGTAACTTTGCCTTGTGAAACAGACCGAGATCGGATCCTCTCCCTCCGGACAGTCAGAAGGACAAAATAATAGCATTGTCGTCTGCTGGATATCGGTCCACATTTAACACAGAGGAGCTTCGTCTCCTCCATGCAAAATTGAATGCTATGGAAGACCTTATTACTCCCGACAAACAAAGGAAACCGGGCAGGCCTCGCAAAGCCGATCCGGCAAAGAAATGCGTCATGGTCCGATTTACGGACGAAGAATACGCCCGTTTTCTGACCATGTTCGAGAAATCCGGTATGCATTCAATGGCTCGTTTCATCAAAGGACAGGTCTTTGACAAAGCATTTCGCGTCATCCAAATGGATCGAGGCGTGACTGAGATTGCAACCATTCTATCCTCCCACCATGCTCTATACCGTAAAATCGGAGTCAATTACAATCAGGTTGTAAAGATGCTGTACATCCATTTCTCGCAGAAAAAAGCACTCGCAATGCTCTATAAACTGGAGAATGAAACACGCAATTTGATTGCTGTCAGTGAGAAGATTTTTGCCATAGTTCAAAAATTAAGACAAAATGATAGCTAACATAACTACCGGAAAGAATGCGTATGGCATTCTGAATTACAATCAGTTGAAAGTCAACAAGGGAAAGGCTTCCGTATTGTCGACAAGACTGATATTTGAAGATCCTGACGGGAAATACAATGTCTCGAAGATGGCCGAAGAGTTTCACAACTCGATGCCAGAATGCATCAGGACTGAAAAGCCGATAGTTCATATCTCCCTGAATCCGGACCCCAAGGATGAGATTGACGACGAACTACTGATCACGATGGCCGAAGAATACCTGGACGGAATGGGTTGGGGAAACCAACCCCATATCATCTATAAACACACCGACATCGAGAGGGTCCACATCCATATTGTTACAACACAGGTCGATATAACCGGGCGCAAGATCAATGACAGCCATCGCAACAGACGAAGCGTTGCCGTGACCGAGGAGTTGGAGAAGAAATACCACCTTCATCCGGCGAAAAAACAAAAACAAGTTACTCTATGGCAACTCAACCCCGTAGATTACCACAGAGGCGACCTGAAGAATCAGATCGCCGCCGTGGTTAAACCGGCACTCGCCATGTATCGGTTTCAGACCATGGGTGAATTGAGAGCGCTACTCGCCCTGTATCGTATCGGTGTAGAAGAACTGCAAGGATCACGTGCAGGAAGACCATACCACGGTTTGATATATACCGTGCTGGATGAGAATGGGGAAAAAGCCCCCGTGTCGCCACTGAAAGCATCCCGTCTGGGAGACGACGCCTCATTGAAGAAGATCGAGAAAATTCTGGCCGGATCCGAGGAAAAGATCAAAAACGCCAACCTTCATAAAATGACACTGCATCATGTGCAGGAAGCGCTGATTGAGGCGCCATCCGAAGAGGCATTGCGCGAGCATCTGAAAACCCATCACATCGATTTATTCCTGCGCCGAAATGCCCAAAACAGAATCACCGGTGTCACATTCATCGATCACGAGAATCGCTGTGTGTTCAATGGTTCCCGACTCGGGAAAGAGTATTCGGCAAACGCCTTCAACGAACGGTTCAACACCGCAAAGGAGGCACAAGAAACCAACCGCCAGGTCAAGAATGATGCGAATATCAAACTCAAAAAACGATAAATTGAGACATCGTCATAATTTGATTGTGAGCAGTTCCTTCCAGTCGGTCGCATAGTGGGATGAAAGAGGCTCGGCACCAATGAATCCATCCGAATTTCGGAACAACAATTCGCTTCATCAATCCGTTCTTTCACAAAAAAATTGCTAACTTTGCAATATGGAGATTCGGAATCAATTAGTAGATCGTTTGATGAAGGCCGGCGCGTTTTGGTCCTATGACCGGGCGTCTGTCCGCCACTCAATTACGGATCGCCAACTGATCGAAGAGACTCTCATCCGACTGGATATCGACGACATCGACCTGCTTTTCGAGCTGTTTCCCATGCGGAAAATCAAGAAGGTATGGTTGGAAACGATGGTCATACAAGGCGATTATTACTACTCTTTGAATCGGTTCTTTGCCTGGTATTATTTCAGCATCCGGTACCCTGACCGTTATCTGAAATCGATGCAAACCCGTCATTTGTCCAAATTCACGGCATGAAAGGAATTGCAAAACATACGCAACAAATCATCGAACCTGTTTCCCGGCTCGATTGTCTGAAAGGCTGGACTCTGGTCGGAGGTACGGCCCTTGCCATTCAGCTCGGGCACCGCTTGAGTGAAGATCTGGATTTCATGCGTTGGCAGACACACAAGGGTGAGCGTATGGATGTAGACTGGCCGCAAATACGCAAAGAACTGGAAACCGTTGCGGAGATTCAATCCATGGACATTCTCGATCACAACCATGTCGAATTCATCGTCGCGGGGGTGAAATTCTCCTTTTATGCCCGGGAAAGCAAATCTCCGGTCAATCACACAGTCCCGTTTCTGAACCATATTGTTCTGGCGGATATGGAAGCCATCGCCGCAATGAAAATGGAGGTAATGCTTCGCCGCAGCAAGTTCCGGGACTATTATGATTTATATTGTATTTTCCAGCAGCAGCCGGATGTGATGAAATTTGTCAGGGCTGCCGGAGAATATTCAAACCATACGCTTAAAAGTAAGCATATTCTTGCCATGCTGACCGATCACCACCGCTTCGGGGAAGATCAGAATTTTGCACAACTGGAACCTCTATATTCTATCAGCGCTCAGGAGATAGAAACCTACATCAAAAATTTGCTGTTACCAAAGGTGTAGGACAAAGCAAACCTTCATAAACAAGGCCTCGAAAACAAATTCGAGGCCTTGCTCGTATCAACCAGACTGTTTTATTTTACCTTTGAGGCAAACTCCGGAGATGGCTTAAAAACCGGAACCATGTGAGCAGGAATAACAATCGTCGTATTTTTAGATATGTTACGTGCTACCTTCTCGGCTCTCTGTTTGAGTAAGAAGGTACCGAATCCTCGCAGATAAATGTTCTCTCCGCGAATCATGGATGAACGAACCTGCTCCATAAAATTCTCTACAATAGCGGAGACAGTCCCTTTCTCAACACCTGTTTTCTCCGCAATCTGCCTTACAATATCAGACTTAGTCATAATCGTATGTTATTTTGTTTCTTCATTCTTGATTAAAAAATCAGAAAAGAGTTGCTTCAACTCAGAAGCATCCAGCTTGTTGCTACTGATTACTACCCTACCATCAATAACATTAACTGTCAATCGCCCTCCAGTTACAGCGTGTTTATCTTCTCCGACATAAAAAGCCGAAGGATCTGCAAGAACAGCGTGTTGCAGAATCTTTTCAGGGTGAGAATCTTCAATTACAAGTGTTGCCATACCAAGGCGTAAAAATAGTGAAAAAAATGGATCCTCCAACCATCCAGCAACGCCAACCACTGCCACATCGACGCCAACAACTGCCACGGCCAGCAACCACGGAACATATTGCCCTGACCTACCGTAAATTCGTTCCCGAACCAAAACTCGGAAACTATGCAACAGGAAGACGATTTACGGGCCCTGGCCAAAGTCATGGATTTCATGCGGGCTATCAGCATTCTATTCGTACTGATCCACATCTACTGGTTTTGCTACGCATTGATTCAATCATGGGGAATCGACATTGGCGTAGTTGACCGGATCCTCCTGAACTTCAATCGGACATCGGGTTTATTCAAATCCCTGCTTTACACCAAGATCTTCGCCGTGCTGTTCCTGGCACTATCGTGCATCGGAACCAAAGGTATCAAAGACAGTTTCGTAACGTGGAAGAAAATCGGCATCCAGCTCGGCTGCGGGTTCATACTCTTCTTCCTGAACTGGTGGCTGCTCAATTTCAAGTCGCCGGCTGCTGGAATCCTGTATATTCTGACCTTATCGTTGGGATATATATCATTGCTTATGAGTGGCGTATGGATCTCGCGCCTGATGAAAAACCATCTCATGGATGATGTCTTCAACAATGAAAACGAATCCTTCATGCAGGAGACCCGTCTGTTGAACAACGATTACTCGGTAAATCTGCCTACACGGTTCTATTACAAGAAGAAATGGAATCCGGGGTGGATCAATGTCGTAAACCCGTTTCGGGCAACAATAGTCCTGGGAACTCCCGGTTCGGGAAAATCCTATGCCGTAGTCAATCAATTCATCAAACAGCAGATCGAAAAGGGATACTCGATGTACATCTACGATTTCAAGTTCCCGGACCTTTCGGAAATCGCCTACAACCACCTGCTAAACCATCAAAAGGGCTATAAAGTCCTGCCGACCTTCTACGTCATCAATTTCGACGATCCCCGACGATCGCATCGCTGTAATCCCATCGCTCCGAAGTTCATGACCGACATCTCCGATGCCTATGAGTCGGCCTACACGATCATGTTGAATCTGAACAAGACGTGGGTACAGAAACAGGGCGACTTCTTCGTCGAATCACCGATCATACTCTTCGCTGCCATAATCTGGTTCCTGCGTACCTACGACAAGGGACAGTATTGTACGTTTCCTCATGCCATCGAGTTTCTGAACAAACGCTATGAGGACATCTTCCCGATTCTTACGAGTTATCCGGATCTGGAAAATTACCTCTCACCATTCATGGACGCATGGCTCGGAGGGGCCCAGGATCAGCTCCAGGGACAGATCGCTTCGGCCAAGATTCCGCTCTCGCGCATGATCTCCCCACAACTCTACTGGGTCATGTCGGGGGATGAATTCTCACTCGACATCAACAATCCCGAGGAGCCGAAGATTCTCGTCGTGGGCAACAACCCCGACCGACAGAATATCTACGGCGCAGCTCTCGGGTTGTACAATTCGCGCATCGTCAAACTCATCAACAAGAAGGGACAGCTCAAATCGAGTGTCATCATCGACGAGTTGCCGACCATCTACTTCAAAGGGTTGGATGATTGCAGCACTTTAAATGTACCCGCTCATATCACTTTCAAATGTACCGGGCATATCAGAATGAAATGTACCGTCTGTATCACTTTGAAATGTACCGCCCCGTTAACCAGTGCCGGCATGGTCGGGGCATATTCTTCGGGATGGTCGCAAACGGTTTGACGAGGTAACTTTGTGGTAAAGGTAATACCACAGGGCTATGGCAAATGTAAAAGCGACAATGACAGACATCAGAGTAATTATCCGCGAGTTTTCCCGCGGGACATCACTACGGGAGATGGAGCGCAAGCTGAAACTCAGCCGCACATCTTTGAGGAACTACCGGGACCGTGCGGAAGGATCCGGCAGGAGTATGGTGGAGCTCCTTGCCTTGAACGATGCGGAACTTCAGGCAATCATGCTGAAAGGCGACGGGCATCGCGGCAGGGACGTCGACAGGTATGCCTTCATGCAGGAGAGGGTTGAGGGCTATGCCAAGGACATGACGCGCAAGCACATGACCTATGACGTTCTGTATGAGGAATACCAGAAGAGCACAGACAATCCATACGGTTACACCCAGTTCAAGGCGATCATCCAGGAATATGAGAAGAATCACGACTACAGGTACCATAACGTGTACGAGCCCGGCCGCGAGATGCAGTTCGACTTTGCAGGCGACAACCTATGGATAGTAGACAAAGACACAGGAGAGGCAGTCAAGGCGATTGTGCTTGTCTGTGTCCTGCCGTATTCGATGCTCAGCTATGTGACCGCACTGCCAAGCGCAAAGATGGAATATCTCTTCCAGGCACTGTAAAGTATCAATAGATACGCTACAATTTTTCTTTTCGTAGACAAATCTTAATCTGTATCTTCGTGGCATGAAAGAAGATATACGAAAAATACGGATGCGCCAAAAATGGCTTGGGAT
>NZ_NFHT01000003.1 GCF_002161445.1 Alistipes sp. An66
CTCACCCCCCTCACCCCCTCACCCACACACAAAAAAATCGCCCCGGTCCGTTTTCCGGAACCGGGGTGAAAAACAGCGTCGCACGCTCCGTGTCTGTCAGAACGGCAGATCGTCCGGATCGTCCGCCGGAGGTGTAACCGGCTGCTGCGGCTGGGGTTGAGCCTGCGGCTGCGGAGTTCCGCCCTGCCGGTAACCGTCCTGCTGGTAGCCCCCCTGTTGGTAGCTCCCCTGCTGGCCTCCCTGCGGTTGCGAGCCGTATCCCGAGATCGGGGATCCGTCCGAAGCCGGATTGTCCGAACGGCGTCCCAGCAGATTCATCGTATCGGCCAGAATCTCCGTCGTATAGCGTTTGTTGTTGTCCTTGTCCATCCACTCGCGGGTGCGCAGGCGTCCCTCGACATAGATCTGCGAGCCCTTCCGCACGTAGCGGTCAACCACATCCGCCAGACCCCGCCACAACGTGATCGTATGCCATTCGGTGTGTTCCTTCGTCTCGTTCGCCTGACGGTCGTACAACCGCTCGGTCGTCGCCAGACGCACGCGCGCAACCTTCGCGCCCCCCTCCAACGTGCGGACCTCCGGGTCCATGCCCACGTTGCCGATCAAGATTACCTTGTTTACCATTATTTCAGTTCTTTAATCATTCGTTTGAAGAGCTGTTCCATCTTCACGCCCGCCTTCCGGCCCTGACGCTGCACGTCCTCGTGGTCACCCACCTCGTCCGACAGCCCGCAGTTCGTGATGACCGAAACCCCGAAGACCGGAATCGACATGTGGCGCGCCACGATCACCTCCGGAACCGTCGACATGCCCGCCGCATCGCCGCCGATCGCCTTGAAGTAGCGGTACTCGGCCTGCGTCTCGAACGTCGGGCCCGTGCCGCCCACGTAGACGCCGTATTGGAGCTTGATGTTCTCCTCTTCGGCGATGCGCGTCGCCGCGGCGATCAGATCCCGGTCATAGCAGTTGTGCATGTCCGGAAAACGGGGGCCCAGTTCGGCGATGTTGCGACCGATCAACGGGTTGGGCATCAGATTGATATGATCCGTGATGACCATCAGGTCGCCCACCCGGAACGAGGTGTTGATCCCGCCCGAGGCGTTCGACACGAAGAGATAACGGATGCCCAGCTGCTGCATCACCCGGATCGGGAACGTCACCTGCTGCATCGTATACCCCTCGTAGTAGTGGAAGCGGCCCTGCATGGCAACCACCCTGCGGCCCTCGATCTCGCCGAAGATCAGCCGGCCCTTGTGCCCCTCGACCGTCGAGACCGGAAAGCCCGGAATATCCTTGTATTCCAGCGTATAGGAGGTTTCGATCCGGTCGGCGAAGCCGCCCAGGCCCGTCCCCAGAACAATACCCGCTTCGGGGGTGAAGTCATTTGTCTGCGCCTTGATGAAGGCCGCGGTCCGTTTAATTTCCTCTAACATCTTCTTCCAGTTTTTGCAGAAAATCCGTCGCCGAATCCTCTATGAATGAAATATTGATCGGTTGGTAGTACAGCGCCCGGCGGACCTCCGGCGGGATCTTCGACCGGTTGGTCATCTTCACGGCATCCTTCTCCGTGGTGACGATCACCGCATCGGGATGTTTCGCCAGCAGCGTTTTCAGCGCGGTCATGTCCCGCACCTTGTAGACGTGATGGTCGTCGAGCGTCATCTCCGAGACGACCTTGTAGCGTTCGCGCAGCGACTGCAAGAACGGACCCGGATTCCCGATCCCCGAGAGTGCGATCACCGAACGCCCCCCGGCAAGCGGTTCCGAAGGCGCCTCGTCCGCATAGAGCGGCTGCGGGATGAAACTCTCGAAGCGCGTGAAGTAGACCCGCTGGTAAGCCACCTGGATCAGCACCTTGCGCAGGATCCGCCGGTCGATCGGCGCCATGTGCTCGGGGCACTTCGTCACCACGAAATAGTGGGCCCGGTGCAGCTCCTCCGGGAGGTCGCGCAACGTCCCCACGGGCAGCATCCGGTCGTGCTGCACGGGGCGCGTGGCGTCGATCATCACGACGTTGATTTTCGGCTCCACGTAGCGGTGCTGGAATCCGTCGTCCATGACGATGAGGTCCACTTCGGGGTGTTCGGCACGCAGCCGGCGGATCCCCTCGGCGCGCTTCTCGCACACCACGACCACCGTATCCGGGAACTTGAACTTGATTTGCAGGGGTTCATCCCCTACATCCCGGTAGTGGGAGTCGGTGCGCACTTCCAGATAGCCCTTCGTACGGCGCCCGTAGCCGCGCGAGAGCAGCGCCACGCGGTGCATCTGCGCCATGTAGGTGATCACCATCTCGGCCATCGGCGTCTTGCCCGTACCGCCGACGGTGATGTTGCCGATGCAGATGATCGGGATGTCGAACCGCTCGCTTTTGAGGATGCCCCAGTCGAAGAGACGGTGACGGAACGTCACCCCCATCTTATAGAGGAAAGCCGCAGGCGCAAGCAGGCATTTGAGCATTTTTCTACCGGTTTGAACAGATAATGTTCAAAGATAGAAATTATTCCCCGGATCGCCAAACCCGAAACCGCAATTCTCTCTCCGACCCGCAAAAAACGCTCCAAAACCGACCGACGCCCCCGCAAAACAACCGGCATCGCCCATTCCCGGCCCAAGGAAAGGCTCCACCGCAAAATCCGGAACTCCCGATTCCCGCAATCCGTTTTTTTTACTATCTTTGCTTCGACTATGAAAAATCTGAAAACTGCCTTCGCGGCGCTGCTCCTGCTCGGAGCCGCCGCCTGCGGCCGCAACGCCGCAACCGACAACGATAATGCCGAAACGGCCGAACCCCAAAACCTCCTCTACGGTATCGACGCCGACAACTACCGCACCGAAACCGGTGAGGTCGCCAACGGCGAAACCATGGGCGGAATCCTCAACCGTTTCGGCATCTCGGCCCTCGCCGTCGACCGGCTGGACAAAGCCTCCCGGGATGTCTTCCCCCTGCGCAACATCCGCCCCGGACACAAGTTCACGGCCTTCATCCACGAAGATTCGCTCTATGCCCCCCACCTCGACTGGCTCGCATACGAAGTCTCCGTCACCGACTATGTCGTCTTCGGGTTCCACGACAACGACTCGGTCTCCGTACGCAAGGACTGCAAGGAGTACACCCTGCGCCGCACGAAGAAGAGCGCCGTGATCAACTCCTCGCTCTGGGGCGCCATCATGGAGCAGGAGCTCCCCTACGCCCTCGCCGCCGAACTCGAAGAGATCTACCAGTGGACCGTCGACTTCTTCGGCATCCAGAAGGGCGACAGCTTCACGGTGATCTACGACGAGCGCTTCATCGACGACAGCGTCTCGGTCGGCATCGGCCGCATCTGGGGCGCGAAGTTCGTCCAGAGCGGCAAGGAGTTCTACGCCATCCCCTACCGGCAGGGCGGCAAGATCCAGTACTGGGAGGCCGACGGCGGAAGCCTCCGCAAGCAGATGCTCAAAGCCCCGCTGAAATATTCGCGCATCAGCTCGCGCTTCACCTACGCCCGCAAGCACCCCATCTACAAGGTCTACCGTCCCCACACGGGCGTCGACTACGCCGCCCCGAAGGGTACGCCCGTGCATGCCGTGGCCGACGGCGTGGTGATCTTCAAGGGCTGGGGCGGAGGCGGCGGAAACACCCTCAAAATCAAGCACCCCGGAAACCTGCAAACCGGATACCTCCATTTGAGCGGATATGCCAAGGGTATCTCCAAAGGCACGCGCGTCTCGCAGGGCCAGCTGATCGGATACGTCGGTTCGACCGGCGCCTCGACGGGCCCACACCTCGACTACCGCGTCTGGAAAAACGGTACGCCCATCGACCCGCTGAAAATCCCCTCGGAGCCCGCAGAACCCATCTCCAAGGAGAACCGTGCCGGATTCGAATTCGTCCGTGACCGCATCATGGCCGAACTCAACGGCGACGTGAAACCCGAAGAGCGCATCACCCAACTCGACTCGCTCGTGCTGCCCGATGCGGCGGCCCCGGCGGTCGTGTCCGAAAAGTAGGTCCGTATGGAACGTGTCGCAGTCATCATCGTGGCCGGGGGCAGCGGCCGCCGCATGGGTGAGGGACTTCCCAAGCAGTTCCGCTTCCTGGGGAACTTGCCCGTGCTGGCCCGCACGATCGGGCTCTTCGCCGATGCGCTGCCCGGCGCCGAGATCGTCGTCGTCCTGCCCGAAGGGCACATCTCCTTCTGGAAGGATCTCGCGGCACGCTTCGACGTCGCCGGGCACCGTGTCGTGGCCGGAGGTGCCGAACGGTTCGACTCGGTACGCTGCGGACTGAAAGCCCTGACAGGCGATCCCGAACTGATCGCCGTGCAGGACGGCGTGCGCCCGCTCGGCACGGCCGAGATGATCCGCCGGGTCGTCCGCGCCGCGGCCGAACACGGAGCCGCCATCCCGGTCGTGGAACCCGTCGATTCGTTCCGCGAAACGGACTCCGCCGGAAACTCACACCCCGTCGACCGGAGCCGGCTGCGTTGCGTGCAGACCCCGCAGGTGTTCCGCGCCGACGTGCTGCGCAACGCCTATGCGGCGGAGTTCCGCCCGGCATTCACCGACGACGCCTCGGTCGTCGAGGCCGCCGGGCATCCGGTATGTCTCGTCCCGGGCGAACGCGGCAACATCAAGCTCACCGCCCCCGAAGACTTCATCGTAGCGGAAGCCCTGCTCACCGCACGCGAAGAGGCAGAAGCTGCCGGAGCGGATGAAGCCGCCGGAGCGAATGGACGAGAAGCCCGGCACGCCGAATAAACCGGAACGGACGAGGCCGGACGACCGATCAGCCCCCGGACAAATCCGGACAAACCCGAAAACCGAATACACCGAACCTGACAAACCATCCGATGCAGAGCGTCTACAAATACCGTTTCTCCCGCCGCACGATCTACGTGTCGCTCGTCTACCTGGCCATCTTCGCACTGCTGGGCTGGGCGCTCTACCACCTCTACGAAGGGGGTTATCTCTCGGCATGGTTCACCTCGTTCATCGTCGCGCTGATCGCCCTGATGGCCCTCTCGATCCCCCGCAAGATCGTCGTATCGGAGGATCGTGTCGAGGTCCGCTGCCTGCTGGACATCACCGAGATCCGCCGCAACGAAATCGCCTCCGTCCGCCGGGTCGAAACGCGGCGCATGAAGTGGTTCATCCCGATCTTCGGCGGGTACGGATTCTTCGGATACTACGGGCACTTCATCGACCTGCGAAGGCTCGACCGCGTGCGGATCTACGCCTCGGAGTGGCGCAATTTCGTCGAGATCACCGATATTTACGACGACCGGCTCTACGTCTCGTGCGCCGATGCCGACCGGCTGGTTGCCGAGCTCACGCCGCCCGGCGGAAACCGTCCCGACGACGAGGAGATCGACGAGGAAGAGGAGGGTCCGGAACAGGAGACCACAGAACCGGAACAGAAGGCCACGGAGCCGGGAAACAACCGGAATGGCGCCGAAAAACACCGGGAAGCGAAGGGCGAAGCACCCGATAACCGGCCGGAGTGATTCCGGCAATCTATTTGCATATCCACACCATTATTCACCATTTAAAACACGAAAAAGATGAAAAAGTATCGTTGTGTAGTCTGCGACTGGGTTTACGACCCGGCAGTCGGCGATCCCGACGGAGGTATCGCCCCCGGAACCGCCTTTGAGGAGATTCCCGAAGACTGGGTATGCCCCGTCTGCGGCGTCGGCAAGGACCAGTTCGAAGAGGTGGCCGAGTAAGGCTTCCGGAATCGGATCGCTCGGGACGCACTCCACTGCGGGGTGCGTCCTTTTTTTGCGGGGGGGGCTTCCCGACCGGGTGCCGCCGGAAGGGGGGGGCCGGCACAAAAAAAGGGCCGTGCTTCCGCACAGCCCTTCGGTCGTCGCTCCGTCCGCCGCGTCAGTTGACGTTCGGAAGGTAGGAGTAGTTCTTCGAGTAGTCGAGCATCTGCTCCACGTAGTTCGCCGGGTAGCTGATCTTCACGTCGACCACCTTGCCGTCCTGCTCGACCAGTTCGTATTCCGGATTCACGAAACCGCCGTAAGGCTCGATATGCAGCGCCGCATAGCGTTCCAGCACTTCGTTGTGCAGCGTCGGCTCAACCTGCACGCCGTAACGCTCCACAAGCTCCTTGCCCGCTTCGTAGTCACCCTCCGACTTGATGCGCTGCACCTCGCGGAGCAACTCCCCGAAGAGCCCGCGCAGCTTCTCGAAATCGTTCACCACCACGTAGGTCTTGCCGTTCTCCTGCACCAGTTCGATCACCTTGTCGGCCTTGCCCCGTTCGTAGCACCACTCCGAAATCAGCTTCCGGTTGCGCATGTGCGACTCCTCGATGTTCTTGCCCGGCTCGATGCGTGCCAGCTGCGTCATCAGACCGTTCATCACGTAGTTCGCATAGCCGGCCTTCGCCACGTCGAACGACGGCACAAGACCCAGCTCGACGAGCTTTTCGTCACCGAGGTAGTAGAGCCCGAAGAGGTCGGCACGCGCCTCCTCCAGGGTCGAGCCGTAGCTGCGCAGTTCCGAGCCCGTCACGCCCGGCGCCAGCTGCCCCGAACCGTGGCCCAGGCACTCGTGCAGGTCCGTATGGAGGTCGTCGGCCAGCTTGCCGTACTTGTCCATCCGCTCGCGGTCCTCGGCCCGCAGCACGAACTCCTCGTTGAAGCCGTTGCCGTGCGCCGCCTGGTCGTAGGCATAGGTGATGTTGTCGATCGTCACCGACTTCGAACCGTACTCCTTGCGGATCCAGTCGGCATTCGGAAGGTTGATGCCGATCGGCGTCGCCGGGTAGCAGTCCCCGCCCAGCATCGCTACGGTGATCACCTTCGCCGAGACGCCCTTCACCTCCTTCTTGCGGTACTGCGGGTCCACGGGCGAGTGGTCCTCGAACCACTGCGCATTCGACGAAATCGCCTCCGTGCGGTGGCAGGCCGCCGAATCCACGAAGTTCACGATCGACTCCCACGAAGCCTTGAAGCCCAGCGGATCGCCGTAGGTCTCGATGAAGCCGTTCACGAAATCGACGTTCGAGACCGTATCCCGAACCCAACCGATGTTATAGCGGTCGAACTCCTTCAGGTCGCCGCTCCGGTAGTAGGCGATCAGTGCCGCGAGGTTCGACTTCTGCGGCTCCTGCGCCACCGATTCGGCCTTTTCCAACCAGTAGACGATCCGCTCGATCGCCGCCGAATACATGCCGCCGACCTTCCACGTCCGCTCGACGAGTTTCCCGGCGTCGTCCTTCACCAGCTGGCTGTTCAGCCCGTAGGAGACCGGTTCGGGGTCCCTGGCGTCGGCGGCCGCCATCCCCGCGTAGAAGCTCTCGGCCTCCGTCTGCGAAACGCCCCGGTAGTAGTTGCCCGACGAGGTGAGCAACAGGTCGTCGCCCGCCCGCTGGTTCAGCCGCGTGGGGTAGGCCGCAGGGTCGAAGATCGCCCTGCTCACCGTGGCGATCATCGGCTGCAAGTCGCCGAACCGCTCCACGGGGATCGACTCGCAAAGTTCCAGAAAATAGCTCTCCGTGAACTCCGGCGTGAACTTGTCGTTCGAATAGTGGTGGTGGATGCCGTTGGCGAACCACACCTTTTTCAGATACTTCTCCAAAGCCTGCCATTCGGCCGTCGTGCGGTCCCCGGCGTAGTTTTCGTAAACCACTTCAAGGGTCCGGCGCACCGGCAGGTTCACGACGCAGTTCTGGTCGTAGAGAATGTCCCGGCCGCACTTCGCAGCCTGCGCAAGATAATAGATCAGCTCCTTCTGTTCGAGCGGCAGCGCCTCGAAACCCGGTACTTCGTAACGGATGACCTTGATGTCGTCGAAGCGGTCGACGATCCACGGCGCCGCACCCTTCGGCGCGTCGCCGCACGAGGTCAGTGCGGTAATCATAAATGTCATGGATACAAGAGGAAAAAGCCTTTTCATGCCTGTTGAAACGTTTGTTTCCGTCAAAGATAGTGCATTTTTTGAAATTTTCCTTCGTTATGTCTGCGGGAATTTCTACCTTTGCCCCCGCAACTCGGTATTCTTGCAGAGATGAAAGTATTTACAAGCGTCAATGAGCTTCGCGCCGAACTCGACCGCACGGAGCAGTCCGGGATCGGTTTCGTCCCCACGATGGGAGCCCTGCATGCAGGACACCGCTCGCTCGTGGAGCGGGCCCGGCGTGAAAACCCCGTCGTCGTCGTCAGCGTCTTCGTGAACCCCACGCAGTTCAACGACAAGAACGATCTCAAACACTACCCCCGTACCCCGGAAGCCGACGCACGGCTGCTCGAAGAGGCCGGGGCCGATTTCGTCCTGATGCCCCCGGTCGAGGAGATCTACCCCGAACCCGACACCCGCGTCTTCGACTTCGGGCAGATCGACAAGGTCATGGAGGGTGCCACACGCCCCGGACACTTCAACGGCGTGGCACAGGTCGTCAGCCGGCTCTTCGACATCGTACGCCCGGCCCGCGCCTACTTCGGAGAGAAGGACTTCCAGCAGATCGCCGTCATCCGCGCCATGGTCGGACAGCTGCAACTGCCGGTCGAGATCGTCGACTGCCCCATCGTCCGCGGCGAGGACGGACTCGCCCTCTCGTCGCGCAACCAGCTCCTCGATGCACCCCACCGCGCCGCCGCACCTCATATCTACGCCACGCTGCGCCGCGCCGCCGAGAAGTCGCGGGAACTCTCGCCCGAAGCCCTGAAAGCGTGGGTCGTGAAGGAGGTCGAGAGCAACCCCCTGCTCAAAGTCATCTACTACCAGTCGGTCGACGCCCGCACGATGCAGGAGGTAGCGGATTGGAACGACACCGACCGCATCCAGGGCTGCATCGCCGTACAGGCCGGCGACATCCGTTTAATCGACAACATCCGCATCCGATAATGAAATTCCAGATCGAAGTCATCAAATCGAAGATCCACCGCGTGACGGTCACACAGGCCGACCTCAACTACGTGGGAAGCATCACCATCGACGAGGCCCTGATGGAGGCCGCCAACATGATCGAGGGTGAGAAGGTCCAGATCATGGACATCAACAACGGAGAACGTTTCGAAACCTACATCATCAAAGGCCGGCGCGACAGCGGCTGCATCTGCCTCAACGGCGCCGCAGCACGCAAGGTCCAGGTCGGAGACGTCGTCATCATCGCATCCTACGCCCTGATGGATTTCGAGGACGCCAAGCAGTTCCGCCCCTGGGTCATCTTCCCCGACACGGCAACAAACCGGCTCGTCAAGTAACGCCCCGATCTCTTCCGGTGAAAACAAACAAAAATCTCCTTCCCGAAGGAGATTTTTTCGTTTAAATACCTATCTTTGTCTCCGGCTGACTACCGACCCGCCCATGGATATTCTGCTTTCGATATGCGCATTCATCCTCGCGATCCTCGGCATCGCAGGATGCATCGTTCCCGTCCTCCCCGGAACTCTCCTCTCCTACGGAGGCCTCCTCTGCTCCTATTTCGCTTCCTATTCGCAAATGAGCACCTCCGCACTCTGGATCTGGCTCGCCGTCTGCATCGCCGTCAGTCTCGCCGACTATTTCCTCCCCGCATGGATGACCAGACGCTTCGGAGGCTCCCGCGCCGGATCCATCGGAGCCACCATCGGCATCTTCGTCGGATTCTTCGCCGGTCCCGTCGGAATCATCCTCGGACCCTTCGTCGGAGCCGTCATCGGAGAACTCGTCAACGACCGCAGCGACTTCGCCAAAGCCCTCGTCGTCGGATTCGGATCCTTCCTCTCCTTCTTCGTCGGAACAGGTATCAAACTCATCGTCGCCGTCGGGATCCTCGTCCACGTCGTCGCCGACATCTGGGTCCACGTCGTCGCCGACATCTGGCCCGCGTTCTGGAACTGGCTGACTAATCTCTTTTAAAACAATACCTCTATGAAAAAACTGCTGACTCTGGCCGTCGTGGTCCTTGCCCTGCTCGCATCGTCGTGCAGCAAGTACAAGTACGAAACGGTCAAAGGGGATCCGATGAACACGCGGATCTACACCCTGCCCAACGGTCTGAAAGTCTACATGAGCGTCAACAAGCAGACGCCGCGCATCCAGACCTACATCGCCGTGCGCGTCGGCGGAAAGAACGACCCCGCCGAAACAACCGGCCTGGCCCACTACTTCGAACACCTCATGTTCAAGGGTACGCCCAACTTCGGAACCTCGGACTATGCCGCCGAGAAACCCCTGCTCGACGAGATCGAACAGCTCTTCGAAGTCTACCGCCAGACCGACGACGAGACCGAACGCGCCGCCATCTACCACCGTATCGACTCGATCAGCTACGAGGCTTCGAAGATCGCCATCCCGAACGAGTACGACAAGCTGATGGCCGCCATCGGAGCCAACGGAACCAATGCCTACACCTCGCAGGACATGACCGTCTACGTCGAGGACATCCCCGCAAACGAGGTCGACAACTGGGCCCGCATCGAGGCCGACCGCTTCCGCAACCCCGTGATCCGCGGATTCCACACCGAACTGGAAACCATCTACGAGGAGAAGAACATGTCGCTCACGCGCGACAGCCGCAAGGTCTGGGAGACCCTCGATGCCGCGCTCTTCCCCAACCACCCCTACGGAACACAGACCGTGCTCGGCACCCAGGAGCATCTGAAAAACCCCTCGATCACCAACGTGCGGAACTACCACAAGACCTACTACGTGCCGAACAACATGGCCATCTGCCTCTCGGGTGACCTGAATCCCGACGAGGTGATCGCCACCATCGACAAGTACTTCGGCGACATGCTGCCCAACGAAAACCTGCCGAAGCTCGAATTCAAGCCCGAAGAGCCGATCACCGAGCCCGTCGTGCGCGAAGTCTACGGACTGGAAGCCGCCAACGTGATGATCGGATGGCGCCTGCCGGGCGGTTCGGCCGACCCGAACGACGTCGCACGCATCGCCAGCGACATCCTCCACAACAGTCAGGCCGGACTGATCGACCTCGACCTCAACCAGCAGCAGAAGGTCCTCGGTGCCTACGGAGGATTCTCGGATCGGCCCGATTACAGCATGTTCCTCGCCGGCGGCACTCCCAAGACCGGGCAGTCGCTCGAAGAGGTCCGCGACCTGCTCCTCGGCGAAGTGGCCCGACTGCGTGCGGGAGACTTCGACGAGAAGCTCATCGAGGCCTCGATCAACAACCTCAAACTCGCCCTGATGCAAGCCTATGAGGACAACGACTCGCGTGCCGACATGTACGTACAGTCGTTCATCGCCGGAACCGACTGGGCCGACGAGGTCGCCATGATCGACCGCATGTCGAAGATCACCAAGCAGGATGTCGTCGACTGGGCCAACCGGTACCTCGGCGAAAACAGCTACGCCATCGTCTACAAGCGCCAGGGCGAGGACAAGAACGTTCAGAAGATCGCCGCTCCGAAGATCACCCCGATCGTCACCAACCGCGACATGCAGAGCGCCTTCCTGACCGAAATCCAGCAGTCGGAGGTGAAACCCATCGAGCCCGTCTTCGTCGACTACCGGAAGGAGATGGCACAGTTCGACCTCCGCGACGGAATCCACGTCCTCTACAAGAAGAACGACCTGAACGACATCTTCTCGCTGCAATACGTCTTCGACAAGGGTTTCGAGAGCGATCCGGCCCTCGAACTGGCCTTCAACTATCTGGGGTACCTCGGAACCGAGGCCATGAGCGCCGAGCAGATCGCATCCGAGATGTACGACATCGCCTGCTCCTTCTCGATGCGCGCCGGCAGCAACCAGAGCGTCATCCGAATCTCCGGATTGAGCGAAAACATGCCCAAGGCCATCGAGATCGTCGAGGGACTGATCGCCGGTGCCGAAGCCGACGAGACCATCCTCGAAAACCTCAAACAGGACCTGATCAAGTCCCGCGCCGATGCCAAACTCAACCAGGCGCGCAACTTCTCCGCGCTGCAAACCTACCTCATCTACGGTGAGGAGTTCATCCGCCGCACGACGCTGAAAAACGACGAGATCCTGACGCTCCGTTCGGACGAGCTCCTCGCCCGCGTCCGCGACCTGATGAACAAACAGCACGAGGTGCTCTATTACGGTCCGATGGCGCAGGACGAGGTGAAGGGGCTCCTCGCCGAGAGCCACCGCGCTGCCGAGGTGCTCACTCCGCTCGAAAAGAGCCACCCCAAGATGCAGCGCACGGACCAGAGCAGCGTCGTGCTGGCACAGTACGATGCCAACCAGCTCTATTACCTGCAATACTCGAACCGCGGCGAGACCTTCGACGTAGCCAACGATCCCGAAATCACGCTCTACAACGAGTATTTCGGCGGCAGCATGAACTCCATCTGCTTCCAGGAGATGCGCGAGGCCCGCGGACTGGCCTACTCCGCCGCGGCCTGGATCGGAGGACCCCGCTATGCCGATGACAACTACAACTACATCGCCTTCATCGCCACGCAGAACGACAAGATGCAGACCGCCGTCGAGGCCTTCGACGAGATCATCAACCAGATGCCCGAATCGGAGACCGCCTTCAACATCGCCAAAGAAGCCATTCTGACCCGGCTGCGCACCGACCGTACCACCGGCGTCGATGTGCTCAACTCCTACCTCGCGCTGCGCAGGCTCGGGCTCTCGGAGGAGCGCGACCGTCAGATCTTCGAGAAGGTCCAGAACATGACCCTCGAAGACGTCAAGGCAACGCAGCTGAAATGGGTCAAGGACCGTCCCTACACCTACGGTATTCTGGGCGACATCCGGAACCTCGACCTGAATTTCCTCAAAACGCTCGGCCCCATCCGGACCGTCTCGCAGGAGGAGATCTTCGGGTATTGACCGTCGCGGGCAGTCGGCGGTCCCGATACCGGCCGCCGGTTGCCGGCCGCTTGAATGCAAAAACCCCGGAAGCATGGCTTCCGGGGTTTTTCGTATCGCAACGGGGCTGCGCTCCGTCCGCGGGTCGGTCCGCCGCTCCGCGACGGTCAATAGCGGTAGTGGTCGGCCTTGTAGGGTCCCTCTTCCGGGACACCGATGTAGTCGGCCTGCTTCTTCGTCAGGTGCGTCAGTTCAACGCCCAGATTGTCCAGATGCAGCCGTGCCACCTCCTCGTCGAGGTGCTTCGGCAGGCGGTAGACGCCCACTTCAAGCGTCTGCTCCCAGAGTTCCATCTGCGCCAGGCACTGGTTCGTGAAGGAGTTCGACATCACGAACGACGGGTGCCCCGTCGCACAGCCCAGGTTCACCAGACGACCCTCGGCCAGAATGAAGATCGAGTGCCCGTCGGGGAAGGTATACTTGTCGACCTGCGGCTTGATCGTCGTCTTCACGGCCGCCGACGCCTCCAAACGCGCCATCTGGATCTCGTTGTCGAAATGGCCGATGTTGCAGACGATCGCCTGGTCGCGCATCCGCTCCATGTGTTCCAGCGTGATGATGTCGCAGTTGCCCGTGCAGGTCACGTAGATGTTGCCCTCGGAGAGCGCGCTCTCCACGGTCTTCACCTCGAAGCCCTCCATCGCCGCCTGCAACGCGCAGATCGGGTCGATCTCCGTGACGATCACCCGCGCGCCGTACGAACGCATCGAGCGGGCGCAGCCCTTGCCCACGTCGCCGTAGCCGCACACGACAACCACCTTGCCGGCGATCATCACATCCGTGGCGCGCTTGATGCCGTCGGCCAGCGACTCCCGGCATCCGTAGAGGTTGTCGAACTTCGACTTCGTGCAGGAGTCGTTGACGTTGATCGCCGGAACGAGCAGCTCTCCGGCCGCCTGCATCTGGTAGAGGCGGTGGACGCCCGTCGTGGTCTCCTCACTCACACCCCGCCATTCGGCCACCGTGCGGTGCCACTTCTGCGGGTCCTCGGCCAGAATCCGCTTCAAGGTGTCGAGGATGACCTCCTCCTCGTAGGACGAGGGTGCATAGTCGAGTGTCGCGGCATCGTTTTCCGCCTTGTAACCCTTGTGGATCAGCAGCGTGGCATCGCCGCCGTCGTCCACGATCAGCTGCGGGCCCTTCCCTCCCGGGAACGACATCGCCATCGCCGTGCACCACCAGTATTCGGGCAGCGTCTCGCCCTTCCACGCGAAGACCGGAACTCCGGCTTTCGCAATGGCCGCCGCGGCGTGGTCCTGCGTCGAGAAGATGTTGCACGAGCACCAGCGCACGTCGGCACCCAGCTCCACGAGCGTCTCGATCAGCACCGCCGTCTGGATCGTCATGTGCAGCGATCCCATGATGCGCACCCCTTTCAGGGGCTTCCGGGGTCCGTATTTGCGGCGCACGGCCATCAGACCCGGCATTTCGTGTTCGGAGATCTCGATCTCCTTGCGTCCCCACTCGGCCAGCGACAGGTCGGCCACCTTATAGGGAAGCGTGTTGTCCAAGAACATGTTGTTTTTCATTTAATGTATCCGATATCGGCAGTCGCGGACGCATCCATCCGGCGTCCGGCGCCCGCCGATCCTATTGCTCCAAAAGTGCCGACACCGCGGCCTTGTCTGCGGCAATCCGGGCCCGCAGCTCCTCCACCGTCGCGAAGGTCTGCTCTCCGCGGATCCGCTCGAAGAGTTCCACCCGCAGGCTCTGTCCGTACAGCTCGCCCGAGAAGTCAAAAAGGTGCGTCTCCAAACGCCGTTCGCCGCCCCCCACCGTCGGGTTGCAGCCCAGATTCGACATGCCGTCGTACCGGCGTCCGCCGACCTCCGCGCGCGAACGGTAGACTCCGTCCGGAAGTGGAAAATCCGCCGGCACCGACAGGTTCGCCGTCGGAAAGCCCAGTTCGCGGCCCAGCTGCCGTCCATGTGTCACCGTCCCCTCGACCACGGTTCCTCCGTCCGCCGGATCCCCCGGCATTCCCGCCTCGATCACCGCACCCATCGTCAGATTTTTTCCGTCAGTTTGCGCACCAGGCTGAACTGCGAGAAGAACTCCTTGGCGAAGACCCGCAGCACCGTATAGGAGGGAATGGCCAGAAGCATGCCCACGATGCCCGCCAGCGACCCCGCAATCAGAATCACCAGAAAGACCTCCAACGGATGGGCCTTGACCCGCTCCGAATAGAGCGTCGGTTGCAGCACGAAGTCGTCCAGTCCTTTGAGCACCAGCAGCGACCCGATGATGACAATGGCCGTGTGCCCCACCGACATCCCCTCGATCGGTGTCACGATTCCCACGAAGACCGAAACGATTCCGCCGATGAGCGGTCCCGCATAGGGGACGACGTTCATAATACCCATCGTCAGACCCATGAAGGCCGCATCGGCGGCCTTCATTCCGAAGGCCATCATCACCAGCGACACGGCGATCATCAGCAGCAGGCTCTCCGAAAGAATGCCCGTGAAGTAGCGGCCCAGCAGCACCGTCACCGAATCCAGCACCCGGGTGATGTTCTCGTGGTAGTGTTCCGGAAAGACTGCCGTAACCATCGCATAGAAAAGCCCCTCCTCTTTCAGGAAGAAGAAGGTGATGAACGAAATCGAGAAAATCGCGATCACCGATGACGTCACCACGCCCACGACCGACGAAAAGACCCGGTTCAGCGAGTTGATGTCGATGATCTGACGCAGCGCTGCGGTCAGCTCCTCGGAGAGCGAAAAGGTGCTCTCGGGCAGCGCGAAAAGGTGTTGCAGGTCGTACTGCACACGCGCAACGGGTTCGCTGATGCTCTCCATGACCGCCGTGAAGTCCACATGTGCAAACTGGTTGATCTTGTTGAAGACCAGCGGCACGAAGAGCGAGCAGAAAGCCGCGGCAACCACCCAGATCACGATCAGCGTCAGCAGCGCCGCCAGCCAGCGCGGAACCCGCCAGCCCCGGACATGGATCTCCGACAGACGCTTCACCAACGGCCGGCCCACCACGGCCAGCACGGCCGAAACCAGAATATAGACGACGATCGACGAGAAATACCAGACCAGAAACAGCACGGCCGCGGCAATTGCCGCGCCCACGACGAATTTCAGAACGGTCTGTGGCGTCGTTTGCATACCTCCCTTACTCTTGGTCCGTTACCTTGCGCAGCCGCGCGATCGGCGTCTGCGACCCGACCGTCGGGTCCCCGATCTCGACCAGCAGCTCGCTCTCCTTCGGAATCAGGATGTCGATCCGCGAGCCGAACTTGATGAACCCGCAGACGCTGTTCTGCTCCACCGGATTCCCGACCTTCATGTAGGAGATGATCCGGCGCGCGATCAGTCCCGCCACCTGGCGGAACAGCACCCGCTGGCCCGTGGGCATCTTCACCACCGTCGTCGTACGTTCGTTCTCGGTCGACGACTTCGGATGCCACGCCACCAGAAAACGTCCCGGATGATATTTGAAATACTCCACCGTTCCGCCCACGGGAACCCAGTTCATGTGGACGTTCGTGATCGACATGAAGATCGAGATCTGCAACATCTCCTCCTGCAAGTATTCGGTCTCCTTCACCACCTCGGTCACCACCACGCGGCCGTCGCACGGCGCGAAGACCAGATCCGCATCGTGGATCCGAACCCGACGGGGTTCGCGGAAGAAGGCCACGATGAAGAACCAGAAGAGCAGCAGGAATATCGTCCCGCCCCACAGCAGGGCGACGCCCGATTCGTTGACCAGCATGCGGTAAAAAAGCCACCAGATCAGCAGGCAGACGGCTCCCGAAATACCGATGATCTTGTATCCTTCCTTATTGATTCTCATAACACGGTGAGATTTGCAGTTACATCACAAAAAGCATATAGACGAAGACGAACGGCGCCGACAACAGCATGGCGTCGAAGCGGTCCAGCACACCGCCGTGCCCCGGAATCAGCGTCCCGGAGTCCTTGACCCCCGCAGCCCGCTTGAACATCGACTCCGTCAGATCGCCCAGCACGCCCGTGATGGAGGCCACGAAGGCCAGACCGGCCCACGCCGCCTGATCGGCCCCGAGCACCCGTGCGGCCACGAAACCCATCGCCACGGCACCGACGAGCCCGCCGAAGAAGCCTTCCCACGACTTCTTGGGCGAAAGGCGTTCGCAAAGCCGGTGACGGCCGATCGTCATCCCCACCAGATAGGCAAAGACGTCGTTCGCCCAGATGATGAAGACATAGAACAGCATCACCCACGGATTCCACGTCTCGCCGGAGATGATCGGGAAGTAGAGCATCAGCGAGAGTGGCAGCGCCACATAGACGACGCCCAGAATGGTCGCAGCGATATTCCCCGCGGGATTTTCCCGCTGCCGGAAGAGCTCGCAGATGAACATCACGGGCAACAGCAGCAGCATGAAGGCCATGCCGCTGCCGAACGCATGGCTCCCGCGGCCCAGAATCTGGATATCGTCGCAGACGAACGCGAAGTTCAGGGCAAAGAGCACCACCCCGGCAACCACTCCGAGGAAGCGTTGCGGGGTGTTGCCCTGTTTCTCGGCCAGCGTATAGAATTCCGCCATGCCGACGATCAGCAGCAGCAGCAGCAGCACACCGAAACTCCATTGCGTCCAGAGGATCGCCCACAGAACCACGGCAGCCAGCAAAATGCCGCTCCAGGTCCGGATCCAAAAGTTCTTCATTTTTTCACGCATCGGTTTTCAAGGGTCAAGCAGGTTTCCTATTTCTGTTCCGGCGTTTGTTCCGGCGTTTCGCGGCTTCCGACCGGGGCATTTGTCCCCGCATCCTTCGCCGCCGGAGTCCCGGACTCCCCGACCGCAGCCGCGTTCTTGTCGGCCACGGCATCCGCCGCCTTGTCAGCAGCCGGTTTCGCATCGGCGGCCGATTTTGCATCAGCGGCCGCAGCCTCGCGGCGTTCCCGTTCGATGTCCTTCTTGCGCTTGCCGAAGATCCGCTCCACGTCCTCCGTGAAGACCACCTCCCGCTGCAAGAGCAGTTCGGCCAGTTCCTTCAAACCCTCGCGGTGCTCTTTCAGCACCTGCTCGGCCATCTTGTAGGCCCGGTCGATCACCTGCCGCGCCTCGGCGTCGATCTGCTGCGCCGTCTTCTCGGAGTAGGGTTTCGTGAACGACATGTCGCTCTGGCCCGTCGAATCGTAGTACGACAGCGTGCCCACCTGCTCGCTCATGCCGTAGTAGGCAACCATGGCATAAGCCTGCTTGGTGACCCGTTCCAGATCGTTCAGCGCCCCGGTCGACACCTCGCCGAAAGTCAGCTGCTCCGAAACCCGGCCGCCCAGCGTCGCCGCCAGTTCGTCCATCAGCTGCTCGCGCGTGGTGATCTGACGCTCCTCGGGCAGGTACCACGCCGCTCCCAGCGCCTTCCCGCGCGGAATGATCGTCACCTTGATCAGCGGACTGGCGTTTTCCAGAATCCAGCTCACCGTGGCGTGGCCCGCCTCGTGGTAGGCAATCACGCGCTTCTCCTCGTCGGTGATGATCTTGTTCTTGCGTTCCAGACCGCCGATGATCCGGTCGATGGCAGCCAGAAAGTCCTCCTTCGAGACATATTTCTTGTTATGGCGCGCCGCAATCAGCGCCGCCTCGTTGCAGACGTTCGCGATGTCGGCACCCGAGAATCCGGGGGTCTGGCGCGCCAGGAACGAGCGGTCCAGCGCCGGATCGAGTTTCAGCGGACGCAGGTGCACCTCGAAAATCTCCTCGCGCTCCTTCACGTCGGGAAGCCCCACCTCGATCTGACGGTCGAAACGCCCGGCACGCATCAGCGCCTTGTCCAGAATGTCCGCGCGGTTGGTCGCCGCCAGCACGATCACACCCGTATTGGTCTGGAAGCCGTCCATCTCCGTGAGCAGCTGGTTCAGCGTGTTTTCGCGTTCGTCGTTCCCCGAGAAACCGGCATTCTTCCCGCGCGCACGCCCGATGGCGTCGATCTCGTCGATGAAGACGATGCACGGAGCCTTCTGCTTGGCCTGCTCGAAGAGGTCGCGCACGCGAGACGCCCCCACGCCGACGAACATCTCCACGAAGTCCGAACCCGAAATCGAGAGGAACGGAACGTTCGCCTCGCCCGCAACGGCCTTGGCCAGCAGCGTCTTGCCCGTACCCGGAGGGCCCACAAGCAGGGCCCCTTTCGGGATTTTGGCACCCAGCTCCCTGTACTTGTCGGCCTTTTTGAGGAAATCCACGATCTCCATGATCTCCACCTTGGCCTCTTCCAGCCCGGCCACATCCTTGAATGTCACCCGCTTGGAGTTGTCCTTGTCGAAGACCTGCGCCTTGGCCTTGCCGACGTTCATGATCCCTCCGCCTCCGCCGGCTCCGGCTCCCCGGGCCATCGAGCGCATCACGAAGATCCACACCCCGATGATGAGCACCCACGGCAGCAGATTGACCAGCAACGAAGTCCAGTCGTCGCGCTTGTTGGCGTATTCCACCTGCACCTTCGTGCCCAGACGGGTTTCGGCGGCATTCAGATCCTCACGGAACGAATCCACGGAGCCGATCGTAAAGATCAGTTGGGGCCCCACGTCGGGCAGGCGGCGCAGCCGTTTGTCCAAAGTATCGTTGCGGTATTTCTCGACCGCCTCCTTTTTCAGAAAAATCTGCGCCTGGTCCTTGTTCAGGATGAGGATCTTCTCCACATCGCCCCGCTCGACCATCGGCTGGACCGTCGTCCAGTTGCTCTCGATCGGCCGGTCGTCGGAAGACCCGAACAGATAGTAGCCCAGAATCAGCGCCGCAAGCACTCCGTAGATCCACAGCAGTGAGAACCGCGGCATGTTCATTTTCGGATTATTGTTGTTTCTGTTTGGTCTCTGTACCATATCTCACGCTTCATATTCATATTTCACCATCGGGGCATCGGCCCAGAGCTCTTCGAGCTTGTAGAAACTGCGCAGCTCGGTCTGGAAGATGTGGACCACGACATCCACATAGTCCATGGCGATCCACACGGCATTCTGCTGGCCCTCGATGCGCCAAACCTTCTCGCCCAGCGTTTCGAGCACCTTCTCCTCGATGCCGTCGGCAATGGCCGCCACCTGCGTCGTGGAGTCGGCATTGCAGACCACGAAATGCGAGCAGATGGCGCCGTCGAAGCCCGAAAGGTCCAACGATACAATATTCTTACCCTTTTTATCCTCAATCGCGCTGACGATCGTTTCGATCAGTTTGTCCATAAATTTCAAGATAGGCGTATATAACCTTGCAAAGGTACGAAAAGAGATTGATATTTGAAAATTACCGGCAAAAAAACACATTGCATCCATCCAAACCGTCGGCAAGCGGCAGAAGAAAAACCGATTGCGAGCTTCCGTCACAAACCACAGACAAAAAACCGGGTACAATCGGCTCCGGCTTTTCGAAAAATCCCCGATACGACCTGACGTATCGGGGATTTTCAACTTTTCCGGGCATCGGGCACACCCCGCAGCCGGGATCACGAGCGCGACTGTTCCACACACGCGAGAATCGTGTCGGTCAGCACCTTGATGATCGAATTCTTTACATACGTCCGGCGTACAGCCACCGCGATCTTGCGCGACATCGCTCCCTTGGCCAGCGTCTTCAACCGATCCCGGCGGTCCGAAGGTATGAACTCCACCGACATCTCCGGAACAATCGTCAGACACGACGTGCAGTCCACAATCCGCATCAGCGTGTCCAACGACCCCGATTCGAACGAGTAGTGCGTCGGCATCGACCGCCGCGCCTGGCACAACTCGATGATCTGGTCCCGCATACAGTTCCCGGGACTCAAAATCACCAGATCCTTCAGGTCGATATCCTCGATGCGGATGTTCTGCCGCTCATAGAGCGGATTCTCCGGAGAGACATAGGCATAGAAACGGTCGTTGAAGAGCTCCTGTTCGAAGATCCCCTCCCCGCACGTGCCGCTCGCAACCAGCGCCGCGTCGATCCGGTCGCGCTTCAACGCCTCGACGATCTCCGAGGTGATCATCTCCGAGATCTCCAACTCCACCTTCGGGTACTCCCGCACGAACGTCGGGATGAACTTGTGCAGCAGGTACGGCGCAATCGTCGGGATCACGCCCAGCCGCAGCTTCCCGGCCGTCTCGCCCTTCAACTCCGCCACAGCCTCCCGGATGCAGTTGTAGGCTTTCAGCGTCTCCCGGGCCCGTTCCAGCACCACTGCACCCGCCTCCGTGGGGATCACCGGCTTCTTCGAGCGGTCCAGAAGAACCACCCCCAACTCCTCTTCCAGCGACTTGATCTGCATGCTCAACGACGGCTGCGTCACGAAACAGTGTTCGGCAGCCTGCGAAAAACTGCCGCAGTTGGCTACCGCCAACAGGTATTCGAGTTGAATGATGGTCATAACGGGTGTTTATTTTCTACGACAAATATATAAAATTAATCTATATCCACAAACTTTTTTAGGTCGCCCGCCCGCTTTTTCGTATGTTTGCCGTTAAAATGTACACTTTCTGAAATATGGCTAAAATCATACTCACCGGCGACCGTCCCACGGGCCGGCTCCATCTGGGACACTTCGTCGGTTCGCTCCGACGTCGCGTGGAACTCCAAAACTCGGGCGAATTCGACCGCATCTTCATCATGATCGCCGATGCACAGGCCCTCACCGACAACGCCGACAACCCCGAAAAGGTGCGCCAGAACATCATCGAGGTGGCGCTGGATTACCTCTCCGTAGGTCTCGACCCCGCCAAATCGACCCTTTTCATCCAGTCGCAGGTCCCCGAACTCTGCGAACTGGCCTTCTATTACATGAATCTGGTGACCGTGCAGCGGCTGCAACGCAACCCGACGGTCAAGGCCGAGATCCAGATGCGCGGCTTCGCCGAGGGTGCCGTCGAAGGTGACACCACCCAGCGGCAGGGAATCCCCGTCGGGTTCTTCACCTACCCCATCAGCCAGGCCTCGGACATCACCGCCTTCCGCGCAACGACCGTTCCCGTGGGCGAGGACCAGGAGCCGATGATCGAGCAGACGCGCGAGATCGTCCACAAGTTCAACGCCGTCTACGGCGAGACGCTCACGATGCCCGAAATCCTGCTGCCCGACAACGCCGCCTGCCTGCGCCTGCCCGGCACGGACGGCAAAGCCAAAATGTCGAAATCGCTCGGTAACTGCATCTACCTCTCCGACACGGCCGACGAGGTCAAGAAGAAGGTCATGGGCATGTACACCGATCCGGACCACCTGCGCGTGGAGGATCCCGGCAAGGTCGAGGGCAACACGGTCTTCACCTACCTCGATGCGTTCAGCCGCCCGGAGCACTTCGCCAAATACCTCCCCGAATACGCCTCGCTCGACGAGTTGAAGGCACACTACCGCCGCGGAGGACTCGGAGACGTGAAGGTCAAGCGCCTGCTCATCGCCATCCTCAACGAGACCCTCGACCCCATCCGCGAACGCCGCCACTACTACGAGGCCCGCATCGGCGGGGTCTACGACATCCTCCGCCGGGGCTCCGAAACCGCCCGCGCCGCAGCTGCCGAAACCCTTGCCGACGTCCGGCGCGCCATGAAGATCGACTACTTCGAGGACGAGGCGCTGATCGCCGAACAGGCCCGGCAGTACGCCGCTTCGGAACGCTGATCCCCCGGACAACATGGCATTCCGCACCGACCGTATCTACCCGGCTTTCCTGCGACTGACCAGAAGGCTCTCGAACCGCCAGATGATGATGCTGCTGGCGGTGGTGGTCGGTGTGCTCGCCGGCCTGGGGACCTACCTCTTCGAGGTGCTGCTCTACGCCATCAAGAACGGACTGACGAACTGGTTCCCCGTCGACAGCGCGCACTTCCTCTTCCTGATCTACCCCGCCGTGGGTATCATTCTGGCGACGCTCTTCGTCAAGTACATCGTCCGCGACAACATCTCCGAAGGCGTGACGCGCGTCCTCTACGCCATGTCGCGCCGCAACTCCCGCATCGCCGGGCACAACTGCTGGACATCGGTCGTCGGAGGCGCCACAACCATCGGATTCGGCGGTTCGGTGGGGCCCGAGGCCCCGATCGTCCTCACCGGAGCCGCCATCGGCTCCAACGTCGGACGCCTCGCAAGGCTCAACTACAAGCACACCACGCTGCTGCTCTGCTGCGGCGCCGGAGCCGCCCTCGCGGCCATCTTCAAGGCCCCGATCACCGGCGTGGTCTTCGTCCTGGAAATCCTCATGCTCGACATCACGGCCGCATCGGTCATCCCGCTGCTCATCGCCTCGATCACTGCAACCACGATGGCCTTCATGCTCCGCGGATTCGACCCCATTCTGGCCGTGACGCTCGCCCCGGAGGACGCCTTCAAACTGTGGCAGATCCCGCTGTTCATCCTTCTCGGCGTGCTGTGCGGACTTATGGCCTGGTACTTCACCTCGATGAACGCGCGTATCGGCGGATTCTTCAAGAAGATCGACAAGCAGTACAAAAAGTGGATCTGGGGCGGCGCAATCCTCGGCATCCTGATCTTCGTATTCCCGCCCCTCTACGGCGAAGGTTACGAGGGATTCACCTCCCTGATGCACGGAAACGCACAGGAGCTCTTCGACAACTCGCTCTTCTACCGGTTCCGCGACATCGACTGGGTCGTCCTCCTCTTCGTCATCGCCACGATGTTCTTCAAGGTCATCGCCATGTCGGCAACCAACGCCGCCGGAGGTGTCGGCGGAACCTTCGCTCCGTCGCTTTTCGTCGGAGCCTTCACCGGAGCCTCCCTGGCACTCGTCTGCAACATGCTCTTCCACTGGGAGGTCTCGATCGTCTCGTTTACGCTCGTCGGTATGGCCGGCGTCATGGCCGGCGTCATGAACGCCCCCCTGACCTCGATCTTCCTCATCGCCGAACTCTCGAACGGTTACGGGCTCTTCATCCCCCTGATGATCACCGCCTGCATCTCCTTCGCCGTGGACTACTACCTCGACCCCGACTCGATCTACACCAAGCAGCTCCGGCAAAAGGGCGAACTGCTCACCCACGACAAGGACCAGTCGGTCTTCGTCTTCCTGAAACTCGACGAACTGATGGAGACCGACTTCCTGCGCATCAAGGAGAACATGACCCTGGGCGACATCGTGCACATCATCTCCACCGCCCGGCGCAACATCTTCCCCGTGATCGACAATTTCGGGCGCCTGCTGGGCATCGTGCAACTCGACGACCTGCGCGAAGACATGTTCAAACACGAAAAATACGGACACCCGATCTCGGACTACATGATTCAGCCGCCGGACCGGATCCTCGAACACGAGTCGATCCAGAGCGTCATGGAGAAGTTCGAGGACAAGCATACGTGGATGCTCCCCGTCGTCGACAAGCAGAACCGTTATCTGGGATTCATCTCCAAATCGCGGATCCTGAACGCCTACCGCGAACAGCTGGTACGAATCCAGCAGTAGGAAGGAGCCAAAGGGTGAGCGGTTTTCCCGACGGATGAGGCAACACGGTATGCCAAAGCCCCGCGGCACCGTATTTTACCGCGGCTCCCTCCGCTCCCCGAAACCAGATACCCTAACTCCGCTTAATAACGCATTTCCCATGATCTCCTTCGAAACGCCCTCATGGGCCGATGAACTCGACTGCGCCGTCACGCTCTGCGACACGCAGGGAATCGTCCGCTACCAGAACGATCGCTCCGTCGCCGTCAACGGCGATGTCCGGGGTCAGTCGCTCTTCCCCTGCCACAACGAACGCTCGCGCGGAATCATCCGCCGGCTGCTCGAAACCGGAGGCCGCAACGTCTACACGATCGAAAAGCGCGGTGTCCGCAAACTCATCTACCAGACCGTCTGGCGCGAAGCCGGCGAGGTGCGCGGACTCGCGGAATTCTCGATGGAGATCCCCGGCGAGATGCCCCACTACATCCGAAACTGACCCCAAAAAGACCCCAAAGATGCTCCATTTCGATTGCGACTACATGGCGGGCGCGCATCCCGAAGTGATGCGCCGCCTCGTCGAGACCAACCTCGAAGAGACCCCCGGTTACGGCTGCGACCCCTACACGGCCCATGCCCGGGAACTCATCCGCCGGGAGTGCCAGGCCCCCGGAGCCGGGATCCACTTCCTGGTGGGCGGCACCCAGACCAACGCCACCGTCATCGACGGGCTGCTGCGCCGTCACGAAGGGGTGCTGGCCGCCGAATCGGCCCACATCAACGTCCACGAGGCCGGGGCAATCGAGGCCGCCGGACACAAGGTCCTCACCCTGCCCCAGTACGACGGCAAGGTTCGGGCCGGCGACGTCGAACGCTTCATCGACACGTTCTACCGCGACGAGACCTGGCCCCACATGGTTATCCCCGGGATGCTCTACATCTCGCACCCGACCGAGTTCGGGACGCTGTACAGTCTCGAAGAACTGGAAGAGCTCCACGCCGTCTGCCGGCGCCGTTCGATCCCGCTCTACCTCGACGGCGCACGGCTCGCCTATGCGCTGGCCGCCGACAGAGCCACCCCTTCGCTCCCCGACATCGCACGCCTGTGCGACGTCTTCTACATCGGAGGAACCAAGACCGGAACGCTCTTCGGCGAGGCCGTCGTCATCACCCGCCCCGAACTGCTGCCCCATTTCTTCACCCTCGTCAAGCAGCACGGCGCCCTGCTGGCCAAAGGACGGCTGGCCGGCATCCAGTTCGAGACGCTCTTCACCGACCGGCTCTATCTGCGGATCGCCCGTCAGGCCATCACGACGGCCTTGAAGCTGAAAGCGGCGATGCTCGACAAGGGATATCGGCTCTACATCGACTCGCCGACCAACCAGCAGTTCTTCGTCCTGCCGAACCGCGAAATCGACCGGTTGAGCCGGTATGCCACCTTCGAATTGTGGGGGCCGCGCGGTGAGGAGGAGACCGTCGTGCGCTTCGTCACCAGCTGGGCCACCGAAGAGCGGCACATCGACGAACTGATCGCCCGGCTCTGAACGGCGAAGGAGGGAAAAGCGCCATCCCTGCCCGGAGCAACGCGGGTCCGGTTCGGAGCGGCGGAGCCCCGGTTCGGAAGAGCGGAGAGGGAACACGAACCCGAACCGGAGCGGCATGGTTCGGCCCATTTTTTTCGGGAAGCACTTATTTTTGTCGTGTTTGCTTGCTATTTTGTAAAGTTTATTTTATATTTGCGACAGCAGGCGGGAGAAGTGCGCACCTCCGGCAGCCTGCCCAAACCGACAAAAAACAACCAGTCATGAACAAAATCCTGCTGCTGCCCCATGCGTTCAAACGGATCGGATGGGTGCTATTCATCCCGACGGCCCTGCTGGGCGCACTGATGTTTTTCGACGGATTCAACGGATTCCCCTCGTTCCTGCTGCCCGACTCATTCGCTCCGGCCCGGGACTTCACCCGCCTTTGGAACAACATCGTCATCATCGGCGTTCTGCTCGGTGTCCTCTTCATCGGCTGCTCGCGCGAACGCATCGAGGACGAACTCATCGCCCGCATCCGTCTCAACGCCCTGCTCGCGGCGCTCTATGTCACCGTGGGTGTCTCCGTACTCTCCGCGCTGGTGCTCTACGACTTCGCCTACATCAACTTCATGATCTTCAACCTCTGCCTGCTGCCCGTGCTCTTCCTCGTGATCGAACGGGTGATGCTCTGGCGGCTCGGAAAGGAGGCGGCGCATGAAGAATAGGATCCGGGTCGAACGCGCCGAGGTGCGCATGACCCAGCAGCAACTGGCCGGGGCCGTGGGCGTGAGCCGCCAGACGATCAACGCCATCGAGGCCGGGAGGTTCGTTCCGTCGACCGTGCTGGCGCTGAAAATCGCACGGACATTCGGCAAGCCCGTCGAGGAGCTCTTCCAGTTGGAAGAGGGGGAATGACCCGCCGGACCGAACCCGTACCAAAAAGAGGAAGGCCCGGAGATCCGGGCCTTCCTCTTTTTCTCCTCCCGCCCCCTGACGGCGAAAACCGACCCGTCAGAGTTTAATGTCGTAGATCTGGATCACACCGGCGAGTTTTCCCGATTCGTCGGTCACCAGCAGCGACGTCACCTTGTTGCGCGTCATCATCTTCTCCGCCTCGATCAGCTTCTCGGTCGGGGCGATCGTCTTCGGATGCGGCGTGGCGATATCCATCGCCCGGATGTTGAAGAATTCGCCCCGCAGCCGCTCCATCGCCCGGCGCACGTCGCCATCCGTCACGATACCCTCGATGCGGTCGCCGTCGCAGATCACGATCAGGCCCAGACCGCCCTTCGAAATGGCGTGGATCATCTCCGCAGCCGGGCAGTCGGGCGAAACGACCGGCAGGTCGTGGTCCCGCATGACGTTCCCCACGGTCATCAGCAGGCGCCGCCCCAGGCTGCCCCCCGGATGCAGACGGGCGAAATCGACGCTCGTGAAGCCCCGCAAGTCCATCAGCGAAACGGCCAGCGCATCGCCCATGGCGATCTGTGCCGTGGTCGACGACGTCGGGGCCAGGTGCAGGATGCAGGCCTCCTCCTCGACCCGCACGTTCAGGTGCACGTCCGAGTTCTTGGCCAGCGCCGAATCCGGGTTTCCCGTCATCGAGATCAGCCGGTTGCCGTTCGAGTGGATGAAAGGCACGATTTTCAGAATCTCGTCCGTCTCGCCCGAATAGGAGAGCGCCAGCACGATGTCCTCCTTCGAAATCATGCCCAGGTCGCCGTGGAACGCTTCGCCCGGGTGGAGGAAGAAACTCGGCGTTCCCGTCGAGGCGAGCGTCGCAGCGATCTTGCGACCCACAAGGCCCGATTTGCCCATGCCCGTCACGATGCACTTGCCGTGGCTCGCAAGAATCAGCTCCACGGCCCGCGCAAACGAATCGTCGAGCGTCTCTTCCAGATGGCGCAGCGACAGCATCTCGGTATGCAACGCCTTGCGTGCCACCGTCAGAATTTGGGATTTCGTCGTATCGGTCATGTCGGTCAAAGCAAAGATTCGATCAGCGGTTCCAGATCATCGAGCCGCAGCATGTTCGCGGCATCGCTCAAACCCCGGTCCGGATCGGGGTGCACCTCGAAGAAGAAGCCGTTGGCGCCGAACGCCTTTGCGGCATGCGCCATCGCCGGGACGAACTCGCGGTTGCCACCCGTCTTGCCGCCCGCCGCGCCGGGGCGCTGCACCGAGTGCGTGCAGTCCATGATGACCGTCGGAGCGATATGCAGCATGTCGGGAATGTTGCGGAAGTCGACCACCAGGTTGTTGTAGCCGAACGAGTTGCCGCGTTCGGTGAGCCACACCTCCCGGGCTCCCGCCTCGCGCGCCTTCTCGTAGGGGTATTGCATGTCCACCCCCGAGAGGAACTGCGCCTTCTTGATGTTCACCGTGCGGCCGGTCTTCGCCGCAGCCACCAACAGGTCGGTCTGCCGGCACAGGAACGCCGGGATCTGGATCACGTCGACCACCTCGCCCACCGGCGCGGCCTGCCACGATTCGTGGATGTCCGTCAGGAGTTTCAGCCCCCATTTCGCCCGCACGTCCGCCAGCATTTGGAGCCCCTTTTCGAGCCCCGGGCCGCGGAACGACGCGATCGACGTCCGGTTGGCCTTGTCGAACGACGCCTTGAAGATGATCTCCGTCCCGAGCCGGCGGTTGATCGCCACCAGGCGTTCGGCCACCGCGTCCAGCAGTTCGGCCGATTCGATGACGCAGGGTCCTGCAATGAGTTTCATAACACTTATCGGTTGAATTCGGGATGTTGTTTCAGGAACGCTTCGGCACGGGCCAGATCCTCCGGGGTGTCGATCCCCACGGTCTCGGCATCCGTGATGCCCACACCTATTTTATAGCCGTTTTCCAGCCACCGCAGCTGTTCGAGCGACTCGGCCAGTTCCAAAGGCGACTGCGGCAGGGTCGTGACCTTGCGCAGCACCTCCGAGCGGAAGGCGTAAATGCCGATGTGCTTGTAAAAGGTGTGTTTCGCCAGCCACTCCCCGCGCGGGACATTCCGCAGGTAGGGAATCACCGAACGCGAAAAATAGACGGCCTGCGACTGCACGTCGAGCACCACCTTCGGGGAGTTGGGGTTTTCCAGCGCGGCGAGCCCGTCGTTCTCCGAAAAGGGTTTCACCAGCGTGGCGATGTCGGTCGCGGGATTTTCGAAGCAGCGCTTCAACGCTTCGAGCTGCTCGCGGCGGATGAAGGGTTCGTCGCCCTGCACGTTGACCACCACGTCGTACGCACGTCCCTGCTTGTCGTAGGCCTCCCGGCAGCGGTCCGTACCGCTGCGGTGCGCCGCCGAGGTCATCTCGACCTTCCCGCCGAACGCCCGCACGGCGTCGTAGATCCGCTGGTCGTCCGTGGCCACCACGGCGTCGTCCAGCACCCCGGCGACCTGTTCGTAGACCCGCTGGATCACGGGTTTGCCGCCCAGCAGCGCCAGCGGTTTGGCCGGGAAGCGTGTCGACGCATAGCGCGCCGGGATGATTGCGATGAATGTCAGAGGCATGGTTATATTATAAATATCCTTATAAAATTACTTTTCAGGGCAACTCGCTCCCGTCCGCCGCTGCTCGCGGCCCGTGGCCGCGTATTCAGATCTACCCTCCCCTAAATCCCCTCCGCGGAGGGGACTTTATGAGGGAAGCCTTTTCCGAAGAATGGAAGGTCGGAACTTTCAGATCGCCATTATCCTCAAATGCTCAACACTCAATTTTCCATTTTCAATTCTCCATTCTCCATTTGGAAAACTACTCCAACGCCAGCGCCAGCACCTCGTCGTTCGTCCGCACGTAGTGGAACGTCAGACCCTCGACGTACTCCGCCTTGATCTCCGCAATGTCCTTGCGGTTCTCCTCCGAAAGGATCAGCTCCGTAATGCCGGCCCGCTTGGCCGCCAGAATCTTCTCCTTCACGCCGCCGACCGGCATCACCCGGCCCCGCAGCGTCGTCTCGCCCGTCATGGCGATCCGCTCCTTCACCTTGCGGCCCGTGTAGGTCGAGACGATCGACGTCACCATCGTAATGCCCGCCGAGGGGCCGTCCTTCGGGATCGCACCCTCCGGAACGTGGATGTTGATGTCGTTCGTTTCGAACAGCTTCGGGTCGATGTTCAGCTCCTTGTGGTGAGCCATCACCCACTCGTGCGCAATCGTCGCCGACTCCTTCATCACGTCGCCCAGATTGCCCGTCAGGCTGATCTTGCCCTTGCCCGGCGTCAGGCACGACTCGATGTAGAGGATGTCGCCCCCGACCTCGGTCCACGCCAGGCCCGTCACGACACCCGTCATGCCGCCCACCTCGTACTCCTCACGCAGGAACTTCGGCATCCCGAGGATCTTTTCCAGATCCTTTTTCGAGATCTCCGGAGCGAACGTCTCGTCGAAGGCGATCTGCTTGGCCCGCGCCCGCGCGATCTTCGCCAGATGCTTGTCCAGCGAGCGGACGCCCGCCTCGCGCGTATAGCACGAAATGATCTCCTCGACCACCTCCGGCGTCAGGGTCATCTCCTGCTCCTTGATGCCGTGGGCCTCGCGCTGCTTCGGAAGCAGGTGGTCCAGCGCAATGCGCACCTTCTCCTCCACGAGGTAGCCCGGGATGTTGATCATCTCCATGCGGTCGCGCAGCGCCGGGGCGATGTTCCCCACGTTGTTCGCCGTGGCGATGAACAGCACCTTCGAGAGGTCGTACTCCATGTCGATATAGTTGTCGTGGAAGGTCGTGTTCTGCTCCGGGTCCAGCACTTCGAGCAGCGCGCTCGACGGGTCCCCGTGGTTCGAGACCGTCACCTTGTCCACCTCGTCGAGGATGATCACCGGATTCGACGACCCGCAGCGCTTGATCGTCTGGATGATCCGGCCCGGCATCGCACCGATGTAGGTGCGGCGGTGTCCGCGGATCTCCGACTCGTCGTGCAGGCCGCCCAGCGAAATGCGCCCGAACTTGCGGCCCAGCGCCGCGGCCACCGACTTGCCCAGCGACGTCTTGCCCACGCCCGGAGGGCCGTAGAGGCAGAGAATCGGCGATTTCAGGTCGCCTTTCAGCTTGATGACCGCCAGGTGTTCGAGGATCCGCTCCTTCACCTCGTCGAGTCCGAAGTGGTCGTGATCCAGCTGTTCGCGCGCGCATTTCAGGTCGAGGTTGTCCTTCGTGACGTCGTTCCACGGCAGTTCCAGCAGCAGTTGCAGGTAGGTCATCTGCACCGAATACTCCGCAACCGCCGGGTTCAGCCGCTCGACCTTCTGCAACTCCTTCTCGAAGGTCTCGCCCACCTCCTTCGGCCAGTTCTTCTTCCTGGCCTCCTCGCGCAGCTTCTCGATGTCGGCATCCGGGCCGTCGCCCAGTTCGTCCTGAATCGTGCGCATCTGCTGTTGCAGGTAGTAGTCCCGCTGCTGCTTGTCGATCTCCTGCTTGACGCGCTCCTGGATCTGGCTCTTCAACTCGGCCAGCTGCTGCTCCCGGATCAGGATCTCCAACAGCTTCCGCGCGCGTGCCAGCAGCCCCGGGGCTTCGAGCAGCGACTGCCGGTCTTCGTCCGTGAGCTCCATGTTCGAGCAGATGAAGTTGATGATTCCCCGCTTCGAGTCGATGTTCTTGATGGCGAAGGCCGCCTCCTTGGGCATCGACGGCGAGACGTTGATGATGTTCAGCGCCACGTCGCGGATCGAGTCGACCAGCGCCTCGAACTCGATGCTCTTCACGTCGGGCGTCGAGTCCCGCAGCGCCACGACCCGCGCCTTGAAATAGGGTTCCGTAGCGATATATTCCGTGATCTCGATCTTTTCCAGACCGTTCAGGATCACCGTCAGGTTGCCGTTCGGCATCTCCAGGATCTTGATGATCCGCGCCGCCGTACCGACCTTGTACATGTCGTCCGGCGAGGGGTCCTCGACCTCGCTCTCGCGTTGCAGCACGGCACCCAGCATGCCGCCTTCGGCATTCACCGCACGCACCAGCGAGATGCTCTTGTCGCGTCCCACGGTGATCGGCGTGATGGCCCCCGGAAAGAGGACCGACGAACGAAGCGTCAGAATCGGGATGATCTCCGGAACCTCGACCTCCTCGACCGGCTCGTCGCCGCCCGTCACGATCGGGATCACCCGATGCTTGCCGTCGAGCAGCTCCGGGGCCAGATTCAGCTCGTCCGTTTCAATGGTTTCGATCTTATCTTTCTTGCTCATAATGTCCTTACCTATATAGAATGTCGCAAAGGTAACGTTTTTTCGCTGATTTTATTTCATCTTTGACAGATTGTTAATAACTTTGCCTCCCCGAAAGAGTTCGGAAACCCTTTTTAAAACCCATAATGCGTTATGCAAATCGCTGACAAATACGCTCCGCAACAAATCGAAGCCAAATGGTACGACTACTGGATCGACCACCGGCTCTTCCACTCGGAACCCGATGAACGCGAACCCTATACGATCGTCATCCCGCCCCCCAACGTCACCGGCATGCTCCACATGGGGCACATGCTCAACAACACCTTGCAGGATGTCCTCGTGCGCCGCGCCCGCATGTCCGGAAAGAACGCATGCTGGGTCCCCGGCATGGACCATGCCTCGATCGCCACGGAGGCCAAAGTCGTCGCCATGCTCCGCGAAAAGGGAATCGAGAAGGCGTCGCTCTCGCGTGACGAATTCCTGAAATACGCCTGGGAGTGGAAGGAGAAGTACGGAGGCGTCATCCTCCGGCAGCTGCGCAAGCTCGGCGCCTCGTGCGACTGGGACCGCACCTGCTTCACGATGGACGACATCCGCACGGAGAGCGTCCTGCGCGTCTTCTGCGACCTCTACGACAAGGGTAAGATCTACCGCGGCGTCCGCATGGTCAACTGGGACCCCGCCGCACAGACCGCCCTCTCCGACGAGGAGGTCATCTTCAAGGAGTCGCACGGAAAGCTCTACTACCTGCGCTACAAGGTCGAGGGATCGGAGCGCACGATCATCGTCGCCACGACCCGTCCCGAGACCATCCTCGGCGATACGGGCCTCTGCGTCAACCCCAACGACCCGCGCTATCAGGACCTCCCGGCCGACGCCCGCGTCATCGTGCCGCTCGTCGGACGCTCGATCCCCGTCATCCGCGACGAGTATGTCGACATCGAGTTCGGCACCGGAGCCCTGAAAGTGACCCCGGCGCACGACGTCAACGACTACATGCTCGGGGAAAAATACGGACTGGAATCCATCGACATCTTCAACGACGACGGAACGATCAACGACAAGGTCGGCCTGTACGTCGGACAGGACCGTTTCGATGTCCGCCGCCGGATCGAGAAGGACCTCGATGCCGCCGGGCTCCTCGAAAAGACCGAGGAGTACACCAACAACGTCGGCTATTCGGAGCGCACGGGCGTCGCCATCGAGCCGAAACTCTCGATGCAGTGGTTCCTCTCGATGAAGGAGCTCGCCGAGCCCGCAACGCGCGCCGTCATGGAGGACGCCATCCGCTTCGTGCCCGAGAAGTACAGGAACACCTACCGCTACTGGATGGAGAACATCAAGGACTGGTGCATCTCGCGCCAGCTGTGGTGGGGACAGCGCATCCCGGCGTGGTACCTCCCCAAAGGAGGCTTCGTCGTCGCACCCACGCCCGAAGAGGCCCTCGAAAAGGCCCGCGCCAAGGCCGGGGACCCGACGTTGCAGCTCGCCGACCTGCGGCAGGACGAGGACGTGCTCGACACGTGGTTCTCGTCGTGGCTCTGGCCCATTTCGGTTTTCGACGGAATCCGCAACCCCCACAACGCCGAGATCGAATACTACTACCCGACGAACGATCTGGTCACCGCGCCCGACATCATCTTCTTCTGGGTCGCCCGCATGATCATGGCCGGCTATGAATACCGGCAGGAGAAGCCCTTCGCCAACGTCTACTTCACGGGCATCGTCCGCGACAAGATCGGCCGCAAGATGTCCAAGCAGCTGGGCAACTCGCCCGACCCGCTCGACCTGATCGCCCGGTACGGCGCCGACGGTGTCCGCATGGCGATGCTCATCAGCTCGTCGGCCGGAAACGACGTGATGTTCGACGAGGCGCTCTGCGAGCAGGGCCGCAACTTCGGCAACAAGATCTGGAACGCCTACCGTCTGGTCAACGGATGGACGGCCGACAACACAGCCCCGCAGAGCGAAAACAACCGTCTGGCCGTGGCGTGGTTCGAACAGGCTTTGAGCCGCTCGCTGCGCCAGATCGACGAGGACTTCAAGGCCTACCGCATTTCGGAGGCCTTCAAGGAGGTTTACCGGCTTTTCTGGGACGATTTCAGCAGTCTCTACCTCGAAATGGTCAAGCCCGCCTACGGACAGCCGACCGACTCGGCGACGCTCGACGCCACGAAGCACTATTTCGACGCCCTGATACGCATGCTGCACCCCTTCATGCCGTTCGTCACCGAAGAGATCTGGCAGGCCCTCGCGCCGCGACGCGAAGGCGAGTCGATCTGCGTGGCGCAGATGCCGCAGCCCGCAGTCGGGGATGCCGCCCTGATGGCCCGCTTCGAGCTGGTGAAGGAGATCGTCTCCTCGGTGCGCAACATCCGCAACCAGAAGAACCTGCCCCAGAAGGAGGCCCTCACGCTCCACGTCATCGTCGACGGGAACTACCCCGCGGAGTTCGCCCCCGTGGTGATGAAGATGGCCAACCTCGCGGCCATCGAGCCCGTCACGGAGAAGGATCCCGCCGCCGCGGCCTTCCTCGTCAAGACGACGCAGTACTTCGTGCCGCTGGCCGGGAAGATCGACGCCGAGGCCGAAATCAAAAAGCTCACGGACGACCTGAAATACTACGAGGGATTCCTCGCCTCGGTGATGAAGAAGCTCTCGAACGAGCGCTTCGTGCAGTCGGCGCCCGAGAAGGTCGTCGCCAACGAACGCGCCAAGCAGGCCGATGCCGAAGCCAAGATCGCGGCGCTGAAAGAGCAGCTCGCGGCACTGAAATAGACACCGGAACGCCGACCGGGCCAGGGTGCCGGAGCCGAAAGGACCGCCGGGCCGTCGGAAACGGCCAAATCCGAAAGAAGCGGCCGCCCCGGGACAGGCGCAAAACAACGGGACCGACGGTTGCGGCCCGGGCCGCAACCCCACCACCGACCGACCCCCGTCCCCGTGACGGGGGCCTGTCGCAAAAAAACAGGAGACCGAACAACAGCGAAAATGCCTTCCATCACGATCTATACCGACGGCTCGGCCCTCGGAAACCCGGGGCCCGGCGGCTACGGCGTCGTGCTCCTCTCGGGGCCCCACCGCAAGGAGCTCTCCCGGGGATTCCGCCTCACGACCAACAACCGCATGGAGCTCACGGCCGTCTGCGTGGCCCTCGAAGCGCTCCGCTTCGAGGGGTCGGACGTCGTGATCTACTCCGACTCGAAATACGTCGTCGATGCCGTCACCAAAGGATGGGTCTTCGGCTGGCTCCGCAAGGGTTTTGCCGGAAAGAAGAACCCCGATCTCTGGATGCGGTTCCTGCGCGTCTACAACCGCCACCACGTCCGCTTCGTCTGGGTCAAGGGACACGCCGACACCGTGGAGAACAACCGTTGCGACCAGCTGGCCGTCGCCGCCGCCAACGACCGCGCAAACTGGCTCGAAGACACCGGCTACACGCCCGAACAGGCGTAAAAGAACACGAATCCCGAGTCCGAAATCACTCGAAAGGTCCGATAAAATGCCCTTTCTTTCCGATAATTTTCCGAAAATCCGCGCTTTTTTCGCTTTTCGGGTTATTATCACTATATTTGCAGGAAATTGATGCCGGACCGCAGCCTCCGGAATCCCGACCCAATGCGGATTCCCCCCGACGGACTTCGGGCCGGTTGTGAGATTGCGCAACCTCCAAACCCTACGGAATGTTCAAGACTTACATGCGGCTGCTGGGCTTCGCCCGTCCGATCGAAAAATACGCGATCCCCTATTTCTTCTACTCGCTCTTCTACGCGCTGTTCAACTCGCTGACGTTCATGCTGATCATCCCGATCCTGAACACGATGTTCGACGCGAAGTACACTTTCGAGTACGTGGAGAAACTCCCGCCCCTGCAATTCAACCAGGAGTATCTGACCGCCCTCTTCAACTACACCTACTCGCACGTATTCCACGAATACGACCGACAGAACGTCCTGCTGCTGCTGGCCGTCGTCGCCATCATCATCAGCCTGTTGAGCAACCTCTTCCGATACCTCGGGGCCTGGACCATGGAGAACATGCGCACACGCACGCTCCAGAAAATGAGAAACGAGATGTTCTCCCGCGTCATGGACATGAACGTCGGATACTTCTCCGACCAGCGGAAGGGCGACATCATCTCGAAAATCACCTCCGACGTCGGCGTCGTCCAGTTCTGCATCACCAATACGCTGCAAGTCTCCTTCCGCGAGCCCTTCCTCATCATCGGATACATCGTCATGATGGTCGCCATCTCGTGGGAACTCGCCCTCTTCTCCATCCTCTTCCTCCCGATCGTGGCCCTGCTCATCGGAAACATCGTCAAGAAACTCCGCCACCCCGCCCGCACCAACCAGAAACGAATGGGCGAAATGGTCGCCACGCTCGACGAATCCCTCGCCGGAATCAAGGTCATCAAGAGCTACAACGCAACCGAATACATCAAACAGAAATACTACGACATCAGCGCCGACCTCGCACGCCTCACCCTCTCGATGGCCCGCCGCCAGCAGCTGGCCTCCCCGATGAGCGAATTCCTCGGAATCACGGCTGTCGGCGTCATCCTCGTATTCGGAGGCTCGCTCGTCTCGGCCGGATCGCTCGACCCCGGAGGATTCATCGCCTTCGTGGCCATCTTCTCCCAGATCACCCGCCCCGTCAGGACCTTCATCGATCAGTTCGCCAACATCAACCAGGGTCTGGCCGCCGGAGAGCGCATCTTCTCGATCATCGACACCAAACCCGAAATCCAGGACAAACCCGACGCCCGCGAACTTACCGGACTGAAAGACAAGATCGAATTCCGCAACGTGCACTTCTCCTACGACGGTTCCCGTGAGGTGATCGACGGCATCTCGTTCGAGATCCGCCGCGGGCAGACCGTCGCGCTGGTCGGACCTTCGGGAGGCGGCAAGTCGACCCTCAGCGAACTCCTGCCCCGCTTCTATGACCCCACGAGCGGCGAGATCCTCATCGACGGAGTCTCCCTGCGCGACTACACCCAGGAGAGCGTCCGCGCCCACATGAGCGTCGTGGCGCAGGATACCGTGCTCTTCAACGACACGATCGCGAACAACATCGGCATGGGACGCCGCGGCGCCTCGCACGAGGAGATTGTCGAAGCGGCCCGGGTCGCCAATGCCGACGACTTCATCCGCGAATGCCCCGAAGGCTACGACACCAACATCGGAGACCGCGGCACGAAACTCTCCGGAGGCCAGCGACAACGCCTCTCGATCGCACGCGCCGTGCTGAAAAACCCCGACATCCTGATCCTCGACGAGGCCACCTCGGCCCTCGACACCGAGAGCGAAAAACTCGTGCAGGATGCTCTGAACAAACTGCTCAAAGGCCGTACGTCGGTGGTCATCGCACACCGCCTGTCGACGATCCACAACGCCGACCAGATCATCGTCGTGGACCACGGCCGCATCGCCGAGCAGGGCACCCACGCCGAACTCATGGCGCGAAACGGCATCTACGCCAAACTCATCGAGATGCAGTCCTTCGACTGACCGGCTGCCGAGCCGAAAACACCCTCCGGGCCGCCGTTCCGCAGCGAACAGGCGGCCCGGAGCGTTGTTTCACGCCCCGCAGGTGACGGTTTCGGGGCAAGGTTGCAACGTTTTCCAATCTTTTTATTATCTTTGCGGGTTGTCAACATGCAGCGAAAAAAATTTCTTACCGATATGAAGTTCAAGGAGTATAAAGGCCTCGACCTGGCAGGCACCGCCGCCGACGTGCTCGGCGAATGGGATGCCCGCGACACGTTCCACAAAAGCATCGAAACCCGCGAGGGGCATCCGACGTTCGTCTTCTATGAGGGTCCCCCCTCGGCGAACGGCATGCCCGGCATCCACCACGTCATGGCCCGCACCATCAAGGACGTATTCTGCCGCTACAAAACCCAGCAGGGATATCTCGTCCACCGCAAGGCCGGATGGGACACCCACGGACTGCCCGTCGAACTGGGCGTCGAGAAGAAACTCGGAATCACCAAGGAGGACATCGGCAGGAAGATCTCCATCGAGGAGTACAACCGCACGTGCCGCGAAGCCGTCATGGAGTTCACCGGCATGTGGGAGAACCTCACCCGCAAGATGGGATACTGGGTCAACATGGACGACCCCTACATCACCTACGACAACAAGTACATCGAGTCGCTGTGGTGGCTGCTGAAACAGCTCTACGACAAGGGGCTGCTCTACAAGGGCTACACCATCCAGCCCTACTCGCCCGCGGCCGGAACCGGGCTCTCGACCCACGAGCTGAACCAGCCCGGCTGCTACCGCGACGTCAAGGACACGACGGTCGTGGCGCAGTTCCGCATCCGCAACCCCAAGCCCGAAATGGAGGGTTGGGGAACCCCGGTCTTCCTGGCCTGGACCACCACGCCCTGGACCCTGCCCTCGAACACGGCCCTCTGCGTCGGCCCGAAGATCGACTACGTCGCCGTGCGCAGCTACAACCCCTACACGGGTGAGAAGATGACCGCCGTGGTGGCCAAAGCCCTCCTGAACGCACACTTCAACAAGAAGGCCGAAGGCATCGCGCTGGATGAGTACAAGCCCGGCGACAAACTCGTCCCCTATGAGGTGGTCGGCGAGTGGAAGGGCCCCGAACTGGTCGGCATGGAGTACGAACAACTGCTGCCCTGGGTCAAGCCCGTCGAGACGGATGCCGACGGCAACTGGAAGGAGGCCTCGGCAAAGGCCTTCCGCGTCATCGCGGGCGACTACGTGACCACCGAGGACGGTACGGGCATCGTACACATCGCCCCGACGTTCGGTGCCGACGACGCCTTCGTCGCACGCGCCGCCGGGATCCCGTCGCTCTTCATGATCAACAAGAGGGGCGAAACCCGTCCGATGGTCGACCTCACCGGGAAATTCTACCTCCTCGACGAACTGGACGAGCGTTTCGTGAGCGAGTGCGTCGACGTCGAGGCCTACAAGGAGTACGCAGGCCGCTGGGTCAAGAACGCTTACGACCCGCAGTTCACCGTCGACGGAAGGTACGACGAGAAGGCCGCACAGGCCGCCGAGTCGCTCGACATCTACATCTGCATGAAGATGAAGGCCGCCGGATTGGCCTTCCGGATCGAGAAGCACGTCCACAACTACCCCCACTGCTGGCGCACGGACAAACCCGTGCTCTACTACCCGCTCGACTCGTGGTTCATCCGCACGACGGCCTGCAAGGAGCGCATGATCGAGCTGAACCGCACGATCCGCTGGAAACCCGAATCGACCGGTACGGGACGCTTCGGCAAGTGGCTCGAAAACCTCAACGACTGGAACCTCTCGCGTTCGCGCTTCTGGGGCACGCCGCTCCCGATCTGGGCCACCGAGGACCGTTCGGAGCTGAAATGCATCGGTTCGGTCGAGGAGCTGATGGGCGAGATCGAAAAATCAATCCAGGCCGGTGTGATGCAGCACAACCCTTATGAAAATTTCAAGGTCGGCGACATGTCGAAGGAGAACTACTCCACGGACCGCATCGACCTGCACCGCCCCTACGTCGACTCGATCGTCCTCGTCTCGTCGAAGGGCGAGCCCATGCGCCGCGAACCCGACCTGATCGACGTCTGGTTCGATTCCGGAGCCATGCCCTATGCACAGGTGCACTACCCGTTCGAAAACAGGGAGAAGTTCGGGGAGGTATACCCCGCCGACTTCATCGCCGAGGGCGTCGACCAGACCCGCGGGTGGTTCTTCACGCTGCACGCCATCGCCTCGATGTTGTTCGACTCGGTGGCATTCCGGAACATCATCTCCAACGGTCTGGTGCTCGACAAGAACGGAAACAAGATGTCCAAGCGGCTGGGCAATGCCGTCGACCCCTTCGAGGTGCTCGACACCTACGGACCCGACGCCACACGCTGGTACATGATCTCCAACTCGCAGCCGTGGGACAACCTCAAATTCGACCGCGACGGCGTCGACGAGGTGCGCCGCAAGTTCTTCGGAACGCTCTACAACACCTACTCGTTCTTCGCCCTCTACGCCAATGTCGACGGCTTCACCGGCCGGGAACCCGAGGTGCCGATGGAGAAGCGTCCCGAGATCGACCGCTGGATCATCTCGCTGCTCAACACCCTGGTCAAGGAGGTGACCGAGGCGCTCGAAAACTACGACCCGACGCCCGCGGCCCGCGCCATTCAGGAGTTCGTCGGCGAAAACCTCTCGAACTGGTACGTCCGCCTCAACCGCAAACGCTTCTGGGGCGGCGGAATGACCGAGGACAAGCTCGCAGCCTATCAGACGCTCTACACCTGTCTGGAAACCGTCGTGATGCTCGCCGCGCCCTTCGCACCGTTCATCACCGACCGCATCTTCTGCGACCTGAACGCCGTGAGCGGCCGCCACACCGATGAGTCCGTACACCTCTCGACCTTCCCCAGGGCCGAACTCTCGCTGATCGACAGCCGGCTCGAAGAGCGCATGGACCTCGCACAGAAGGTATCCTCGATGGTACTGGCCCTGCGCCGCAAGGTCTCGATCAAGGTCCGCCAGCCGCTGATGAAGATCCTCATCCCGGTGCTCGACCCCGCCATGGCCGAACAGATCGCCGCCGTGAAGAACCTCATCATGAGCGAAGTCAACGTCAAGGAGGTGGAACTCATCGAAAATACCGCCGGCATCATCACCAAGCGCATCAAGCCCAACTTCAAGACCCTCGGCCCGCGCTACGGAAAGCAGATGAAGCAGATCGCCGCCCTGACCGCGGAATTCTCGCAGGAGCGCATCGCCGAGATCGAGGCCGCACCCGAAACCGTGCTCGACATCGCCGGCGAGAAGATCGTCGTGACGCCCGCCGACTTCGAGATCACCTCCGAGGACATGCCCGGATGGCTCGTCGCCTCGGAGGGCAAGCTCACCGTGGCCCTCGACATCACCATCACCGACGAACTCAAGGCCGAAGGTGTGGCACGCGAATTGATCAACCGCATCCAGAACATCCGCAAGGAGTCCGGATTCGAGGTTACGGACAAGATCCGCGTGGAGATCGAACAGAAGGAGATCGTTGCCGACGCCGTAGCCCGCTTTGCCGACTACATCGCATCGCAGACGCTGGCCGTCGGAATCTGCACGGCCGCTCAACCCGCCGGCGGAATTGTCGTCGATTCGGATGTCGATGACGAGCCGTTGCGCATCGCCATAACGAAAATGTAGCACCGTTCTGTTCCCCGGAAATTTGGTTATATCGGAAATATTGTTTAATTTTACATAAAACCAAAAGAGAGGACAAGACCATGGCAGACGAAAGAACACGGTACAGCGACGCCGAACTCGAAGAGTTCAAGCAACTTATTCTGAAAAAACTCGAAAACGCACGAGCCGATTACGAGTTGTTGCGTGCGACGATCACCCATACGGCGGACAACGACACCGAGGACACCTCGCCGACCTACAAGGTGCTGGAAGAGGGGGCCGCAACCCTTTCGAAAGAGGAAAACGGACGACTCGCAACCCACCAGATGAAGTTCATCCGCAACCTCGAAATGGCTCTTGTACGCATCGAGAACAAAACATACGGCATCTGCAAGACCACGGGAAAACTGATTCCCAAGGAGCGGCTGATGAAGGTGCCCCACGCCACGGAGTGCATCGAGGCCAAGGAGCGCCGCAAATAACCTCCCCAAAGGTCGGCTGGGGCCGGCAGAAGGGGTCGGCAGGAAGGGCTGACAGCACTGCGAGGAGCCGCAGGAAGGAGCCAGCAGAAGGGGTCGGCAGGAAGGGCTGACAGCACTGCGAAGGGGCCGCAGGAAGGGGCCGGCAGAACCGCAACCAAAAGTTTCAACTGCCTGACAAAAAAGGTCCACCCGAATTCCGGGTGGGCTTTTTTTTGCATTCAAACCTCCCCCGAAAGCGTTTTCACATACGTTTTACCGGATTTTTACGTTATCTTTGAGCCCATGTTCCGGTTCCGCACATTCATCCTGATCCTGATCCTGTGTCTCCCGGGTGGTGTGGCCGCAGCCCGCGCCGCAAGCCCCTCGGCAAGACCCGGCATGCAGACCCCCAACCGCTTCACCCCCGACAGCGCCCGGATCCGGAACCCCAAAGCCAGAAACCGAAACAACAGACTCTACGACAGCATTGAGTCGAAAACAAGCCGACGCACCGTCCCTCGCATGCTCTACAACCTGGTGTTCGTCAAACCCGTCCTCGATACTACCTCGAACGGACAATTCCGCGACGAAAGCAGCCTGCTGGAACCCTTCGCCGGCAAAACCATCGGGCAGATCGCCATCGAACGACAGCAGGTCTTCGACCCCGGAGGCACCTGGCTCGAACGCGCCGCAAACAACACACACATGCTCACCCGCGACCGCGTCATCCGCCGCGACCTGCTCTTCAAATCCGGAGACGAATTCGACCCGCAACTCATCGTCCGAACCAAACAGCTCATCCGATCCCGGGACTATATCTCCGAAATCGACATCGCCGTACAACCCGATTCGGTCGACTCCACGCGCGTGAACCTCGTCATCACGACCCGCGACAGCTGGACCATCTCCGCCGACGGATCCATCCGCTCCGAAGGCCGTACCATGGTCGCACTCTCCGACGCCAACATCTTCGGATCCGGAAACAGCCTCAAATTCCTCACCAACTTCGACCGCAGGGACTTCTCCTACGGCGGAAACATGGTCGAATACAAGATCCCGAATGTCCTGGGGAGCTTTTACACCGCAGAATTCAACGCCGGTCGCGACTTTTACAGCTCGCTGCTCGACATCGGACTCCGGAAGGAGTTCCTCAAACCGACCGACTACGAGATCGGTCTCACCTACAACAACATCAAGGACAAACGCTACATGATCGAGCAGGACACCTCGCTGCTCGTCAAGGTCCGGAACCTCGACGCCTGGGCCGGATACTCCCGCTATCTGCGCCCCATCAAGTCGAGCGCATACCTCACCGGACGTTACAATTACAGCCGGACCACCCTGCGCCCCGAGGTCGGCCCGCGCTACAACCCCGCACTGCACGACCAGGACGCCCTGCTCCTCGGGCTGGGTCTCTACCGCGAGAAATTCTACACCGCCAACATGATCTACGGATTCGGACGACGCGAGTACCTCGCCGCCGGATACAAGGCCGAAGCGGTAACCGGATATACCTGGGGCGAGTTCAGCGATGCCGTCTACCTGGGTTTGAGCTACGAGGCCGGAGGTTTCTGCCCGATCGGCTACATCATGGGCGGAGCCACGCTCGGAAGCTACATCGACCCCGCGGACGGCATGTGGCAGCGGAGTGCCGTCGACGTGGACCTGCGCTGGTTCTCGAACCTCTTTCTGCTCCAACGCAGCCGGATCCGGCAATTCATCTCGTTCAACTACACCCAGGGATGGAACCGATGGTCCGGAAGCGACGAAAGCATCCGATTCACCGACACCAACGGATTGCAGGCCCTCAACGAATATGCCATCGGTACGAACCGCATGATCCTGAACTCGGAGACCGTGCTCTTCTCGCCCTACCAGCCGTGGGGATTCCGTCTTGCCTTCTTCGGGTTCGCAGACTTCGGGCTCCTCGGATACGACTCCAACATCTTCAAGAACGAATTCTTCACCTCGTTCGGAGTCGGTGTCCGCCTGCGGAACGAACGACTCATCTTCAACACGATCCAGATCCGGCTCGGCATCGCATTCGGGAAGAGCGGGCTCGTCGACTGCGACTACTTCCGCATCTCGAACTCCACCCGGCTGGAACAGTACCGCTACCGCCCGACCCGGCCCGAGATCGTCGACTTCAAATAACCCGGGGCGGCAACCGGCGAAAAGGGAGCGGGAAAAACGCGGCGGGAGGAACAGAGCACGGCGGAACACGACGGAACAAGGACAAGCACAACAAAAGACGGGCGGAACGGAATGCTCCGCTCCGCCCGTCGAAAGGCAGAACCGGAAATCTCCGGCAACCGTCATTTGCGCGTCCGGGCCCGCAGCACACCCTCCTTGCCGGGTGTCTCATCGTTGCGGACCAACTCCAAACGCCTGATCTTTCCCGGTTCGATCCGTTCCAGATCGGCCTTGGTGGCGGGTTTGCCGTCGATCTCGATCCGGTAGTCCGCCTCGTCGATCTCCGAAAAGTCGGCTGTCACGCGCCCCTTGGCCACCGTGACCGAGCCATTGTCGTCGGAACGGCTCTTCGACATCACCTCCGGACCCGTGACCACCATGCCGCCCCGGCCCCCGACCACCGTATTGCAGGGAACCGACACCCCGGCATCCGCCGCATCCGTTTGATACATGGAGATCACCGAACCCCGGAATTTCCCGTCGTCGAGGTCTTTCAGCTTCTGCTGCGCGCTCTTCCACGCGTCGCTCTGGAAATAATTGTTCATCTCGGAGAGCTGCATCTGCGCCCGCTTCCACGCCTCGCTTTGGAAATAGGAATCCGAAGCATCCGAAACCTCGGAGAGCCGCTTTTGCGCCTCCTTCCACTCGTCGCTCTTGAAGTAGGAATCCATCTCGGAGAGCTCCATCTGTGCCCGCTTCCACTCCTCGCTCCGGAAATAGTCGCTGTCGAGGCCCGACGCTCCCGTTTTTTTCAACTCAACCACGATCAGCCCCCGGTTCTCCGACCCGGTATAACGGCGGTACTCCTCCGGGATATTCCCCTTGTAGACCGACATGCTTCTGATCCGCTCCGGCGAGAGCCCTTGAAGCTCCCCCTCGAAGAGTTTGCCGTCGACCACGATCACCGGATTCTCCGGAAGCCCGGAGGTCGACAGGGAGGCGTGCGACGGCGATCCCGAAATCGAAATGGACATGGTCTTCCCGTCGGAGGAGGTCGTCACCTGCGTACCGTAGGCGCCGTTCTCTCCGGAAGGAGCGGCGGCTTCGCCCGTTTTTTTCAGTGTCACGACGATCACGCCGTTCCGGGCTTCCGGGCCATACGAGATTCGGGCCAGCGAATCTTTCAGCACCGAGACCGCGGCGATCCGTTCCGGGCGGAGCGTGTCGAGGACCTTTGCGTCGGCTTTCGCGCCGTCGATGACCACCAGCGGCGCCTGCTGCGGATCCGACAGTCCCTTCACCCCGCGGATGACGAGCGTATCCGGACCGATTTCCGCACGCATTTCGTGCTTCGCAACGGGATTTTGCGTATCTTTGTACGCAGGAACGACATAACGGGTCTCGGCGAAGGCTCCCAGAGCCAGACCCGCAAGCGGCAGCAGAAGAAGCGCACGCGCTTCGGCCCGCCGCGACGATTTTTTTCGCAACATCATGGTAATACGGTTTTTAAGTTTACTGTGATTGAAGCTGTTGGCGACCGAGCACCACCTCTCGCCGACAGCTTTCCTTATAAGCAGCATCTGGTAACTCCTGGCATCGACGCCGCTCGCCAGCACGGCGGCATCGGCCTCGTATTCGTGGATGGCCCGCAGCTCGCGCCGCAGCAGCCACATCGCCGGATTGAACCATTGCAGGCACCCCGCCAGATCGGTCACCAGCACATCGAACGAGTGGTGCAGGCGGACATGGGCCTGTTCGTGGGTGAGGATCGCCGCGCCGTTCCAGACCAGATCGGCGTCGGAGATCACGATGAAGCGGCACCAGCTGAACGGCGTGATCTCCTGCGGGAAACGGACCAGCACCGAGCCGTCGTCCAGCCGTTCGCGGCGCCCCCGGCGGATCATCCGCACGACGGCGGCCAGCGACCACAGCGTCCGCAGACAGGCCGCGACGGCTCCCGTCAGGAAGAGCATGCCGACGAGCGTCCGCCACGGAAACGGCGCCGGAGCATCGGCCGCCACTGGGGCGGGAAGCGCATCCGTGACGAAGAATTCGGGGGCCACGGGCAGTTCGCGGCGGATCGTGATCACGCACAGCGGCAGCAGGAACGAAAGGAGGATCGCCCCCAACACCACGATGCGGTTGAAGCGGTGGAAGGTCTCGCGGCTCAACAGCAGCTTGAAAAAGAGGTAGAAAACGGCCAGACAGACACCGACTTTCAGGCTGTAAAGCGTCAGTTCGTACCACATGGCTACCGGGCGTTTTGGCGTTCGATGCGCTCGATCAGTTCGCGCAGCTCCTCGACCGAGAGGCGCTCCTCCTCGACCAGCGCCGAAACAGCCCCGAGGCAGGATTTCTCGAAATAGCGGTCGATGACGCTGCCCAGCGTGCGGCGCGAAAACTCCCGTTCGCTGACAAGCGGGTAGTACTGGTAGGTATTCCCGAAGGGTTTGTGCCCCACGTAGCCCTTCGTTTCGAGCGTCCGCACCATCGTCGACAGCGTATTGAAGTGCGGTTTCGGTTCGGGAGCCAGCGCCACCAGCTCCCGCACAAACAGCGGTCCGTGCGTCCAGAAGCACTGCATCAGCTCCTCTTCGCGGCGTGTGAGTTTTTCCATGACAAGATTCGGTTTCGATTCGGTTTCAAAGTTAACTAAAAAATCTTCACATGCAACTATTTTACATAGTTTATCAACTAAAAAATTTAGTTTTGATAATTTTTCTTCCGGATTCCATCTATTATATGTATCTTTGAATAATGATACTCCTCGCAGACAGCGGCTCGACGCAATGTACGTGGATCGCCGACGACGGCGTCCGGATGCGCGAAATGCGCACCCGCGGGATCAATGCCGTCCTGCACGACGACGAACAGATCCGCCGCACGCTGGCAGAACTTCCGCCCTGTCACGACGTTTCGGCCGTGCATTTCTACGGCGCGGGCGGCGGAGGGAGTTTCCCCGAAGCCTCGGAGCGGCTCCGCAAAATGCTCGCCCGCCGCTTCCAGACGCCGAAGATCTCCGTCGAATCGGACCTCACGGGTGCCGCCCGCGCCCTCTGGGGCCGCGGCGAAGGGATCGCCTGCATCCTCGGAACCGGGTCGAACTCCGGCTGCTGCCGCGGCGGCGAGATCGTGCGGCAGGTGCCCCCGTTGGGCTATCTCCTCGGCGACGAGGGGAGCGGCGCCGCACTGGGACGCGCCCTGCTCAACGGCATCTTCAAGGGCCACATCCCCCTGCGGGAGGAGTTCGACGCCGCGTACCGCCTCCCCTACGAGGAGATCATCCGCCGCGTCTACCGCGAACCCTTCGCCAACCGCTTCCTCGCGTCGTTCGCACCCTTCGTCCGGGCGCACATCGACACGCCGCAGGTGCGGGAAATGGTCGTCGGAGCCTTCCGCGAATTCGCACGCCGGAACCTGCACAGCTATCCCGCCGGGCTTCCCGTCGCCTGCGTCGGGGGCGTGGCCGCCCACTTCGAACCGTGGCTCCGCACGGCACTCGAAACCGAAGGGTATCACGTGGAAACCATTGTCGAATCGCCCGCACGAGGGCTTGCCGAATACCATCATGGAGAAGAGAATCACCGAACAAAACTCGGAATACGATAATTTGCAGGAGATGTCCGTCCACGACCTCCTCGTGGGGATCAACCGCGAGGATGCCCGCGTACACGAAGCCGTGCGGAAGGTCATCCCGGTCATGGAACAGCTCGTCGAGCGCATCGTCGAACGCATGCGCCGCGGCGGAAGGCTCTTCTACATCGGCGCCGGAACCAGCGGCCGCCTCGGTGTGACGGATGCTTCGGAACTTCCCCCGACCTTCGGGGTTCCGTTCGACCTCGTGATCGGACTCATCGCCGGAGGCGACGGTGCCCTGCGCCGGGCCGTGGAGCACGCCGAAGACGATACGGAGGGCGCCTGGCGCGACCTGGCCCCCTATCGGCCCACGGCCGACGACACGCTCGTGGGGATTGCCGCGTCGGGGACCACGCCCTACGTCATCGGCGGATTGCGAAGAGCCCGGCAGGAAGGGCTGCTGACCGCCGCCGTGGTCTGCAACCCCGGATCGCCCGCCGCAGCCGCGGCCGAATACGCCCTCGAAGCGGTCGTGGGACCCGAATTCGTCACCGGATCGACGCGCATGAAGGCCGGAACGGCCCAGAAACTGATGCTCAACATGCTCTCCACGACGGTGATGATCCGACTCGGACGGGTCGAGGGAAACCGCATGGTCCACATGCAGCTCACGAACGACAAACTCGTCGCCCGCGGCACCCGCATGGTCGCCCAGAGCACCGGACTCTCCGAAGCCGAGGCCCGTGAAACCCTGCTCCGCTGGGGATCCGTAAAAAAAGCCATCGAACACGCAACCAAATAAACCCTGAAAAAAATGTCCCGGTTCTTCTCCGAACGTGAAATCCGCGCCGTGGCGATCTTCCTGCCGTTGGCCGGTCTTGTGATCGCGGCACTTCTGCTGATCCGCCCGAAAGCCGATCCCGAGGCGGCCCGGCAGGTCGAAGCCGAATTCGAACGCCGTCCCGGAATCGACAGCATCATCATGCGGCCCTTCGATCCCAATACCATCCAGTACGAAGAACTGCGGGCGTTGGGACTCTCGAAATTCGAAGCCACGAGCCTGCTGAAATACCGCGCCGCAGGCAAGATCTTCCGAATCCCCGAAGACCTGACCCTCTGCTACGGAATCAGCGACTCGCTCTACCGCACACTCAAACCCTGGATCCGCATCAGCCGCAAATACGCCATTGCCCCGCAGGAGTTCCGAAGCGGACGCATCGTCGCCGATCCCCTGCCGCCCGCACCTTTCCGCATCGACACCGTCTCGGCCCGTTATCTGCAAGCCATCGGGGCGCTGTCGAAACGTCAGGCCGGGGTCTTCATCCGCTGGCGCGACGCAAGCGGCATCTACGACATGGAGGAGCTGCGCGCCTGCTACGTCATCACAGACTCCGTAGCCGCGGCCCTCGAACCCTACGTCATCTTCCCCGAACGACGGCCCCACCCGACCGAGCAGCCCGTGGAGCTCAACACGGCGGATTCCGCCGCCCTGCGCTCCGTCATCGGGATCGGCGAGAAGACCGTCTCCCGAATTCTGGAATACCGCGAACGCCTCGGCGGATTCGTCCGCGTGGAGCAACTCGCAGAGATTCCGGGCGTCACGGAGAGCAACTACGAAAAAATTTTGAAACAAATTTACTGCGACAGTTGCAAAATTCGGAAAATTGATATTAACTTTGCAAGCCCGAAAACGTTGGGACAGCATCCTTACATTGCGCCCCGGACGTTGCGGAAAATTTTGAAGCAAAGACAGTTGAAAGGAGGTTGGAGTACCGCTGACGAATTGATCGAACAGAACATACTGACCCGCGAGGAGGCAGCACGGCTGGCTCCCTATCTGCAATTCGGGTCAACCAGCGGACCTGCCCACGAGTAGACAAACCCTTTCGGAAACCGCGCATCCGGGCGATGCGCCCCCCCCACAGCCAAACGAAAAACAACAAAAAACAATAAATTAAAACACTTCGAATTATGATTATCATGCCGGTAAAAGAGGGCGAAAACATCGAACGCGCCCTGAAAAAGTTCAAACGTAAATACGAGCGCACGGGCGTTCTGAAAGAGCTCCGCCGCCGCCAGTACTTCACCAAACCTTCGGTGGCAAAGCGCGAGGCGATGCAGCACGCTATTTACGTCGAGCACATGTACCGCGACGAGGAATAATCCCGGAAACATCCGGAACGACGGGGAGGATCGGAATACGGTCCTCCCCGTTTTTTGTGTCGGAGGAGGGAGGGGCCGCACCGGAAAGGGCGGATGGGGCGGAAGAGTCGGATGGGGCGGAAGAGTCGGATGGGGCGGAGAGCACCGGATGACCCGCTACAAAAAGACCGGCCGTCCGAGTATTCGGGCGGCCGGAACGTCGTTTCTCCTCCCGGGACAGACTACCGCAGGAAGAGCAGTTCGCGATACTTCGGCAACGGCCAGATCTGGTCGTCGACGATCTCCTCCAACTTGTCGATGTGGCGCCGGATCTGATCGAAATAGACCGCCACCGTATCGTGATAGGCGATCGCCTTCTCACGCTGATCCTCGATCCGGTTGGCCACCTTCCGCGCGTCGATCATCTCGGCCGTCAGGCGCTGGATCTCCGCCGTGTGGTCCTGGATCTTCTTGATCAGCCGGATGTCGGGATCGGCATTCAACCCCGGGATCTGCGACATCTTGTAGACCTTGTCCAGCAGTTCGGCCTCATATTTCGAGGCGATCGGCACGATGTGGTTCATCGCCAGATCCCCCAGCACACGCCCCTCGATCTGGATCTTCTTCGTGTAGGTCTCCCACTTCACCTCCGTGCGGGCTTCCAGCTCGACCTTCGAGAAGACGCCCATCTCACCGAACATTTTCAGGCTCTCCGCATCCAGATAGCGGTCGAAAACCAGCGGCGTGGAGGTTTCGCAATCCAGACCGCGGCGCTTCGCCTCCTCCTTCCACTCGTCCGAATAGCCGTTGCCGTCGAAACGGATCGCCCGGCACGCCTTGATCATCTGTTTCAAGACTTCGTAGATCGCCTTCTCCTTCTTCATGCCCCCTTCGATCTTCGCGTCCACCTTCTTCTTGAACGCCGTCAGCTCGCTGGCCATCGCCGTGTTGAGCACGATCATCGCCTCGGCGCAGTTGTCCGACGAACCCACGGCCCGGAACTCGAACCGGTTGCCCGTAAAGGCGAACGGCGAGGTGCGGTTGCGGTCCGTATTGTCCAAAAGCAGCGTCGGAATATGCGAAATGCCGCTCATCTTGAAGACGTTCTTCGCATCGAAACGGATGGCGTCATCGCTCTTCGACGCCGCCAGTTTGTCCAGCACGGCCGAAACCTGCGTCCCGAGGAAGGTCGAAATGATGGCCGGGGGCGCCTCGTTGGCTCCCAGACGATGGGCGTTCGTGGCGCTCATGATCGAGGCTTTCAGCAGCCCGTTGTGCTTGTAGACCGCCGAGATGGCGTTCACCAGGAAGGTGATGAACTGCAAGTTCTCGGCTGCCGTCTTGCCCGGTCCCAGCAGGTTCACGCCCGTATCCGTACCGAGCGACCAGTTGTTGTGCTTGCCCGAACCGTTGATCCCCTTGAAGGGCTTCTCGTGCAGCAGCACCCGGAACTGGTGACGGCGGGCGATCTTGTCCATGATGGTCATCAGCAGCTGGTTGTGGTCGTTGGCCAGGTTCGCCTCCTCGTAGACCGGGGCCAGTTCGAACTGGTTCGGAGCCACCTCGTTGTGGCGCGTCTTGACCGGAATGCCCAGTTTCAGGCACTCATACTCCAAGTCCCGCATGAAGGCCATCACCCGGGTCGGAATCGCCCCGAAATAGTGATCTTCCAGCTGCTGGTTCTTCGCCGACTCGTGCCCCATGAGCGTGCGGCCCGTGAGCATCAGGTCCGGCCGCACGGCCCACAGGCTCTCGTCCACGAGGAAGTACTCCTGCTCCCAGCCCAGATAGGCGAAAACCTTGTCGACGTTCTTGTCGAAATAGTGGCACACCTCCGCAGCGGCAGTCCCGACGGCCGTCAGCGACCGCAGCAGCGGCACCTTGTAGTCGAGCGCCTCGCCCGTGTAGGCGATGAAGACGGTCGGGATACAGAGCGTCGTGTCGACGATGAAGGCCGGCGAAGCGGGATCCCACGCCGAATAGCCGCGGGCCTCGAACGTATTGCGGATTCCGCCGTTGGGGAACGACGAGGCGTCGGGCTCCTGCTGGACGAGCAGTTTTCCCGAGAACTCTTCCAGCACGCCGCCGTGGCCGTCGGGCTCGGCGAAGGCATCGTGCTTCTCGGCCGTACCGCCCGTCAGCGGCTGGAACCAGTGCGTGTAGTGGTCGGCGCCGTGTTCCAGGGCCCACTGCCGCATGCCGGCGGCGATGCTGTCGGCCACCTCGCGCGTCAGCGGCGTGCGGTTCTCCATCGTATCGAGCAATGCGGCGTAGGTCCGTTTGTCGAGATACTTGCGCATGGCGGCGCGTCCGAAAACCTTCTCTCCGAAGTAGTCCGAGGGGCGTCCCTCCGGAACCTTCACCTCCACGGCGGTGTGGTTGATCGCCGCGTCGACCATCTTGAATCTGAGCAATGATGACATATCCTCTCTGTTAAGATTTGGGGTTCTGAAAAAAGCCGCACGGAGGGAATTCCGACATTGCAAACTAAAAACCTAACCAGAAATTCAACCGTGTCGCTCCTCCCGACGGGATCGGCAGACCGGGCCAACCGGGAAGCATTCCCTCCGTTGCGGCGTCTTGCACTTTCGGTTGCAAATGTAAAAATAATTCCATATCATTGTTTTTCCGAAAATCACTTTTTCCACGATTTCACCGTTTTTTTTCGACCATTTTCCGAAAAAATACCCCATTTTTTCGGCCATCCGCCGATTTTTAGGGGTTATTTTTCGGAAAACACCCCATTTTTTCAGCCAATCGCCCAAAATTACGTTTTTTGAAATTTTCCGCTTTCAAAGGTTTAAAAGAACATTATTCAACCATAACTCCACAAAAGAGACCGCAACCGGAGCAGAGGTCGGACTCCGGACAAACCGGGAAGCCGGGGAGTTTTGTTATTTTGTTAACAATTTCTTGTTACAATTCGCCAATTATTTCGTACCTTTACGTGCAATTTCGAAACGACAAGGGAAACACTCAATACTAATCTCTAAACAATCATGGCAAACACCAAACGTGAAAAGCTGTTCACCGAATTCCCGCCGGTCCCGACCGAGCAGTGGGAAGAGGTGATCACAGCCGACCTGAAAGGTGCCGATTACGAGCGCAAACTGGTATGGCGCACGGGCGAAGGATTCAACGTCCGCCCCTACTACCGTGCCGAAAACCTCGAAGGCATCCGGTTCCTGGGCTCGCAGGCAGGCGAGTTCCCCTACGTGAGAGGTACGCGCGCACACAACCGCTGGCGCGTGCATCAGACCATCGAGGTCAAGTGCCCCAAGGAGGCCAACGCCGAGGCACTCAAACTCCTCAATTCGGGCGTCGACTCGCTGGGATTCTCCATCGCCAACGAAGGCTTCTCGGCCGCTGACCTCGATCAGCTGCTCGCCGAGATCCACATCCCGGCCATCGAGATGACCTTCTGCGGCGCGCACACGGGGCGCATCGCCGGACTCGTGCTCGACAAGCTCGAAAAGGAGGGCCTCGCCGCCGAAGCCCACGTGGCATTCTGCATCGACCCGCTGGTCAAGGGGCTCTCGCAGAAGGGCGACTTCTGCTCGCCCGACGGTGAGAAGTGCTTCGCGAAGATCGCATCGCTCATCGAGCGCACCCGCGAGTACAAGCACATCCGTATCGTCACCGTCTCGGCCGGCATCTTCGCCAACGCCGGGTCGACCATCGTCGAGGAGCTCGCATTCGCCCTCGCGGCCGGCAACGACTACCTGGCCCGCCTGACCGACGCCGGGTTGAGCGCCGACCTCGCCGCACGCAAGCTGCGCTTCTCGTTCTCCGTGACGTCGAACTACTTCATGGAGATCGCCAAGTTCCGCGCCGCCCGCATGCTCTGGGCCAACATCGTCAAGGGTTACAACCCCGAGAAGAACTGCGCCGGCAAGATGATGATCCACGCCCGCACGGCCGACTGGAACCAGACGGTTTACGACCCCTACGTGAACATGCTCCGCGGCACGACCGAGGCCATGTCGGCAGCCATCGGCGGCGTGCACTCGCTCGAAGTCACGCCGTTCGACGCCTCGTTCGAGGATCCCACGGAGTTCTCGAAGCGCATCGCCCGCAACGTCGAGCTGCTGCTCAAACACGAGTCGCACTTCGACCAGGTGGTAGACCCCGCCGGCGGTTCGTACTACGTCGAGAACCTCACGCAGTCGATCGCCGCCGAGGCCTGGAAGCTCTTCCTCGAAATCGAGGAGAAGGGCGGCTACACCGCAGCCTACAAGGCCGGATGGATCAAGGAACGCATCGAGGCGTCGGCCGCCGCCAAGGACAAGGCCATCGCCACGCGCCGCCAGATCCTGCTGGGTGCCAACCAGTACCCCAACTTCACGGAGGTCGCCGGCAAGGAGATCACCGGGGAGGCCGTGACGCGCAAGACCGCCGAAGGCAACACACTGGCACCCTACCGCGGCGCCATGGCCTTCGAGACGATGCGTCTGCACGTCGACCGTTCGGGACGGCAACCCAAGGCCTTCATGCTCACGTGCGGAAGCCTGGCCATGGCCCGCGCCCGCGCCCAGTTCTCGTGCAACTTCTTCGCCTGCGCCGGAATCCGCGTGCAGGACAACACCTTCTTCAAGTCGGTCGAGGAGGGCGTCAAGGCCGCTCTCGAATCCAAAGCCGAGATCGTTGTGGTCTGCGCTTCGGACGACGACTACGCAGAGGTGGCTCCGAAGGTCAAGGAGCTGCTCGGCGGCAAGGCGATCCTCGTGGTTGCCGGCGCCCCGGCCTGCACGCCCGAACTGGAAGCCCAGGGCATCACGAACTTCATCAACGTGAAGTCCAACGTGCTCGAAACCTTGAAGTTTTACCTTAAAGAGATGGGAATCTAAGCACCCGGGTGCTTTTTATGGGCAGGAGGCTCTTCCGAGCGGCGATTCGCCCGAAGCGAGCCGAAGCCCGAACACTTTACGCACAAAGATCATGAGAGCCAAATTTTCAGAACTCAGATACGAAGGAGACGGGCAGCCGAAGAGCTGCTGCGCCTCGAAAGGCTGCGGTCAGGTGGAACCGTGGCTCACGGCCGAACGCATTCCCGTCAAGGGAACCTACACGGCCGAAGATCTCGAAGGCATGGAGCACCTGAACTACGCCGCAGGTATCGCTCCGTTCCTGCGCGGACCCTATTCGACGATGTACGTCATGCGTCCGTGGACCATCCGCCAGTATGCCGGCTTCTCGACGGCCGAGGAGTCCAACGCCTTCTACCGCCGCAACCTCGCGGCCGGTCAGAAGGGTCTGTCGGTGGCCTTCGACCTCGCCACGCACCGCGGCTATGACGCCGATCACCCGCGCGTGGTGGGCGACGTCGGCAAGGCCGGTGTGTCGATCTGCTCCGTGGAGGACATGAAGGTCCTCTTCAACGGCATTCCGCTCGACAAGATGTCCGTCTCGATGACCATGAACGGCGCCGTGCTGCCCGTTCTAGCCTTCTACATCGTCACGGGTCTCGAACAGGGCTGCACCCTCGACCAGCTGTCGGGTACGATCCAGAACGACATCCTCAAGGAGTTCATGGTGCGCAACACCTATATCTATCCCCCCGAGTTCTCGATGCGCATCATCGCCGACATCTTCGAGTACACGTCGAAGAACATGCCGAAGTTCAACTCGATCTCGATCTCGGGCTACCACATGCAGGAGGCCGGTGCCACGGCCGACATCGAGCTGGCCTATACGCTGGCCGACGGTCTGGAATACCTCCGCGCCGGCATCAACGCCGGGATGTCGATCGACGCCTTCGCACCGCGTCTGTCGTTCTTCTGGGCCATCGGCATGAACCACTTCATGGAGATCGCCAAGATGCGCGCCGCACGTATGCTGTGGGCCAAGATCGTCAAGCAGTTCAACCCCAAGAACCCCAAGTCGCTCGCACTGCGCACCCACTCGCAGACCTCGGGCTGGTCGCTCACGGAGCAGGATCCCTTCAACAACGTGGCCCGCACGGCCATCGAGGCCATGGGCGCCGCGCTGGGACACACCCAGTCGCTGCACACCAACGCCCTCGACGAAGCCATCGCCCTGCCGACCGACTTCTCGGCACGTATCGCCCGCAACACGCAGATCTACATCCAGGAGGAGACCTCCGTCTGCCGCGAGGTTGACCCGTGGGCAGGTTCCTACTACGTCGAGACGCTCACCAACGAGATCGCTCACAAGGCCTGGGAGCACATCCAGGAGATCGAGAAGCTGGGCGGTATGGCCAAGGCCATCGAGACCGGCATTCCGAAGATGCGTATCGAGGAGGCTTCGGCCCGCAAGCAGGCCCGCATCGACTCCGGCGAGGAGAAGATCATCGGTCTGAACGAGTACCGCCTCGAAAAGGAGGCGCCGATCGACATCCTCGCCGTGGACAACACCGCCGTGCGCGAGAGCCAGATCAAGCGTCTGAAAGAGCTGCGCGCTTCGCGCGACGAGGCCGCCGTGAAGAGGGCCCTCGACGCCATCACCGAGTGCGTGAAGACCAAGCAGGGCAACCTGCTCGCGCTGGCCGTCGAGGCCGCCAAGGTCCGCGCCACGCTGGGTGAGATCTCCGATGCCTGCGAGGTGGTCGTAGGCCGCTACAAAGCCGTTATCCGTTCCATTTCAGGAGTTTATTCGTCAGAAGTGAAAAACGACAAATCCTTCGAGCACGCCAAGGAGCTGTGCGCCGAATTCGCCAAGAAAGAGGGCCGTCAGCCGCGTATCATGATCGCAAAACTCGGTCAGGACGGACACGACCGCGGTGCCAAGGTCGTGGCAACGGGTTATGCCGACATCGGCTTCGACGTCGACATGGGTCCGCTGTTCCAGACCCCGGAGGAGGCCGCCAAGCAGGCCGTCGAGAACGACGTGCATGTGGTGGGCGTCTCGTCGCTGGCCGCCGGTCACCTGACGCTCGTGCCGCAGATCATCGCCGAGTTGAAGAAGCTCGGCCGTGAGGACATCATCGTCATCGTGGGCGGTGTGATCCCTCACCAGGACTACGACGAACTCTACCGCGACGGTGCCGCCGCCATCTTCGGCCCCGGTACGCCGATCGCCACGGCCGCCATCAAGATCCTCGAAATCCTGATGGAGGAGTAATCCGGTAATCCAATGCCTTTCCGATCCCCTTCGGCCCGCGCCGGAGGGGATTTTTCGTATGAAAAAACCAAAGCGCCGCCGCCCGCAAAGGGCGACGGCGACGGTCTGCCGAGGGATTTTCCGAAAGATTTTCCGAAAACTGCCGGAGAACTACTCCTGCGCGGGCAGGTTCTCGGGGATAAACGGCGACTGGTATTTGACCACCGCACCGATAATTCCGCCGCCCGTCGAGGTGAGGTAGTTCATCACATAAACGCGGCAATAGTTATATCCATCCAAAGTCGGCTTCTTATCCTGATCATATTGGGATGACGTTCGAAGAATATATCCATACCCCGGTAATACAGCCGTTTTACTGGCCCAACCGGTCTCCGGACGCTCCCGGATATTCCCCAGTCCGGCCACCTTCCCGATACAAACTACATCACCTTGACCAGTCAGATTATCGGCATCATCAATCCAAAAATAAGATGAATAAAACAATCCATTACTGGAAGAATACCCATATCCGTCCGGATACACTTTGGTCTGCCCATTATTGGCGTTTCTCATCTGCACCGTTACCGTTCCCTCCGGATCGGGAACCGCCTTGCCCCCGTTGCCACCCGTCGCTCCATCGTCGTCCTTGTCGCAGGAGACCATACCCAGAAGCACCGCGCACAGCAGGGCGGCCGCTCCTCTTTGTAAAATACGTTTCATAAAGCATTGAATTTTCGGGCTCTCCAACTCCCAAAGAGCCAACCACAAAAAAAGAAAGCGTGGAATTGAAATCCTATTCACGTAAGGCAGGCTCTGGTAAACCCTTGAAAACTAAATAGGCGCAACTCCACGCCACAACACATAGTGACGTAGAAATAACCATGCCCATTCCCGTTTTCAAATGAAATTTACCAGATTTCGCCTTACGGAGAATAGCATTTACGCTTTCGCGTAAAAATCAAACATGTTGCAGCCCCTCGGAACTGCGCTGTAAAGATACAAAAAAACGGCATTCCCCCACCCAAAACAGCCGTCCGCCGCACAAAAAAACCGGGCATCCCGACCCGCAGTCGGAATGCCCGGCAGAATTTCCGTCCCGGAAGCGTTTACAGGCAGGCTTCCAGGATCCGGCGGGCCATCGCCCCGTCGACATTCCCGGCCTCGCCGTGGTGCACGCCCGAAGCCGTGAAGCGGCGCTCGATCTCGGCGATCGTCGCCTCGCCGATCCCCTCCTCCGAGAGGCGCGTCGAGAGCCCCAGCGAGCGGAAGAACTCCTCGGTCCGGGCGATCGTCCGGTCGATGCGCTCCTCCTCCGTGCCGCCGGTGATGCCCCAGATCCGCTCGCCGAACTGCAACAGCTTGCCGTGCTTCTGGCCGCGCAGCGTACGCAGCGTGCCGTTGATCACGATGGCCAGCGTCGCGCCGTGCGTCAGTCCGTGCAGCGCCGTCAGCTCGTGGCCGATCATGTGCGTCGCCCAGTCCTGCGTCACGCCCATGCGGATCATGTCGTTCAGCGCCAGCGTCGCCGAAAGCATGTACTCCGACATCGTGTCGTAGTCGCGCTCGTCGCCCAGCGCCCGCGGCGCAATCTCCACCACCGTATGCAGGATCCCCTCGGCCCAGCGGTCCATCAATCGCGACTGCCCCGGCGTGGTCATGTACTGTTCCAGCACGTGCACGAACGTGTCGGCCAGTCCGCAGGCGATCTGCCGCTTCGGCAGCGAGTAGAGCGTCTCCGGATCGAGGATCGAGAAGACCGGATAGTTGCTGTAAAAGGCGTATTTCTCCTGCGTCTCGTAGCGCGAGATCACCGCCCCGCTGTTCATCTCGGAGCCCGTGGCGGCCATCGTCAGCACCGTGGCCAGCGGAACGGTCTTCGGACAGCTCCCTTTGAGCACCAGCTCCCAGGCATCCCCCTCGTAGAGCAGACCCGCGGAGATGAGCTTCGTGCCGTCGATCACCGACCCGCCGCCCACGGCCAGCAGGAAGTCGACCTTCCGCTCCTTGCCCAGGGCGATCGCCTTGCGCAGGGTCTCGACCGAGGGGTTGGCCTCGATGCCCCAGAACTCGACGAATTCACGCCCCGCAAGGGCCTTCACAACCTGTTCGTAGACGCCGTTGCGTTTGACACTGCCCCCGCCGAAGGTGATCATGAGGCGTTTGTCGGCCGGAATGAGTTCCGGCAGTCGGGCGATCTGTCCCTTTCCGAAAACCAGTTTCGTGGGATTCTGATAGATGAAGTTGTTCATGGCGAAAAATTTTGTTGTTACAAAGATAACAAATCCCGGGCAACAATAGCACCCCGCGCAAAAGTTTTCGCAATCCGGGCATCGGGCGTCAGGCGGGACGGAAGCCGGGAAACGGGACGGGCCGACGTTCTGAAAACGTCGGCCCGTCTCGTTATTGGCCACTCCTTCCCGCACCGCAAAGGTGAAAGAAGGTTCCCATATTCCGTCCGTTAGAAATACTTGCCGCGCAGGTCCTGAATCTTGGCCATCTGCTGAACGGCCTGCATGGCGAACTGCTGTGCCATGCTCTCGGCCGTAGCCTGTGCACGGACCTTCTCGGCCTCGGCGGTCTGCTTGTCCGCGGTCTGCACATCCTCCACCTGGAAGACATACACGCCCGACATGCCCTTCACCGGAGCCGACAGGGCACCCTTCTCCGAAGCGGCGATCGCACCCACCAGACGCGGCTCGACACCCACGCCGTCGATGTAGAACGAGCCGAACGTCACGCCCGAGAAGTCGCCGACCTCCGAACCGAGGCTCGAAGCCTGCTCGGCAAGGGTCGCACCCGAGAGTTCCTTGACGATGTAGTCGTATTTCTTGTCGCGCAGCACCTGCGAACGAACCTGTGCGGCGACCTTTTCCAGCGGAGCGTAGTCGTTGTCGTCGATCTCCGTCAGCATGGCGATCACGTAGTCCTTGCCCACGGTGAAGATCTCCGAAACGTCGCCGACCTCGGCGCCGTATGCCCAACGGGCCACGTCGCGCGAATCTTCCAGACCGCGGATCGTGCGGTCGCCCTGTGCGAGACGCGCCACACGCGGCGTCACGGCCGCCGTCGACGCGGCATCGGCAAAGGCCTCCGAAGAGCCCTTGGCGTTGACCATGAACGACCCGGCCTGGTTGTGGATATCCCGGCGCGTATCGGCCGAAGCCTCCACCGGATAGGTGATCGACGCCACCTGGATGTGTTTCGTGGGTTTGTCGGCGCGGTAGACCTGCATCAGCTGGATGGCATCGCCCGAAGCGATCTTCACGATGTCGCCCTTCTTTGCCCCGGCCAGCGCCTCGGCAAACTCACCCGTGAAGGCCGAGAACGGCAGAACTCCCACCTCGCCGCCATTGGCCGCCGTAGCGTCGTAAACCGAATACCGGGCTGCGGCTGCGGCAAAATCACCGCCCTTCCGCAAGGCCGTCAGCAGGCTGTCGGCCAACGTCTCCTCCGTGTAGGGCAGCACGATGTGGCGGATGCCGACCGAGTCGGGCGCCATCTTCGCATCCAGCACGCGGGCCATCGTCCACTCGTTGTTCTTCAATACGGGACCGTACATCTTACCGTCCATCAGCGCCTTCGCCTCCTCGTCGGAGAGCTGCGAAGCCGTCACGTAGCTCTCGGCGATCCGCCCGTTGCGGTTCGCACGGACGAACGCACGCACCTCCTCCGCGGCGGCGAACTCTTTGCCGACCTCGGCTGCCTTGTTTTCCAGAGCCAGCAGGTCGTCGTCCGTGGGCGACACCTCGAAGACCACATACGAAAGCGTCCGCGACGGCGTCTGCTTGAACTGATCCTTATGGCTGTTGTAGTAGGATTTCAGGTCCGACGACGACACGGCGATGAGCGAGTCGGGAACTGCCGAGTACTTCTTGCCGGCCCATTTGCCCGAGAAGGTCTCGTTCGCGCCCTTGACGCCCTGCGCAATTTCCAGCGCATTGACGTACACGCCGCCCTTCACCAGTCCGTAGAACTTTTGAAGCTCGCGTTCCAGACACGCCTGCTCGTTGAGCTGGGCCCACATCTGGGCGGCCTGCGGGTTCGACTCGGCCTGGGCCAGGAACTGGTTCACGGCCTCCACGTTGTACTGCCCCGTGCGCGGATCCGCAAAGGCCGAATAGAAGGCCTGCGAGGGCTGCTGACCGCTGACCATCGCCAGACGCTCCGGCTCCGTCACACGGAGCCCCATGCGTCCGAAGCCCGGAGTCAGCACGTGGTCGGCAATCAGCGACTGCCATACGGCATTCGCCAGCATGGCCGACTGCTGCTCGTCGCTCTCCTGGACGTTGTTCTGCGCCTTGATCTGCTCGTAACGGTCGTAGTATTCCGAATAGTTGATCTTCTCGCCGTCGATCACCCCGACGCGCGGATCATTGCCCGAAAATCCCATCTCGGTTTTCAGGGAGAGGATGAATGCCAAGAGCGCCAGTGCGATGATGATCGAAAGCACGACGCCGAACTTGGTCCGTAAGGTGTTTAAACTTGCCATATGAATCTTAATTATTCGTTTTGTTCCCTATTCTGTTCCGAAAGATCAGCCAAAGGTAGTAAAATATTCGCAAATAGACCTATATATGCGTTACAATTTTTTCACCCGCGCCAACTCGATCCGCGACCGCGTGGTGCGCAGAATCCGCAGTTGCAGATTTCCGATGAATACCGTCTCCCCGGCACCCGGTATCCCTTCGTAATGGTAGATGATGAAGCCCGCCAGCGTGTCGTACTCGCGGCTCTCCTCGATCCCCAGACCGTAGCGCTCGTTCAGGTACTTCACTTCCAGACGGCACGAGAAGACGTATTCATCCGCACCCACCTGCTTCTCCACCAGGTCCGGCACGTCATGCTCGTCCTCGATCTCGCCGAAGATCTGTTCCAGCACGTCTTCCAGCGAGATGATGCCCGCCGTACCCCCGAACTCGTCGATCACCACGGCGATGTTCGACCGGTGCTTGATGAAGTTTTCCAGCACCAGCTGCAACGGCAAGGTCTCCGGGACGAAATTCACCTCCATCATCACGTCGGAAATCCGCTCCGGACGGGTGAAAAGACTCTTCGAGTTCACGTAGCCGATGATGTTGTCGATCGACTTCCGCCAGACGAAAATCCGCGAATACTTCGACTCCACGAATCGCGCCGTCAGCTGTTCGATCGTCGTGTCGTCGATGTCCACCGCCTCGACATCCACGCGCGGGACCATGCAGTCGCGCACGCGCAGGTCGGCGAAATCCAGTGCGTTCTGGAAGAGTTTCAACTCGTTGTCCGGCTCCGAATGCGCCTCCTGACCGCTCGCGTCGAGCAGCGCCGCGAGGTCCTCGCGGTCGAAACTCGGCGTGATGTTCTTCTCCTCGACCCGGCGGCCCAGCAGGCGCAGAATCCCGTGCGACAGCAGCGTCGTGAAGCGAGCTACGGGATAGAGCAGAATGTAGAAGAAGTAGATCACCGGAGCCAGCACCCGGTAGTAGAAATTGGGATCGTTGCGGAAGACCGACTTGGGAAGAAACTCCGCAAAGAAGATGATGATGACCGTCGATACGGCCGTATCGATGGCCACCGAACCCTCGCGGGCCAGTTCCGCCCAGCCCAGCCCGGCGTAGATCTCCCGCAGCAGCATCGACATCGCCAGCGAATAGATCACCAGCGCGATGTTGTTGCCCACGAGAATCGTCGTGATGTACTGGCCCGGATGACGGGCGAAGACCTCGGCGATGCTGTCGAACATCCGGCTCTGCTTGCGGTCGATTTCCAGTTTGAGCCGGTTCTTGCTCGTAAAGGCGATCTCCATGCCCGAGAAGAAGGCCGAGAGCAGCAGCATGAAGACTATCAGAAGAATAATGGTCAGCATGGAAGTCAGTTTTGGGATTGCGGACGAGCACTTCCGGCCGGCTCTCCGGACGCCTCGATGGCATACATCGGAATCTCCGGGCGTGCAGCCGATCCGGGTTGCGCCGGACGTTCGGACGACGTCGGCTGTGCGGAAGCTCCGGAAGCGGCAGAACGTGCCGGTTGTGCCGGTTGTACCCGCGCTCCGGAGGGCGTCGGAGGCTCCGACGCCGAGTCCGACGCCACGGAATCGGTCCCCTGTTTCATCTCGACCTCCATGCGTCCCTTCATGCGGCGGAAACGCCACTCCTTGAACTCCTCGTCGGACTCGAAACCTTCGCCGATGAAGACATCCCGGCCGTTGTTCTGTACGATCTTCGAATCCACGTTCGAATAGATCTTGCCCGTGCGGGCGTTCCAGAAAAGCTGTTGCGTATAGAGGGTCTTGCCGTCGGATTTCTCCACCACGACATTTCCCTTGGCCTCCCACAGCTCCCGTTTCTCATAGTAAATGGCATAGTTGGCCGTCAGTACGGCATCCACCGACGAGAGCGAGTCGTCCTGATAGGTCGTGATCTTGATTCCCTTGCGGAACTCCCGATAGGGTTCGCGCGCCAGCGTATAGCCTTCGAGAAGCGGCGTGACGAAATGGTACGATCGGCTGCCGTTCTGCGAGTTGATAATCGACAGATTCTCGCTGTATTCGGTCATCATCGCCTCCTCGGCGGCCGACGGCTTCCCGCTGTCGGTCTCCCCGCAGGAGAATAGCAAGATAGCACTCCCCGCTGCGGAGAGTGCTACCCGGACGTATTTTGTCAAGCCTTTTCCCATGAAGAGACGGGTCGCGGATGAACTAACGGGGACGTACCGTCGTCGATACGCCGGCGGCCGTTCCGCACGTCACCGTATAGCGGGCGCCCTCCTGCAACTCGTTGAAGAAGCACTCCTCCGAGCTCGGGAAACGATTGCGGAAAGCACCCAGCGACGTCTTGGCGTGCTCCATGTACTCCGAATCGCTCGGAAGCAGCTCCACGGCCTTGGCCATCGTGTCGTAAGCGGCCCAGAAGGTCGCCTGACCCGCAAATCCGCCGCAGGCGGCAGCCGACGACGCATAGCACTGCGCCAGCACGAAATAGGGAACTCCGTCCTCGGGATTCAGATCCCGGGCCTGACGCGCTGCCGTGGCGGCATCGTTGATGTTGTTGGCCACCAGGCCCACCAGCGCGATGCGCACCAGCAACTTCTGACGCTCGGCGGGATCCTGCTCCACGGCAAGCGCCTCATTCAGGTAGGTATCGGCCTTGGCGTAATCGCCCTTGTTCTGGAAAGCCTGCGCCAGGAACATGGCCGTCTCCGACGAGGGCTTCACCTGGTAGTATTTCTCGGCAATGGCAAAGTAGAAGTCGCCGTCGCACTTCGCACGCGACATCATGCTCACGGCCTGGGCCAGCAGAGCCTCGTCCTCGGGTGCCGCTTCCAGCTTGCCGCGGAAGAGCGTTTCGAGGTTCTCGCAGCTGGCCGCACCGCTCAATCCGAACGCCGCGTCGAACTGGCTCTTGTACTCCGAAGCCTCGGGATTCTTCTCGAAGAACGGAAGCAGACGGTCATACTCGGCGATGATCTCGTCGGGCATCACCTCGTCCGTATTCTTGTAGTCGTCGCAGAGGTTCGTGAAGTAGGCCACGACGGTCTCCGGATCCGAGTTGTCACCCCCGGCCTCGATCGCCTCGCGGAACGCCTCGCGGATACCCGCACGGTCGTTGGGCTTGTAGGTCAGATATTCGCGGGCCTTGCGGTCGAGAATGTAGGCCGTACCGCGCTTGGGATGGCTGCCGAAATACTCGTTGCGCAGATCGTAGAGCAACAGCAGCGAATCCACGTAGACGTTCTTCTCGGCGATGCTCTTCGCACGGTTGATCTTGTTCTTGTAGAGCGTGGTACCGCGCACGAAGGTGTTCTCCGAAGCCTTCGGGCACTTGTCGAGCAGCTCTTTGAGGTAGTGGGCCGCCGCGTCGTAGTCCTTGTTGTCGCACGACTCTTTGAGGAAGTTGCTGTTCAGGATGTTCTGCTGACGCTCCTCGGGCGTGTCACCCCAGATCGCGTACTTCGGGTCGCTGAAATCTTGTGCCGTCGCAACGAATGCGGTAAGTGCGCATGCTGCGGAGAGCAGGAATTTTACGTTTTTCATCGGTCAGATTAATTTTTGTGTATTTTGTTTGCCTGTGTCAATCATACTTGGCCCGCATGAACCAGTATTCGCCGTTCTCCTGGCCTGCGAAGAGCGTGAAGCCCACGGCGATCTTGAAATACTGCTGCCGCACCAGTCCGATCCGCTCGGCGACGTTGTAGCCCCGGCGGCCGTACTCCACTCCCACGTCGATGGCCGAAAAGGCCCACAGTTTGACCGGAATCCCGATACCTGCCGTCACGGCCCACTGCCCGAGGCGTTCGTCGTTGAACGACTGGTTGTAGGTCCCGTAGCGGAAACCGGCCCGATAGGACCAGCGTTTCAGAAAATTACGGATATCATACCGGTTGGGCGTAAACTCCACGCCCATTTTGATCGTACTCGTGTTGACGTATTTCACCAGATAGGACGAACGGTTATCGACCGTACCCGTGACTCCCGTCAGTTCATAGCCCGTGTTGCGGCCGCCCCAGTTCTGATAGACGTAGTCCACGCCGACGGACCATTTGGCCGTCTGATAATAGAGCCCCACGGCCAGCTGATGGGGCAGCACCAGCGCCAGATGCGTCGTGTCGCCCTTGACCGTCGTATTGTAGAGGTCGCCCACGTAGATGGTCTTGGTCGTTTCGGGATGCAGGTCGCCGCCGAAATCGAACGCCGCACCCACGGTCAGGATCCGCTTCTGGTTCAGGATCGGGCTCCACTGCATGCCCACCTGGCCCTTGATGCTCGAAATGCTGTACACGTCGGTTCCCACCGTCGAGACATAGGTGCCCTCACCGGCGATCGCCGTCGGGGTCATCACGAAGGTGCGGTTGATCGAGCCCCAGTAGTACTGGGCGGCCACGCCGATCGAGAAGTTCTTGAAAACCTCCCATCCCAGGCCGAGTTTCACCTCCGTGACGTCACCTTCGCCCTGATAGTTGTACTGGACGTTGCCCACGTTTCCGTAGACGGGGTCCGTCGGGTCGTATTCGTGGTAGTACTTCGTGCGGTAACCCACCGAGCTGTACGGCGTGAGGCTGAATCCCAGGCCCAGGCGCTTGGCCACCGGCATCTGGAAGGCGATGTCGTGGAAGTTGAACGTATTGTAGGCCGTGCTTTTCGCTTCGCCGGCGACTTTCTGCGAGTTGTAGTAGTTCTGGCCTTCGAGTCCGAAGTTGAAAAGGAAGGTCTTCTGCGGTGCGGCGCTGAATCCCGCAGGGTTGAGCAGGTTCACGACGCCCGTCGAGCGCATGGCCACGCCTGCTCCCCCCATCGAGCGCATCGCAAGCGTCCCGGGGGTGTTCACTTCGCCGATGCCGTACATCGTATAGGGCGAGAAGGCGTTGATACTGCTTGTCTGGGCCGACACGGCGACAGGGAACAGCGCCGCTGCCGCGACAAGAAGTTTAATCAAGGTGTTCTTCACTGGCATTGTACTCTAAAATTCGATCCAATCCGCAAAAGACCAGATTACGATTTGCAAATATCGTGTTTTTAATTCTTTTCGCAAAGTATTTCGCGTCCCCTCCGGTGAAAATTACGCACAAATCGTCGATTTTTTCACGCATCCGGGTCATATAGCCCTCGATTTCGAAGGCAATCGAGTTCATCACCCCCAGGCGGATGGCCTCATCCGTGAAGCCTCCCAGCAACTCCTCCCGCTCGGTGGCCGAACAGAGCGGCAGCCGGGCCGTATAGTCGTGCAGGGCCCGGAAACGGATCCGCATCCCGGGCGAGATGCACCCTCCGCGGAACGTCCCGTCGGCCGTCACCAGGTCGATCGTCACCGCCGTCCCGAAGTCCACGATCAGCACGTTGCGGCCCGGATAGAGCACCGTCGCACCGACCGCTGCCGCCAGACGGTCGCGGCCCAGCGTCTCGGGCGTGCGGTAGGCGTTCCCGATCGGGACGGGCGTCTGCGGCGTAAATTCCAGCACCCGGTCCGCATATCCGCGTACCAGCTCCACGATCTCGTCCGCATCGCCGCGCGTCGACTCCACGATGGCCCATCCGGCCCGGCGTCCCTGCAACAACGCCTCGAAATCCGAAGCCGAAGGATACCTCGCGCTCCGCTGGGCGACGAGAACCCCCTTCTCGAAGACGGCGAGTTTCACGAGCGAGTTGCCTATGTCAACGATCAGATTCAAAGTTCCCGCAATGTCTTGTATGCGTCCTCCACATCTTTGATATTCCTAACGGTCATCGCCAGCCGATTATTGTGTTGTTTGAGCACGAATCGGTCGGGGCGCTGCGTAACCCGTTGCAGCAAAGTCATGAAGGTATCGCTTTTATAATAGGGTGAATGCTCCTCGCCCACGAAGTGCACGATCATCAGTCCGTTCTTGACCTTCACGCGCTCCATGCCCAGGCGGATGGCCTCCCAGCGCAGGCGCACGACGTTGAGCAGCTCCTTCGCGGCGCGCGGCAGGGGACCGAAACGGTCCACCAGACGGCTCTCGAAGGCCTGCAACGCCGCTTCGTCCTTCGTCGAGTCGAGTTCGCGGTAGAGTTTCAGGCGCTCGGCCTGCTGCGACACGTAGGTGTCCGGCAGCGAGGCTTCGACTTCGATCTCGATGTGCGCATCGTCGATGAAGGCCATGCGCTCCACGACCTCCTGCTCCCCGGCTCCGAGCCCCGGGACCTGCAACCCCTCGGCCCGCAGCTCGGCCACCGCCTCGTTCATGATCTTCTGGTAGGTTTCGAAGCCGATGTCGGCGATGAAGCCGCTCTGCTCGGCACCCAGCAGGTTCCCCGCACCGCGGATATCGAGGTCCTGCATGGCGATGTTGAACCCCGACCCGAGGTCCGAAAACTCCTCGATGGCCCGCAGCCTCCGCCGCGCGTCGGACGACAGCAGCTCGTCCGGAGGCGACAGCAGGTAGCAGTAGGCCTTCTGGTTCGAGCGGCCCACACGCCCGCGCAGCTGGTGCAGGTCGCTCAACCCGAAATTCTGGGCGTTGTCGACGATGATCGTATTGGCGTTCGGGATGTCGATGCCGTTCTCGACGATCGTCGTCGACAGCAGCACGTCGAACTCCCCGTAGATGAAATCCATGATGAGTTTTTCCAGCTTCTCGGCCGGCATCTTGCCGTGGCCCACCCCCACGCGGGCCTTCGGGCACACCCGCGCGATCATCCCCTGCACCGTCATCAGGTCCTCCACGCGGTTGTGGACATAGTAGACCTGACCGCCGCGCGCCAGCTCCGTCTCGATGGCGTCGCGCACGATCTCCTCCGAGAAGACGTGCGACTCGGTGAGGATCGGCTGCCGGTTGGGCGGCGGCGTCGAGATCACCGACAGGTCGCGCGATCCCATCAGCGAGAACTGCAACGTCCGCGGGATGGGCGTCGCCGTCAGCGTCAGCGTGTCCACCGAGACGCTCATCTGGGTGAGCTTCTCCTTCGCCGCCACGCCGAACTTCTGCTCCTCGTCGATGATCAGCAGCCCCAGGTCGCGGAAGACGACCTGCCGGCCCAGCATCTTGTGCGTCCCGATCAGGATGTCGATCTTCCCCGAGGCCAGGTCGGCGCAGATCTCCCGCACCTCCTTCGCGGATTTCGTGCGGTTGAGATACTCCACCCGCACCGGGAAGTCGCGCAGCCGCTCGGAGAACGACCGGTAGTGTTGCAGCGCGAGGATCGTCGTCGGAACCAGCACCGCCACCTGCTTGCCGTCGCACGCCGCCTTGAACGCCGCACGGATCGCCACCTCGGTCTTCCCGAAGCCCACGTCGCCGCACACCAGCCGGTCCATCGGCTGGTCCGACTCCATGTCCCGCTTGACGGCCGCCGTGGCCGCCTGCTGGTCGGGCGTATCCTCCCAGCGGAACGACGCCTCCAACTCGTGTTGCAGGTAGCTGTCCGGCGAGAAGGCGAAGCCCTTCGAGGCCTTGCGCTTGGCGTAGAGCGCGATCAGCTCGCGAGAGATATCCTTGACGGCCTTCTTCGTGGCGTTTTTGAGCTTCTGCCACGCCCCCGTACCGAGTTTGTAGACCTTCGGGGGTTCGCCGTCCCCGGCCTTGTAGCGCGAAATGCGGTGCAGCGAGTGCACGTTCACGAACAGTACGTCGCCGTCCTTGTAGACCAGTTTGATCGCCTCGTGCGTCTTGCCCCCCTCGTTGATTTTGACCAGCCCGTCGAAGCGCCCCACGCCGTGATCGATATGCACCACGTAGTCGCCCGGACGCAGCTGGTTCAGCTCCGCGACGGTCATCTGCTCGTCGCGACGGATCTCCCCGTTGATGCGGTAGCGCTGGTAGCGGTCGAAGATCTGGTGGTCCGTATAGAGGCACAGTTTCAGGTCGTTGTCCACGAAGCCCTCGTGCAGCGTCACGGCCAGCGACCGAACCACGGCCTGTCCGCGGCCGATCTGGTGGAAGATGTTTTCCAGACGCTCGACCTGCGCCCGGTTTTCCGACAGAATCCACGTGTCGTAGCCCCGCAGCGCATTGCGGATCATGTCGTCGGCCAGCATCTCGAAGTTCTTGTTGAACTTCGGCTGCGGGGCCGTCGAGAAGACCACCTCCGCCGTCGCGGGACGCTCCGCAAGGTTGTCGCGCAGCACCAGCAGCCGCGCCTCCGCGAGGTCCGCCAGCAGGCCGTTGCGGCTCGTCAGCAGCCGGTCGATCTCCTCCGGGTGCTCCATGTCGCCGAGCGCCTTGCGCCGCACGTCATTGACCCGGCGCAGCACGAAATCCGCGTCGTAGAACCACCACGCCGCCTCCGGCCCGGCGAATTTCGCCAGCGAAACCTTCGCCGAAGCCGCCACGCCGGCATTCAGGTCGGGGATGATCTCCACACGGTCGAGTTTGTCCGACGACAGCTGGCTCGAAATGTTGAACCGGCGGATCGAGTCGACCTCGTCGCCGAAGAAATCCAGACGGTAGGGCTTGCTCTCCGAATAGGAGAAGACGTCGACGATGCCGCCGCGCAGCGAATACTGGCCCGGTTCGTAGACGAAATCCACGCGCGTGAAGCCCGCATCGATCAGTTCCTGTTCGAGCACCTCGATCGAGATCCGGTCGCCGACGCGCACGGCGATCGTCCGCCGTTGCAGCACTTCGGCATCGGCAACCCGTTCGGCCAGTGCTTCGGGATAGGTGCAGACCACCAGGTAACCCTTGCCGGAAAAACCCCGCACGGCATTCATCGTCGTCGTGCGCTGCACCACGCCCTGGGCATCCTCGGCCCCGTAGGCCGCCGAACGCTTGTAGGAGGAGGGGAAGAAACAGATCCGCTTCTCGTCGAGCAGGTTGTAGAAATCGTTGAGCAGGTAGGCCGCCGCATCGCGGTCCTCGGCCACAAAGACGTGCACCCCGCCGCATTCCGACACGGCCGCCGCCGCATAGAACGACAAAGCTCCGCCGACCAGCTCCCGCAGATGGAGGGTCGGCGTGCGTTTCCCATATTCGCGGCACAGTGTTGCGAGGGCTTTCGAACCTTCGGCGAACTGCGCCAGCTGCTCGCGCGGGGTTGCCATGAATTATCGTTCGATCAGATCGTTGTCCTTGCGGTCGTGGTAGTGCACCTCGACGATCCCGATGCTCTGATCCTCGGCGATCTGCAAGCGCACCTTGTACTTCCACTCCCAGCGGCGGCGCAGCGACCAGAATCCCTTTTTGAGGTACGACGCCACATAGGGGCTGACGACCAGTTTGATGTACTTGTGCCCGCGGTCTTCCGTGAGGAACGAGATCTGGTTTTCGATCTTCTTGTCCAGCACCACCGTGGGTTCGATCTTGCCCGTGCCGTTGCACGTCGGGCAGACGTCCGAGACGCTCTCCACGGCCACCGGGCGCACCCGCTGGCGCGTGATCTGCATCAGTCCGAACTTCGTCAGCGGAAGCACCGTATGCTTGGCCTTGTCCGTCGCCATGAGCTTGACCATCTCATCGTAGAGCGCCTGTTTGTTCTGCGCCTTGTGCAGGTCGATGAAGTCGATGATCACGATGCCCCCCAGGTCGCGCAGACGCAGCTGTCGTGCGATCTCCTTCGCCGCCGCGAGGTTCACGTCCAGGGCCGTCTGCTCCTGATTGTCCTCGGCCTTGGTCCGGTTCCCGGAGTTGACGTCGATGACGTTCATCGCCTCCGTATGCTCGATGATCAGGTAGGCGCCGCGTTTGAGCGACACGTACTTGGCGAACAGCGACTTGATCTGCTTCGAGATGTCGAAGTTGTCGAAGATCGGAACCGTGCCCTTGTAGAGCTTGACGATCTTCTCCTTTTCGGGATCGATCTGACGGATGTAGTTGCGGATCTCGTTGTACATCGCCTCGTCGTCGACGGCGATCTGCGAGAAGGAGCCGTTCAGCGAGTCGCGGATGATCGTATTGGCGCGGTTCATCTCGCTCATCAGCTGCGCCGGAACCTCCGCCGCTTTTTTGCGGATCGCCGCACAGGTCTTGCGCCAGCGCTCGATCTGCGTCTGGATGTCGTGCTCGATATCCTCGTCCCGGGCCTCCATGGCCGCCGTGCGGATGATGACGCCGAAATTCTTCGGCAGCACCTCCGTGGCAATGCGTTTCAGACGCCGTTTCTCCTCCGCCGAGCGGATCTTCTGCGACAGGAACACCTTCGAGGAGAAGGGGACCAGCACCACGTTGCGGCCCGCCAGCGAGATGTCGGAGGTCAGACGTGGGCCCTTGGTCGAAATGGCCTCCTTGGCCACCTGCACCATGATTTGCTGCCCCACCTGGAGGTAATCGCCGATCTTGCCCGTCTTCTCCACCGGAGCTTCGAGCTTCATGGTCTCGACGCGCATGCCGCGCTTGCCGGGCTGCTGCGACGCGACGAGTTTCTGCAACGACGGGAAATGCGTTCCCAGATCGAGGTAGTGGATGAAGGCATCCTTTTCGTGTCCTATGTTGACGAAGGCCGCATTGAGTCCCGGCATGATCTTGCGGACCTTTCCCAGATAGATGTCCCCCACGGCGAAGCCCGTCTGGCACTGCTCCTTGCTGAGCTCGACGAGCACCTTGTCCTCGCACAGGGCGATGGAGATCTCGGCCGGGGTGACGTTTACGATTAATTCTCTATTCATTATATATCTTGTTCCGCCGCCGGGAATCCGGGTGCGGGAGGGCTGAAATTAGTAATGGAGCCGCATGTTGGTATGAAGTGGCGGCCAACTCCAATGGAAAAATTCCGACACCCTGCCGGGTGCGGCGCGGAGCGTTCCGGAGCTCTCCGGAGGACTCTGCAAGCGGGCGGTGTTTCCGCCCCGGGATTCGGATTCCCGAAAAACAGGTAAAGCTAAAAGAACCCGTGGGTCCCTTTAGCTTTATCTATCGTTAGCACAAAGGTGCTACCCTACTTTTTCTTGTGGCGGTTCTTGCGAAGACGTTTTTTCCGCTTGTGGGTAGCCATCTTGTGCCGCTTATGCTTCTTTCCGTTTGGCATAGTGGTTAAATTTTAGAGGTTCTTGATTCTGTCGTTATTTCACCTTCGCCGCGAAGCTCTTGGCGGGCTTGAAAGCGGGGATGTTGTGTTCGGGAATGGTGATCGTCGTGTTCTTCGAGATGTTGCGGGCGACTTTCGTGGCGCGCTTCTTCACGATGAAACTTCCGAAGCCGCGAAGATACACGTTATTCTTCTGGGTGAGCGACGTCTTGATGCTCTCCATGAAAGCCTCGACGATAGCCTGCACCTGCACTTTCTCCACGCCGGTGCTCTTAGCGATTTCGCTTACGATATCAGCCTTTGTCATGTCTTATGGTATTTAAAATTAAGTTCATCCGAATGATTCGGAGTGCAAATATACGCTTTATTTGAATTTCCGCCAACAAACCGCAATTTTTTTTCACCTTTTTTCAGCGGAAGCGTACGGTTCACGCTTCCAGCACGATACCGGAACGAACGCAAATCCCGGGCCAAAAGGCGAAGCGTGCGGAATCGGCGCCTCCGCGCACGACCGTCCGGCGGATCAATCCGCCCGGTCCGGCAGCCGCGCGGGAAAACGAGGCTCCCCCGGCCGAAGAAATCCCGCCGGTCACCCAATAAAGCGCATGTTTTTTGCGTTTGATGGTAAAATCACTATTTTTGTAATCCCAAAACCGATTAGGTATGGTCAAAATACTCTGGGTCGACGACGAAGTCGAACTGCTCAAACCCCACGTCCTGTTCCTCCAACAGAAGGGATACGAGGTGGACACCTGCAACAACGGGTACGACGCCATCGACATGGCCTCGGAAGGCTCCTACGATCTGATTATCCTCGACGAGATGATGCCCGGCATGACGGGGCTCGAAACCCTCCCCAAAATCAAGGAGGTGCGCCCCACGACACCCGTCATCATGGTCACCAAAAGCGAGGAGGAGAACATCATGGACAAGGCCGTCGGTTCGAAGATCGCCGACTACCTGATCAAGCCCGTCAACCCCAACCAGGTGCTCCTCTCCATCAAGAAGAACGTCCACCAGCAGCAGCTCGTCACCGAACAGACCACGGCCGACTACCGCTCGGAATTCGGACGCATCTCCGCCTCGTTGCAGATGGCCGAGACCTTCGCCGACTGGTGCTCGCTCTACCGCAGGCTCACGGCCTGGGAGATCGAGCTCGGCGAGTCGACCGACGAGAGCATCAAGGAGGTGCTCACCTACCAGAAGACCGAAGCCAATCAGGAGTTCTGCAAGTTCGTGCGCCGCAACTACTACAACTGGATCAACCGCCGCTCGGACGACACGCCGGTGATGTCGCACACGCTCATGCGCACGAAGATCTTCCCCGTGGCGGACGAGAACCCGAAGACCACGCTGCTGCTGATCGACAACTTCCGCTACGACCAGTGGCGGGCCATCTCGTCGCTCCTGCGCGGCTACTACGACGTCCAGCAGGACGACTTCTACTGCGCGATCCTGCCCACGGCCACACAGTACGCCCGCAATGCGATCTTCGCCGGGCTGATGCCGCTGGCCATCGACAAGCTGATGCCCAACAAGTGGCTCAACGACAACGAGGAGGGCGGCAAGAACCAGTACGAGGAGGAGTTCCTGCGGCGTCTGATGACCCAGAACGGCAAGACGTGGAAATTCTCCTTCGACAAACTTGTGCGCCCGGAGCAGGGGCGCAAGCTCGTGGACAACATCCAGCGCATCTACGACGCCGACTTCTCCGTCATCGTCTACAACTTCCTCGACATCCTCTCCCACGCCCGCACCGAGACGGACATCATCCGCGAACTCACGGAGGACGAGGCGGCGTTCCGCTCGCTGACGCGCTCCTGGTTCGAGCATTCGGACCTCTACACGATCCTGCGGCTGCTCTCCGAACGCGGGCACACGGTGGTCATCACCTCGGACCACGGCACGATCCGCGTGGACAACCCGGTGAAGGTGACCGGCGACCGCGAAACGTCGTCGAACCTCCGCTACAAGACGGGCCGCAATCTGGCCTACAACTCCCGCGAGGTCTACGAGATCCTGCGCCCGGAGGACGTGCAGCTGCCGTCGAGCAACCTCACGTCGAGCTACATCTTCGCCTACAATTCGGACTTCCTGGTCTACAACAACGACGCCAACCGCCATATCCGCTACTACCGCAACACGTTCCAGCACGGAGGCATCTCGATGGAGGAGATGATCGTTCCGTACATCGTTCTGAAACCGAAACAGTAAAACACGCATGAAAACCATCCATATCACCTCGCAGGAGGAGCTCCCGCAGGTCGCACGGGCGATCATCGAACTTCTGGGCCGCCGCACCGTGGTGGCCTTCCGCGGCGAGATGGGCGCCGGAAAGACGACGCTCATCCGCGAAATCGCCGCACAGCTGGGCGCCACCGACACCGTGACGAGCCCGACGTTCGCCATCGTCAACCAGTACAAGGGGCAGGGCAACCGCCGCATCTACCACTTCGACTTCTACCGCATCGAGGATCTGCGCGAGGCCTTCGATTTCGGTTACGAGGAGTACTTCTACTCGGGGGACCTCTGCCTGGTGGAGTGGCCCGAGAAGATCGAGCCGCTGCTCCCGGAGAACGTCGTAACGGTGCGCATCACCGTCGACAGCGACACGACCCGCACCTTCGAGATCGAGTAGCCGGGCTGCCGGACCGCCGGGCTGCAAAGGCTCCCGAGCCGCCCCGAACCGCCTGAACGCCCGGCCGCCCCGGGATCGACACCGGCCGAACCGCCCCGAAATCGACACAAACCGAAGCCGCCCCGGGATCGGCACAAACCGGACCGACCCGGACGGCCGAAACCACCCCGACCCATCGACCCATCAAAATAACCAGAAAAATGCAGGAATATATTTCGAAACAACACCAGATTCTGCGCCCCGCGGAGCAGATCTATGCGGTCATCAGCCGCTTCGACAACCTCACGCCGGCGCTGGCCGACCGCGTCGAGGAGTGGCAGGCCACCGAGGACCGCTGCTCGTTCAAGGCCAAGGGCTTCACCGTCAAGCTCCGCATGGAGGAGCGGGAGGCTCCCAAACACGTGAAGATCGTGGGCGACGAAGGCGGCGTACCGGTCGACTTCGCCTTCTGGATCCAGCTGCACAAGGTCTCCGACACGGATACCCGGATGCGCCTCGTGCTGCACATCGAACTGAACATGATGATGAAGATGATGCTCGGCTCGAAGTTGCAGGGGGCCATCGACCAGATCGCCGAGGGCATCGCCAACGCCATGAACCAGGCCCCGATGTATTGATGACAAAAAACGGCTTCCGAAATTGTTCGGGAGCCGTTTTTCATTCCGGGGCCGGGAGGGAGCAGGCCGGAGAAGTCAGATCCGGGGTTTCTGCACCATGCGGATCACCAGCGCGAGGGCCTGGATCAACAATCCGTAAATAACCGGGATGCAGGTCACGCGGAGACCGCCGGCCAGCACCGGGAAGGCAACCTCCCCGGCCTCCCTCACGAAACCCAACACCTGCGAGATGCCGAGCAGCGTATAGACGGCTCCGGAGATCAGGGCCAGCAATCCGATCTCCCGGACCCAGGCGGGAGCCTTCCAGGCCGCAAGCAGCAGGCCGATCAGTTCGAGGGTCAGCAGGGTCATGCCCCACAGTCCTCCCTCCATAAAAAGTTGGAACATACGTGCTTGTTTTTTGAGTGTTTTACGGGACAATTCCCGAATACAAAGATAGACGGCAGGGAGGTCCCGAAGCAAAAAATCGGGCCGTCGAAACCCGTCGTCATTCGGTAGAAACCCGCTGAAAGAGGCTTCCGGGTCGGTTTCATCACGCAGCGGCATCGTCTCCCGCGAAAATTCACCTATATTTGTACCGGACACAGAACGCGGTTCGGAAGCGCCCGATCCGAAAAGACCGGCGTCGCCTGCCACTGCGTTCACCTTCTATTTATCAAGCAATCTCCGCCATGAAACAGAATCTTCCCCTTCTCTGGTGGCTCGTGTCGTCCATAGCGATCGCCCTCGTCTTCGGAGCGTCGGGATATGCGCCCGACCAGGCGGTCCTGCTCACCGTCTTCTTCCTGCCCGGGCTGCTGGCCCTGCGCTATTTCGTGCCGCAGCTCTCGCTCGGCAAGCGGCCGGGGGAATTCCTCAACGCCGTCTATCTCGTTGCGGCCGTCGTCGCAATCGAATACCTCGCCCTGATCTTCGGTCATCGGGTCGCGTTCGACACGCTCCCCGACACGCTCCCCGGAGCGGTCTTCCATCCGCTCTTCATCCTGCTGCTGATCGCGGTATTCATCGTCCCGGAGCGGCTCATCGCACGCTACCTCGAACAGCGGCAGCCGTATGACGACACGTTGAGCTTCATCTCCGAGCGCCGCCGGATCACGCTCGACCCGGGGGAGATCCGCTACATCGAATCGAACGACGACGAGGTGTGGATCCATACCGCAGCGGGCGAAGCCTACCGCACGAAGACGCGCATCTCGCAATGGGAGGCGCAGCTCGACCGACGGTTCCTGCGCGTCCACCGCTCCTGGATCATCAACACGGAGCACATCGACGAATACCGCCCGAACCGCATCCGGATCGGGACGACCGAGATCGAGATCTCGCGCAAATACAAGGAAGAGGTCCGCATCCGCCTCGGAAAGGAGTGACCCGCCACCGGGCTCCCGAACATCCGCAAAGCCCCGGCCGAAACGGCCGCGGAGAACGGTCCGGGCCCGTCTAAAAATCCGACGCCGCAACGTCCCGCCCGGACATTGCCCGAGCATCCTGCCATCACAGCATCCGCCCCGACGACGCTCTACCGCTCCATCGCTTCGGCCACACGGCGGATCGTCGGGAAGGCTTCGCGGACGTGTTCCGCAGCCTCCGCGGGCGTGCACCACACGACCCGTTCGATCCCCTCCTCGGTCTGGGGGCACAGGGACGAGGGCCCCGTCGCACGGAGTTCGAACCAATGGGTCTGTTTCAGCTCCCAGCGTCCGGTCTTCGGGAACCAGTAGGCGTGCAGCGTCCGGCACAGCGGCCGCGCCGTCTCGCTCCGCACGCCCGTCTCCTCCTCCACCTCGCGCGCCGCACACGTCTCGATGCTCTCGCCCGCCTCGAGGTGCCCCTTCGGGAGGTCCCAGCGTCCGTTGCGGCGGATCAGCAGCCAGCGCCCCGCGTCGTCCACGACCACGCCGCCGGCCGCCTCCACCCACGCGAACTGCGCCGCAAAGGCCCGGAACATCGCTTCGGGATCCGCCGAAACAACCGCCACGGAGTTGTACGATTCGAGAAAATTCAGTATCTTGGGGCGCAATACGTCGTCGGCGGAGTGCGCCGCGACCGTATACCACGTCCCGTCGGGCGCCGCATCGGTAAAAAGCAGGGCCTTGTCGGCAAAATAGACGGTACGGTTCATGTGAAGAGTCGTTTTTTCGGAATCCAAAAATACGAATAAATAGGAAAACCTCAACGAAAATGAAAAAAATCATCTGGATGATGGCTATTGCAGCTGTGGGGCTGGGCGCCTGCGACCGGCAGCGTCCCGAACCCCTGAAAATCGACAACGCCCTGACGCCGGAGGAGATCGCCGCCGGGCGCTTCACCCCCGAGGTGATGTGGAAGATGAGCCGCGCGGGCGGCGCCGTGCTCTCGCCCGACGGAGAGCGTCTCGTCTACCAGCAGACCGACTACAACCTCGCCGAAAACCGCGGCGTGACGACCCTCTGGGTCGAGGAGCTCGCCACGAAGGCCGTAACGCGCCTGACCGACTGCACGTCGAACAGCCTCGCACCGCGGTGGAGCGCCGACGGGCAGCACATTTACTTCCTCTCGGACCGCAGCGGCTCGATGCAGGTCTGGGAGATGGCCCCTGCGGGCGGCAACGTGCGGCAGCTGTCGGATCTGGCGCGCGACGTCGAGGGATTCGGCATCTCGCCCCGCGGTGACAAGGCGTGGTACGTGCAGCGCGTGCAGGTGGCCGACCGCCGCTCGGCCGACATCCACAAGGACATGGACAAGTCGCAGGCCCGCATCTACGACGACCTGATGGTCCGCCACTGGGACTACTGGGACGAGGGCGAGCACCTGCACATCTTCGTCGGCGACTTCGGACCCGACGGTTTGAAGGAGGGTCGGGACATCCTCGGCCCGGAGGCTGCCTGGGACGCCCCGCTGGCCCCCTACTTCGACATGGCCGAGATCGCCTGGAACAACGCCGGAACAATGCTCGCCTACACCTGCAAACCGCTGACGGGCACGGCCTACGCCGTCTCGACCGACTCGGACATCTTCGTCTACGACGTCGCCTCGCAGCAGACGCAGAACATCTGCAAGCCCACCAACTTCAACACCGGAGAGAAGATCGAATCGCAGCAGGAGAACCTGCCGGGCTATGACAAATACCCCGTCTGGTCGCCCGACGACCGGAAGATCGCCTTCCTCTCGCAGCGGCGCGCCGGCAACGAGTCGGACAAGGCGCGGCTCTTCCTCTATGATTGTGCGACGACTGAAATGCGCGACCTGACGGCGGATTTCGACTACAACGCCATGAACGTCGTCTGGGAGGGCAACGACCGCCTGTGGTTCATCGCCCCGATCGAGGGGACGTACCAGATCTGCCGCGTGGCGACGGTCGACGGCGAGGTGGAGGTCCGGACCGAGGGCGACCACAGCATCACGGCCTTCACGACGGGCGGCGGACGCATGGTGGCCGAGCTGGCCACGATCTCCGCGGCGGCGGAGTTCTACGAGGTCGACACCGCCGACGGCGCCCTGACCCGGATCTCGGAGATCAACAGCGACATCTACGCCCAGATCCGCATGGGCAAGGTCGAGAAACGCTGGGTGCGGACCACCGACGGCAAGCAGATGCTCACGTGGGTGATCCTGCCGCCCGACTTCGATCCGGCCCAAAAGTACCCGACGCTGCTCTACTGCGAGGGCGGCCCGCAGAGCGTCGTCGCAAACGGGTGGAGCTACCGCTGGAACTTCCAGCTGATGGCCGCGCAGGGCTACATCGTCGTGGCGCCGAACCGCCGCGGCGTACCTTCGTTCGGGCAGGAGTGGCTCGACCAGATCTCGGGCGACTACTCCGGACAGAACATCCGCGACTACCTCTCGGCCATCGACGACGTGGCGCGCGAACCGTGGGCCGACGAATCGCGCATGGGATGCGTCGGAGCCTCCTACGGCGGCTACTCGGTCTACTTCCTGGCCGGCTGCCACGAGAAGCGGTTCAAGGCCTTCATCTCCCACTGCGGCATCTTCGACTTCGACTCGATGTACGGCGAGACCGAGGAGCTCTTCTTCATCAACAACGACTACGGCGGCCCCTACTGGGACAAGGAGAATGCCACGGCGCAGCGCTCCTATGCCAACTCGCCGCACAAGTTCGTCGACAAGTGGGACACGCCGATCCTGATCTTCACCGGCGAGAAGGATTACCGCATCCCCTACACGCAGTCGCTCGAAGCCTTCACCGCAGCCCGCGTGCGGGGCATCCCGGCCCGTCTGGTCGAGTTCCGCGACGAAGCGCACCAGGTCTTCAAGCCCCAGAACTCGATGGTCTGGAACCGCGAGTTCTTCGGATGGCTCGACCGCTACGTGAAAGGCGGCGAATAACCTCCGACCCCGGCCCGAAAAAGCCGTCCGGCAACCTCCGCCGGACGGCTTTTCCCATTCCGAAACCGAACTGCGACACCCGAAAAAGCTGCAGATTCGTGATGAAAAACAGCGCGTTCGTTGAATTTATTTCCAAAAATCGAGACTCGCCCCTATTTTTGCAGAGATTCAGATAAAAGAATTCGTGCATGATGAAACGTCGGACAACCCTGCTTTTCCTGCCGCTGCTCCTCGCCGCATGCTCCGAAAATCCGGAGGACGGAACAGTCCCGGCAGCAAGCCCCTTCGAAGTATCGATAGGTTCGGGAGCAAGACTCGACATCCGGGCCCGTTCGGCCACGCGCACCTCGCTGGACGAAGGCGGTGAGGAGGTCCGCTGGCAGGAGGGAGACCGGCTGACGCTCTGGGCCCGGAACTCCGCGTCGGAAACAGTGCTCGACGGAGCCGCATTCACGCTCTACCACTACAACGCGACCTACAACAGCGCCAGCTTCCGGGGCAGCATCCAGCCCATGCCCGAAGATACCTATACCTATTATGCCGTCTCGCCCGTCCCGGCCTCGACCGACGGACTGCGGGCCGGATACGATATTCCGGCCGTGCAGGACGGAGCGTTCCACGGTGAGTGGGACGTGATGGTGGCCACGCCGATCGAGGGCGCCGGGCCGCTGCGCGAACACGACAAGAAGGATGCGAACGGCATCAGCGACAATACGGACGTCGTCGACCTGCAATTCGCACACAAAATCCACGTACTGAAAATCGCCATCCCGCGCAACGACCTCGGAGAACCGGTTTCGGAGATCACGCTGACCTTCCCGTCGCCCGTCGCCGGACGGTTGACCGTGGACGCCTCGGATCCCGCCGCCGACGGCGTGCTGGCCGGATCGGGCAACACGCTGACCCTGCGGTTTTCGGAGCCGAAGGATGCCGGTGCCGTGGTCTACGCGATGATCGCCCCCCTGACGCTCGGCGAGGGCGAGACGGTCTCGATCGTGGCCGCAGGCGCGACGAGCGAGTCGGAGCCGCGGACGTTCGTCCCGGCGACCGCCGACCGGCGCTTCGCCGCCGGCCACACCACGCCGATCAACTACAACATCCCGGCCGCGGCCCAGGAGCTCACGCGCGTGACCTTCCGCCTCGCGGAGACGGGCATCAACACGCTGGGCGAGGCGATCGACACCTTCACGGTGACGGCACCCGAAGGCTGGACCTTCGAGGACGACACCCGGAGCCGGACGTTCGACGTCACGGGCACGGGCGACTATACGGTCCGCTTCCGGAGCTACACGAACCCCACGGAGGAGATGGCCGGATTCCAGGTGACGTACGATTCGGAGCATGCGCTGCTGACCGAAGAGTTCACGCTGCCGGCCGTGACCGTAGGCGGGGAGACCGTCGTGGAGTTCCGCGTGCCGTATCTCTTTGAGGAGACGTTCGGCGGAATCACGGATTTCAGCCACGACGACAATCTGGGTACCGGTGCAACAAACAGCGGCAACAACACCGCGGTCGATTTGAGCGGCTACGGATTGTCCGGATGGACAGGAGCCCGTTGCGGAGCCTCCGCGGGCAAAGCGATACGGATTTGCAGTCGCAACGAGTGCGCCGCCCTGACCCGAGGCAGCTACCACGGACGGATCGACTCTCCGGACCTCACGGCGTTGAAGGGCTCCTGCCAGATCGTCGTGCGCTTCAACTACTCCATAAACCGGAACTCCAACCAGGGGAACGTCCTGCAACCCTATCTTGCCGCCGGCATCACGGATACCGCCGATCGAAACACCACATCGAACCTCTGGGGCAGTTTCATTTCGGGCGAAGGCGACCCCGGCACGATCCTGCAATACAACATTCCGGCCGTTGTCTACGACCTGAACGACTCCGGAGCACTGAACGGATCCTTCGACAATATCCCGTTGCAAGGAGAGTTCTCGACGACGGCATCAGCCAGCCAGCGCCTCGTCTGGGAGGTCTACATGAAAAGCGGTGAGCCCAGAGCGTTTGCGACCTACTACTACTCCAACAACTGGGTTTACCTCGACAACATCCGCGTATCCATCGCCCAATAACGACTGCCATGAACATGAAAAACAGAGTGATTCTTCTCCTGGCATCGGCGGCCGTCGCAGCCGGAGGATGCGCCAAGAATGAAACACCCGCGGACGGCAACGGATACGGAACGCTCCGCATCGGCTGCCGCACCGACGCCATGATCACCACACGGGCCGAGATTGCCGTGACGCCGGTCCCGACGGCCGGGGAATTCGCCCTCACGATCTCCGGGCCGGAGTTTTCCAAAACCTGGGAAAGCCTCTCCGCATTCAACGACGCGGGCGAGACGATCCCCGCCGGAAGCTACACCGCCGAGCTCCGCTACGGCGACCCGAAGGCCGAAGGGGTCGGCAAAGTCTGCTACTATGGCAGTAAAGCGATCGAGATCGTGGCCCGGCAGCGCGTCGAGGAGACGATTCCCGTGCAGATCGCCAATGCACAGGTGCTCGTCTCGGCCACGGAGTCGTTCCTGAACTACTTCCACGACGCGACGTTCACCGTCACGACCTCCGCGGGGAACCGCTTCACCTTCACCCCCGGCGCCGAAACGGCGGACGAAGCGGTCTTCGTCGAGGCCGGCACGACGCTGACCCTCACGGGCACGGCCAAACTCCAAAGCCAGACCGGCACGGCTTTCGACCGCAACTACGCCTTCCCCGAGCAGCGGCTCGACCGCACCGTCGCACGCACGCGCCACACGTTCCTCTTCGACGCCCGCGACAACGGCAGCGCCACGCTGACGATCAACCTCGACGACGGATTCCTCGACGAACGCACGATCGACGTCGAACTGAACGACGATACCCTGTAACCCACCCGCAAAAAACGACACGAGATATGAAAAACATGACCGGATTACTTCTGACGCTGACCTTCGGCACACTCCTTCTGACGGGCTGCGTGAACGAAGAGCCCCCCTACAAGAAGACGGGCAGCGGAACGTCCGCAACCGGCACGACGGGCTACCTGAACGGCGAAGTGGGTCTGCGCGTGATCGCCGACTCGCAGACCGACATGCAGCCCGACGATACGGAGGACGAGACGCAGAACCCGCCGGCAGAGGCTTCGGCAACGACGCGCGCAACCGTGGCGACGGACGACTACCGGGTGAGGATCGTCCGTGCGGACGGCACCGACACCCCCTTCGAAGGGAGCTACGCCGAACTCAAAGCCTCGCTCGAAGCGACCCCGATGGAGCTGCCGACGGGCAGTTACAACCTTGTGGTCTGCTCGCACCGCGAGGAGGAGATCCCCGCCGTGGAGTGGGAGTCGCCGGTCTACGGCACGACCTACCCCTTCACGATCACGAAGGGCTCCACGACGACGATCAATGAGATCGTCTGCACGTTGCAGAACATCAAGGTGACGCTGCTCTGCTCGGCCGACCTGGCCGACCAGCTCACCGCCGAAACGAAAGCCACCATCTCGCTGGGGGCCGCCTCGATGGAGTTCGGCAAGGAGCGCTGGGACGGCCGACAGGCCGCCTTCTTCCTGCCGGCGGACGGGGAGAACAACCTGGATTTCCTCCTCACGGGTTCGTTCACCGACGGCGGCGAGGTGAAGTTCAGCAAGACCATCACGGGTGTCAAGGCCGGACAGTGGCGCAAGATCGAACTGGTGATCGTCTATGCCGATCAGGGCGAGATCAAGTTCGACATCTCGGTGGACAACTTCGTCCTCGACAATACGGTCACGATCAACGGCACCGACGGTCTCTGGGAGGAGATCCTCGAGGAGGGCGGCGGCGAGGAGGGCGAAGCCCCGACGATCGTCATGCAGGGCTGGGACATCGCGCAGCCCTATGTGCTGGAAACCGTCGACCCGGTGCGCGTCGACATCGCGGCCCCGAACGGCGGCATCCGCTCGCTGCTCGTGCGGATCGAGTCCGGACCGCTGCAAGAGATCCTCGTCTCGGTATCCGAAGCCCTCACCGGCGAGTTCGACCTCTGCGAGATCCAGCCCGGCACGCCCGAGGGCGACCTGCTGTCAACCGGCGTCGGATTCCAGATCGGCGACGAGGTCAAGGGGCAGCAGAGCACCTATTTCGAAATCAACAGCGAGATCCTCACGGCGCTCAAATCGCTGGGCGATCCGGGCGAGAAGCACTACTTCCACCTCCGCGTAATCGACAATGCGGGCGGGGAAACCTCGGCCACGCTGACCCTCGTAAGACCGACCGACGAATAGCCATGAAACGTCTGTACAGATACCTGATCCCGATGCTGGGGCTCGCCGCGGCGGGCTGCTCGGAGACCTCGCCGTCGCTCGACGACGCAACGGCGACGGGTACGCTGACGATGAAGGTCTCGACCCGTTCGGAGACCTCCTCCGCAGAGTACGACCCGATGGAGCACCTGACCGTCAGCATCTGCAACAGCGACGGGAAGCCGATCCGCAAATATACCTCGGAATCCGGCATTCCGGAGCGTTTGGAGTTGCTGGCCGGCGCGTACAGCGTCTCGGTGGAGGCCGGCGAGAAGGCCGCTGCCTCGTTCACCCGACGCTTCTACAAAGGCGAAGAGCCCTTTACCGTAACCCCCGGGGCGAATACGCCCGTCGAGGTAACGTGCACCTTGCAGAACAGCGTCGTCGAGGCCGTTTTCGACGAGACCATCGCCGAAAACTTCGGTTCGGAGTTCGAGGTGCGGGTGATGCCCGGCGCGTCGTATGACGAAAGCCGCGCCGACGCCGCCTCGACGCTCCGCTACACGGAGAACGCCGCAGGTTACTTCACGCTCGACGAGGGTGTCGACGCCCTCTCGTGGCGGTTCAGCGGCACGCACGCCTCGAAGGGCGCGGTCGAAAAGAGCGGCACCATCCCCGAGGTCCGGACCCCGGGAAAATACACGCTGACGTTCCGCTACTCGCCCGACCTGCCGGGATTCATCGAGGCCGTGGCGATCCTTGTGGACGATGATACCGACGATTTCGACGACACGATCATTTGGAGTCCCGACCCGACGATCGAGGGCGACGGCTTCGAGATCTCCGAGACGCAGCGCTATCTGGGCGGCGAAAAACGGTTCCTGATCACGACCGTCAAGCCGACGACGGCAGCCACGCTGACCTTCGACGGCAAGCCGTACGATCTGCTGGCGGCCGTCTCGACGCCCACGGCCGGCCTTGCCGTGGTGAAGACGGCCGAGAACGCCCTCACGGTGACGCTCTCCGACGACTTCTTCACGGGATGCCCGGGCGGCGACCATGCGCTGCGCATCGAAGCCACGGACAACGGCGGCGGAAACGGCAGCGCGGAGTGTATCTTCGCCTTGCAGGGCGTACTGGCACCCTCGGCCGCGGATTACGATCTGTGGGCCAATACCGTCACGCTGCGGGCCCGGGTCTTCGACCCCTCGGTCACAACGGTAACCTTCGGCCTGCGCACAAAAAACGGATCGTGGCAGGAGCTGCCCGGCACGAACGCCGGCAGCGAAACCTGGACGGCGACGTTCAGCCCCGAATGGACGGAGTCGTCCAACGAGAGCGGCCTGACGGTCTTCACGCCGAAGGCCGGAACGGGCGTCCGGGCCGACGGCGAATACGAATGCCGGGCGATGTTCGGCGAACGCGAAAGTCTCGCGTCGTTCGCCACCGCAGGGGGCCAGAGCATCCCCGGCGGCGACATGGAGGACGGTACGATGAGCTGCTTCACGATCAACAACCAGACGACCCCCTTCTGGGGCAGCGGCAACAACAACTACATGAGCGCCATCATCGGTGACCAGTTGACACGTCTCTGCACCCAGCAGGAGAAGTGCGGATCGAAATGCGCCCTGCTGGCTTCGCAGACCGCGGCCGGCCTGCTGGCTGCCGGCAACCTCTTCTCGGGAACGTTCGTCAAGCCCTCCACGCAGGGAACCGTCGGGTTCGGAAAGGATTACGACTGGCAGGCCCGCCCCCGGGCTCTGCGGCTGAAATACCACGCGACGATCGGGACGGTCGACATGACCAAATACACGGACGCAAGCGGCAACCATCCGATCGCCGCCGGACAGCCCGACCGGGCGATCATCTACGTGGCGATCGTCGACTGGGACGCCCCGCACAACGTCTCCTCGGGCATGAGCGCCCCGAGCGGCATGTGGGACCCCTCCACGGCGACGAGCCAGGCCGAAGGCCCGGTCATCGGCTACGGACGCTTCGTGATCAAGGAGTCGACCGCCGGCGACGAGATGGTCGACAAAGAGCTCGAAATCTTCTACTACGATCGTGTAACCAAACCCTCGAAGCCCTGTAAGATCGTCATTTCGTGTTCGGCCAACATGTACGGCGACTACATGAACGGATGCAGTACGAACCGGCTCTACATCGACGACTTCCAGTGGGTTTACTAACGACTAAACGCGAAACGATGCGCACGACACTCATACGCCTGCTGCTCCTCGGAGCGGGTCTCCCGGCAGCCTGCGGCTCGCTGCGGGCCCAGGAGTCGGAGGCTGCGGCGGCAGAAACGGCAAGGATGACAGAAACCGTCCGGGAGACCCCGGCGGACAGCACCGCACATCGTCCCCTGACGATCAACGAGATGCGACGCCGGCGCGGTCTGACCGATACGCACAACCTCTTCGTCCCGAAAGGCCAGTGGATATTCGGAGGTACGGCCTCCTACTCGACCCATACGAACAAAAGCTACCAGTTCCTGATCATCGAAGGCATCGACTCGAAAGGCTACACCTTCAAGATCAGCCCGATGATCGCCTACGCCTTCCGCAACAACATGGCCCTGGGCGGCCGCTTCATCTACTCGCGGACGCTGCTCAAACTCGACAAGGCCGCGATCAACTTCGGCGACGCCGACTCGAACGTGAGCCTCAACGCCCAGGACTACTACGCCCTGCAACACACCTATCAGGTGGCAGCCATCTGGCGCCAGTACATCCCGCTGGGCCGGAACAAGCGCTTCGCCCTCTACAACGAAATGTCGCTGGCGGCCGGCGGCAGCGAGGCCCGCTTTGCGAACGGATCGCCCGTCAAGGGCACCTACCAGAGCGGTTACACCCTCGCTCTGGGAATTTCGCCGGGAATCGTGGCCTTCGCCACGAACAACATGGCCGTGGAGGTGAACGTCGGCGTGATGGGTATCACCTTCAACCACACCGAACAGGTCCACAACCAGGTCACCGTCGGCGAACGCAACATCAGCCAGATGAACTTCAAGGTCAACATTTTCTCGATCGGCCTCGGCATGGCCTTCTATCTCTGAACCCGGCACGCCATGAAACACATCGCATACCTTCTGCTCTTCGCTCTCGGGCTGACGCTACCGGCCGCGGCACAGGCCGTCTCCGACGCGGCTCCGCTTCCGACGGCCGGGCACTCCGATACGCTCCGACTCCGGAACGGACTCTCCGCACAGGCCGCTCTCCCGACCGCCAAAACGCAAAAACAACGCTTCCTGCCGACACGCCGACGCATCGACCGGGAGATCAACAAACTCAAATTCGCCTACAAGGGTGAGGTCATCATGGGCCTGACGGCCTCCTACGGAACGCTGTCGAGCGACGACACCGACGTACTGCTCATTCTGGACAACGTCAACGCCGAGGGCGCCATGGCCTCCGTCAAACCCTTCATCGGCTATTTCTACCGCGACAACCGCTGTCTGGGCGCCCGATTCGGCTACAACCACATGAGCGGCACGCTCGACAAGGGAGCCGTCTTCGATCTGGGCGAGAGCAACGACGTCTCGCTCAACATTCCCTATCTCGACTTCACGAGCAACAACTATGCGTTCGGCATCTTCCACCGCTCCTATGCGGGGCTCGACCCCAAGGGGAGGTTCGGGCTCTTCGCCGAGATCGAACTCTCGGTCGCAACCGGAACATCGTGCTTCTCCTACGAGTCGGAGGGACGCATAAAACATACGTACAGCGACAATACGCAGCTCAAACTCGCGTTCAATCCGGGAGCGGCGGTCTACATCTTCCCGAACGTCTGCGCGACACTCTCGTTCGGACTGGGCGGCATCCAGTACACCTCCGTGACCCAGAAGGACGAACTGGGCAACAGGATCGGCAGCCGCGAGGCCTCGAAAATGAAGTTCAAACTCAACATCCTGGCCATCAACATCGGCATGACGATCCACATGTGGGACAAGAAAAAGCAATGACGCATGAAACGACTCCTGGCATATCTGCTCGCAGGTGCGGCGCTCCTCACGGCCTCGTGCATCGACAACGACCTGCCCTACCCGACCGTGGAGGTCGCCATCAACGGCGTGGAGGGCGAGGGTTTCGCGGTCTCGAACATCGACCTCACGACCCGCACGGTGACCCTCGCACTCGAAGAGGCCACCGACATCCGGAACGTGCGGATCGACAAGGTGACCTACACCGTCACGCCGCACAACACGAACATCGACCGACAGATCTTCCTCGACAACATCCGCCCGTCGCAGGAGCCGACCGGGACGTTCGACATGCGCACGCCGGTCTACCTCACCCTGACGCTCTATCAGGACTACGACTGGCAGATCGTCGCCTCACAGACCATCACGCGGAGTTTCCGTGTCGAAGGACAGGTCGGCGCCACGGAGTTCGACCTCGACAACCGTATCGCCCGGGCCTACGTCGCCAAGACGGCCGACCGCAGCCACATAACGATCACCGAGCTCAAACTCGGACCCGCCGGCACGGAAACGGTCACCACAACCTACTCCCCGACGATGGAGGAGCTCTCGACGATGGACTACGGATCGCCCGACGCGGAGGATCCGACGGCCGGAACACCCCATTTCGTGGATGTCACCTGCCACGGCCGCACGGAGCGCTGGCTGCTCTACGTGCTGCCCACCGACAAGACCGTCTCTACCGAGGCCGTCGATGCCTGGTCGGGCGTCGTCTGGCTCCGCGGGTCGGGAATCGCCGGCGAAACGATGGGATTCCGTTACCGCATTGGCTCCGACGGCGAATGGTCCGAAGTGCCCGACGTGGAGATCGACGGCGGAACCTTCTCGGCCGCCTTTGCCGCCGAACCGCTGACAACCTACCAGTTCAAGTCCTACTGCGGAGCGGACGAGAGCGACGTCGAGACCGTCACGACCGAAGGCATCGAGCAGCTGCCCAACAGCGGCATGGAGGAGTGGTCGAAACCCGGCACGCCCTGGCTGCCCTATCTGACGGACGGAAGCGGTACGGGCATCTCGCCCTTCTGGGATTCGGGCAACCACGGGGCCGTCACGCTGGGCGACAAGTACAACGTCACGACCCCCGACGAAAGCACCGTCCGCCCGGGCTCCGCAGGAACCAAATCGGCCAAACTCGCCAGCACCAAAGTCATGATCAAACTGGCGGCCGGAAACCTCTTCACGGGCGAGTTCGCCGGCGTGCGGGGCGGCACGAACGGCATCGTGAACTTCGGACGCCCCTTCACGCTGCGCCCCACGGCCCTGCGGGTCTGGGTGAAATACTCACCCGGGATCATCAATCTGATGGAGTCCAACATGCCCACGGGCGAGAATATCCAGAAAGGCGATCCGGACACCGGCTCAATCTACATCGCCCTCGGAACCTGGACCAAGGAGAAATACGGCATGGGCAAGGACGGCGCCGGCGACGACAAGAACAACGGACGCCCCTTCGGTACGGATGCCTGCCCGGTGAGCATCGACACGCGCGACGTGAAGACCTTCTTCAACCCGCAGGGCGAGGATGTGATCGGATACGGCATCCGGGTACTCCGGGAGGCCGTGACGGAGTGGACGCAGATCACCATCCCGATCGACTACCGGTCGACCGACAAGAAACCTACCCATCTGATGGTGGTCTGCTCGGCTTCGCGCTGGGGCGACTACTTCATCGGCAGCGACCAGAGTGTCATGTGGGTCGACGACGTCGAACTCGTCTACACGCCGGTGGCGAAAAATTGAGCATGAGATTCCCGCGTCCGCGGGAATCCCTCATTGATTGGCCGGCCCCGTTCGGACATACGAAAAAAACAGCGCTCCGGAGATCCGAAGCGCTGTTTTTCGATTATCTGTCGGGGATTACCTCCCGGCAATCCGACAGTACTTGTCGTAGCGTCCCATTACGTCGTTCACATAGGCCAGCGTCTGGTTGCTGCCGGTGAACCTTCCGCACTTGACCACCTCGTTTTCATAATATTCGGGTTGGGATTTCAGGGTCAGGTAGCGGGCTACAACCTCCCAGGAGTTGGGATTCTCGCCGTGCACGCGGGCCAGACGGCGGGCATCGCTCACATGGCCGATGCCGCTGTTGTACGAGGCCAGCACGATGCTCATGCGATCCTTCTCGGACGTGCCGGCCGGAAGCCGCAGCATCGTCTGGATCTCCGTCATCAGCTTGTTCGCCAGCCAGACGTTGGTCTCGGGATCCGAGACCCGGTCGAGCGGAACCTCGAAGTGGCGGGCCACCGAAGGCATGATCTGCATCAGCCCCCGGGCGCCGCTGCGCGAGGTGATGTCGGGCGTGAAGCGCGACTCGTGGTAGGCGATGGCGCTCATCAGACGCCAGTCGTGTCCCTCCTGCTCGCTGATGCGGCGGATCAGGTTGTCGTAGGCCGAGATGACGCATTTCTCCTCCACAAGGGGAGCATGGTCCGCTTCGGCCATCCGGTTCAGCACATCATCCGTCACGGGAGTGCCGAAATGGGCGTTAAAGCCGTAAAAAGTCGTTAAAATGGTTAAGAACGCAAACGTTAAAACAGTCTTTTTCAGCATAAAAGGTTGCTTTGCGGGCAGTTCATACCGCGCAGTACAACACGCTAATCATAGAATCCCCAGGAGATGCCGATCTTGAACATACCCGGATTGAGCGGGTAACGGGCTGCCGAGAAATACTCTCCGTTTCCGAACAGGCCCTTGTTCAGATGCTGATATTTCAGGAAGATCCGCATTCTCTTCCACTTCGCCATCACGAAGGCGTCCATGTAGGGATAGTTCCCCACCTCTTCCTCGCGTTGGTTGTAGTACACCGACAGTGCCGGATTGTATCCGGGCGCATAATATCGCGTATTATAACGTCCGTCGAGTCCGATCTGCAAGCGCAGGATGTCGCGCACGACCCAGAATTCGTAGTAATACGACAGGAAGGCGCTCAATAGCGGAACGGGTACAACTTCTTGATTCGTGCTCCACTGCAACAATACCCTGTGGTCCAAATGAAGTCCGCCGAGGCGGAAATCCTTGCGGGCATACACGCTCGTGAGGCTTACGCTTCCGTCATGCTGGGCGACGTTGCTGTCCGACGCATAGTAGATCTTGTCGGTAACGACTCCCTGCCAGGCTCCCGCTTCGAATGCGTAGTCGGGAACCGAAAACTTTACCTCCAACCGAGTCTCATTCTCCTTGTTCAAAGGAGTGTTCCATATATAATGGTTCGAGAATAGATTCTCCTGCCAGTAGTTCGGCGAGCGCCGCTCCATCGAGAAGCGGCCTTCGAGAATCAGGGGGTGTCCGCGGAGATAGCCCGTCAGTGCGAGGTGCGCACCGATCGAGAGGTCTCCGCCTCTGTATCCCGACGGGTAGAACTTCACGTTCCCGTCCCAGTCGACATACTTCTTTATCTTTCCGCTGACGGATCCGTAGGCGAACCAGCTGGTTTTATTCACCTTCGTATACTTTCCCGTCAGATAGTTGTTCAGTTCGAACTGCGAGTAGGTGTGCAGGTCGAGGCCGACTCCTGCATCGAGCGTTCCCACCACCCCGTTCCGGTCCCAGGGCTGCGCCTGCACGAAGACCCGGTTCGAGACGACCCGTTCGTAGATCGAGTCGCGCGTTTCCAGCGGATTGATGAACCAGTTCTTGTAGTAGTTGTACTCCGCCGACACGAAATTGCCGTTCTCGTCCCGATGGTCGCGTTCGTTCGTATAGGGTTCGTTCTTGTCGGTGTAGACCTTGCTCCACGAACTGTACTCGAACGAGTGCCCGACATAGACGGCCGAAAGCCCCGCCATCGAAAAGTCGCTCTCGGTCAGACGCTGCAACGGAATGCCGTAGGACTGCGTGATGAAGAAGGCGTTGTTGCGGTAGGTGTTCTGGGCTTCGGCTTCGGCCAGGCGCATCGGCACGCCCGAGGCCATACTGAACGTCGTATCGGCGATGGCCCACTTTCCGACCACGCCGCCGTTCTCCTGCTGTTCGATGTGGTTGTTGTAGAAACCCGCATGCACCGAATAGCGGCGCCCCGTATGGCTGACGGCCAGCGAGAGGTTGTGGTTCTTGGTCCGCGACCAGATGTACTGCCCGCGGGTGCCGCGCGACTTGTAGTCGACGTTGAAGCCGGTCGTCGGGGAGATGTTCTGCGCGACCATGATGCCGAAATTCTCCTCCCGGTAACGCTTCTGGCCCGACTCCGCGTAGTTCATCCGGATCATCGGCCGCTTCGTGTTGTAGAAGGGCACGTTCTCCATGTTGTAGGTGTACGCGTAGTAGGGACTCGCAAAACTGAAATCAAAGAACTGCGGTCGCCGGAAATAGTTCAGCGGCAGCGACGTCTGTCCGAGGGCACCCTGGGCGATGTCGCCCACATCCTCCCGATAGAACGGATAGTCGATCCGGTAATCGGTGAGCATCGTGTCCAGAGGAGCGATCTCCACGCGGTTGTAGTCACGTTTGACGTGCCACTTGAAGTTGTTCAACGCGCGGATCGAGTCGCTGAAAAAGTAGGATTCCAGCGGTTTTCGGATTTTCCGTTCCTTTTTGGTGGTGTCCTGCGGCTGTTGCTGCCCTTCCTCTTCGGTCTGCTCGTAGGGGTTCGAGCCGTAGAGGTTTCCTCCCTGACCGTTCTGCATGGCCCGTTGCAGGGTGCTCGCATCGAAACTCTGGGCCCGCAGCACGATCGGTGCGACGGAGAGCATTCCCAGCAGGAGCGTCAGCAGTATCCGGTTCGAAAATCTCGCCATAGCCAAAGAGCGGAAATCCGCGGCAAAGGTAATTAAAATTTTTTAATTATGCAAATCCGGCTTTCTTTCAGTCGTTTGAATTCCGGCGGAGGCCCCAGCGGATCGCCGAAATGAGGATGTAAAGGATGACGATGGCCGGAATGGAGTAGAGCCGAAGCACGGCGATCATCACCACGCACAAGGTCAGAAAGAGGTAGCGGATGGCGTTTCCGCGCCAGCCGAAGCCGCGGAATTTGAGCGAGAACATCCGCACGGGGGAGATCAGCAGCCAGGCCATGGCCGGCACGATCCAGATGAGCATCTGCCCGCCGAAATCGAAGCCCGTCCGTGCGGAGATCATACCCAGCGAGACGAAGAAGAGCGCATTGGCCGGGGTGGGCAGTCCGCAAAACTCCTCGTGCTGCGACTCGTCGATGTTGAACTTCGCCAGACGCAGCGCCGAGAAGGCCGCCATGGCGAAGCTGACGAAGGCATAGACGCAGTGCAGCAGGAACTGCTCCTCACCCATCGAACGGGTGGTCATGACGTAGACCACCGCCGCGGGGACGAAGCCGAAAGAGATCATGTCGGCCAATGAATCGAGCTGCACGCCGATGGGGGAATTCTGATGGAGCAGGCGCGCCGCAAAACCGTCGAAAAAGTCGAAGACGGCAGCCAGCACCACGAACCAGAAGGCCCATTCGAGGTTGCCGTAGACCAGCGCCGAAAGCGCCGCGAAGGTGCCGCACAGCAGGTTCGAGAGCGTCAACAGATTGGGAATGGTGAAGAATCTGATTTTCATGGCCCGTATGGTTTTCATCATCCCGGCAGACGTCACGAAGGGTGCGCGCACGAACCCCCGGATTTTCGATGCCCGGACGAAATTTAACTTCCGACAGGCGGCAAAGTTACTAAAATATTTTTATCTTTGTCGAAGTTAACTCCATATAATAACTTATGGCGAGCAATAAATATTGTGTCATCATGGCGGGCGGCATCGGGACCCGTTTCTGGCCCAAGAGCCGGCAGTCGATGCCCAAACAGTTCCTCGACATCCTCGGAACGGGAAAATCCTTCATCCGCCACACCTACGAACGCTTTGCAAAGATCGTCCCGGCGGAGAATTTCCTCGTGGTGACGAACGACAAATACCGGCAGCTCGTGCTGGAACACCTCCCGGAGCTCGACGAACGGCAGGTGCTGTGCGAACCCGTCGGACGCAACACGGCCCCGTGCATCGCCTATGCAGCCTACACGCTGATGAAGGCCAATCCCGACGCCGAGATGATCGTCACCCCGTCGGACCACCTGATCCTCAACGAAGAGGACTTCCGCTCGATCATCGCCGAATGCCTCGACTTCGCCGCCGAGCACGACGCGCTGATGACCGTGGGCATCAAGCCCACCCGCCCCGACACGGGCTACGGATACATCCAGGTCTCCGACTCGCAGCCCATCAGCAAGGTGAAGTGCTTCACCGAGAAGCCCGACCTCGAACTGGCCCAGGTATTCCTCCAATCGGGCGAATTCTTCTGGAATTCGGGCATCTTCATCTGGAAGGTGCGCTCGATCATCGAAGCCTTCGAGAAATACCTCCCCGAACACCACGCGCTGTTCAGCGGCGTGATGCGCGCCGAGGGAACCGACGCCGAACGCAACGTCGTGGAGATCGCCTTCTCGGAGTGCCGCGCCATCTCGATCGACTACGGCATCATGGAGAAGGCCGACAACGTCTACGTGCGCTGCGGGGAGTTCGGATGGAGCGACGTCGGGACGTGGGGCTCGGTCTACCAGCACTCGCGCAAGGACCGCTACGCCAACGCCGTACCCGAAGAGGGCTGCTACCTCTACGACACGCGGTCGTCGATCGTCTCGCTGCCGAAAGACAAAATCGCGGTCATCAGCGGGCTGAAAGAGTACATCGTCGTCGACACGGACGACGTGCTGATGATCTGCCCCCGCTCCGAGGAGCAGAACATCAAGAAATTCATCGACGAAGTAAAATTCCACAATGGCGACAAGCACATCTGAACTCTACGAACTCTTCCGTGCGCATCCGCACGTCTCGACCGACACCCGGAAGCTTGAACCGGGAGCCATCTTCTTCGCCCTGCGGGGCGCCAATTTCGACGGCAACCGCTTCATCCCCGACGCGCTGGCGAAAGGCGCCGTGGCGGCCGTCAGCGACGATGCCGCGATTGCGGCGTCGGATGCCCGCATCCTGCTGGTCGACGACACGCTGACGGCCTTGCAGGAGCTGGCACGGGAGCATCGCCGCGCGCTGGGGATCCCGATCCTCGCCATCTCGGGCAGCAGCGGCAAGACCACGACCAAGGAACTCGTAAGCCGCGTGCTGGCGGAGCGTTTCGAGGTCTACGCCACGCACGGCAACCTGAACAACCACATCGGCGTGCCGCTGACGCTGCTCGCCATGACGTCCGAGACGGAGTTCGGGATTGTGGAGATGGGCGCAAGCGCCTGCGGCGAAATCGCCCGGCTGGCGGAGATCGCCGAACCCGACTACGGACTGCTGACCAACATCGGACGGGCCCACCTCGAAGGCTTCGGGGGTCCCGAAGGCGTATTGCGGGGCAAGGGCGAACTGTTCGACTTTCTGGCGGTCCACGGCGGCCGGGCCTTCGTCCGTGCGGACGACGACACGCTGGCGACGATGGCTGCCGAGCGCGAGCCGCTGGCCGTGGAATACTACCCCTCGTCGCTGGCCGACGGCATCGAAAACCGGCTCGAAGGGGGTTACAACCGCTTCAACATCGCGGCGGCGGTCGCCATCGGACGTTACTTCGAGGTGCCGGACGACGCGATCCGGCGTGCCGTAGCAAGCTATACCCCCGACAATTTCCGCTCGCAACGCATCGTAACGCCGCACAACACGGTGATCGCCGACTGTTACAACGCCAATCCGACGAGCATGCGCGCGGCGCTCGAAAACATCGCGTCCGAGCCGCTGGACGAACAACAGCACCGGGTGCTGATTCTGGGCGACATGCTCGAACTGGGCGACTGGTCGCAGTCGGAGCACGAGACGGTGATCGAACAGGCGGCCCGAATCCCCGGCGCGGAGCTGATTCTCGTGGGCGGGGAGTTCGCCGCAGCCTACGCGGCACTTGCGGACAAACCGGCACGGACGATGCTCTGCCCTTCGCAGGAGGAGCTGCGGCACCTGTTGCAGGCGACCCCGGTGGAGCATGCGCTGGTGCTGGTCAAGGGTTCGCACGGCATCGGTCTGGAAAAGGTCCTCGACCTGCTGTAAGGCGGGCGGAAGCCCCGGGGATCGACACGAAAAGAGGGTCCGGCACGCAGGTGCCGGGCCTTTTTCGTGTGTTTTTCCGATAATTTTGTTATTTTTGCCCTCAATAAATCGTAACCATCATATCCCATGACACTGAACGAATACCAGCAGCATGCGCTCGAAACGGCCATCTATCCCGATGACAGCCGGATCATCTACCCCACGCTCGGACTCACGGGCGAAGCCGGCGAAGTGGCCGACAAGGTCAAAAAGGTGATCCGCGACGCCAACAAGGAGTTCACCGACGAGAAGAAACTCGAAATCGTCAAGGAGATCGGCGACGTGCTGTGGTACTGCGCCACGCTCTCGCGCGACCTGGGATACGAACTCGAAGAGGTGGCCCGGATGAACGTCGACAAACTCCGCTCGCGCATGCAGCGCCACCTGATCTCCGGCAGCGGCGACAACCGATAGCCCGCGATCGAGAATTGAAAATTGACAATCGAGGAGCAGGATCTCCGGATCCGGAGCCCGGCCGGACTCGCCGCACGGGCAACACTCCCTAAAAAACAACCGATTCATGAAACAGGAACAGACCCGAACTTCGCTTCCCGAAAACGCCTACCGCGAACTCAAACCCGGCGAGGAGTACACACCCGTGATGCCGGCTTCGTCATCGCCGAAAGAGGTGACGCCCTATTCGGTCACGATGGGCATCGTCATGGCCGTGATCTTCTCGGCCGCAGCCGCCTTCCTCGGACTCAAGGTCGGACAGGTCTTCGAAGCCGCCATCCCGATCGCCATCATCGCCGTGGGCATGGGATCCGTGCTGGGCAAGAAGAACATGCTCGGGCAGAACGTCATCATCCAGTCGATCGGCGCCTCGTCGGGCGTGATCGTCGCCGGCGCGATCTTCACCCTCCCGGCCCTCTACATCCTCGGGCTGGACGCCGCCTTCTGGCAGGTCTTCCTCTCGTCGCTGTTCGGCGGGCTGTTAGGCATCGTGCTGCTGATCCCCTTCCGCAAGTACTTCGTCAAGGAGATGCACGGCAAGTACCCCTTCCCCGAGGCTACGGCCACGACCGAGGTGCTCGTCTCGGGCGAGAAGGGCGGCAATCAGGCCAAGCTGCTGGCCGTCGCAGGACTGATCGGCGGCGTGTACGACTTCGTGGTCGGAACCTTCGGCCTGTGGACCGATGCCGTCTCGACGCGCATCTGCATGTGGGGGCAGGTTGCCGCCGACAAGTTCAAGGTCGTCTTCGGACTCAACACCTCGGCCGCCGTACTCGGACTGGGCTACATCGTCGGACTGAAATACGCCCTGATCATCACGGCCGGATCGTGCCTCGTGTGGTTCGTCATCGTCCCGGTGGTGGGTTCGCTGGCCGAAGCGATCGACCCCGCCGCGATGGGATCGCTGCTGGGCGTCACGAATGAAAAGCTCCTGGCCGACCCCTCGTCGCTCTTCACGGCCGAGAACCTCTTCGCCTACATCGGCAAGCCGATCGGCATCGGCGGCATCGCCATGGCCGGCATCATCGGCATCGTGCGGCAGTCGAAGATCATCCGTCAGGCCGTAGGCCTGGCCGTCTCGGAGTTCGGAGCCGGGAAATCGGCCGCCGTAACCACCGAGCGCACGCAGCGCGACATCCCGATGAAGCGCATCCTCTCGATCCTGATCGCCACGCTCATCTCGATCTTCGTCTTCTTCCACTTCGGGCTGCTCGACGGCTGGGTACAGTCCGTGACGGCAATCCTGATCGTCTTCGTCATCGCGTTCCTCTTCACGACGGTGGCCGCCAACGCCATCGCCATCGTGGGCACGAACCCCGTTTCGGGCATGACGCTCATGACGCTGATCCTCTCGTCGCTGGTGCTGGTAAGCGTCGGATTGAGCGGCACGACAGGCATGACGGCGGCGCTGATCATCGGCGGCGTGGTCTGCACGGCGCTCTCGATGGCCGGCGGCTTCGTCACCGACCTCAAAATCGGATACTGGCTCGGCACGACGCCCAAAAAACAGGAGGCGTGGAAATTCCTCGGAACGTTCGTCTCGGCGGCTACGGTGGCCGGCGTGATGATCATCCTCAACAAGTCGTTCGGGTTCGTCGGCGAGGGGGCGCTCGTCGCTCCGCAGGCCAACGCCATGGCGGCGGTGATCCAGCCGCTGATGACCGGCGGCCAGACCCCCTGGATGCTCTACTTCTGCGGTGCGGCGCTGGCGTTGGTGCTGACGGCCATCGGCGTTCCGGCGCTGGCCTTTGCACTCGGCATGTTCATCCCGATGGAGCTGAACGCCCCGCTGGTGGTCGGTGGACTGGTCGCATGGTTCGTCTCGACGCGCTCGAAGGACGAGGCGCTGAACAAGGCGCGTTTCGACCGCGGTACGCTGATTGCGTCGGGCTTCATCGCCGGCGGTGCGCTGATGGGCGTGGTGAGCGCAATCCTGAAATTCTGCGAGGTGGACTGGTTCCTCGCAGACTGGGCCGCCTCGAACGCCGCCGAATGGACCGGACTGGTGATGTATCTGGTGCTGATCGGCTACTTCGCCTGGCATACGCTCCGCGCAAAAAAGGAGGAGTAAAACTAATTGAGAAAAAAGATGAAAAAAACTTATATAATTTTTCTAATAGGTCTTTCTATATTAGTGATCGTATTGTTTGCTAATAACATAAATTTAGGAGCTAAAAATAAAGATCTGCAAAATGAAAATAAAAGATATTCAAACGAATGTGAACTGCTAAAAAAAAGAGATAGAACATTTAAAAACAGAGATTACAGTATATAAATTACTGCAAGACTCAACCAAAAGCGTTAATAAAAATAAAAATACAGATTTCAAATTCTCAATCTGCAACTTTTACCTTGGGATGTCTCGATCTGAATATAAAAAGTTGATTAAAAATTATAAAGAAACTGGGAAAATGAATATCTGGGATAACAATATTTATTGTATGTTTTGGTTTCGATCTTCCAATACCATTCCTGTTCGTGAAACAAGATATAGCACCAATACATTCCAAAGTAAACAAGAGTTTTGTATTATTTTTGATACTCAGCCACAATTCAAGAATGATAAATTAACTTCAATATCTTTTTTGATTGAGCCCTCGTTCGATAATGCAATTCTTAATGGGGTCAACAATAAAAATATTTTAACAGAGTATATTTCTAACATTGTTGGAAATAAGCCAATAAATGAGAATAGTTGGGAAAGTCAAACAACTAAGATTGTTTTAAAAGAGCAAAAAATTAAAAGCAAATATTACGATAATATTGATACATATTATCGAATAACCATTTCTCGGAAATAAGCATACATCAACATATGGATCTCAAAGAACGTTTTCTGAAATATGTCTCCTACGACACCCAGTCGTCGGAGGAGAGCACCACGTTCCCCTCGACCGAGAAACAGAAGGTGCTGCTCGAAGCCCTGCGCGACGAGATGCTGACGCTCGGCATGACCGAGGTATCGATGGACCAGTACGGCTACGTGATGGGCACGGTGCCCGCCTCGAAGGGATATGAGCAGGCCCCGGTGATCGGCTTCATCGCCCACGTGGACACCTCGCCCGACATGAGCGGCAAGGATGTCAAGCCCCGCATCGTCGAGGAGTACGACGGCGGCGACCTGGTGCTGAACGGACACCTGACGATGCGCGTCGAGGATTTCCCGGAGCTGGCCTTCTTCAAGGGACACACGCTGATCCACACCGACGGCACGACGCTGCTCGGAGCCGACGACAAGGCCGGCGTGGCGGAGATCATGACCGCCGCCGAATACCTGATGGCCCACCCGGAGATCAAGCACGGCAAGATCCGCATCGGCTTCACGCCCGACGAGGAGGTGGGGCGCGGCGTCGACTTCTTCGACGTGCGGGCCTTCGGGGCGGACTTCGCCTACACGGTCGACGGCGGCATGGAGGGCGAACTCGAATACGAGAACTTCAACGCCGCGAGCGCGAAGATCGAGATTCAGGGCCGCAACGTCCACCCGGGCTATGCCAAGGGCAAGATGATCAACGCCATCGACGTGGCGTGCGAGTTGCAGACGCTGCTCCCGGCGGCTGAACGCCCGCAGTTCACCGAGGGATATGAGGGATTCTACCACTGCGTCGGCGTGAACGGCACAGTCGAGCGGGCCACGGTGAGCTACATCATCCGCGACCACGACGCCGAGCGCTTCGAGAAGAAAAAGGTCTTCATGTGGGCCTGCGTGGACCTGCTGAAACAGAAATACGGCAGCGACGTGCTGACGCTCACGGTCAAGGACCAGTACTTCAACATGCGCAAGATGGTCGAACCCCATCCGCAGGTGATCGACAAGGCGCTGCGGGCCATGGAGATGGCCGGGGTGAAGCCCCTCGTGCGGCCGATCCGCGGCGGCACGGACGGCGCGCGGCTCTCGTTCATGGGGCTGCCGTGCCCGAACCTCTTCACCGGCGGCATGAACTTCCACGGCAAGTTCGAGTACTGCTCACTCACCACCATGCGCAAGGCCCAGCAGGTGATCCTGAACCTGGCGCAGCTCTGGGCCGAATAGGCTGCGGCGGAGCGGTTCGTTGCCGGGGCAAAGGAGCGAAAAGCGAGAAAAGCCCCCGGGAGGGGCATAAACATGTGAAAAGATGGACAATTTCGGATTTCTGAAAGTCGCGGCGGCGATTCCCGCCCTGCGGGTCGGCGACTGCACCTACAATACGGAACGCATGGCCGCACTGGCCGAAGAGGCGGCACGCCGGGGCGTGGAGATCGTCGTATTCCCCGAACTGGGCACGACGGCCTACACGTGCGGCGACCTCGTGTTGCAGCCCACGCTGCTCGATGCCGCCGACGAGGCCCTCGCACGCCTGGCCCGCGACACGCGCAAGCTCCCGCTGGCTCTGATCGCCGGGGCGCCGCTGCGCCACGGAGCGTCGCTCTACAACTGCGCCGTAGTGATGACCCAGGGAAAGATCCTCGGCGTCGTCCCGAAGAGCTACATCCCCGACTACGGAGAGTTCTACGAGGGCCGCTGGTTCGCATCGGGCGCCGGGATCTCGGAAGAGCGGATCGACGTCGCGGGACAGCAGGCCGATTTCGGGGCCGACCTCACCTTCGCCGTCAACGGCGCGGAGTTCGGCGTGGAGATCTGCGAGGACCTCTGGGCTCCGATCCCGCCCTCGTCGCAGCTGGCGCTGAACGGCGCAAAGGTGATCTTCAACCTCTCGGCCTCGCCCGAACTGGCCGGCAAGCACGACTACCTGCGGCAACTCGTCGCCCAGCAGTCGGCCCGCACGCTCTCGGCCTACGTCTACGCCTCGGCAGGCCTCGGCGAGTCCTCGACGGACCTGGTCTTCGCCGGAAACGGCCTGATCGCCGAAAACGGCACGATCCTGCGCGAAGCCGAACGCTTCTCGACCGACGAACAGCTCGTCGTCGCCGACGTGGACATCCAGCGGCTGGAATTCGAACGCCGCCGCAACACCTCGTTCCGCCAGCGGGAGAGCTCCTCGGAGAACACCGTCATCGAAATGGAGATCCCCGAAGGGCTGCGGGCCGCCGTACCGGAACGCGACATCGACCCGATGCCGTTCGTCCCGAAGGAGGAGGGCGACCGCCACGAACGCTGCGAGGAGATCTTCCGCATCCAGTCGCACGGACTGGCCCGGCGGCTTCTCCACACGCGGAGCGAAAAGGCCGTGATCGGCATCTCGGGCGGTCTGGACTCGACGCTGGCGCTGCTCGTGACGGTCCGCACGTTCGACCTGCTGCGGCTCGACCGCGCCGGGATCCTCGGCATCACGATGCCCGGATTCGGGACCACCGACCGCACCTACCGCAACGCTCTGGAACTGATGCGCGGACTGGGCGTCACGGTGCGCGAGATCCCGATCCGCGAGGCCTGCCTGCAACACTTTCGCGACATCGGGCTCGATCCGTCGGAGCGTTCGGCCGCCTACGAGAACGCCCAGGCCCGCGAACGGACACAGATCCTCATGGACATAGCCAACATGGAGGGCGGACTGGTGGTCGGCACGGGCGACCTCTCGGAGCTGGCCCTCGGCTGGGCCACCTACAACGGCGACCAGATGTCGATGTACGGCGTCAACGCCTCGGTGCCGAAGACGCTGGTGCGCCACCTCGTGAAGTGGGCCGCCGACACGGAGAGCGACCCCGCGACGCGGGCCACGCTGCTCGACATCATCGACACGCCGGTAAGCCCCGAGCTCCTGCCGGCCGATGCCGAAGGGAAGATCGCCCAGAAAACCGAGGACCTCGTGGGCCCCTACGAACTCCACGACTTCTTCCTCTACAACTTCCTGCGGCTGGGCTACGGCCCGGAGAAGATCCTGCTGCTGGCCGAGGTGGCCTTCGAGGGGAGTTACAACCGCGAGACGATCCTCAAATGGCTGCGGACCTTCTTCCGGCGGTTCTTCACGCAGCAGTTCAAGCGTTCGGCCATGCCCGACGGCCCGAAGGTCGGATCGGTGGCCCTCTCGCCGCGCGGCGACTGGCGGATGCCCTCCGACGCCTCGGCGGCGGTCTGGCTCCGCGAACTCGACACGTTATGACACGCCCGGGCACGGCAACCGAACGCCGCCCCCGGCACTAAAACCGAATACGATGAAAAAACTCCTTCTTCCGGCGGCCCTGCTGCTCCTTGCAACCACGGCCGCGGCCCAGGACTGGAAAGATGCCCTGAAAAAAATCGCCACCACGGCCGTCGACGAGGCCACCGACGGCAAACTGACCCAGTACGCCCTGACGGGAACCTGGAACTACACGGGTCCGGGTGTGAAGTTCGAAGGCGAGGATATGGTCTCGGAACTCGGCGGCGCAGCCCTTGAATCGACCGTCGTGCAGCAGCTCGAAAAGGCCTACGCACTGGCCGGCATCGAGTCCGGGGCGGGCAGCTTCACCTTCGAACAGGCGGACAATACCTTCACGGCCCTGCTGGGGAAGCACGAACTATCGGGCAACTACGAGTACGATGCCGCAACGCACGTCATCACGCTCCGCTTCGCCAAGGGCAATCTCAACCTGGGATCGGTCGACGGCCATGCCTATGTCAGCGGCTCGGACCTGCTGCTGGTCTTCCCGGTGACGAAACTCGTGGAGTTCGCCACCGAACTCGGCAGCAAGGTCTCCTCGCTCGCCACGGTTGCCTCACTGCTCAAAAAATACGAGAACGTCTACCTCGGGTTCGCATTTTCGAAGTAAACGGAAGGCCCGCAGGAAGGATTCCGAAAGCGGATCGGGAGGTTTCGGAGGCGATCCGGGCGAAAGCAGGAAAAATTTTTCAAAAAAATTTCAAAAAAATTTCCATGACGGATTCACGGCGAATCCGTCATTTTTCATTACGGATTTTCAGTAGCGGGACGAACAGAGCCCCGGACCGTAAGCAAACGGGGCAGGCATCAAAGTAAAATATTTTACGAAATTCTTAAAGAACTTGCAAAATAGCGATGAATATATTAATTTTAAGGCCAGAAAGCCATCACAAAAACCTCTAAAAACGAATCGCTATGAACGAACAAGCCCGACAGTACGTCGAAGATTTCATGGCCCGGCTGATCGCCCGCAATCCGGGTGAACCGGAGTTCCATCAGGCCGTCCGCGAGGTGGCCGAATCGCTGGCTCCCCATATCGTCGCCAGCCCGATTCTCCAAAAGATGAAGATACTCGACCGCATTGCCGAACCCGAACGCGTCATCATGTTCCGCGTGCCGTGGCTCAACGACAAGGGCGAGATCGAAATCAACCGCGGCTACCGCATCCAGATGAACAGCGCCATCGGTCCCTACAAGGGCGGCATCCGCTTCCACCCGTCGGTGAACCTCTCGATCCTGAAATTCCTGGCCTTCGAGCAGACCTTCAAGAACAGCCTCACCACCCTGCCCATGGGCGGCGGCAAGGGCGGTTCGGACTTCAACCCCAAAGGCAAGTCGGACAACGAGGTGATGAAGTTCTGCCAGTCGTTCATGACCGAGTTGCAGCGCCACATCGGACAGGATACCGACGTCCCGGCCGGCGACATCGGTGTCGGCGGACGTGAGATCGGCTTCATGTTCGGCCAGTACAAGCGGCTGCGCGACGAGTTCACCGGCACGCTGACCGGCAAGGGCCGCGACTGGGGCGGCAGCCCGCTGCGTCCCGAAGCCACGGGCTACGGAACCTGCTACTTCGCCCAGGAGATGCTCGCCACGCGCGGCGATTCGTTCGAGGGCAAGACCGTCTGCATCTCGGGCTCGGGCAACGTCGCCCAGTACGCCTGCATGAAGGCTACGGAACTGGGCGCCAAGGTCGTAACGCTCTCCGACTCGTCGGGCTACATCTACGATCCCGAAGGCATCAGCCCCGAGAAGCTGGATTACGTCATGGAGTTGAAGAACATCTTCCGCGGCCGCATCAAGGAGTACGCCGATCGTTATCCGTCGGCCACGTATTACCCGGGCGCGCGTCCGTGGAGCGTGAAGTGCGACATCGCCATGCCATGCGCCACGCAGAACGAGCTGAACGGCGACGAGGCCCAGATGCTGGTCGACAACGGCTGCATCTGCGTGGCCGAAGGCGCCAACATGCCCTCGACCCCCGAGGCGATCAAGATCTTCCAGCAGCACAAGCTGCTCTACGCCCCGGGCAAGGCGGCCAATGCCGGCGGTGTGGCCACGTCGGGACTGGAAATGACCCAGAACTCGATGCGCATCACCTGGACGCCCGAGGAGGTCGACGCCAAGCTGAAATCCATCATGAAGAACATCCACTCGGTCTGCGTGCAGTACGGCACCGAGCCCGACGGATACATCAACTACGTGGTGGGAGCCAACATCGGCGGCTTCATGAAGGTGGCCAACGCCATGCTCGCCCAGGGTTGCGTCTAACCGCCCTCACAAATTCTGCAAAAAAACCGGTTTTATCCCAAAACCGGTTTTTTTTATCCCTCCGAGACGGGTTTTCAACGTATCTTTGTTTCATAGACACACGAAAAAACCGAAAATTCATGAAGAGACTGCTGCTCATCCTTGCCGGTCTGCTCGTTCTGCGACCGCTCGCCGCGGAGGAGGTCCTCACCTCGCCCGGCCATCTGCTGACCCTGACATTCGACGTTGCGGACGGTGTTCCGCGCTACGCCCTCACCTACAAGGACCGCGCGGTAGTGCTTCCCAGCCGGTTGGGCTTCGAGCTCAAAAACGCCCCCTCGCTGCTGGACGGATTCACGCTGCGCTCGGCGGAGCGGAGCTCGTTCGACGAGACCTGGGAGCCCGTATGGGGAGAAACGGCCACGATCCGCAACCACTACAACGAACTGGCCGTCACGCTCGAACAGCAGGGCCGCGTGCTGATCGTGCGCTTCCGGCTCTACGACGACGGGCTCGGACTGCGCTATGAGTTTCCCGAGCAGCCGCGGCTCCGGCACTTCACCCTCCGGGAGGAGCGGACCGAATTCGCCATGACGGGCGACCACACGGCCTTCTGGATCCCGGGCAACTACTACACGCAGGAGTTCGAATACACGGTCTCGAAGCTCTCCGAGATCCGGCGCCTGCTGCCCGAGGCCATGCGCACGAGCGGCACGCCCGACGGCCCGTTCTCGCCGACGGGCGTGCAGACCTCGCTGCAAATGAAGAGCGACGACGGGCTCTACATCAACCTGCACGAGGCGGCGCTGGTCGACTACCCGTGCATGCACCTCGACCTCGACGACCGGACGTTCGTCTTCCGCTCGCACCTCACGCCCGATGCCCGGGGCGACAAGGGGCATCTGCAAGCGCCGTGCGTGACGCCGTGGCGCACGGTGATGGTGAGCGACGACGCCCGCGACATCCTGGCCTCGAACCTGATCCTGAACCTCAACGAGCCGTGCGCCTACGAGGATACGTCGTGGATCAAACCCGCGAAATACATGGGTGTCTGGTGGGAGATGATCACCGGGAAGAGCTCCTGGGCCTACACGTCGCTGCCCTCGGTGCAGCTCGGGAAGACCGATTTCTCGAAATGCAAGCCCAACGGCCGCCACGGCGCGAACAACGAAAACGTGAAGCGCGTGATCGACTTCGCGGCCGAACACGGCTTCGACCAGGTGCTGGTCGAGGGCTGGAACGTCGGCTGGGAGGACTGGGCCGGGCACCAGAAGGATTACGTCTTCGACTTCGTGACGCCCTACCCGGACTTCGACATCCGGATGCTCAACGACTACGCCCACCGGAAAGGGATCCGGCTGATGATGCACCACGAGACGTCGAGCTCGACGCGCAACTACGAGCGTCACATGGACCGCGCCTACCGGTTGATGAACGAGTACGGCTACACGGCCGTGAAGAGCGGCTACGTGGGCCCGATCCTCCCCTACGGCGAGCATCACTACGGGCAGTGGTGCAACAACCACTACCTCTACGCCGTGAAGAAGGCGGCCGAATACCGCATCATGGTCAACGCCCACGAGGCGACGCGCCCCACGGGACTGTGCCGCACCTATCCCAACCTGATCGGCAACGAGTCGGCCCGCGGCACCGAATACCAGGCCTTCGGCGGAACACGCCCCCACCACGTCACGATCCTGCCCTTCACGCGGTTGCAGGGCGGCCCGATGGACTACACGCCCGGAATCTTCTGCATGGACATCTCGACCTTCGCCCCGGGCAACCGTTCGAAGGTCAACGCGACGCTCTGCAACCAGCTGGCGCTCTACGTGACGATGTATTCGCCGCTGCAAATGGCCGCCGACCTTCCGGAGCACTACGAGAAATACATGGACGCCTTCCAATTCATCAAGGATGTGGCCGTCGACTGGGACGACAGCCGCTATCTGGCAGCCGAACCGGGCGCCTACATCGTGGCGGCGCGCAGGGCCAAAGGGCGCAGCGAGTGGTTCGTGGGCGGCGTGACCAACGAGGAGGCCCGCACGATGGAGCTTGCGTTCGACTTTCTGGATCCCGGACGGGAGTATGTGGCGACGCTCTACGCCGACGCCCCGGACGCCGACTACGCGACGAATCCCGAATCCTACCGGATCCGCAGCGGGCGGGTCGATGCCCGGAGCCGGTTGTCGGTATGGATGGCCCGCGGGGGCGGTTTCGCCATTTCGCTGCGGGAGACCGCCCCGGAGGACCGCAGGCTGCGGAGGCTGAAATAGGTCCGGAAATCCTGCTTTGAAAAATTCACCCCTGCCGCATGGATTGCGGCAGGGGTGAATTCCATCTCTCCGGCGGGAGTCCGTTGTTAGAGGAACAGCACGGCCAGCAGCGACACGCAGAATCCGCCGAAGAAGCCCGCGGCAATCTGACGGGGATTGTGACACCCCAGATAGAGCCGGGCCGATGCCAGCGCCCCGGCACAAAGAATCGCCGCGGCGAGCGGGATGAGCATGTTCCCCACGCCGACGACATTCATCACCACGAGCAGCGCCACGATGGCCCCCATGCCGGTCAGGTGGAGGCTGATCTTCCACCGCAGCGACACCACGAAGCACATCGCCTCGCAGCAGGCCGCCGCAACCATGAACTTGCGCAGGAAGATCGCCGAGGGGATCTTCGCGAAGGTGAGGGCGCAGAGCACATAGCAGACCGTGCCGATCAGCAGGGGCAGCAGGCGTTCGCGGCGGTCGTCGACCCGGAAGTCGGAGATGCGGCCCAGCGACCGCAGGATGCCGAGCGTCAGGAAGGGGATGATGATCGCATAGAGCGCCACGACCCACATGAAATAGAGCTTCACGTTCGTGGAGTAGAGCGCGAAGGTGGTCATCGTGAGCAGGAGCGCCATCAGATAGACGGGCAGCAGGAACGGGTGCAGGACCCAGGAGAGCGTATTGGCAATTTTCCGGAAATTCATCGTATTCATGGGTTAATCGGGGAACGGCTCCGCCCGCAACCGGCGCGGGATCAGATCTGCTTGCGCAGCCGCGCCACGGGGATGCCGAGCATTTCGCGGTATTTGGCCACCGTACGCCGGGCGATGCGATAGCCCTTCGAATTGAGGATGTCCATCAGGGTTTCGTCGGTCAGCGGACGGCGCTTGTCCTCCTCGTCGATGCACTGTTGGAGGATGTTCTTGATCTCGTAGCTCGACACCTCCTCGCCCGAATCGGTCTGCATGGCCTCCGAGAAGAGCGATTTGAGCAGGATGATCCCGAACTGCGTCTGCACGTACTTGCTGTTGACCACGCGCGAGATCGTCGAGACGTCGAGCCCCGTGCGGTCGGCAATATCCTTGAGGATCATCGGCCGGAGCTTCGAGCGGTCGCCGTCCTTGAAGTACTCCTGCTGGTAGTCCAGAATGGTCTGCATCGTGCGCATCAGCGTGTCGTGACGCTGTTTGATGGCCGAGATGAACCACTTCGCGGAGTCGATCTTGCTCTTCACGAATTGGAGCGCCTCGCGGTCCTGCTCCTTGACCTTACCGTCGGCGCCCACCATGTCGCGGATCATCTCCACGTAACGGCGGTTGACCCGCACCTCGGGCACGTTGTAGGAGTTCAGCGAGAGGTTGAAACGTCCGTCCTGATAATCGAGGATGAAGTCCGGGATGATGTAGGGCGTGGTATCCGTGCCTCCCTCGGCATAGAGATTGCCGGGTTTGGGCGACAGGCGCCGGATCTCGGCGATCGCCTCGCGGAAGTCCTCCTCCGAGACTTGCAGCCGCGCCATGAGTTTCTCGTAGTGCTTCTTGACGAACTCGTCGAAGTAGTTCGTGAGGATTTTGCGTGCCAAACGCCGCGCCCGCGTGTTGAGCGGCAGCTGCTCCATCTGCAACAGCAGGCACTCCCGCAGGTCGCGGGCCCCGATTCCGGCGGGTTCGAGTTCGTGGATGACCCCGAGGATCCGTTCCAGCTCCCCGGCCGAGGTTTCGAGTCCGATCGTGAAGGCGATGTCGTCGGCCACGGATTCCAGATCGCGGCGCAGGTAGCCATCCTCATCGATGCTCCCGACGAGGTAGACCGCCAGCCGCATCTCCCGTTCCGAGAGGTTCCGGTAACCGAGCTGCTCGACCAGATACTCCTGCAACGACCGCCCCTCGGTCAGATAGACCGGACGCTGCTTGTCATCCTTCGAGAAGTTGTTGATGCGGCTCTTGTACGAGGGGGTGTCGTCCTCGCGCAGATACTCGTCGACGGAGATCTGCTGGGGCTGTTCCTCCTCTTCGGGCGCACGCTCCTCCTCTTCCAGGACGATGTTGTCCTCGATCTCCTGTTTGATGCGCTGTTCGAGCTGCACGGTGGGTAGCTCCAACAGCTTGATCATCTGAATCTGCTGCGGAGAGAGCTTCTGTTGAAGCGAAAGTACCTGTTTCTGATTGATTGCCATATTGAATCCAAATTAAGAAATCAGCTTCTCATTTGGTTTCTTCATTTTCGGGTCCGGGTCTCGCGGATTCGGGTCAGCACCCCGAAAAGCTCGGCACCGGGCGGCGGAAGCTCCCCCCCTCCGTCCGGTGTCATGGCTCGCAAACGGTTAAAAATCGGCGTGCAGCGGCGTACGCGGGAAGGGCTGCACGTCGCGGATGTTCGTCAGGCCGGTGACGAACAGCAGCAGACGGTCGAATCCCAGTCCGAATCCCGAGTGGGGTGCCGACCCCCAGCGGCGCGTATCGAGATACCACCACAGCTCGCGCTCGTTCATGCCGAGCTCCTTGACGCGGCGGTTGAGTTTCTCGTAGTCGGCCTCGCGCTCCGAACCGCCGATGATCTCGCCGATACCGGGAAAGAGCACGTCCATGGCGCGCACGGTCTTGCCGTCGTCGTTCTGCTTCATGTAGAAGGCCTTGATCTCCTTCGGGTAGTTGATCAGGATCACCGGGCGCTTGAAGTGCTCCTCGACGAGGTAGCGCTCATGCTCCGATTGCAGGTCGCAGCCCCAGTCGCAGGGGAACTCGAACTTGCGGCCCGAGGCTTTGAGGATCTCGATGCCTTCGGTATAGTCGAGTCGCTTGAAATCGTTGTGCAGCACGAAGCGGAGCCGATCGAGCAGCCCCTTGTCCCACATCTTGTTCATGAATTCGAGATCCTCCATGCAGTGGTCCAGCGCATACTGGATGAGGTATTTCAGGAAGTCCTCGGCCAGCTCCATGTTGTCTTCCAGATCGTAGAACGCAGCTTCGGGCTCGATCATCCAGAACTCCGACGCATGGCGCGGGGTGTTCGAATTCTCGGCGCGGAACGTCGGGCCGAAGGTGTAGATGCGGCCCAGCGAGAGGGCGCCCAGTTCGCCTTCGAGCTGCCCCGAGACGGTCAGGTTGCACGACTTGCCGAAGAAGTCCTGCGTATAGTCGATCTTTCCGTCCTCGGTTTTGGGCAGGTTGTTCAGGTCGAGGGTCGTGACCTGGAACATCGCCCCGGCGCCTTCGCAGTCCGAAGCGGTGATGATCGGCGTATGGAAGTAGTAGAATCCGTGGTTGTTGAAATACTCGTGGATGGCGTAGGCCATGGCGTGACGGATGCGCAGCACGGCGCCGAACGTGTTGGTCCGGGGACGCAGGTAGGCGATGTCGCGCAGGAATTCCAGCGAATGGCCCTTCTTTTGCAGCGGATAGCTCTCGGGATCGGCCGTGCCGTAGATTTCGATCCGTTCGGCCTGGACCTCGACGCCCTGGCCGGCGCCGGGCGAGGCGACGAGCCGTCCGTCGACGCGGATGCAGGCCCCCGTGGTGATGGGTTTGAGCGTCTCTTCGGCGATTTTGGCCAGGTCGACCACCACCTGTATGTTGTTCACGCACGATCCGTCGTTCAGGGCGATGAACGCCACATTCTTGTTTCCGCGCTTGGTGCGCACCCAGCCTTTGACGACGATGTCGGTATCCACGACACCCGATTTCAGGATTTCTGCGATTCTCTGCGTTTTCATAGCTTTCAGTTCACACATTTTTCCGAATTGACAAAGTTAGCCATAATTTGCGATTTGGCAAAAAAAAAGTACCTTTGTCCGAGATATATATCCCAGCATACGATGAAACGAACGATATGGACGGCTGCCCTGGCAGCCTGCACGCTGGCGGCCGCGGCCCAGGAGGAGCGCACACCGGTTCCGCTGCCCGAGCGGGGCGGACGCATCTACCGCACGGAAGTCATCCCCTACGACGCCCGCCACGACGCCGACGCCCGCAACCGCGAAGCCGGCGGATACTGGAAGGCCTTCCGCCCGGAGCTGATCATCGAGTCCGACGGCGACATCGCGGCCTTCTACGGCGCCAAGATCGAGATTCCCTTCGCCTGGACCGACGGACGGGTCTTCCTGCACCTCGAAAACACGGGAGCGCCCTATTCGCTGTGGCTCAACGACCAGCCCGTCGCCGAGGTCAACGACCCGCTGACCCCCGCGGAGTTCGACCTCTCGCCCTACATCCGCGAGGGGGTCAACAACTTCCGGGTGCTGCTGCGCTCGCGCCGGCAGCCGATCGACGCCGAACCCGCCGCGCGGGAGATCTTCGACGGCAGCTACCTCTATTATCAGAACAAACGGTCGATCGCCGACTTCGAGATCGCGCTGGTTCCCGACACGCTGGGGCGCGACTTCGGGATGCTCGACCTGAAAATCATCGCCTGCAACGCCTACAACTACGACGAGCCGGTGACCGTGGGCTACGACATCTATTCGCCGCAGGGCAAGCTCCTCGACTTCAACATGACGGAGATCACCATCCCCGGACGCTCGACCGACACGGTCCGTTACAGCCCCTTCATCTACGGCACCTATGCGAACAAGTGGGAGGCCGGAAGCAAGAATCCGCCGCTTTACAGCGTGATGCTCTTCACGCGGCGCAACGGCGTCTACAAGGAGTACATGCCGATGAAGATCGGCTTCGGGAAGACGGAGCTCGTCGACGGGCGCCTGATGCGTCTGGGCAAGGAGCTGCAACTCGTCCGGGCGGAGTATGACGCCGCCGCGGATCCGAAGACGACGCTCTCGGAGCTGAAAGCCCTGAAATCCAAAGGCAAGAATACGATCTGCCCGAGCCACCCGCAACCGGCGTGGTTCTACGGGCTGTGCGACGAACTGGGGCTCTACGTGATCGACCGCGCGGCGATTTCGGCCCCGGAGCGACGCGACGACCGCCGCGTGGGCGGCACGCCGTCGAACGACCCGTCGCTGGCCGACGAGTACCTCGAACGGGTGAAGTCGATGTACTACCGTTCGCGGAACTTCACCTGCGTGGTGGCCTACGAGCTGGGCTCGCCCTCGGGCAACGGATACAACATGTACAAGGCCTATCAGTGGCTCAAATCGGTGGAGCGGTCGCGTCCGGTGATCTACGCCGACGCCGACGGCGAGTGGAACAGCGACCTTTGAGACATGAACATCGAACTGATCGTCATCGGCAAGACCGATTCGCAGGAGATCGCCTCGCTGGTCGAGCTTTACGCCCGGCGGGTGAACCGCTACTGCCGCTTCGCCGTGACGACCCTTCCCGATGTCCGCAACACGAAGAGTTTGAGCGCCAAACAGCAGCGTGCGCTGGAAGGCGAGGCGATCCTGCGCCAACTCTCGGAAGGCGACTGCGTGACGCTGCTCGACGAGCGGGGCACGGAGTTCCGCTCGGTGGAGTTCGCGCTGTGGTTGCAGAAACGCATGAACAGCGGCGTGAAACGCCTCGTGCTGGTGATCGGCGGTCCCTACGGCTTCTCGGAGGAGGTCTACGCCCGGGCCGATGCCAAGCTGTCGCTCTCGCGCATGACCTTCTCGCACCAGATCGTGCGGGCGATCTTCGCCGAACAGATCTACCGCGCCTTCACGATCCTGAACAACGAACCCTACCACCACGAATGATGCCGCCGATTCCTGCGATAGCCGTCCTGACGCCCGACATCCTCATGGGAGCGGGTCTGCGTTCGATCCTCGAAAAGGTGGTTCCGCAGGCCGCCGTGGAGCTCTTCCGGAGCGTCCCCGAATACCTCGAAGCGGGCCCCGACCGGTTCATCCACTGCTTCGTCGCCGCACCGCTCTTCACGTCCCATGCGGCCTTCTTCCGCGAACGCCGCCACCGCACGATCGTGCTGACCGGCAGCCGCCCCGTCGAAGGGATGCACTGCCTCGACATCCGCACCGGCGAGGAGGAGTTCGTCCACGCGCTGGTGCGCATGCAGCAACAGGTGCGGCGCCCCGAACACACGCTCCCCGAACAGGCCCAGCCCGAACGCCCGGCCGCGGCATCGCCCCTCTCGGAACGCGAGACGGAGGTGCTGGCGCTCGTGGCCCGCGGGCTGATCAACAAGGAGATCGCCGACCGGCTGGGCATCGGCCTGACGACGGTCATCTCCCACCGCCGCAACATTGCCGAAAAGCTCGGCATCCGCTCCGTGGCGGGGCTGGCGGTCTATGCCCTCCGGGCAGGGCTGGTCGACGCCGACGAAATGTAAGGAGGCCCGCCGTACCCGGACCCCGGGCCGGAATCGGATGCCGGAGGTGCCCTGCCACCCGTCCCGCCATCCTTTTTCGGCGCTCCTCCTCATAAATTAGGATTGCAACATCCGGAATAAAAGCGTTACTTTGCAGGCGGAACACGAGATTCCGGACGTACCATGCAGTTTCGAAGACTCCTCACAAACGTTCTGATCCTCACGGCGGGCCTCCTGCCGTCGTATCGGGCCGCGGCAGCAGACGGTCCGGAGGCCGAGCGCGCCGACACGACGATCGCGGTCGACCGCGTGCAGGTGACGGCCATCAAGCAGGGGCCGGTGCTGCGGTCGACGGCCGTGGCGTCGTCGATCCTCGGCCTCCGGGCCGTCGCGCGCGGCGGGATCACCGCCTTGAAGGAGATCTCGCTCACGGTACCCAACTTCCACGCTCCGGACTACGGTTCGCGCATGACCTCGTCGATCTACGTGCGGGGGCTCGGGGCACGGATCGACCAGCCGGTCATCGGGCTGAACGTCGACAACGTGCCGCTGCTCAACAAGAACGGCTTCGACACGGAACTGGCCGACATCGAACGCATCGAGGTGCTGCGGGGCCCGCAGTCGACGCTCTACGGGCGCAACACGATGGGCGGCGTGGTGAACGTCTACACGCTCTCGCCGCTCACGTACGAAGGGGTGCGGGCGCTGGTCGAATACGGCAGCGGCAACACGCTGCGGGCCCGGGCCTCCACCTACTACCGGCTGGCGCCCGGACTCGGCATGGCCGTCACGGGCTTCTACACCCGCACGGACGGCTTCTTCGAGAACGAATACACGCACCGGACCTGCGACCGGGAGTGGCAGGCCGGCGGTCGCTGGAAGATGCAGTGGGACAACGGCCGGGGGCTGCGGCTGGACAACACGCTGTCGGTTTCGCGGCTCGATCAGGGGGGCTATCCTTACGCCTATGCGGGCGAGGGGCTCCTCGACGACGAGGGCACCACGATCCTCCGCCCCGGGCAAATCGCCTACAACGACCCCTGCTCCTACCTCCGCACGTCGATCAGCGACGGACTCACCGTACGCCGCGACGCCGCACGGTACAGCATCTCGTCGATCACCAGCTACCAGTACACGGACGACGCGATGACGCTCGACCAGGACTTCACGCCGCTCTCCTACTTCACGCTGCGGCAGGCCGTGCGCGAACACGCCCTGACCGAAGATCTGGTCTTCCGCTCGCGGGGTGCGGAGCGCTACGGATGGCTCTTCGGAGCCTTCGGCTTCTACCGCCACCAGCGGATGGACGCTCCGGTGACCTTCAAGCGCACGGGCATCGAGCGGCTGATCCTCGACAACGCCAACCGCATGCCCGACCTGCTCCGCTACACGATCGACGCCGACGAACTGCCGCTCGCGTCGGAGTTCCGCATGCCGGCGTGGGGCGCGGCGCTCTACCACGAATCGCGCCTGACGCTGGGGCGCTGGCACCTGACCGCCGGAGTACGCGCCGATTTCGAACGCACGCAGCTCCGCTACCGCAGCCGCACGAATCTGGACTACGAGGTGAGCGTCAACGGCAGCACCCCGTCGCCGCGGCAGATTGCGATCGACGACACGGGCGACCTTGCGCACTCCTATCTGGAAGTGCTGCCGAAGCTCTCGGTGATGTACGCCTTCGACCCGACGCGCAACCTCTACCTGTCGGTTGCGCGGGGCTACAAGGCCGGAGGCTTCAACACACAGATGTTCTCGGACCTCTTGCAGGAGAAGATGCAGACGATGATGATCTCGGGAACGGCCTCCGAGGAGGATCCCGACCGGATGTCCTACCGTCCGGAATACAGCTGGAACTTCGAATTCGGGGGTCACTTCTCGTGTCTGGAAGGGGACATACGGGGCGACTTCGCGCTCTTCTGGATCGAGGTCCGCGACCAGCAGCTGACCGTCTTCCCCGAGGGGCAGACCACCGGCCGCATGATGGCCAACGCGGGCCGCACGCGCAGCCGCGGCGCCGAACTCTCGCTGCAAGCCTCGCCGTGGCGGGACCTCGACCTGAACGTCAGCTACGGATACACCGACGCCCGCTTCGTGCGCTACCGCAGCGGCAACGAGGATTACGCCGGGATGCGCGTTCCATACGCCCCGGAACACACCTTCTCGGCCGCGGCGACGTGGAGCCGCCCGACGGGCGTGGCGTGGCTGGGCGACGTGGTCGTGCAGGCCGGGGTGCAGGGCGCGGGTCCCATCCAATGGAACGAGGAGAACACCCTCACGGAGCCCTTCTACGCCCTCATGAATGCCACCATCCGGCTCGAACACCGCCGCTGGTCGCTCGGCGTATGGGGGCGCAACCTCACGGACACAAGCTACAACGTATTCTATTTCAAGTCGATCGGCAATGAGTTCGTCCAGCGCGGGCGTCCCCGGACCTTCGGCCTTATATTAACCCTAAATATCGATTGAACATGCTGAAAAAACTGTTGATGATGAGCTTGGCGGCCTTTGCGCTGGCCGCCTGCAACGACGAAGCCGACGAAGGCGTCCAGTACGCGACGAGCAATCCCGAGATTGTCGACGGCGTCTACTCGGGCCAGACCATGCACTTCTACGGAACGGCCAAGGTAACCAACACGAAGGACAACTCGACCTACTCCGATCCGGAGGCGTGGTTCGAAATCCACGGTGACAAGGGGCTGGTCATCTACATGCACCAGACACGCTTCGCCCCCGATATGCCCGGGCAGGAGATGCGCATCTACCGGATACCCTATACCGGAGGTGAGGGAGCTTCGCTCACCTTTTCAGCCGAAAGTTTCATTCCGCAGGCCAAACTTCCGAACGAAACGGGAGGCTACGACTATCAGGATTTTCCCCAGTTCATGCTTACCGAGATCGAGGGCACGATCGACGGGACCCTCTTCCACATGGCCTTCACCTGCATGGGCACCTACCGCATGGAGTACGAAGGACGGCTGCTGGTAAAAAAATAGCTGCCGGAACGCGGAGATCCGCGCGCGAAGTGTTAACTTTGCACCGTAAATCTCAAACAAGCCAAGTTATGAAACCCGAATACAAGCCCTTTGTGGACGAACTGATCGAACTCTGCATCAAGGAGGACATCGGCGACGGCGACCACACGTCGCTCTGCTGCATTCCCGCGGATGAACACGGACGCATGCGCCTGCTGTGCAAGCAGGAGGGCGTGATCGCCGGCATCGAGATCGCACAGTTGGTCCTCAACCGCCTCGACCCGGAGATGCGCTTCGAGCAGGTACTCCGGGACGGCGATCGAGTGAAGCCCGGCGACGTGGCCTTCTACGTTTCGGGACGCCTGCGCTCGCTGTTGCAGGCCGAGCGGATCCTCCTGAACATCATGCAGCGCATGAGCGGCGTAGCGACGCAGACGGCCGTTTACGTCAAGCAGCTCGAAGGGCTCCACACCAGGGTGCTCGACACGCGCAAGACCACACCCGGCATGCGCGTGCTGGACAAGATGGCCGTGAAGTTCGGCGGCGGCGAGAACCACCGCATGGGCCTCTTCGACATGATCCTGCTGAAAGACAACCACATCGACTTTGCCGGCGGCATCCGCCAGGCGATCACCGGCGCCCGCGAATACCTCAAAGCCAAAGGCAAGGATCTGCCGATCGAGTGCGAGGTGCGCACGTTGGAGGATATCGACGAGGTCTTCGCCGCAGGAGGTGTCGACCGCATCATGTTCGACAACTTCACGCCCGAGATGACGCGCCAGGCCGTCGAGAAGGTGGCCGGACGCTGCGAAACCGAATCCAGCGGCGGCATCACGCTCGACACGCTGCGCGAATATGCCGCCTGCGGCGTGGACTTCATCTCCGTCGGAGCGCTGACCCACCAGATCCGCTCGCTCGACATGTCGCTCAAAGCCTGCGAATAAACGGATTCCGGGGGGGGGCAGAGAAAGGAGTTCGGATGCCGAAACCCGCCTACACTCGGAAACGCACGAATACACGATGGAACGAACGTCCCGGAAAACGGCACTGCCGTCACGCCTGCTCCGCACACCGCTGGGGATGCTGGTGTGGCGGCTGGTCGTGCTTTATGCGGTGCTGATGCTGTGCCGTCTCACGTTCTACCTCTACAACATCGCCCAGCTGGGTCCGCTCTCCTTCGGCGAAATCGGACCGCTCCTGGCCGGAGCGCTGAAATTCGACACCGTGTCGGTGGTCTACGCCGACGGGCTGTTCATCCTGCTCTCGCTGCTGCCGCTGCACCTGCGCGAACGACGCTGGTACCGCGGCCTGCTCTACGGCTACTACGTCGTGGTCAACTCGCTGCTCGTCGTGGCCACGAACCTCGCCGATACGGTCTATTTCCGCTATACGCAGAAGCGGTTCACCGCCGACGAGATCTTCTTCGCCGACAACGACAATTCGCTGCAACTCGTCGGGAAGTTCATGGCCGAGAACTGGTACCTTGTCGTGGTGTGGGCGGCGCTCACGGCGCTGCTGACCTGGGCCTACCGCCGCCGGGTGCGTGAAGAGAGCCTGCTGCGCGGCGGCTGGCCCTACTACGTGGGCGGGACGCTCCTCCTGTCCCTCGCCGCCGGATTGAGCATCGCCGGAGCCCGCGGCGGCATGACGCGCATGACACGCCCGATCACCCTCTCGAACGCCACGCTCTACACCTCGGACAGCGGTAAGGCAAACCTCATTTTGAGCAACCCCTTCTGCATCCTCCGCACCGCGGGGAACTCCGAAAACGGGAACTTCCCGCGCATCTTCACCGAGGAGGAGCTTCCGCAACACTTCACGCCCGAGCACCAGCCGGCCGACAGCACGTCGCTGAACCTCGGCCCGCGCAACATCGTGATCTTCATCATGGAGAGCATGTCGGCCGAGCACTCCGCACACCTGTGCCCGGAGGTCTACGCCGACCTTCCGCAGAAGGGATTCACGCCGTTCCTCGACTCGCTGATGCGCGAGGGGCTGACCTTCCGGCGGATGTATGCCAACGGTTCGCGCTCGATTCAGGCCATGCCGTCGGTGCTGGGCAGCATCCCGTCGTTCCGCACCCCCTTCGTGCTGATGCCGCAGTCGCTCGGCCGGAGCCGCCAGCTGCCGGCCATGCTCGCCGACCGGGGCTATACGACGGCCTTCTTCTGCGGTTCGGAGCACGGTTCGATGGGCTTCGGGGCCTACGCCCGTTCGGCGGGCGTCGAACGGCTCGTAAGCCGCGAAGACTACGAAGCCCGCCACGGCACGGGTGATTTCGACGGCTACTGGGGCATCTGGGATGAACCCTTCCTGCAATTCATGGGCGAGGAGCTCGCGGCCATGCCCGAACCCTTCTTCGCCTCGCTGTTCACCCTCTCGTCGCACCACCCGTTCGTCGTGCCCGAACAATACGCCGCGACGCTCCCCGACGGTTACACCAAAATCCACAAGGGCGTGGCCTACGACGACCAGGCCTTCCGCCGTTTCTTCGAACGCTTCGGCGGCGAGGGGTGGTTCCGGCACACGATCTTCGTCTTCGTGGCCGACCACGTCTCGTCGGAGAAATTCGCCGAAAAGACCCGCTCCTACCCGGGCAACATGCACATCCTCGGCTTCATGTACACGCCGGACGGCGCCCTGCGGGGCGAAGTCACGGAGGTCACGCAGCAACTCGACCTGATGCCGACGCTCTTGGGCCTCACGGGCAACCGCGAGCCCTACTTCGCCTTCGGGCGCGACGTGCTCAACGAGCCGCAGCGTCCCCGCTGGTCGGTGAGCTACGACGGACAGTTCCGGGCCCTGACCGACGACGGCATCCTCACGCTCGACGATGCGGGGAATCCGCTCGGTTTCACGCCCGCGGTCTCCGCAACCCCGGCAACCTCCGCCGGTCCCGCTCCGGCAGGTCCCGGAGATTCCGCCCCGGCGGCCGACAGCCTCGTCCGGCGTTTCCAGGCCCTCGTCCAGCAATACTACGGGCGCATCGCACAAAAGAATTACACGGTTCATGATTGAGTTCCATCCCGTCCGTCTCGAAGACCGCAGCGTCATCGAGCGCTATACGATGCCTTCGGGCATCTGCAACTGCGACCTGGCCTTTGCCAACATGTACTGCTGGCAGGCGGTCTACCACAGCGCGTGGGCCGAGGTCGGAGGCTTTCTGGTGATCCGCTTCCAGATCGACGGCGGCGAGCGCATCGGCTACATGCAGCCGGTCGGAGCGGGCGACTTCGGACCGATCCTCCCGCAGCTGCGCGAGGACGCCCACGCCCACGGACAGCGCCTGCGCATCATCGGACTGACGGACGAGGGACGCGAGATGATCCGGCGGATGCACCCCGGAGAGTTCGCCTTCGAGTCGGACCGCGCGCTCGAAGACTATGTCTACAACGCCGACGACCTGCGCACGCTGCCCGGACGCCGCTACCAGCCCAAGCGCAACCACATCAACCGCTTCACCGCGGAATACCCCGATTACCGCTACGAGGAGCTGACCCCGGAGCGGTTCCAGGAGTGCATGGCCCTGGAACGCGAATGGCGGAAGGTCCACGAGGGACATACCTCGGAGCTGTGCGCCGAACAGCGGGCCATGCAGCGGGCCTTCGAACACTTCGCGGAGCTGGGACTCACGGGCGGCTGCATCTATGTGGGCGACCGTTTGGCAGCCTTCACCTACGGTTCGGCGGTCAACGACCACACGTTCGACACCCACGTCGAGAAGGCCGACACGGAGTACGACGGGGCCTTCACGATCATCAACAAACGCTTCGCCGAGCACCTGCCCGCACGCTTCACGCTCATCAACCGCGAGGAGGACCTCGGGCTGGAAGGGCTCCGGCGTGCGAAGCTCTCCTACCACCCGGCCTTCCTGCAACACAAATTCCAGGCAATCCACCTCCACCCCGACGAACTGGCCTGCAAACGATTGTGGATGGAGGCGTTCGGCGACGGCGACGACTTCGTCGACTCGTTCCTGATCCGCTACTACTCGCGGCGCCGGGCATTGACCATCGGGGAGGAGGGACGCACCGTGGCGATGCTCCACCTCCTGCCGTTCGAGACCGAACTCGGACGCACGACCTACATCTACGGCGTCGCCACGGCCGAATCGGCCCGCCGCCGCGGCCTGGCCTCGCAGCTCATGCGGCAGGCCATGACGCGTATCGCCGAACGCGGCGACGATGCCGCCTTCCTGATCCCCACCCCGGGCAAGGAGTGGCTCCGCGGCTTCTACGAAGGATTCGGATTCGGGGGCGAGCTTCCCGTGACCTTCCATTCGGAGGACGGGTTCGACTTCGGGACGGGCGATGCGGCCGCCGACCGGGCGATGGTCTGGCGGCGCGACGCCTCCGCCCCGCTGCCCGAGTCGCTGACGGCCACTTTCCGCCGATAAACAAACGCGAGACCGGGCTTTGGCCCCGGTCCCGCCACTCTTTCATTCGAAATGCAACCTTACGATACGGTTGTTCATATTGCGGCGTACCCACCCGATCCCATGAATCAGCCGTAAATAACGCCAGCGTCGACGAGCCATATCGAAATAGGACCATTCACAATCATAATGCAGGCGGGAATTCAGCCGGCTGAAATCGCGGCTGTCGGACAGAGTCCATTTGAAAGAGGCATTCTTCACGACATCGTGCATCCGGTTCCGGCCGACCAGCAGCGGAGCAAGCATCTCAACCAGCAGCACGGCCTTGGGGAAATATCGGGCCAACGCATCCAGCAGGGAAGTCACCTCCTCCTCCGAAAAATACATGAACAACCCCTCGGCAATGATCAGTACCGGACCGGGAGCCATAATGCGTTCCATCCAGCCGCTGTCAAGTACCGATGAGGCTATCATATGCCGCTGCTCCGTCTCGGTGAAAAAGTGCGATCGCAAGGCAATCACCTCCGGAAGGTCGAGATCATACCAGCAGGTGTACCCGGAGAGCCTCGACACCCGGGTATCGAGTCCGCAACCGAGATTGATGACCGTCGAACCGGGATGTGCGTCCAAAAAACGCTGCACTTCCCGATCGAGAATCACCGTGCGGATGCAACACCCGAGTTGTGACATCCAGCCTCCCGAAAAGCGGGAAAAATCGAAATCGAGCGCCCGAAGAATCTCCGCCGATCGGGGATCGCGGACCAGCGGATCAGAACGTTTCTGTTCTTCGGCTCGTGCCCAAAGCGGCACGAGCAACGTGGCGGGAACCTCCGCCAGAAGGGGTCGGATCTTTTCCATCGTTTTTTCGGTAAAGGTAGGCTGTCCGCACACACCGGGCAATACCCAGAACTACTGATTTTCAATCCTCCCGCCTCCCCTCATCTTACCATCCCGACAGTGCATCGCGGGATGCGGCCCCAAACCCGTGATCCGGCCCCGGAGACAGAAAAACCGACCCTCCGCAAGGGAAAGGGCCGGTTTCATCCAAGGAGCATCCAAGAAGCGCATCAGCGGTTTCTCAAAAAGCACTCGATCGTGTTCTCCATCAGGCAGCAGATCGTCATCGGACCGACACCGCCCGGCACCGGCGTGATGACCGATGCCTTCGGCTCGATGGCCGCAAAGTCGACGTCGCCGCACAATTTGCCCGTCTCCGGGTCGCGGTTCACACCCACGTCGATGACCACCGCACCGTCGGCCACCATGTCGGCCGTCACGAATTTCGGACGCCCGATGGCCACGACCAGGATCTCCGCCCCGCGCGTCACCTCGGCGAGGTTGCGCGTGCGGCTGTGGGCCATCGTCACCGTGGCGTTCGCATCGAGCAGCAGCTTCGAGACCGGCAGCCCCACAATGTTGCTGCGGCCGATCACCACGGCGCGCTTCCCGGCGATCTCCACCCCGGCAGCCGTCAGCATCCGGATGATCCCCTTCGGGGTGCAGGGCAGCGTGCAGGGCTGTTTCTGCCACAGCGCCGCCACATTCAGCGGATGGAACCCATCCACATCCTTCGCCTTGTCGATCGCCTCGATCACCTTGCTCTCGTCGATATGCTTCGGCAGGGGCAGCTGCACCAGAATGCCGTCCACCTCCGGATCGGCGTTCAGTTCGGCGATCAGCCCCAGCAGCTCCGCCTCCGGAATCGACTCCGGGCGGCGGAGCGTCGTGTTGCGGATCCCGACCTCGGCCGAGGCCTTCGCCTTGCCCGTCACATAACTCACGCTCGCCGGATTGTCCCCCACGAGAATCACCACCAGATGGGGCACGCGCCCGTATTTCGCAGGGAAGGTCTTCACCTGCTCCGCCATCTCGGCCTTCAACCGGGCCGAAAGTTCCTTTCCGCTGATTATCATTTCGTTATCCGTTATTTATCAAAAGCCCAGTGTCCGATGTCCGTACGATGGTAGAGGTTGTCGCACCCGATGCGCGCCACGTCGCGCAGCGCCGCCTCGCGGGCCTCGGCCAGCGTGGCACCCCGCCCCACGACGAACAGCACGCGGCCGCCGGCCGTCACAATGCGGTCGCCGTCGGCCTTCGTACCCATGTGGTAGACCGTTCCCTCGACATTTTCAAGGCCGGTGATCTCATGTCCCTTCTCATAGCTTCCGGGATAGCCTTTCGAGGCCAGCACAATCCCCAGCGCGGCGAAGTCGTGCCACTCCAACCGCGTGTCGCGCCCCTCGGCCACGGCGCAGAAGATATCGACGATATCGCTTTTCAGACGCGGCAGCACCACCTCCGTCTCGGGATCGCCGAAACGGGCGTTGAACTCGATGACCTTGATGCCCTGCGCCGTCTTCATCAGACCGCCGTACAGCACCCCTTCGAAGGGACACCCCTCGGCGACCATCGCGTCAGCCACGGGTTGCAGGATCCGTTCCAGCGCATAGCGTTCGTCCTCCGCCGTGATGAACGGCAGCGGCGAATAGGCCCCCATGCCGCCCGTGTTGGGTCCCTTGTCACCGTCCCAGGCACGCTTGTGGTCCTGTGCCAGCGCCATCGGCCAGACGCGGTGCCCCGAGACGAAGCACATGAACGAGAACTCCGGACCTTCGAGGTAATCCTCGACGACGACCTTGCCCTCGCCGAACTTGTCGTCCAGCAGCATGTCCTTCAAGGCGGCATCGGCCTCCTCCATCGTCTGTGCAATCACCACGCCCTTTCCGGCAGCCAGTCCGTCGTATTTCAGCACCGCGGGGAACGGACGCCCGGCCACATACTCGCGGGCCGCCTCATACTCCGTAAAGGCACGGAATCCCGCCGTCGGAATGTCGTATTTGGCCATCAGCTCCTTGGCAAACTCCTTCGACGACTCGATGCGGGCCGCCGCCTTCGTGGGGCCGAAGATACGCAGCCCCGCAGCCTTGAAGCAGTCGACCACGCCGGCCGCCAGCGCCACCTCGGGACCCACGACCGTCAGTCCGACGCCCTCCGCCGCGGCGAAGTCGCGCAGACGCTCCACCTCGGTCTCCCGGATGGCCACGCACTCGGCCTGACGCGCAATGCCCGCATTGCCGGGCGCACAGAAGATCTTCTCCACCTGCGCCGAGCGCGAAAGCGCATCGACGATGGCGTGTTCGCGGCCTCCGCCGCCGATTACCAGTACTTTCATGGGCGTTCTGTTTTTCGGATCAGTGTTTGAAATGGCGCTCGCCGGTAAAACACATGGCGATGCCCTTCTCGTCGGCCTTGCGGATCGAATCCTCGTCACGCACCGAACCGCCCGGCTGCACGATGGCCGTCACGCCGTACCCGGCAGCCAGCGCCACGCAGTCGTCGAAGGGGAAGAAGCCGTCCGACGCCAGCACGATACCCTCCGTCACACCGGCGGCACGCGCCTGATTCAACGCCAGTTCGGCCGAACCGATGCGGTTCATCTGTCCGGCGCCGACGCCTAACGTGCGGCCATCCTTCACGGCCACGATGGCGTTCGACTTCACGTGCTTGACAATGCGCCAGCCGAAGTTCAGATCGTCCATCTGCTCCGCAGCGGGCTTCGCCTTCGTGACGCACATCTCGGGCGTCACCTCCCTGGTCGCCACGTCGAGGTCCTGCACCAGCAGGCCGCCGTTGACGCTCACATACTGCTTCGGATCCACGGCGCCCTTCGTCATGTCGACCTCCAACAGGCGCAGGTTCTTCTTCGTGCAGAGCACCTCCAAAGCCCCCTCGTCGAACTTCGGGGCCATGATGATTTCCAGGAAGATGGGCTTCATCAGCTCGGCCGCCTCGCGCGTCACGGTGCAGTTCGTGGCGACGATCCCGCCGAAGATCGAGACCTTGTCGGCCTCGTAGGCCTTGGTCCACGCCTCGACGACATCCCGGCCCACGGCCGCCCCGCAGGGGTTCATGTGTTTCAGCCCGACGCAGAACGGACGGTCGAACTCCCGCACGATGCACAGCGCGGCGTTGGCATCCTGGATGTTGTTGTACGACAGCTCCTTGCCGTTCAGCTGGCGGGCAAAGGCCAGCGAATAGGGCACCTTGTGCTCCTCGCGGTAGAACTTCGCCCCCTGGTGCGGGTTCTCGCCGTAGCGCAGCGACTGCACGAGGTCGAATTCCAGGAAGAGTTTCTCGTTCAGACCCGCCTGTGCCCGCATGTAGGTGGCGATCATCGCGTCGTACTCCGCCGTATGGGTATAGGCCTTGGCCGAGAGTTTCAGCCGCGTGGCCTTTTCGGTGTTGCCGCCGGCCTTGATCTCCGCCAGCACCTGTCCGTAGTCCGCCGGATCGCATACCACCGTCACGTCGGCCCAGTTCTTGGCTGCCGAACGCAGCATTGACGGACCGCCGATGTCGATGTTCTCGATGGCATCCTCCATCTTCACGTCCGGTTTGGCGATCGTCTGCCGGAACGGGTAGAGGTTCACGCACACCAGGTCGATGAACTCGATGCCGTTCTCCTTCAGGGCTTTCAGGTGCTCGGGGTCGTCGCGGCGCGCCAGCAGTCCGCCGTGCACCTTCGGATGGAGGGTCTTGACCCGTCCGTCGCAGATCTCCGGGAATCCCGTCACGTCGCTGATGTTGATGACCTCGACGCCGCTCTCCCGCAGCAGTTTCATCGTACCGCCCGTGGCGATCACCTCCCAACCGAGCGCCCGGAACCCCTTGGCGAACTCCACGACACCCGTCTTGTCGCTTACACTGATCAATGCTCGCATGTTGCTATTCTTTTTTTGCGTTCAATAATTTTCCAATCGTTTCGACATAAAGCGGATACTCCACCGCATGGATCATCGGCTCCAACTCCGCGATGTCGTGCCCCTCGTAGGGGAAGGCGCGCTGGGCGATGATCCGCCCTCCGTCGAGCTCGGCATCGACGTAGTGGATCGTCACGCCGAAGACCTTGACGCCGTACTCCAACGCCTGCTCGATGGCGTGCGCCCCGCGGAAGGCCGGCAGCAGCGACGGGTGGATGTTGATGATCCGACCCGCATAGGCCGTCAGCAGCTCCTCGCCGATGATCCGCATGTACCCGGCCAGACAGACCAGCTCGACCCCCGCGGCGTCCAGCCGCGCGATGATCTCGCGTTCGTAGTCGGCCTTCGAGGCGTACTCCTTCGGTGCGAAGGCGAAGGTCGCGACGCCGTGGTTCCGGGCCCGCTCGATGACCCGCGCCCCGGGTTTGTCGCAGACCATCAGCACGACCTCTGCGGGCAGTTCGCCCCGCTCGCAGGCCGTCACGATGGCCTCGAAGTTCGTGCCGCTGCCGCTGGCGAAGACTGCAAGGCGGTGCATGGCCCTACCGGATGACGACACCCTCGGTGTCCGTGACACGTCCGATGACCGAAGCGCGCTCGCCCTGCTCCGTGAGGATCTCGATGGCCTTCGGGGCCTCCGCGGCATCCAGCGCGATGACCATGCCGATACCCATGTTGAAGATGTTGAACATCTCGCGGTGCGACACCTGTCCGTATTTTTCCAGGAAGCGGAACACCGGCAGGATCTCCCACGAACCCTCCTCGATCTCCAACCCCTGTCCCTCGTGCAGGATGCGCGGGATGTTCTCGTCGAAGCCGCCGCCCGTGATGTGGCTGATGCCGTGGACGTCGCACTGCCGGATCACCTCGAGGACCTGCTTCACGTAGATCTTCGTCGGCGTGAGCAGCACTTCGCCCAGCAGCTTGTTCGACAGCTCGGGATAACTGCGATGCAGATCGAAATAGTTGTCGTCCAGAATCTTGCGCACGAGGCTGAACCCGTTCGAGTGGACGCCGCTCGACGCGATGCCCACCAGCACGTCGCCCGTGCGGACCTTCGATCCGTCGATCAGCTTCGACTTCTCGACCACGCCCACCGTGAATCCGGCAATATCATACTCCCCGTCGGCGTACATGCCCGGCATCTCGGCCGTCTCGCCGCCCACCAGGGCGCAGCCGGCCTGACGGCATCCCTCGGCGACTCCCGCCACGATGGCCTCGATCTTCTGCGGTTCGTTGTGTCCCACGGCCACGTAGTCGAGGAACAGCAGCGGCTCGGCACCCTGTGCCAGCACGTCGTTGACGCACATCGCCACAGCGTCGATGCCGATCGTATCGTGTTTGTCCATCTGGAAGGCCAGCTTGAGTTTCGTACCCACGCCGTCCGTGCCGCTCACCAGCACCGGTTCCTTCACCTGCAAGGCCGAAAGGTCAAACATCCCGCCGAACGCCCCGATGTTGCCCATCACGCCCGTGCGGGCCGTCGAGGCGACGTGTTTCTTGATGCGCCGCACCACTTCGTAACCGGCTTCGAGGTTCACACCGGCCTTTTCATAACTTTGAGCCATAGCTATTCATGGTTTTAAGATTCCTACTCATTTATTGTCCTTGTTGGCATTCTCCATCGACTCGTACAGCGCCGTGGGATACGAGCCCGTGAAGCAGGCCATGCACAACTCGCAGCGGTTGCCGGCCCGCAGCAGCGATTCGGGCGAGAGGAACGCCAGCGAATCGGCCCCGATCTCCTGACGGACTCCCTCGATGTTCTTGCGCGCCGAGATCAGTTCGTCGTAGGTCGACGTGTCGACACCGTAGAAGCAGGGACCGATCATCGGAGGGCTGGCAATGCGCACATGAACCTGCGTGGCGCCGGCCTCCTTGAGCATCGTGACGATCCTCCGCGAGGTCGTGCCCCGCACGATCGAATCGTCGACCAGCACCACGCGCTTGCCCTTGACGATCGAACGCACGGCCGAAAGTTTCATCCGCACGCCCTTTTCGCGCAACTCCTGCGTCGGCTGGATGAACGTCCGGCCGATATACTTGTTCTTGATCAGGCCCATTTCATAGGGCAGGCCGCTCTCCTCGGCATAACCCATCGCGGCGCTCAGGCTCGAATCCGGAACGCCGACCACGATGTCGGCCTCGGCCGGAGCCTCCTGACACAGCAGGCGTCCCGACTCCTTGCGGTAGGCGTGGACGTTGCAGCCCTCGATGTCGCTGTCCGGACGCGCGAAGTAGATGTACTCCATCGAGCACATCTCGTGACGCTTGTACTGCGAATAGTCGCGGCTGCGAATCCCCTGTCGGTCGATGGTGACGATCTCGCCCGGCTCGACGTCGCGCACGAACTCCGCACCCAGCACATCGAAGGCGCACGTCTCGCTGGCCACGACCCAGCCGTCGCCCAGACGCCCGATCGACAGCGGCCGCAGTCCGTACTTGTCGCGGCACGCATAGATGCGGTTGGCCGTCATGATCAGGAAGGCGAAGGCTCCTTCGAGCATGTTCAGCGCATCGATGATCGAGAAGATGCGCGGACGGTCGTGGTAACGCGTCTCCTTCTTGATCAGGTGGGCCAGGATCTCGCTGTCGGAGGTCGACTGGAAGAGGCTGCCCCGGTTTTCGAGATATTCGCGCAGGAGTTTCGAGTTGACGATATTGCCGTTGTGGGCCAGGGCGAAGTCGCCCGTATTGTGACGGAACAGGAACGGCTGGATGTTCTCCAATCCGCCGCCGCCGGCCGTCGTATAACGCACGTGGCCGATGGCCATCGAGCCCTTCAACCCAGCGAGTTTCTCCTCGTTGAAGACCTCGGTCACCAGGCCTCCGCCCTTGATGCGGCGGAACGTACCCTTTTCATCCACCGAGACAATCCCGGCACCCTCTTGCCCGCGGTGTTGCAGCGCATGGAGTCCGTAATAGGTCAGCGAAGCGGCATCCGGCACCCCGTAGATACCGAAGACCCCGCACTCCTCGTGCAGTTCGCGGTCGCGGATCACTTCTTTCCTCATGTTATTCGGTAATTTTTTTCAAACGCGCCAATATTTCCTCATAGGCCTCGCGCACGCGACCCAGGTCGCGGCGGAAACGGTCCTTGTCGAGCCGTTCGCCCGTGGTCATGTCCCACAGCCGGCACGTGTCGGGCGACACCTCGTCGGCCAGCACGATCTCGCCGTCCGACGTGCGGCCGAACTCGATCTTGAAGTCCACGAGCTTGATGTTCATCCGTGCGAACAGAGCCTTGAGGATCTCGTTGATCTGCGCCGCCATGCGGTAGATGTCTCCGAGTTCCTCGTAGGTCACCACACCCAGCGCCACGGCGTGGTGGTCGTTGATGAGCGGATCGCCCAGTTCGTCCCGCTTGTAGCAGATGTCGAAGATCGTGTTCGACGGCTGCGTGCCCTCCTCGATGCCCAGACGCTGGGCCATCGAACCGGCGATGACGTTGCGCACGATCACTTCCAGAGGAATGATCGTCACCCGGCGGCAAACCTGGTCGCGGTCGTTGAGCGTCGCGATGTAGTGGCTCTTCACGCCGGCCTTGTGCAACTCGTTGAAAATGATAGTGGAAATGGCGTTGTTCAGCACGCCCTTGTTCTCGATCGTGGCCTTTTTGATATTGTTGAACGCCGTGGCGGCATCCGTATAGCGGATGATGATCTTTTCGGGGTCATCCGTGCGGAACACCTGCTTGGCCTTGCCCTCGTAGAGCATTTCGAGCTGTTTCATGGATTCGTATCTTCCTGTTATGCGGTTATGTCACTCTTATCTCTTCCGGAAATAGGCCACGGCGTTCGCGAAGAGCGTCTGCTCCTTGTTGCCGGCGATGTTCTTGAAGAGGTTCTCCTCCCAGCGCTCCGTATGGCCCATCTTGCCGAGGATCTGCCCGTCTTTCGAGACGAGGCCCTCGATGGCGTACGACGAACCGTTGGGGTTGTACGGAGCCTCGGCCGTGGGACTCCCCTCGGCGTCGGCGTACTGGAAGGCCACCTGACCCGCCGCGAACAGTTCGCGGGCCAGCTCTTCGCTCACCACGAACTTCCCTTCACCGTGGCTGACGGCGATCGAGTGGAGGTCGCCGACGCGGAACGACGACAGCCACGGCGAGTTGGTCGAGGCCACGCGCGTCGTTACGATCTGCGAGATGTGGCGGTTGATGTCGTTGCGGAACAGCGTCGGGGACTCCTTCGTGACCATGCCCAAGCGACCGTAGGGCAGCAGGCCCGACTTGACCAGCGCCTGGAATCCGTTGCAGATGCCCAGAATCAGGCCGCCGCGGTCCAGCAGCGCGTGGATCTCCGTCATGATATCCCTGTTGTTCAAGACGTTGACGATGAACTTGGCGCTTCCGTCGGGTTCGTCGCCCGAGGAGAAGCCGCCGCTCAACACGAAGATGTGCGCCCGGCGGATGTGCTCCTTCATCTCGGCGATCGAACGCAGGATGTCATCCCCCGCGATGTTGCACAGCACGCTCATCTCCACCTCGGCGCCGGCCCGGCGGAACGCCTTCGCCGTATCGTAGTCGCAGTTCGTGCCGGGGAAGACCGGAATGTAGACCAGCGGGTGCTCGACGGCCTCGCCCGGATAGGTGAAGCGCTTCTCCGCAGGCTGCGAGGTCATTACCTCGGCCGAGTTCATGCCCTTGTCCGGGTAGACGGCCGCAAAGCGCTCGGTATTGGCACGGTAGAGCCCGTCGAGCGGCATGCGCACGCCGCCGACCGTCACCGCCGCATCCTCCACCGTGAAGCCCACCAGCTCCGCACGCGGGAATTCGAGCGTTCCCTCGCACTCGACGAGGATCGAGCCGTAGGCATAGTCGTAGAGTTTCGACTCCTCCATCTCGACCTCCACGCCGATGCCGTTTCCGAAGGCCATCTTCGCAACGCCCTCGGCCACGCCGCCGAAGCCCACCGACCACGCCGCAAGGATCTTCCCTTCGGCGATCCGGTCGCTCACGAACGTGAAGTTCTCCTTCAACTGCGCCGTGTCGGGCATCCGGTTCTCATGCGGCGTGTGGCGCACGAGGTACAGCCGGTGTCCGGCGCCTTTCAGGTCGGTCGAGATCACCCTCCGCGCGTCGACCGTCGTGATGCCGAAGGCCATCAGCATCGGCGGCACGTTGATATGCTGGAACGTCCCCGACATCGAGTCCTTGCCGCCGATCGACGGCAGTCCCAGTTCGACCTGCATCTTCAAGGCGCCCAGCAGCGCCCCCAGCGGCTTGCCCCACGACTCGGCATCCCGGGTCATGCGCTCGAAGTACTCCTGGTACGAATAGCGCATCCGCTCGTAGCGGGCGCCCGACGCCACGACCTTCGCCGCAGCCTCCACCACGGCGTAGGCCGCACCGTGGTAGGGGCTCCACTTCGCCACGAAGGGGTTGTAGCCGAAGGCCATCACGCTGGCCGTATCGGTATATCCGTCGGTCGGGAGCTTCTGCACCGAAACCTGCGTCTCGCTCCGCTGCGTACGTCCGCCGAAGGGCATCAGCACCGTCGAGCGGCCGATCGTCGAGTCGAACATCTCGATCAGACCCCGCTGCGAAACGACGTTGTCGTCTTTCAGGTTGTTGGCGAAGCGTTCGGCCACCGTGGCGCCCCCGATCGTCCGCTCGAAGGGGTTGCGGTTCTCCACCGCACCGATCTTCGCCTCGGCGTAGTGCTTCGCACCCGCGCTGTCGATGAACGCCCGGCTCAAATCCACCACCTTGCGCCCGCCGTTGAACATCCGCATCCGCGCCGTGTCCGTCACGTCGGCCACGTGCACCGCCTCGATGTTCTCCTCACGGCAGTAGCCCATGAACTCCTCCATGTCCTTCGCCTCGACGACTACCGACATGCGCTCCTGCGACTCGCTGATGGCCAGCTCCGTGGAGTTCAGACCGCTGTATTTCGTCTTCACCCGGTCGAGGTAGATGTCCAGACCGTCGGCCAGCTCGCCGATCGCCACGCTGACACCCCCCGCGCCGAAGTCGTTCGATTTCTTGACGAGGCGCGTCACCTCCGGACGGCGGAACAGCCGTTCGAGTTTCCGCTCCTCGGGGGCGTTGCCCTTCTGCACCTCGCTGCCGCACGTCTCCAACGATTTGGCATCGTGCTCCTTCGACGAACCCGTCGCTCCGCCGATGCCGTCGCGGCCCGTCCGGCCGCCGAACATGATGATCCGGTCGCCCGGAGCCGGGCGTTCGCGCCGCACGTTCTCCGCCTTCACGGCTCCGACCACGGCGCCCACTTCCAGACGCTTGGCCACGTAATCCTCGTGGTAGATCTCGCGCACGTGCGTCGTCGCCAGTCCGATCTGGTTGCCGTAGCTCGAATAGCCCGCCGCGGCCTTCTTCGAGATGACGCTCTGCGGCAATTTCCCGGCGAGGGTCTCCGAAACCGGCAGGTAGATGTTCCCGGCACCCGTCACGCGCATCGCCTGGTAGACGTAGCTGCGGCCCGACAGCGGGTCGCGGATCGCACCGCCCAGACAGGTCGACGCACCGCCGAAGGGTTCGATCTCCGTCGGGTGGTTGTGCGTCTCGTTCTTGAACTGCAAAAGCCACGTCTCGGGCTTTCCGTCAACGTCCACCTCCACATAGATCGAGCAGGCGTTGTTCTCCTCCGAGACTTCCAGATCGTCCAGCAGCCCCTTCTGTTTCAGGTAGCGGGCCCCGATCGTCGCCATGTCCATCAGACAGATGCTCTTGTGCTCGCGCCCCAGCTCGCGCCGGATCCGCAGGTACAAAGCCAGCGAATCCTCGATCTCCTCCTTCACGAACGACTCCTCGACGGTGATGCCTTCGAGTTCGGTCGTGAAGGTCGTATGGCGGCAGTGGTCGCTCCAATAGGTATCCAGAATGCGCAGTTCCGTCTCGTAGGGGTCGCGGCCCTCCTCGCGGAAGTACTTCACCACCTCGTAGAGGTCGTCGGCGTTCATCGCCAGCCCCATCCGCTTGCAGTAAGGCTCCAACCCGTCGTCCGTCATCTCGCGGAATCCGTCCAGCACCTGAACGGGCTTCACCTCGGCCTGCTCCATGTCCGTCAGCACCGAGAGGTCCTTCTCGCGCGACTCCACGGCGTTGATGTAGTAGTGGCGGATCCGGGCCAGTTCCTCTTCGGTAACGCCGTCGTCGAAGAGCAGCAGCTTCGCCGAGCGGATGTTCACCTGTGCTTCGGGGTCGATCAGCCGCACGCAGTCCACCGCCGAGGCGGCCCGCTGGTCGAACTGCCCGGGCAGGCACTCCACGGCGATGTATTTGCGGCCCGCAAGGTCGCACGTATCGCTCACCTCATCGGTCACCACTTCGCCGAAGACCGTGTAACGGCTCTTTTCGAGCAGTTCCTCCGTAAAGCCGAACAGGTCGTAGATGTTCAGCAGACGCAGTTCGCGCAGCGAAAGGTTCAGATTCGTGTTCAGTTCGCGCCGAAGACTCTCCGCCTCCACCCGGAAGCGCGGCAGTTTCTCGACGAAAATACGATAATCGGTCGTGTTCATTTATTGTTGTTGTTTGTCTTGTTCTTCCTTGCGGTCTCGTCCGGCCTCCTCCGCCCCTCCTTATCGGACGAGACGGCCGGCCACCGTTCGTACTCCTCCGCCCCTCTATCGGACAAAGCGGTCGGCCCGTTGCGCCATTCACACCCCTCTCCGCCCTCTACTCGGACAAAGCGGCCCGGTCTTCTCTCTCTCGCTCCCCTCCCCCCCCTCTAACGGGCGAAGCGGTCGGCCCGGGGACATTCGCACCCCTCGCTCCCTCTAACGGACGAAGCGGGCGGCCCACTGCCGCTCGTACTCCTCACCCGTCAGGCCGACGAAGGTGATGTGCCCCATCTTGCGCTTCGGGCGGCTTTCGGTCTTGCCGTAGATGTGGACATAAACGTCCGGACGGCCCTCCCGTTCCACAGCCCGCGCCGCTTCGAGGTCCTGACCCAGGATGTTCTTCATCACCGTCGGGGCCACCAGCCGCGGCTCCTGCAACGGTTCGCCGACGAGGTAGCGCACCAGTTCGCGGAACTGGTTCGTCGTGCACCCCTCGATCGTGTAGTGACCCGAGTTGTGGGGGCGCGGCGCCATCTCGTTGAAGTAGATCTCCCCGCCCCGGATGAAGTACTCGATGGCGAGGATGCCTTCGTAACCGCACGAACGCATGAAGCGCTCGCTCTGCGCCTTCATCCGCGCCAACACCTCCGCGTCGGCCGCCGCCGGGACGATCGACAGGTCGAGAATGCCGTCGCGGTGGATGTTCCGACCCACGGGGAAGCTCACCACATGCTCCTTGTCGGCCACCATCACGATGCTCGCCTCCGAGTCGAACGGGATGAACTCCTCCAGGATGCAGGGCACCGAGAGCAGCGGCAGCGCACGTTCGATGTCCGCTTCGCTCCGGAGCACCAGCTGCCCGTGCCCGTCGTAGCCCAGCGTGCGGGTTTTCAGCACCGCCGGGAGGCCCAGTTCGCGCACTGCGGCCCGCAGTGAAGCCTCGTCGTCCACGGCCGCGAAGCCCGGCGTCCGCAACCCGTGGTCGCGGGCGTTCGTCTTCTCGCGCAGGCGGTCCTGCGAGTCGTAGAGGGGTTTATAGCCCTGCGGGATGTTGTATTTCCCGCACAGAGGGATGAGGATGTCGCCCGGCACGTTCTCGAACTCGTAGGTCACGGCGTCGCTCTGCCGGCACAGCCGTTCGAGCGCCGCGGCATCGTCATAGGCCGCCACAATATGGTCGTCGCACACCCGGAAGGCCGGGGCATCCGGAGCCGGGTCGAGCGCTACGGCCCGCACGCCCAGCACGTGGGCCTGCTCGGCGATCATCAGTCCCAGTTGTCCCCCTCCGATAATTCCAATGGTCTTCATCTTTTCCGGATTTTTCGTTGTTCCCATCTCCCCGCGAGCCCTGTTCACCTCCATCCCGGCGTCTCCCCGGATCAGTTCAGTTCGGCTTTCAGGACGTCGGCGGTCTGTTTGGCCCGGAAGGCTTCGAGTTTCGCCGCCAGCGCCGCGTCCTGCAACGCCAGGATCGACACGGCGATCAATGCCGCGTTTTTGGCTCCGTTGATCGCGGTCGTGGCGACCGGAACGCCCGCCGGCATCTGCACGATCGAGAGCAGCGAGTCCAGACCGTTCAGGGCCCGCGACTTCACCGGAACGCCCACCACCGGCAGCGTCGTCATCGAGGCCACCATGCCCGGAAGGTGTGCCGCACCCCCCGCGCCGGCAATGATCACGCCGATACCGCGCTCTTTGGCCGTCTTGGCATATTCGCACAGCAGATCCGGCGTGCGATGGGCGCTGACCACCCGTTTTTCGAAATCCACACCGAACGATTCGAGCATCGAAACGGCATCGGCCATCACCTCGTAATCGCTCACGGAACCCATGATAACGCCTACTTTCATCGTCTTGTCGAAATTACAAATTGTTCAAAAATCACAAAAGCAAACCGCCACGACATCGCGTGTCATGGCGGTCTGGTATCTATCCGAGATCCCCGCAGGCGGACAGTTGCTGCCCCAGGGATCGGGCACACTGCATCTGCTGACATGCCGACGAATAGAAGGCAGCAGCCTGAACCTGCTGTTTCTTCCGTTCGCGCTGGTCGATATTGCAGAGGAGGATCATCGGGATTAACCTAACTGTTAAAACATCGTTACAAAAGTAGCGATTTTCGCCCGACTTTCAAAATTCCCCGGCAGAATTAATATCGACAATTTATCGACAATCCGGACCGAAAAACCGGGAACGGGGACCCGCACAAATCCGGACCGGTCGTCCGGTCGTCCTAACGCGCCTTCGCCTCGCAGTAGGCGCAGCGGCACGTGCCGTCGGCCGAACGCCGGAACAGCTGGTCCACATCCTCCGTCGCCGAGATGCAGCGCCGGTTCGGGCACACCAGCTCGTTGACGAGGTACTCCTCGCCGAAAACCGGCGTATGCGCGAAGGGCCGGTTCTCGTCCGCCCACCGCAGCAGCGTCAGAATCAGCGCCATACGCACGAACTTGCCGTTCTCGACCTGCCGGAAGTAGGCCGCGCGCGGGTCGTTGTCCACCGCCCGCGTGATCTCGTTCACGCGCGGCAGCGGGTGCAGGATCGTCATGTCCGCCTTCGCCGTGCGCAGCTTCTCGGGATCGAGCACGAAGCTGTTCTTCACCCGGTCGAACTCCTCCTCGTCCAGGAAGCGCTCCTTCTGCACGCGCGTCATGTAGAGGATGTCCAGTTCGGGCATCACCGCCTCCATCGTGCGCACCTCGCGGAACGTGAGTTTCGAATTGGCCTGCATCTCCTGCAACATGTAGTCCGGCAGGCGCAGCTCCTCGGGCGAAATCAGGATCACCTCGATTCCCTCGTAGCGCGACAGCGCCTTGATCAACGAGTGCACCGTGCGGCCGAATTTCAGGTCGCCGCAGAAACCGATCGTCATGTGGTCGAAACGCCCCTTTTCGCGCTTGATCGTCAACAGGTCGGTCAGCGTCTGCGTCGGGTGCGAGTGGCTCCCGTCCCCGGCGTTGATCACCGGGACCCCCGCGTACTGCGACGCCACGAGCGGCGCCCCCTCCTTGAAGTGGCGCATGGCGATGATGTCCGCAAAGCAGCGGATCACACGAACCGTGTCGGCCACCGTCTCGCCCTTCGACACCGACGACGAGTTGGCGTCCGAAAAGCCGATGACCTGTCCGCCCAGTTCGAGCATCGCCGACGTGAAGCTCAACCGCGTGCGCGTCGACGGCTCGTAGAAGAGCGTCGCCAGCTTCCGTCCCTTACACGCCTCGCTGTATTTCGCCCGGTTGGCGATGATGTCCTCCGCCAGGGCCACGATCTGCTCGGTCTCCTGCACCGTCAGATCCGTCGGGTCTATCAAATGTCGCATCGTATCCTCGTTTTTAACGGTTCATCCACGATTCGTCCGACGGATTGTCGCGGAACTGCAACAGCCGCTCCTTGTCCTCCGCCCGGATATAGCCCTCCTCGGCCGCCACTTCGACCAGTGCGTCGAGGTTCGAAAGACTGTAATTCACGACGTGCGCCTCGCGCAGCCGGTCCAGGCCCTTCTTCATCCCGTAGGTGAAGATCGAAGCCACGCCCAGCACCTCGGCGCCCGCCTCGCGCAGAGCGTTCACCACTTCGATGCACGACCCCGCCGTCGAGATCAGGTCCTCGATCACGACGACCTTCTGGCCCTTTTCCAGACGCCCCTCGATCTGGTTGCCGCGACCGTGGTCCTTCGACCCCGAACGCACGTAGCCCATCGGCAGGTCGAGGATCGTCGCCGTGATGGCGGCGTGTGCGATTCCGGCCGTCGAGGTCCCCATCAGCACCTCCGCTTCGGGGTACTTCGTGCGGACGATCTCCGCAAGACCCGCCTCGACATGTTTGCGGACCTCCGGTGCCGTCAGCGTCAGACGGTTGTCGCAATAGATCGGGCTCTTGATACCGCTGGCCCACGTAAACGGCTGCTCCGGGCGCAGGAAAACCGCGCCGATCGACAGCAAATCCCTGGCAATTGATTTTTCCATGAATGCTATGTTCTGATTTTCTGGTTTCTATTCCAATGCCTGCCGCAACACCGCCTCCACCTCGTCGGGGTAGATGCCGCCCTCGTGGACCTTCTCCCCGCCGACATAGAACGTCGGCACATAGTAGTAATCGTACCGGTCGGCCACGACAGGCTCCTCCGACTCCTCGATCATCTCAATCTCGATCGGAGCCAATTCCGGATGGGCGGCCTTCGCCTCCTCGATGTAACGCAGCGCCTTCTTGCAGAAGGGGCACGCTTTCAGGTAAAACAGTTTTACGGGTTTCATGTCCATGTACATTTTCCGGTTGTTCCGATGCCCGGTAAAAAATCAGCCTGCGGCTATCCCACGAACTCCGCCACGCAGCGGCGGTAGGCCGCCACGGGATCCGCAGCCGCCGTGATCGGGCGCCCCACGACGATGAAGTCCGAACCGATCTCGCGGGCCCGGGCCGGCGTCGTCACGCGCACCTGGTCCGCCACGTCGCCGTCGGCAAACCGCACGCCCGGCGTCACGGTCAGGAACTCCCGTCCGCACGCCTCGTGGACCATGCCTGCTTCGAGCGGCGAGCAGACCACGCCGTCCAGCCCGGCTTCGCGCGTATTTTGCGCATACTTGACGATCGTATCGTTGATCGACGCCCCGATCAGCAGTTCGCGCTGCATCCGCTCCTCGCTCGTCGAGGTCAGCTGCGTCACGGCGATCAGCAGCGGCCGCGTGCCGTCCTCGCGCGTGAGGCCCTCGCGCGCCGCACGCATCATCTCGATCGTCCCCGCGGCGTGGACGTTGCACATGTCCACGTCCAGGCGCGACAGCACCGCCATCGCCTTCTTCACCGTGTTGGGAATGTCGTGGAGTTTCAGGTCGAGGAAGATCCTGTGTCCCCGGCGCTTGATCTCCCGCACGATCGACGGGCCCTCGGCATAGTAGAGCTCCATGCCGATCTTCAAAAAGGGTTTGCGCGCCTCCTCCCGGAAGAGATCCAGAAAGCGGAAGGTGTCCTCTGCGGATTTGAAATCGCAGGCAATGATTACGTCTCGTTCCATATTCTTCGATGCTATGCTATTCCGATAATATCCGACAATCGTTCGATGCCCAGCCGCCGCATCTCGCCCGGCAGCGCCTCGACGATCTCCTTCGAGGCGTAGGGGTTCACCAGATTCGCGGCCCCGACCTGCACGGCCGTGGCCCCGGCCATCATCATCTCGATCACGTCGCGCGCCGACTGCACGCCCCCGCACCCCATGACCGGGATCCGGCACGCCTTCGAGACCTGATAGACCATCCGCACCGCCAGCGGAAAGACCGCCGGACCCGAAAATCCGCCCATCGTATTGGCGATCACGGGACGCCGACGTGCCACGTCGATGCGCATGCCCAGCAGCGTGTTGATCAGGCAGATGCCGTCCGCACCCGCCTCCTCGCACGCCCGGGCGATCGAGACGATGTCCGTGACGTTGGGCGACAGCTTGATGAAGACCGGCTTGGTCGTCACGGCTTTCACCGCGCGCGTCACCTCGGCCGCCGCCTCGGGGCTCGTGCCGAACGACATGCCGCCGTGGCGCACGTTCGGGCACGAGACGTTCACCTCGATGATCCCGACCTGCTCCTGCTTGTCGATCCGTTCGCAGCAGTAGGCGTACTCCTCGACCGAGAAGCCCGAGATGTTGGCGATCACCGGTTTGCGGAAGAACTGACGCAGCCGCGGCAGCTCGTGCCGGATCACGGCGTCGATGCCCGGGTTCTGCAATCCCACGGCGTTGATCATCCCCGCCGTACACTCGGCGATGCGCGGCGTCGGGTTCCCGAAGCGCGGCTCGCGCGTCGTCCCCTTGAACGAGAACGACCCCAGGATATTGATGTCGTAGAAATCCTTGAACTCGTATCCGTAGCCGAACGTACCGCTGGCCGGGACGACCGGGTTGTCCAGCCGCACGCCGCACAACTCCACCGACATGTCGACCGCCGGGGCGGCATTCTCCTGTTCGCGCACTTTCTCTACCATATGATCTCTCCTTTCTGCAACACCGGGCCCTCCCGGCAGATGCGTTTGTTGCCGTACTTCGTCTTGCACGTGCAGCCCATGCAGGCGCCGAAACCGCACCCCATGCGCTCCTCGAACGACATTTGTCCGTCCTGCTCCACGGCGTTGTAAAGCGCATGGAGCATCGGAAGCGGCCCGCAGGCGTAGAAGTAATCGAAATCCAGACCCGCCCCGGCGATGGCCGTCGTCACGAAGCCCTCGATGCCGCGCGAACCGTCGGCCGTGGCCACCGTCACGTTACAGCCCAGCGCCCGGAACTCCTCCTCATAGAAGATCTCCGCCGCGGTGTTGAAGCCCAGCACCACTTCGACCGGTTTCCCGGCCGCCAGCAGTTGCCGAGCCAGCCCGTAGAGCGGTGGAACCCCCACGCCGCCGCCGACCAGCAGCGGTCGCCGGGCGTCGTTCTTCGTCGAGAAACCGTTCCCCAGACCCGTCAGCAGGTCCAGCTCCGCACCCGGCGTCAGGCGGCTCATCTGCTCCGTACCCTCGCCGACAACCTTGTAGATCAGCGTAATCCGACCCTCATCCCAGTCGCAGACCGAGATCGGGCGCCGCAGGTACTTGCCCGTCAGCGCGATGTTCACGAACTGCCCCGGAGCCGTGATCCACTGCGTGTCGCCCGCAAGCGTCATCCGCCATACCGTCTCCGTCAACCGTTCGTTCCGCTCGATGCGATAGATTCCCTTCTTGTACATCGTTCCGCCGTCTCTTATTTCGCGTCGATCGTCGAGACACGCAGCGTGATCTCTTCCAGCACGTCGAGCAGCACCTTCACCGTCTCCAACGCCGTGAAGACCGTCACGTTGTTCTCCACGGCCGTGCGGCGGATCTCATAGCCGTCCAGGCGCGTGTTGTGCTGGTTGATGTCGATCGTGTTGATCACGTAGCTGATATGTCCCTGACGCAGCGCGTCGATGATCTCGTTGCTTCCTTCGTTCAGCTTGCGCCGCGTCCGCGTGCGGATCCCGTGCTCGCGCAGGAACTCCGCCGTGCCGGTCGTCGCCTCGATGTTGAAGCCCAGGTCGTAGAAACGCTTCACCAGCGGAAGCGCCTGCGCCTTGTCCTGATCGGCGATCGTCACGAAGATCGTCCCGTAGTTCGAGACGTGCATCCCCGTCGCCTGCAACGCCTTGTACAGCGCGCGCGTCAGCTTGTCGTCGTAGCCGATCGCCTCGCCCGTCGACTTCATCTCCGGCGAGAGGTACGAATCCATGCCCCGGATCTTCGCGAACGAGAAGGCCGGAGCCTTCACGTACCAGCGCTCCTTCTCACGCCCGTAGACCTCCGCATAACCCAGCTCGCGGAGCTTCTTGCCCAGGATCACCTGCGTGGCGATGTGCGCCATCGGAACCCCCGTCGACTTCGACAGGAACGGCACCGTGCGCGACGAACGCGGGTTCACCTCGATGACGTAGACGTCGTCCTCGCCGGCCACGATGAACTGGATGTTGTAGAGACCCACGATGCCGATCCGCAGACCCAGACGCACCGTATAGTCGATGATCTTCTGCTTGGCCTTCGGGCTCACGCTGAACGTCGGGTAGACGCTGATCGAGTCGCCCGAGTGGATGCCCGTATGCTCGACATGCTCCATGATGCCCGGGATGAAGACATCCTTCCCGTCGCAGATCGCGTCGACCTCCAGCTCCTTGCCCATGATGTAGCGGTCGACCAGCACCGGCTGGTCCACGTTCACCTCCACGGCCGTTTGCAGGTAGTGGCGCAGACGCTCCTCGTTCGAGACGATCTGCATCGCGCGTCCGCCCAGCACGTAGCTCGGACGCACCAGAACCGGATAACCGATCCGCGCCGCGGCCCGTACACCCGCTTCGATGTCCGTCACGGCCTCGGCCTCCGGCTGCGGGATGCCCAGCTCCTCCATGATCCGCTCGAAGCAGCCGCGGTCCTCGGCGTTCTTGATCGCCTCGCAGTCCGTACCGATGATCGGCACGCCCAGCTCCGCCAGCGGCTCCGCCAGATTGATTGCCGTCTGTCCGCCCAGCGACACCACGATCGCCTGCGGCTTTTCCAGATGGATGACGTTCATCACGTCCTCGACCGTCAGCGGCTCGAAGTAGAGCTTGTCGCTCGTCGTATAGTCCGTCGAGACGGTCTCCGGGTTGTTGTTGATGATGATCGCCTCGTAGCCCGCCTCGCGGATCGACCAGATCGCGTGGACCGTCGAATAGTCGAACTCAACGCCCTGTCCGATGCGGATCGGCCCCGAACCCAGCACGATGATCTTCTTCTTGTCGCTCACCTTCGACTCGTTCTCCTGCTCGTAGGTCGAGTAGAAGTAGGGAACGTACGACGCGAACTCGCTCGCGCACGTGTCGATCATCTTGTAGACCGGGAAAATTCCGTTTTTCTCCCGCAGGCGGTACATCTCATGCTGCGAAAGTCCCCACAGCTGGCCGATATACTGGTCGCTGAATCCCATCCGCTTGGCCTCGCGCAGCGTCTCGACGTCCATCGGATGCGCGCGGACCACCTTCTCGAACTCCACGATGTTCTTGAACTTTTCGAGGAAAAACAGGTCGATCTTCGTCTTGTCGTAGATCAGCGCCAGGTCCACACCTCCGCGGATCAGCTGCGCGATGGCATAAAGACGGTCGTCCGTGCCGATCTTGATGTAGTCCAGCAGGTCGTCGTTCGACCACGAGTCGAACTTCTTGTGGTAGATGTGGCAGACGCCCGTTTCCAGCGAACGAACCGCCTTCAGGAGCGACTCCTCCATCGTGCGGCCGATCGACATCACCTCGCCCGTGGCCTTCATCTGCGTGCCCAGCTTGTTCGAGGCGTCCGAGAACTTGTCGAACGGGAAGCGAGCCACCTTCGTCACCACGTAGTCCAGCGTCGGCTCGAACGATGCCGGCGTGTTGGCGATGCGGATCTCGTCGAGGGTCAGACCCACGGCGATCTTCGCACTCACGCGCGCAATCGGGTAGCCCGAAGCCTTCGACGCCAGCGCCGACGAACGAGACACGCGCGGGTTCACCTCGATCAGGTAGTACTTGAACGAGAGCGGGTCCAGCGCGAACTGCACGTTGCAGCCGCCCTCGATCTTCAATGCCCGGATGATCTTCAACGCCGAGTCGCGCAGCATCTGAAACTCCTTGTTGGTCAGCGTCTGGCTCGGGGCAACGACGATCGAGTCGCCCGTATGGATGCCCACCGGGTCGATGTTCTCCATGCAGCAGATGCTGATCGCCGTATCGTTGTGGTCGCGCATCACCTCGAACTCGATCTCCTTGTAGCCCTTGATGCTCTTCTCGACGAGCACCTGGTGCACCGGCGAGAGCGCCAGACCGTTGCGCATCATCTCGCGCAGCTGCGCCTCATCGTCGGCGAAGCCGCCGCCCGTGCCGCCCAGCGTGAACGCCGGTCGCAGCACCACCGGATAACCGATCCGCGCCGCAACCGCCGCGCCCTCCTCGACCGTCGTGGCGATCTCCGAAGGAAGCACCGGCTCGCCCAGCGACTCGCACAGCTCCTTGAAGAGTTCGCGGTCCTCGGCCCGCTCGATCGAATCGAACGACGTGCCCAGAATCTCCACCTGGCACTCTTGCAGAATGCCCTTCTTGGCCAGCTGGACCGCCAGATTCAGACCCGTCTGTCCGCCCAGTCCCGGAACGATGGCGTCCGGGCGCTCGTAACGGATGATCTTCGCCACGTATTCCAGCGTCAGCGGCTCCATGTAGACCTTGTCCGCAATGTGCGTGTCGGTCATGATCGTCGCCGGGTTCGAGTTCGCGAGGATCACCTCGTATCCCTCCTCTTTGAGCGCCAGACACGCCTGCGTGCCCGCATAGTCGAACTCCGCGGCCTGGCCGATCACGATCGGGCCCGACCCGATCACCATCACCTTTCTGATATCTTTTCTTTTAGGCATTTTTGTGCTCCTCCATGATTTTAGTGAACTTATTGAACAGATAGGCGCTGTCCTGCGGACCCGAAGCGCTCTCCGGATGGTACTGCATCGAGAAGACCCGGTCCTCGGCGCACTCCACCCCTTCGGCCGTGCCGTCCAGCAGGTTCACGTGCGTCAACGTCAGCCCCGTGCCTTTCAGCGAGTCGATATCCACGGCGTAGCTGTGATTCTGGCTCGTGATTTCCAGTTTCCCCGTCATCAGGTTCTTCACCGGATGGTTCGCGCCCCGGTGTCCGAACTTCATCTTGAAGGTCTTCGCCCCGTAGGCCAGCGAGATGAGCTGGTGCCCCATGCAGATCCCGAAGATCGGAAGGCGGCCCCGCAGCTGCTTCACCAGCTCGATCACCGGCGTGACGTCCGCCGGGTTGCCCGGGCCGTTCGACAGCACGATGCCGTCCGGACGGAAGGCCAGGATCTCCTCCACGGTCGAATTGTAGGGCATCACGATCACGTTGCAACCCACGCGGTTCAGCAGGCGAACGATGTTGTACTTGATGCCGCAGTCGATCGCCACCACGTCGTACCGGTGGTTCGCCACGCGCGACATCCAGCGCTTCTTGCAGCTCACGCGCGAAACCATGTCGCGGGGCATCTCATAGGCCTTCATCCGCGCCAGAGCCTCCTCACGCGGCGTCGCGGCATCGGTGATGATCACCTTCTGGCTCCCCTCGTCGCGGATGATCCGCGTCAGCGCACGCGTGTCCACACCCCAGATCGCCGGGATGTCGTACTCCTCGAACACCTCGTTCAGCGTCTTCGTGTAGCGGAAGTTCGACGGCAGGTCGTTGTACTCCCGCACGATCATCCCGCCGATGGTCGGCGTCTTCGTCTCGTAGTCGTCGTCCGTCATACCGTAGTTGCCGATCAGCGGGTAGGTCATCACCACCATCTGATCCGTGTACGACGGATCGGACATGATCTCCTGATACCCCACCATCGAGGTGTTGAAGACGATCTCGTTGATGGCCTCGCGATCGGATCCGAATCCGTATCCGTAGAATTCGCGGCCGTCCTCCAGGACGATTTTTTTCGTAAATGCTTTCATCCTCTTGTCTGTCCTTATCTGATTGATTTCGTTGTCAGCGTATCGTAAACCGCGCGGCCGCCCACCACCGTCAGCACCGCGCATCCTTCGACCTCCCATCCGGCGAACGGCGTGGCATGCCCCTTCGAGAGGAACGCCGCCGGGTCGATCGTCCAGCGCGTCCCGAGGTCCAGCACCGTAAAGTCGGCCGCCTGCCCCGGTTCGACGCCTCCCGCAAGTCCGAAGATCCGGCGCGGGTTCGTCGACATCAGGTCGATCAGCCGTTCCAGCGGCAGAAGACCCCGCCGGACCAGCCCGGTGTAGAGCAGCGGAAAGGCCGTCTCGATCCCCACGATGCCCATGGCGCTCCCGGCCAGCCCGCGCGACTTCTCCTCGTCCGTATGCGGGGCGTGGTCCGTGGCGACGACCTCGATCGTGCCGTCCAGCACCCCGGCCAGCAGCGCCTCGCGGTCTTCGCGGCTCCGCAGCGGCGGGTTCATCTTGAAGCGTCCCTCCTCCTGCAAATCCTCGTCGCACAGCAGCAGGTAGTGCGGCGCCGTCTCGCAGCTCACGCGCAGACCCTGCACCTTCGCCTGCCGCACCAGTTCGACGCTCTCCTTCGTGGAGACGTGGCAGACGTGGTACCGGCAGCCGGTCTTCGCGGCCAGCGCGATGTCGCGCTCCACCTGCCGCCACTCGCTCTCCGACGAGATGCCCTTATGACCGTGGGCATGGCAGTAGGCGCCGTCGTGGATATATCCTCCGTGAAGAAGTTCGTCGACCTCGCAGTGCGCCACGATCGGCTTGCCGACCGCCGCGGCTCGGCGCATCGCCTCCTCCATGAGTTCGGCCGACTGCACCCCGCGGCCGTCGTCCGAGAACCCCACGACCTCCGGAGCCAGCGCCGCAAAGTCGGACAGTTCGCCGCACCCGCGCTGCCCCACGGTGATCGTCCCGTAGGGGATGACCCGCACCGCAGCGTCGCGGCGGATGATCGCCAGCTGCTGTTCGAGGTGTTCCGGCGTATCGGGCGCCGGGTTCAGGTTGGGCATCGAGCAGACCGTCGTATAGCCGCCGCGGGCCGCCGCGGCCGTACCCGTGGCGATGGTCTCCTTCTGCGGGAAGCCCGGCTCGCGCAGGTGGACATGCACGTCCACCAGCCCCGGAACAAGGTACAGCCCCCCGAGATCGACGATCCGGTCGTCCGGCCCCGGCGCCGCATCCGCAACCACCCGGTCCGCCTCCACGACCAGCCGCCCCCTCTCGAAACGACCTCCTCGATAAATCTCGGCGTTCTCGTAAAACGTCTTCATCGGCTCCGAAACATAAAAAAATAGGGCAACTGAAATAGTTACCCTAATAAAACAACAATGCCCGCGTCCTTCGGAGACTGGAAACCCGACCAATAATCCTGTTGCCAGAACTTCTGCGCCATCGGGATGTGGGGGTTACCATACATAGGACTCGGGAACTCTCTATTATTGTTTGCAAAGTTAGGGGTTTTTCACCACCCCTGCAACACTTTTTCCGATTTTTTTTCAACATTCCGTCAACGCTCCGCCGCGAATCCCATGCCCGGGCCGCCCGCCACCGGAGAGCCCGACCGGACACCGTCCTGAAAACCGTCTCCAAACCCGCCTGCCGAACCCCTCCCCGCGAGGGCCGTCACCGGATTCGCCCCTCCCGGGAGGGCCTCCCTGAAACGCCCGACCGTCCCGCAAGGACCGCCGCCGGACCCGACAGCCGTCATTCCGCCGCCGAAATCCGCTTCCCGGACAAAAATACCGACTCCTTGCGGTTTGGAACTTCCGTTTTGTACACTATCTTTGCCCGCAGACAATCCCGATACCGATCCGCATGGAAAAATACGACATCCTCGCACCCCTGCTGCTGACGCTCGGCGCCGGTCTCGCCACCGGAATCGGAAGCGCCATCGCCTTCCTCGCCAAACGCACCAACAAACGCCTGCTCTCCTTCTCGCTCGGACTCTCGGGCGGCGTGATGATCTACGTCTCGTTCGTCGAGCTCTTCCAGCAGGCCAACCTCGCCCTCACGGCCGAATGGGGACCCCGCCTCGGCGGTTCGGTCACCGCGTTGAGCTTCTTCGCCGGAATCCTCCTGATCGGCGTCATCGACCGTCTGGTCCCCTCGTTCGAGAACCCCCACGAAGCCCACCTCGTCGAGGAGATGGACCGCCGGCCCCGCAATCCGCGCCTGATGCGCATGGGCGTCCTCACGGCCCTGGCCATCGGCATCCACAACTTCCCCGAAGGCATCGCCACCTTCACCTCGGCCGTCGACAACATGACGCTCGGTGTCGCCATCGCCGTGGCCATCGCCATCCACAACATCCCCGAAGGCATCGCCGTCTCGATCCCGATCTACTACGCCACGGGCAACCGCGCCAAAGCCTTCCGGCTCTCGCTCCTCTCGGGACTGGCCGAACCCGTCGGCGCCCTGCTGGCCTACCTCGTGCTGATGCCCTTCATGTCCGCGACGCTCATGGGATGCATCCTCGCCGGCGTGGCCGGAATCATGGTCTTCATCTCCATCGACGAGCTCCTCCCCGCCGCCCGCGAGTACGGCGAGGCCCACACCTCGATCTACGGCGTAGTGGCCGGCATGGCCCTGATGGCCGTCAGCCTGCTCCTGCTCGGATAAACCCGCAAAACGCCCCCTTTGAAAATGGACATACTCCTTCTCCTGACCGGCCTGGCGCTGATCCTCGCCGGCGCAAACTTCCTCACCGACGGGTCCGCGGCCCTGGCCCAGCGCTTCCGCGTCCCGGAATTCATCATCGGGCTGACGATCGTCGCCGTCGGGACCTCCACGCCCGAACTGGTCGTCTCCCTCCTCTCGGCACTGGCCGGGAAGAGCGACGTGGCCATCGGAAACGTCGTCGGTTCGAACATCTTCAACGTCTTTCTGATCCTCGGCATCTGCGCCCTGATACGGCCGCTGCCCCTCACGGCCGGGAACATCCGCCGCGACATTCCGTTCGGTGCCGCCGCGTCGCTCCTCCTGCTGCTGCTCGCCACCGACAGCTGGTTCTGCACGGGCGCCCCCGACCGCATCGGACGCCTCGACCGCATCGTGATGCTGGCGCTCTACATCCTGCTGATGATCTACGCCATCCGCTCGGCGGGGCGCACGGCGCCGGAACCCGCCGCAGTCTCCGGCGACAGCGCCGAAGCCGCCCGCAAACCGATGGCCGGATGGTTGATGGCCGTGATGATCGTCGGCGGACTCGCCGGACTGATCTTCGGCGGCGAGCTGTTCCTCGACAACGCCACGGCCCTCGCCCGGAGGATGGGAATCAGCGAATCGGTGATCGCCATCACGCTCGTGGCCGGAGGGACATCGCTTCCCGAACTGGCCTCGTCGCTCGTCTCGCTGCTCAAAGGCAAGAGCGACATGGCCCTCGGGAACGTCATCGGGTCGAACATCGCCAACATCCTGCTGATCCTCGGCATGAGCGCCACGATCCATCCGCTGACCATGGGCGGAATCACGGCGGTCGATCTGCTGGTCGTGCTGTTGAGTTCGGTGCTGCTCTTCCTGACGGCCTTCACCTTCCGGCGCCGGGCCGTCGACCGCTGGGAGGGAGTGTTGTTCCTGGCGATCTATGCCGCCTATATCGGATACCTCATCCGATAGGGCCCGACATGAGATAGCGTTCGAGCAGCCGCGGCACGGCGTAGTCGCCGAGCTCCGAGCTCCGGACGGCGATTGCGGCGGCGGCCGGGGTCAGCGTCGGAGTGTCGATCCGATAGACGCAGGCGTGGAGACACTGGTGCGAGAGTCGGTGGACGGGAAGCGGCGTGCTCCGCAGCAGGTGCCACGGGGCATCGCCCAGCAGTTCGGCAACGAGCGGAGCTCCGGCTACCTCCGCAAAATCGGCCGCCGAGGCGGTCTCCACCAGCGGGAATTCGTAGAGCCCCTGCCAGATGTCGCCTCCTTCGCGGCGGCGGAGCAGCGTCCGGTCGCCGGAGGTGATGTGCAGGTAATGGAACCAGCGGTCGCGTACGCGGGTCCGGCCCTGTTTGACCGGGCGCTCGGCGACCGTGCCGGACGCCAGGGCCAGGCAGCGCTCCGAAAGCGGGCATGCCTCGCAACGGGGCGAAACGGGCGTACATTGGATCGCCCCGAAGTCCATGATCGCCTGATTATGGAGCCCCGGACGGGCGGGATCCAACTCCCGGAGGGCCAGTTCGGCAAAGGCGCGCCGTCCGGGTGTGGAGTCGATCGGCAGGTCGAGGTCGAAAAGACGCGACAGGACCCGGTAGACGTTGCCGTCGACGACGGCGCACGGCGTGTCGTAGGCGATCGAGCAGATCGCAGCCGCGGTATAGTCGCCCACGCCGCGCAGCGAACGCACGTCGTCCAGCGTGCGGGGAAACGCCCCGCCGAAGCGGGCAACGACCTCGCGGGCCGCGGCAAGCAGGTTCCGGGCACGGCTGTAATAGCCGAGCCCCTGCCAGAGTTTCAGCACCTCGTCCTCAGAGGCCGCAGCCAGCGAGGCGACATCGGGGTAACGACTCATGAAACGTTCGTAGTAGGCCAGTCCCTGCGCCACGCGGGTCTGTTGGAGGATTACCTCCGAGAGCCAGATGCGGTAGGGATCGCGCGTGCGGCGCCACGGCAGATCGCGCCCTTCGCGCGCGTACCACTCGATCAGAATATCGGATATGCGCGTCATACAGGTGACAAAAATACGGCTTCGGAATCGAATTTGATACGTTCCGCAGCGATTCAAAAACAAAAAAAGATGGAAAAACGGTTTCAACTCATCCACCATGCGGCACGGAACCGCTATGAGTTCCACCTCAACGGAGGGATTGCCTACGTCGAATACGAACCCGCCGGGGAGGGTATTTATCGGCTGACCCACACGATCGTGCCGTCCGCGTTCGAGGGACAGGGAATCGGCCGCGAGCTGGTCGAATCGACGCTCGAAGCCCTCCGCGAACGGGACGTACGGATTATTCCGGAGTGTTCGTTCATCGTCCGCTACATCCAGCGCCACCCCGAGTGGGAGTCACTGCTGGCAGAAGGATATCGGATCGAAGCGTAGCGAAGGGTCGGAAGCCGCATCCGCACCCACCAAGGGGGGGGGCGTACAGAGGCTGCTATTGCAACGAACCATCCTGAAACAAAAAGTCCGATAACTGTATTTCAAGTTATCGGATTTTCGCAGTTCAAAGTCCGGGATCAGTCTCTCGTCAAGGGGATATCCTGCCTGTCGGACGGTTCGTCGGTTTGATAGAGTCTGCTGACCTTCGCGCCGTAACCCTTCACCGTTACGGTATAACGAGTCCACAAGCCGAACAGAATCCGGTTGCGCTTGGTTTCATACTGCGGATTGATAATCATATCATAGTCCGATCCTTTCAATGCTTTGGCCATGGCCATGGAGCGAATGCGCTTGCCCCGCAGCCCAAAAATGGATTTGCTGTTGTTGGTGCTCAACACCTCGGCATATTCACGTCCGCCGCTTACCTTTACACCGAGCAGGTATCCGACATGAACCGTGCCCTCAATCTTGTCGGAGGTGTTGAAATCGAGGTCGGCCCGGATCTCATTGGGATGCACTTCCGTATAGGCAAACGGCGCGGAGGCGCTGGTTCTGCTCAACGTCGAGCAACTTGAAAACAAAAACAGGGAAACAAAGGCAATTGCCCCACTGAAAACAATACGTTTCATTCTTTTTACAATAAGGTTTTTCATTTATTATCGGTCCGTTACAATTCTTGTTTTTTCGGGATCCGGACAATAAAAAACGCGGACCTTTAACCTTATTTGTTTCTGAGGTATCGCCAAACACCCTACTCCCAAACAAGTAAAAGCCCACGTTGAAAAACAACGTGAGCATCAACTTTTACTCTTGGGAGTTTCTTTGATTTGGCGATTTTCAGAAACAAGAATACAAGTTAACGCTTTTTATGTCTCAATATGTCCCTTTAATCAGGCTATTTCCCCATAGGCACTCGTGTTGTTGGTTTGTCTCACAAAAATAGCGAAAGTAGTTTACTTTTCAAGGGGGACAGACAATCTATTTGAAAAATTCACGGAATTCAACAATAAATATCCCTGTTCCGGCAATTTTCCCGCCGGAAAATTTGGTTTATAAAATAAACTGGTTTATATTTGCAACACAAGACAGATCCGAGGTCCGGAACCGAGATCGCCCGACACACCAAAAGCAGAAAAAAAATGGAAGCCACCGACCGCATGAAAGCCGACCGAAAAGGGATCCGCGCCGCCGACACCGCCGAAGCAGACACCAAACGCCGGCGGTCCACCCGCCAATTTGCCCGACAGGTCATCATCTGGGCCGTGACATGTGCCTTCCTGGCCGTCGTGAACCGGCTCACCTCGCCCCACTACTGGTGGGTACTGTGGGTCATCGGCGGATGGGGACTGCAACTCCTCCTCGCGTTCGCCTTCTACCTCTTCGACCACGAAGATGAGGAGACTCCGCAACATCAGTGAACAACACCGCCTCCCCGAAACCGGAAAATACAAACCCTAAAACACATTGCCATGGAAGAGCGAAAACTCGACGCGCAGGAGAGCATCGAACTCATCACGCGCATGATCCGAAACACCCGCCAACGGCTCGAACGCCACTCCGGACGCCCGTTCCTCATCTGGGGATACACCACCGTGGCCGTCTCGCTGCTCAACTACTCGCTCAACATCGCCGGGGCCGATCCGGCGTGGAGCCTCTCGTGGTTCCTCATCCCCGTGCTGGGCATCCTCCTCATGCGGCTCTTCCCCGAAAAGAAGAGCTCCGAACCCCGCACCGAAATCGACCGCATCGTCAACTCGCTGTGGATCGTCTGCTCGCTGGCGCTCGTCCCGATCTTCATCCTCTGCCTGTTCCACGGATGGAACTACCGCCCGAGTCTCTTTGCGCTGATCACCCTCGTGATGTCGATCGGAACCGCCGCAACCGGGCTGATCGTCCGCTCGAAAGTCTACACCGCAGCCGGACTTCTCGGCATGGCCGGAACGACGGCCATCGCCCTCTGGGACTTCTACCTGAAACAACTGCCCGACCCGCAGCAGATCGACTGCCGCATGCTCAACAACGAAATTCTGATCTTTGCGGCCATCTTCGTCGTGATGATGGTCATCCCCGGACACATCATCAACCACCGGAGTCGTCACCAAAAACAGGAGCCATGTTCAAGGAGCTGAATCCCCTGCTGCACTCGGAACTGCGGCTGGCCGTCATGTCGGTCCTCATCGGGGTCGAGAGCGCCGATTTCGTCTTCCTCCGCCAGCAGACCGGAGCCACGGCCGGGAATCTCTCCGTGCAGCTGGACAAACTCGCCAAAGCCGGCTATATCGACATCGAAAAGACCTTCCGCGGCCGGATGCCCTGCACCCTCTGCCGCATCACCGACGCCGGACGCGACGCCTTCGCGGAGTATGTCGAGGCGCTGCAAAGCTACATCAAACGATAGGCTCCCGGACCGGGAGCCCGCCGTTTCAAGCGCACGGAGGCGTCAGAGCGTACAGAAGAAGGTTACCAGAAACGGCACGCTGAAATCCATGACGCAGCCGTGGAAGATCGACACCACGGCGTAGGGACGTCCCGCCGCCCGCGTAATGACCGGAAGCGTCGTGTCGAAGGTCGTCGCTCCGCCGATCGAAACCGCCGCCAGCGGCCCGAACCACCGTGCGACCAGCGGTGCCGCCAGCAGCGTGAAGAGTTCCCGCAGGATGTTGCACAGCAAGGCCACCGTCGCCAGTTCGGCGCCCCGCAGATCGGCAATGAAGATGCTCGACAGCGAATAGTAGCCGAAACCCGCCCCCACGGCCAGCGAATCGACCGCCGAGGTCACCGCGGAGTCCGCACCGAAAAACGGCGCCGCCAGCGCCGCGCCGCCGAGCGTCCCTACGGCCGTCGCCACGGGAAGCAGCGCCAGACGCCGGTCGAGCCGCCGGACGCGCCCGGCCAGCGTGCGGTCGTTGCCCAGCGTCACGCCCACGCAGAACATCAGCGCATACAGCACCCAGGTCGAAAGGGACGATCCCTGCATGTCGGGTTCCGTCCAAAGCCCCGCAAGGCATCCCACAGCGAAGAAGGCGACGATCACCAGACTCCCCTTCAAGGTCTGCCACAGGGAGGACGCAGCCTGCGGGGTTTCGTCATCCGCCGGTCCGGAGGCCGGGACGGAGAGGCCCCGGCGGCGGATCCAGAGCCACAGCCCCCAGGAAGTCAGGATGCTCCCCGCAACGGAAAAGGCGAAAAGCCCCAGTGCCGTCACGCCGAGCGTCGCCAGACCGCCCGCCACCGCCGGATCCGAGCCCACCTCGACGCCCAGCAGAAACAGCAGCGTCCAGATGATCCCCGTGATCAGCGGCTGGACAAAAGCGAGACGCCGGCCAAGCAGCAGGCGTCCCGTCAAAATACCGCCCAGAATGACGGCAAAGATAATCAGCATCGGTTATTCCGCTTGTGAGGTGAGTTTCCCGATCTGACGCTCGGCCTCGGCTTCGAGGTTCGCAGCCTGTTTCTCGGCCTCCTCGACCAGTTTGTCGCCGGCCTTCTGCGCCGCAAGCTTCGCCAGCGCACCCTTCTTCGAGGCCTCCTCGACCAGTTTGTCCCGCTGCGTCTGTGCCGCCTCGACGAGCTTCGCTCCCGCATTCCGGGCTTCGGTGCGCAGGTTCTCGGCCTGTTTGGCGACCTCCTCCGACAACGACTCGCTGCCCGTAAGTTTCTGGATCTGCTCGTCGACCACATTCTTGACGGCCTCCTCGACCGCCTCCTTCACGCCGAGCGTCACCTTCGGCGAGGTGAACGTCCCGCCGATGTTCACACCCACGGTTTGGAGTACCCCGCCGCCCGGAATGGAGACCTTCGCCTGGTAGTCGATCGTCTGGTCGAGACCCGTCGAGCCCGACAGGTTGACACCCACATCCCCGATTTTCAGGTCGAAAGGCTGCGTCGTGATCCGGCCATCCTTGATCGTGAAGCGGATCGACACGTCCCGGGCCTCGATTCTGCGCAGCTTGTCGTTGCCCAGCACGTCGGCCAACGCATCGAACGCCGCGATATTCTGGATGTCGATGTTCTCCGAGCGGATCTCGCCCGAAGCATTGAGCGTCTGCAAGTCGGGAGACATCTGCGCGTCGAGCGACGTCCGCAAATCCAGCGACAGCGAGTAGTTGCCGCCCGTCTTGGCGAAGATCGGAACCAGCTGCTGCACCATCTCCAACTGCTCGAACGTCTGCTGGAACGAGGCGTCCGCAAAGTCGGCATCGAGTTTCAGCGACGGATGCGCCGGATCGGCAGCCGTCGAGTAGCTGCCCGACGCCGAGACCTTGCCGCCGAAGGCGCCCAGCGACAGACCGTTGAGCGACAGCGTGCCGTCGGCCATGCGCATCTCACCGCGGATCCGGTCGAAGGTCATCTTCCCGAAGAGCACCTTGTGCAGTTCGGTATTGAGCGAAAGGTTCAGGTTCCGCGGGATTTCGAGCGCCGTCGACGCCGCAGCTCCGGCATCGGCCGGAGTCTCCTCCTCCACATCGGGCGTATCCGACGCATCGCCCGGAAGAGCATTCATGATCTCGTTCAGATCCAGCAGGTCGGACTTCACGTAGAGGCGTCCCGAAAGGGTCTCCTCACGCAGCAGGTAGCCGAGGTAACCGCTCAACTGGCCGTTGGCCGAGAGGTCGCTCCGCCCGACCGTCAGACCGAACTCCCCGAGGGTCATCGTCGCCGGGGTGATCGTCGCCGCAGCCCGGCGGATATGCACCGGCGGCAGGTTTTCGAGCGTCAGATCGAGACCCTCGACCACGAACGTACCCTTGGCGCCGAGCTGCTCGTAGCGGCTCTTCTCGATGTCGGACATCCGCCCCGAGAGCTGCACGTCCGCCGTGATGATGCCCGCCAGTTCGACGCCCTTCTCCAGGGGGTAGACCTCCTTGACGGCCCCCAGGTCGACCTTGCCGTCGGCCGTGGCGCGGAACGTCGGATCGCTGGCCAGATTCGTCGCATGGAAGGTCGCCGAAAGCGCATTCCCGGCCATCCGCAGTCCGAATTTCGAGAGTTCGACCTCCGTGCGGTCCATCACGTCGCCCGGATTGGCAATCCGCGCCGCCAGGTTGATGTCCGTGACGGCCTTCGGCAGCGACGAGTACTGGAAGCTGCCGTCGCGCACCTCGCTCTTCAACTCGAAGGCCGGGAGCCGCGCGCCCTGCATCTCGCCGCGCGCCCACAGCGACAGGGCCAGTTCGCCGCCTGCCGTCAGATTCTTGAACTCCCGCGTATAGAAGGCCGGAACGAGCGACAGCACATCCTTGAACTGGACTTCGTCGCAGCCGGCCTTGACATCCATCGCCACGACGTCATCCTTCATCTCGACCCAGCCGTCGAGCCCCACGCGGATGGCATTCAGCCGCAACGTGTTGTCCGAGAAGGTGAAGCGCCGGTTCGCCAGGTCGGCGTCGATCGTCGCCACAAGCTCCGCCTCGGCGTCGCTCAACAGCGGAATCCCGCCCGACACGAAATTCGTGCGTTCGGTCTTCAACCGCAGGTCGAGGTTCGTGCGGTCGGCCGACAGGTCGCCCCGCAGGCGCAGCGACAGCGGATCCGTCGAGAAGCGCATCTTCGTGGAGTCGTCCTCATAGCGGATCACCGCGCCCGAGATCCGGAAATCCCGCACCGAAAGCCGGAACGACGAGGGCTCTTCGGCCGCAGGGGTCTCCTCCGGAGTCTCCGCGGGAGTCTCCTCCGGTTCCGAAGGCTTCATCACGTCCCAGTTGACGGCCCCGTCGGCGAGCTTGTGCGCATGCAGCGCCGGATCCGCAAGGATCACCTTCGTCACCTCGAACCCGCTGTCGCCGAAGAGCGACATCAGGTTCACGACCACCGAGATCCGGCGCGCCGCAACGATCGTGTCGCCCTCGAAGCGATCGACGCCCACCAGCGTCAGCCCCTTCAATTCGACCGAAGCGTTCGGGAAATGCCGCAGCAGGCTGATGTCGAGCCGTTCGAAATCCAGTTTCGCGGCAAGCATCGCGTTGGCCTCCTTTTTCACGATGTCGGCAATCTTGCCCCGAAAGGCCATCGGCACGATCAGTGCGATCGCCAGAATGACCACGACGATCGTGGTCAGAATCTTCACGAGCTTTTTCATTCCATATCCGTTTTACAGGCAAAGACCGTAGTCTCTGCTTCGTTGAATCCGCACTTCCGGTAGAGGGCCCGGGCCGCCGTGCGCGAGGGGTTCGAGGTGAGCATCACCCGTTTCGCACCGATCTCCGCGGCATGCCGCTGCGCCGCCCGCACCAGAGCCTCCCCGGCTCCGCAGCCCCGCGCCGCAGCGTCGACCACCACATCCTCGATCCACGCCTTGCGGCCCGACGGCGCATCGTACCACGCCAGCGTCAGCGTCCCCACGATGCGGCCCGCCCGCTCGGCGACGTAGAGCGCCGCGGCCGGAGCCGCAAGCAGCCTCCGCAGCCGCTCCTCCGACAGCGCGCCCAGGCGCGGCGACAACTGCGGCAGCAGCCGTGCAAATGCCTCTGCCAGGGCCTCGGAAAAGGCCGTCACCCGATATACGACGAGGTCCTCCATCCGGTCAATTTTTCACAAAGATAACCTTTTTGTGCGAAACGTCATGGCGATCCGCGGAAAAAAGCGTACTTTTGTCGCGCAACGGTTCCGAAGCCGCCCCGAACGGGCGCCGGGATTAAAAGGGAATGCCGTGCAAATCGGCAACAGTTCCCGCTGCTGTGAGTTACGATCCTCGATCCGGCACTCTTGGCCACTGCCCCCGACAAGGGGACGGGAAGGCGCCGGAACGGTAACGAGTCAGAAGACCTGCCGTCGCGATTCCGCCCGAAAACCCTGCGGAGAATGGGGTCCGATGCGTGCCGAAACCGTTTCAGCCCACCGTACGCCGCAATATCCCGCAGGAGCCGGACACAAACACGGTACGCCGATGAAACGCTGTCTGCGAAATATCATGCTCGCGCTGCCGGCCCTCGTTGCAGGGGCCTGCATGGAGTACGGCCCCCAGTCCGAGGAGCGTTTCGACCTTCCCGGACGCGGCGTCTTCATCACCTGCGAGGGCAACTTCATGTGGGACAACGCCTCGCTCTCCTACTACGACCCCGCCACCGGAGCGGTCGAAAACAACGTCTTCCTCCGCGCCAACGGCATGAAGCTCGGAGACGTCGCCCAGTCGATGGTCCTCCACGACGGGAAGGGATACGTCGTAGTCAACAACTCGGGGGTGATCTACGTCATCGACCCCGCGACGTTCCGCATCACGGGACTCATCGAGGAGGTCGTATCGCCCCGCTACATCCACTTCGTCGACGAGAAAACCGCCTACGTCACCGACCTCTACGACCCGCGCATCTCCGTCGTCGACACCCGCACCAACCGAATCCGCGCACGCATCGACACCGACGGGCACAAATCCACCGAGCAGATGGTGCAGACCGGCGACCGCGTCTTCGTCAACTGCTGGTCCTACGACGACAAGATCCTCGTCATCGACACCCGGACCGAGAGCCTCGCGGGGTCGATCACCGTGGGCTGGCAGCCCAACTCGCTGGCGCTCGACGCCAACGGCAAGCTCTGGGCCGCAACCGACGGCCGCGACGGCGAAGCCCCCGCGCTATGGAGAATCAACCCCGCGACACTCGAAATCGAGAAGAAATTCGAGCTCCCGCCCGACACGCCGCCCTCGCGGCTCACCTTCGACGCACGCAACAACCGCATCTATTTCATCGCCCGCGACGTCTGGCGCATGCCGGCCGATGCCGAGTCGCTCCCCGCGGAGCCCTTCCTGCCCTATGCCGGGACTCTCTATTACGGACTGGGCGTAGACCCCGACACGGCGGAGGTCTACGTCGCCGACGCCATCGACTACGTCCAGCACGCCGCCGTCTACCGCTTCTCACCCGACGGCGAACCGCTCGACACGCTCCGCGTCGGGATCATCCCCGGCTCCTTCTGTTTCAAACGACAATAAACAACTGACTCCATGAAAAAATACGCACTTTTCCTGCTCCTGGTCTCGGCCTGCAATTCGAGCGAAACGATCACCACGGCAACGGTCGAAGAGCCCGCCTCGCGCGTCCTCGAATACACCCCCGCACCGGGGCAGTTCATCAACAGCTCGCTGGCCGGGTTCCCCGCCGACGCGCCGATCACCACCCCCGAAGCGGCCGCCGCCTATGCCCAGGCCCGGCTCAACATGGGCGGAACGCCCGATCCGGGGGCCGAAACCGTCACCTACGGATTCGTCTCGCTCGGCGGCTGGGGCGGATACATCGTCCTCGGATTCGACGAGCCGGTGCCCGCCGCCGAAGGCTCGGACTACGACCTCTACGTCACCGGGAACTCCTTCAACGGCTCCTCCGAGCCGGGGATCGTCTGGGTGGCGCAGGATTCGGACGGCGACGACTCGCACGTCGGCGAAACCTGGTACGAACTCAAAGGCAGCGAGTACGACAATCCGAAAACCCGCTTCGGTTACGAGGCGACCTACGCCGAACAGGCGGACGGCACCGTCACCTGGACGGACAACAACGGCGGCGACGGCTCGATCGACCGCACCATCCACACGCAGAGCTACGTCCCGGCCTGGGTGCAGCCGCTGACCTACACCGGAACCCGGCTCCCCGACAACGTCGAGCCGGATCAGGAGACGGGCATCTACGACATGCGGGCCTTCGCCTGGGGATATGCCGACAACGCCTCGTCGATCGACGGCGCCGGGATGAAAAACCGGTTCCGGATCGCCAACGCCGTCGACACCGACGGCAACCCCGCCAACCTCCGCCGGATCGACTTCGTGAAGATCCAGACCGGCGTGAACTACAAGGCCGGAAACAACGTGGGAGAGATCTCCACCGAGGTGTGCGCCGTCGGCTGCTACCGCACCTTCACCCGAACCGAATAGTCCGACGTGCTGCGCATCGCCGCCATACTCATCGCGTTGCTCTGTGCCGGGCCCGCCCTCGCGCAGCGCGACTCCACGGCCCGCACCGTCGACATCGAACGGGTCGAGATCGCCGGCGTGCGCCCCATGAAGGAGATCGGCGTGCAGCGCACCGTGCTCGACAGCGCCCTCCTGCGCGAGAACATCTCCTCGTCGCTGGCCGACGCTTTGAGCTCCGGATCGACCATCTTCATCAAGTCCTACGGCCGCGCGACACTCGCCACCGCCTCGTTCCGCGGCACGGCGCCCTCCCACACGCAGGTCACCTGGAACGGCATGAAGATGAACTCCCCGATGCTCGGACAGGTCGACTTCTCGCTCATCCCTTCGTACTTCGTCGACGACGCCTCGATCTACCACGGCGCCAGTTCCGTGGGAATCACCGGCGGCGGGCTGGGCGGCGCCATCACGCTCGCCACGAAGGAGCCCGAGACCCGCGGATTCGCCATGCGGTACGTACAGGGCGTCGGGTCGTTCACCACCTTCGACGAGTTCCTCCGGTTGAGCTACCGCGCCGGGCGGTGGAGCGCCGTGACCCGCGTGCTGGTCAGCACCTCGGAAAACGACTTCCGCTACCGCAACTACGACTCCAAGCAGTTCGTCACCAACGACAACGGCGAGATCGTCGACGCCTGCTACCCCCTGCAACGCAACCGCAACGGTGCCTTCCGCGACCTGCACCTCCTGCAAGAGTTCTACTACACCTCGCGGCAGGGCGACCGCTTCTCGCTGGCGGCCTGGTATCTCGACACCGACCGCGGGCTGGCCCTCCTCTCCTCGGACCGCAACACCTCGCGCGAAAAGCGCAACTCCCAGGCCGAACGCACGCTGCGCGCCGTCGCCGCCTGGGACCGGCTCTTCGGAGCGGTGAAGGCCGGCGTGCGCGCCGGGTACACCTACGACGACCTGCGCTACCTGATGGAGTCCGATCCCGACGGACAGGGCAACTTCACCCCCGTGACCGACGCCCGGAGCCGCATCCACACCCTCTTCGCCCGGGCCGAAGCCGAATACGCCCCGAACGAAAAGTGGATGTTCGCAGCCAACGTATCGGCCCACCAGCACCGCGTCAACAGCGGCGACCTCTCGCTCATCGACGCCACCACGGGCCGCCGCGCCGACACGCTCTACCGCCAGCAGCGTTTCGAACTCTCGGCCTTCGCCTCGGCCAAGTGGCGCCCCACGCCGCGGCTGGGCATCGCCGCCGACCTGCGCTGGGAACTCTACGGCGACCGCTCGACGCCCCTCATCCCGGCGCTGTTCGTCGACTGGCTGCTCGCGAAGCGCGGCAACGTCGTCCTGAAAGCCTCTGCGGCCCGCAACTACCGTTACCCCACGCTCAACGACCTCTATTTCCAGCCGGGCGGGAATCCCGATCTCGACCCCGAACGCGGCTGGACCTGGGACGCCGGCGTCGAATCGTCGCTCAAAAGCCGCCGCAGCTCGCTGCGGCTCTCGGCTACGGCCTTCGACTCGCGCATCGACGACTGGATCCTCTGGATCGCAACCGCCAAGCAGGGCGTCTACACCCCGATCAACATCCGCCGCGTACACAGTTACGGTGTCGAGGGAAAACTCGCGGGATCGACCGAAACCCCTTCGGGCTGGCGTCTCGCCTGCGACGGAAACATCGCCTGGACCCGTTCGGTCAACCGCGGCGACAAGTTCTCCGCGGCCGACGAGTCGGTCGGCAAGCAGCTGGTCTACATCCCGGTCTGGTCGGCGGCCCTCACGGCCCGCGTGGCGTGGCGCCGCTGGGAGCTCGTCTACAAATGGCAGTGGTACAGCGAGCGTTTCACCATGTCGGACAACGACCTCGGCGTGCTGGGCCGCGTCCCGCCCTACATCATGAACGACCTCTCGCTGGAAAAAAACCTCGAATTCCGGCGGCTCGCGCTCTCGGTCAAGGGTTGCATCTACAACCTCTTCAACGAGGAGTATCAGTCGGTGCTCGGGCGCCCCATGCCGCGGCTCAACGCCGCCGTATTCATCGGTATTACGCCGAAATTCGGAAGTCGATGAACAGGGCCCCATTCCCGAATCCGAAGGCGGTACGACCGCAGAACCGCATTCCCGAATCCGATAATCAGCCGTTGCCGCAACCCTGAAAAACAACGAAAAACATGACCAATCTCGAAAACCTCCGCGAAACACTCCTCGGAATGGCCGACCCGGCCTACCGTGACTTCAACGCCCGGATCATCCCCGGCGCCGGCGAGATGCTCGGCATCCGTATCCCGCAGCTCCGCCAAATGGCCCGCCGGATCGTCCGTGACGACAACTGGCGCGAATTCGCCGTCCGCGACGACTGCCGTTTCTTCGAGGAGCGCATGTTGCAGGGAATGGTCATCGCCTCCGCCCGCTGCCCGATCGACGAAAAACTCCCGCTCGTCGCCCGCTTCGTCCCCCGGATCGACAACTGGGCCCTGTGCGACTGCTTCTGCTGGAAACTCCGCACCGAGGAACGCGAGCCGATGTGGCGCTTCATCCAGCCCTATTTCCGCGCCCGGGCCGAATACGACGTCCGCTTCGCCGTGGTCATGGCCACCGCAAACTTCATCGACGAGGAACACCTCGATGCCCTCTTCCGCCACTTCGAAACGTTCCGCCACGAAGCCTACTACGCCCGCATGGGCGTCGCATGGGCCCTCTCGGTCTGCTACGTGAAGTTCCCCGAGCGGACGCTGCACTGGCTGCGCGAGGAGTGTCCGCTCGATGACTGGACCTTCAACAAGACCATTCAGAAGATCGGAGAGTCGTTTCGCGTATCGCCCGAAGGGAAAGCCGCCGCACGTGCGCTGAAACGAAACACGAAATAACGTCGGATTTCGGAAAATATGTCGTATATTTCGCCCGAATTCATTCCGGAATCCGCCATGCGCAGACTCGTCATCATACCGACCTACAACGAAAAGGAGAACATCGCAAAGATGATCGCCAGGGTCTTCTCGCTGCCCGAACCCTTCGAGATGCTCGTCATCGACGACGGATCGCCCGACGGCACGGCCGGCATCGTCCGCGAACACCAGCAGGAGTTCCCCGGGCGGCTCCACCTCATCGAGCGCACCGGAAAACTGGGGCTCGGAACCGCCTATCTCACCGGCTTCCGATGGGGGCTCGAACACGGATTCGACTGCATCTGCGAAATGGACTGCGACTTCTCGCACAACCCCGACGATCTGGTCCGGCTCTGCGCCGCCGCGGCCGAAGGCTACGACGTCGTCGTCGGTTCGCGCTACGTCAAGGGCGGAAAGGTCGTCAACTGGCCCCTGTCGCGACTGATGATCTCCTATTTCGGGTCGACATACACCCGGCTCGTCACGCGCCTGCCCCTGCACGACACCACGGCCGGATTCGTCTGCTACTCCCGCCGTGCGCTGGAAACCATCGACCTCGACGCCGTCCGCATGAAGGGTTACGGATTCCAGATCGAGATGAAGTACACCGCCTGGCGGCTCGGGCTCCGGCTCCGTGAAATCCCGATCGTCTTCGTCGAACGCACCGAAGGAACCTCCAAGATGTCGGGCGGAATCTTCCGCGAGGCCCTTTTCGGCGTCCTGGGGCTCCCGTTCCGCAAAATCCGCCGGCGCCCGTAGCACCGAACGTCGGGTCCGGAAGCCCCGGAGTGCGGTTTTCCGCGGTTGTTCATAATTTGTTCATTAAAATTTCGGGTCCGACCCTTGCACGATCCGGAACTATCCCTATCTTTGTCTCCGTGCAAGGTTCCCCGCCGGCGGCTGCCGGTCCGGGATCAAAAGGGAACTCCTGTGTGAATCAGGGACTATGCCCGTAGCTGTAAGCTCCGAAAAACACCGCACACTCTTTGCCACTGTCCCCACGGGGACGGGAAGGCGTGCGGCGGGAGCGAGTCAGAAGACCTGCCTTGACGGAGAGGCCGAAACCTTCGGGATGTAAGGCGGGGCCGCAATGCTTTTTAACACCGACATACGACCTCGGATACGGAATGCGCCCGCCGCACTTCGTCCTGCTCCCGGCTACCCTGCACGCTGCCGCCAGACGGATCCGGATACCCCGCATCGCCGCCCCCGCCAGGTCCGTTTGTCCCCGAACAAAGACAAACCTTCAAAAAGACCGCTATGGGCATTTCGGAACTCTACATCGTCAAGCGCGACGGAAAACGCGAGGCTTTCTCCGTCGAAAAGATCAAACGCGCCGTCAGAAAAGCCTTCCTCGCCGTGGGCGGGTACGCCACCGACGACGACCTCACCTCGGTGTTGAGCCGCGTGCACGTCGCCGACGGAATGTCCGTCGAGGAGATTCAGAACCAGGTCGAGGTCGCCCTGATGGCCGAGCACTACTTCGCCGTGGCTAAAAGCTACATGCTCTACCGCCAGAAGCACACCGAGGATCGCGAAGAACGCGAAAAACTCCGGTTCCTCACCGACTACTGCGCCGCCTCGAACCCCGCAACCGGATCGAAGTACGACGCCAACGCCAACGTCGAGAACAAGAACATCGCCACCCTGATCGGCGAACTCCCCAAGCAGAACTTCATCCGCCTGAACCGCCGGCTGCTCACCGACCGCATCAGGGAGATGTACGGAAAGGAACTGGCGGACAAGTACATCCACCTGCTCAAAAACCACTTCATCTACAAGAACGACGAAACCTCGATGGCCAACTACTGCGCCTCGATCACGATGTACCCCTGGCTGCTCGGCGGAACGATCTCCATCGGCGGGAACTCCACCCGCCCGACCAACCTCAAATCCTTCTGCGGCGGCTTCGTCAACATGGTCTTCATCGTCTCGTCGATGTTGTCCGGCGCCTGCGCCACGCCCGAATTCCTCATGTACATGAACTACTTCATCGAACAGGAGTACGGCGAGGACTACTACACGCGCGCCGACGAGGTGGTCGACCTCTCGCGCAAGCACCGCACACTCGACAAGGTCATCACCGACTGCTTCGAGCAGATCGTCTACTCGATCAACCAGCCCACCGGAGCCCGCAACTTCCAGGCCGTCTTCTGGAACGTCGCCTACTACGACCGCTATTATTTCGAATCGCTCTTCGGGGAGTTCGTCTTCCCCGACGGCTCGAAACCCCACTGGGAATCGCTCTCGTGGTTGCAGAAGCGGTTCATGCGGTGGTTCAACCGCGAACGGACCAAGACCGTGCTGACCTTCCCCGTCGAGACGATGGCCCTGCTGACGAAGGACGGCGACGTCATGGACCGCGAATGGGGCGACTTCACCGCCGAAATGTATGCCGAAGGACACTCGTTCTTCACCTACATCAGCGACAACGCCGACTCGCTGTCGTCGTGCTGCCGCCTGCGCAACGAGATTCAGGACAACGGGTTCAGCTACACGCTCGGCGCCGGAGGCGTTTCCACCGGATCGAAGAGCGTGCTGACGATCAACCTCAACCGCTGCATCCAGTACGCCGCCCGCAACGGCATGCACTACCTCGCCTTCCTGGAAGAGATCGTCGACCTCACGCACAAGGTCCAGACCGCCTACAACGAAAATCTCAAAGAGTTGCAGGCCAAAGGCATGCTGCCGTTGTTCGACGCCGGGTACATCAACCTCGCGCGCCAATATCTGACGATCGGGGTCAACGGACTGGTCGAAGCCGCCGAGTTCCTCGGCATCGAGATCAGCGACAACGACCGCTACGCCTCGTTCGTGCAGGAGGTGCTGGGGCTCATCGAGCGCTGCAACCGCAAATACCGCTCGAAGGAGCTGATGTTCAACTGCGAGATGATCCCGGCGGAGAACGTCGGCGTGAAGCACGCCAAGTGGGACCGCGAGGACGGCTATGCCGTACCGCGCGACTGTTACAACTCCTATTTCTACGTCGTCGAGGACCCCTCGCTGAACATCATCGACAAGTTCCGCCTCCACGGACGCCGCTACATCGAGCACCTTACCGGCGGTTCGGCCCTGCACATGAACCTCGAAGAGCATCTCTCGAAGGAGCAGTACCGCCACCTGCTGCGCGTGGCTGCCGGAGAAGGGTGCAACTACTTCACGTTCAACATCCCGAACACGGTCTGCAACCGGTGCGGGCACATCGACAAACGCTATCTGCACGAATGCCCCGAGTGCCACGGCACCGATCTCGACTACCTCACGCGCGTGATCGGCTACATGAAGCGCGTCTCGAACTTCTCGGCGGCCCGCCAGCAGGAGGCCGCACGCCGCTATTACGCCCCGGCGGAAAAGGGGCCGGAAGGCTTCCGTCCGGAAAACGCAGCCAACGCATGATCCGCTACCACAACTTCGACATCGTTTTCGCGGAGATTCCCGACGAGACGACCCTGGCGATCAACCTCACCGGGTGCCCGAACCGCTGCCCGGGATGCCACAGCCCCCACCTGTGCAGCGACTCGGGGCGCGTGCTCGACGAGCGGGAGCTTGCCGCCCTGCTCCGCCTCTACGGACGGTCCGTAACCTGCGTCTGCTTCATGGGCGGCGACGCCGATCCGGGCGGGGTGGCCCGGCTGGCGGAGTTCGTCCGGCGGGAGTGGCCCCGGCTCCGTGTGGGCTGGTATTCGGGACGGGCGCAGCTGCCCGAAGCATTCCGTCCGGCGGCGTTCGACTACGTGAAACTCGGACCCTGGATCGCGGCCCGCGGCCCGCTGACCGCCCCGACAACCAACCAGCGACTCTACCGCATAGGCCCCGACGGCACCATGAACGACATCACCGGACGATTCCGCCGGAAAGCCATCTGACGTTCCCGGGAGCCGGAAAACACGGAGATTAGTAACCCCTTTCGCGTCGTCTGCCATACGACCCATTCCGGCTCCCGCCGAACGCCCGGACCGCCGCCGCGCCCCTCCCGGCAAATGCCGGTCGGCGCGGCGGCATTTTTTTTGCCCCGGCAGTACGGGGTACAGTGAAAAAAACTAATTTTGCCCCCGATTATGAAAACCAGGCACGAACTCACGGAAATCCTCGACTTCATCGCCGAGTATGCCACCTACCTGCTCGGGTCGGGCGTCCACACCTCGCGGGCGATCCGCAACTCGCAGCGCATCGGCGAATCGCTCGGCGTCGATATCCAGCTGTCGAGTTTCCAGCGCAGCACGATCCTCACGGTCCGCGACGGGGAGACGGGCGAAGCCTTCACCCGTGTGGTGAAGATCCCCGCCCTGCCGATCAGTTTCGAGCGCAACTCCGACTTGAGCGCGTTGAGCTGGGACGCCCTCGACGAAGGGCTGACCCTCGACGAGATCCGAAGACGCTACGCCGAACTCACCTCCAAACCCAGAATCGACCCGATCTTCGTCCTGCTGACCGTAGGCCTGGCCAACGCCTCGTTCTGCCGACTCTTCGGCGGAGACTGGACCGCCATGGCCATCGTCTTCACCTCGACGCTCGTCGGATTCGCCGCCAAACAGCGCATGCAGGCACACGGCGTCAACCATTTCCTGATCTTCATCATCGCGGCTTTCATGGCCTCGCTCTGCGCTTCGTCCGCCCTGCGCTTCGACTGCACGGCCGAAACGGCCCTCGCCACGAGCGTCCTCTTCCTCGTCCCCGGCGTTCCGCTCATCAACGGCGTGATCGACATCGTCGAAGGACACATCCTCATCGGTTGCAGCCGGCTGATCAACGCCCTGCTGCTGATCATCTGCATCGCCGTCGGCCTCTCGGCAACCCTCCTCATGGTCAAGGACAGCCTGCTATGATCGCTGCGGACATCCTCCTCGACGGGCTCTTCGCAGCCGTGGCCGCCATCGGATTCGGCGCCATCTCCGATCCCCCGATGCGGGCCTTCCCGCGCATCGCCCTGCTCGCCGCCGCCGGCCACGCCCTGCGCTTCTGTCTGATGAACTGCGCCGGCGTGGACATCGCCTCGGCATCGCTCTGCGCCGCCATGCTCATCGGATTCGGAAGCCTCTGGCTCGGACGCGGAATCCGCTGTCCGATGACCGTCCTCTACATCCCCGCCCTGTTGCCCATGGTCCCCGGCATCTACGCCTACAAGAGCGTCTTTTCGCTCATCATGTTCCTGCAATCGCTCAACGACCCCGGACAGGGCATGCAATACATGCAGCTCTTCTTCCTCAATGCCACCGTCTCGTTGAGCGTCATCGCCCTGCTCGCCGCAGGGGCCACGCTGCCGATCTTCGTCTTCAACCGCCGGGCCTTCTCCCTGACCCGCCGCCGGAAATCCGACCGGCCGCACCCCCCGAAGTCATCGGAACCATCCGGGACTCCCGACAGCGGCAAGACCGAAAAATAACCCCTCCGCATGGAAACCTTCTGGAATACGATCGCCGCCTACAACGCCGCTACCTGGCCCGCACAACTGCTGCTCGTGCTGTCCGGCGCCGTACTGACCCTGCTGCTCTACAAACGGCCCTCGGGAGCCGTGCGCACGGCCATGAAGATCTACATGGCCCTGCTCAACTTCTGGATCGCCGGCGTATATTACCTCGTCTACGGAGAACCGCGCGAATACCATACCCTGCTGGCGCTGTTCTGGGCCATCATGGGCGCCATCTGGATCTACGACCTCGCGGTGAAGCACGCATCCCTCGAACGCACCGGACACCATGCCCTCTTCGCCGGGGTGCTGTTCCTCATGCCGCTCGCCTATCCGCTCTGTTCGCTGGCCCTGGGCCGCTCGTTCCCGATGATGACCTCGCCCGTCATGCCCTGCTCGGTGGCCGTCTTCACCATCGGGCTGATGCTGGCCTTCTCCGAACGGGTCAACATCATACTGGCCATGTTCCTCTGCCACTGGGCCCTGATCGGGCTCTCGAAGGTCTACTTCTTCGGCATTCCGGAGGATTACCTGCTCGCATGCAGCGTCGTCCCGGCGCTCTACCTCTTCTTCCGCGAGTACATACGGATGCTCGACCCCGCGCATTCGAAGCCCGGTCCGCACGTGCTGAACGCCCTGCTCGGGATTCTCTGTCTGATCATCGGCGGGTTCTTCACCTTCACGCTGCTGCACCAGCTGAACCTCTTCGCCGAGATTTAGCCCTGCTCCCGGAGCGGAAAAGGGCCGAAGCCCCGTAAGGAGAGACGGGACCCGCCAGGCGAACCGTCCGGGCCGGATTCCCCGGCGCCCGTACAACAGAATCCCGGGCCGCAGACTGTGCGGCCCGGGATTCAAACTTTCGGAACATCCGGTCCCGACGTCACTCGGGCCATGCAGTCTCCGTGTCCGTCGACTTGATGTTCTCAACCCACGTCGGAGCGACCGTGGTCTCCAACGTATAGCCGTTACCCGAGCAGTCCTCGAAGGTGTAACGGGTCGAACCGCCGTCCGAAAGGACATTCGACGTGGTGCGGTCCATGCGCCAATAACCGACCAGATCCGCAGAGGAGGCGTTGGTCATCGTCATGTCGTTCCGGATCTGGGTCTCCGTACGGCAGACCGACCACAGCCGCAGCTCCGAACACAGGATCTTGCATCCGGCCCACCACTTGCTGTCACCCGTGCCGTGGCCGCCGCCGGCGTCGCCGCCGAACCACGCTACTCCTCCAAAGTAGGGTTCACAGGAATAGGCCTTCGTCGCCGCGCGCAATCCGTTGTAGTACAGCGTCACCGAACTGCCGTCGGACTTATCTTCGGTATGCTGGCCTATCGGCTGGACATTCCTCCGAGGTGGTTCTGGGCCAAATCCCGCAACGAAATCTTCCGCTTCAAGATCTTTGCCGTGCTGGGCTACATGTGGAGCTTCGCGGCATGGCCTCCAGCCATCTATTTCGTGCGGCTGATTCTGGAGCCGGTCCTTGCCAATTATTGTTGAGCAGAAACGGACTTTTCCGAAACCATCTCCATATCGATTATCCATCATGAGCAAAGAATACTACAAGAAAAGGCTCGTCGACCTGCGGGCCGAAATTGCCCGGGAACGCGAGGCCAAGAAGCGCGACAACGCCAACTATGCCAGTCTGATCAAAAACGCTTCGAACACCTCGACCAAAGCCACCTATCGCAAGAACAAGATCGACAAGGCCGCCGCCCACGAGCGCCGCATCGAGTATCTGAAAAACGAGGTCGAACGGACACGCGACGCCTTGAAACGTTGCAAATAGCCCTCCGACGGCCTTCCAGTCGATCTGCAAGACTTTTCAGCGACGATGAACAGCAGAAAAAAGAAAAACGGGACCCAGTCCCGACCGATCTCGATCCAAAGCATCCTCCATGATCTGTGGCAGTCCCTACTCTGGCGACGCGGATACCGCATCGCATCGGTCATCGTGTGGCTTGTGGTTCTGGCGCTGCTTTCGATCCCGGTTGAACGGGCTGAATGGGCCGCCGAAGCCGCCTACGAAAAACGGACCGACTACCGAAACCGGTGTGCTGCGGGTGATTTCGAAGGGGCCCATGCCATTCTTTCCGAATTCTATGCGGACTACTCCGATGAACTGGGACGATGGAAGGCAAATGCCTTTCACGTGCCGCAAGCCCGCATGCTGCAGGAGCGCTACCACTCGGCTCTGGGCTATGTCTTCGGACAGGAAACCGCCGCCATTTACTTCGGTGCGAAGAGCGGGAACGACGACAACGAACTGATCCGTCTGCTCGTCACCATTCCGGTCGAAGGGGCTCCGTTGGCCGAGGGAACCCATGCCAACGGCATGTTTTACAACAACGATGCTGCGGCAAATCCCGCCGCCATCGACCATGTCGTCTACCAGTCGTGGGTACGCTTCTACAACGACCGCTGCGACCAACTGCTGGACATGGCCCTGACGAACAACGATTCACTGCTGGCCCGGAAAATCGGGCGCCTCTACAAAACCGAGATTGTGACCCGGTTTGCCCCCGATTCGGTTCGCGGGTACAATTACGACATTGCCACCGTAACGTATGACGATTCGCGACAGGCCCATGCCGGCCGCCGGATCGCCGAAATGAATCCATCATCCATCTATAAAACCGACTATCATGACAACAGTTCCCAAGGCTCCGAGCACCAAGAAAGCTGCAGCCGGCAAGAAACCGACTGCAACAGTCAAGAAGGCCACAACCACCGTCAAGAAGAGCGCAACGGCGAAAAAAACGACAACGGCAAGTGCCCGGAAGGCGTCCCCGGCAACCAAAAGTACGGAATTGACGGTGACGGGCAACAAGAAGATCGAGACCCTCCGCAAGGAATTTAATCGCAAATTTCCCTATCTGCGTTTGGGCATCTATTACAGTTATGCCCGCCAGCAGGTGGCAAAAGGGGAGCGTATCACCCCCATCGACGGCGCGAAAACCCTGGCCTCGGTCCGGCGGGCCGATTCCGGCGGCACCATCTCGATCTCCGGGAACAAGAAGATCAAGAGCCTCGAGAAGGAGTTCGATACGGTATTCGGACTCTACTGCCAGGTTTGCTACACCGAATCGACCGGGAATCGCTACTATACAAGCGGGTCGAGCGATGAAATGACCTTGTCGGCATTCAACGAATATTGCGAAAAGACGGGCTGCAAGAAAGGCGTCTGGGAATAGTCCGGATTACGGGCCGCCCAAGATCGGACGCTTGCGTTTCACAACAAACCGCCCGCATCCCGAATCATGCGGCCAACGACCATAAAACCATTTTATTCATCCATGAAATCAAGCATCATCGACGTTCCGCGTCAGCATACGCAGGACGATCTCTTCGGCATCCAGGTCTATCAGGATGCGCTGATCCGTTACATCCGGTTGACGGACACCCCCATCACCATCGCCCTGCAGGGCGAATGGGGCAGCGGCAAGACCTCACTGATGAACATGCTCCGCTACAACCTTTGCGAAGTGGACAACGCGCCGTTCTATCCGATCTGGATCAATACGTGGCAGTATTCGCTGATGAAGACGCCGCCGCAGGCCATCATTTCTATCCTCGAGGGCATCATCAACCAGATCGGCGCCCTGAACCCGAACATGCAGCGCTGGGAGGAGAGCAAAAAGAAGCTCGGCGGGCTCTTCAAGAAGATGGCCGCCGTCGGCACGAAGGTCGCAGCCGGGGCCGTGGGCATCGACGGGGAGTTGGTCGACGAGTTCTTTGCCGGAGGAGCCAACACGGCCTCTTCGGAAATTCTTCAACTCAAGGAGGAGATCGCCAAACTGATCAACGATGCGCTGCTCCGCGATCCCTCGAAGCAGGGCTTCACCTTTTACATCGACGACCTTGACCGAATCGATCCTCCCGTTGCCGTGGAGATTCTCGAACTGCTGAAAAACATTTTCGATCTGGAAAAATGTGTCTTCATCCTGGCCATCGACTACGACGTGGTTATCAAGGGGCTCAAACCCAAGTTCGGGGAGCTGACCGACGCCAACGAACGGGAGTTCCGGTCGTTCTTCGACAAGATCATCCAACTGCCCTTCTCGATGCCCGTTGCGTCGTACAACGTGGATACCTTTCTGGTCGATGCCCTTCGCAAGATCGAGTTTTTCACCGATGCGGAACTCGATGATCCTGCCCTGGCCGAAACGCTTTCCGAAATCACGCGCCTCTCGGTGGGCAGCAATCCCCGTTCGCTCAAGCGTCTGACCAATACGCTTGCGCTGATCTCGATCATCAACGAGATGCAGAATCAAGGCGAGACATCCTCGCAGGAGCGTCTCGGCAAGACACTGAACTATGCGCTTGTGTGCGTACAAATCGCCTATCCATACATTTACAACCAATTGACTGAAGAGCCGGACTTCAAATCCTGGAACGAAAAAATCGCCTCGAAACTCAAGTTGAGACCCTTGACCGAAGCCGAACTCGAATCGCTCGATGCCACTGAGGAATTCGATGAAGAGTGGGAAAAGGTGGTTTTCCGTATGTGTCAGAAGGAGACCTATTTGAGTAGCCGGGTGTTCAGTGTTTCGGCACTCTTCAACAAAATTGCAGAGTTGGTCGGAGACGACACGATTTTGGGAGAGATGATCGCCTCAACGCTGGAATTGTCGGCCGTCACGAATCTGAAGGCCTTTGACGGCCCGATGAAAAAGCCGGGCGAACGAAATCGAGATACGCAGACCTACAGTTTCAATGGCAAACCATACGCCAAGAAGACCGAGTTCGTGCATGACGTGGTGGAATATTACATCACGCAGCATCCCGAAACGACCCACGAACGCCTCAAAGAAGTCTTTGCCATCAAGCGCAATATGGACAAGGTTTTCATGGATTACGATCAGTATTTGGCTCAACTTGCCGAACGGGGCAGCGTCGACTTCTTCGGCCGGCGTCCGGACATCCCGACCATTCAGTTGGCAGACAAAAAGATCGTGATTGCGGCCAACTGGCCAACGCAGGTCAACGGCAAGCCTGCCGAATTTGCCAAATTGCTCGATCTGTTGCGCAATAAACTCGGCTACGAGGTAAAAGGCAACTGATTGTTCTTGCAGAGTTGTCACGCGGAACTACAACACGGGATTTTACAGATTCGCCGGGAACAATTCGGGAACAATCACAAAACAGCAAAGAGGCAATTATTTGAAAATCAAATAATTGCCTCTTTGCTGTGTACCCGGAGCCGGGGTCGAACCGGCACGACATTGCTGTCATTGGTGTTTGAGACCAACGCGTCTACCGATTCCGCCATCCGGGCTGATCTCCGCGCTCCGCATCGGGTTCACACCTCGGCCTCCCCTCGCAATACGCATCGTATCGCACAAAAGGCCGGATCGAATCCGATCCCGTCGCGGCGAATCGGGTGGACAAAGATAGAAAAAATCCGGCAATTGCAAGAAATTTTACAGAATTATTTTCCCATTCCATCCCTCATCCTGCCTGCGGCCCCGCATTCCCACAACATCCGCATCCGGAATAAACTCATCCTCCCGCGCCCGGATCACTTCCCCGTTTCGAAATAGGCCCGAACCTTACGCGCCTTCGCCGGACCGATCAGCGCCGACAACTCCTCCCAGTTCGCCGCACGCACCTTCTCCACCGTCCGGAAATGGCGCAGCAACGCCTCGATCGTCTTCGCCCCGACGCCTTCGATCTGTTCCAGCTCGCTGTGGATGAAGGCCTTGCTGCGTTTCTGACGGTGGAACGAAATGGCAAAGCGATGCACCTCGTCCTGAATGTTCGTCAGGAAATGGAACAGCGGCGACGTGGGCCGCACGCCCACCAGCAGCGGAGGATAACCGCAATAGAGTTCCGCCGTGCGGTGCCGGTCGTCCTTCGCCAGTCCGGCAATCGGGATGTCCAGATCCAATGCCTCCAACACCTCGTGGATCACCCCCATCTGCCCCTTTCCGCCGTCGGCGATGATCAGATCGGGCATCTCCCCGCCCTCCGCCTGCAAGCGGCTGTAACGGCGGTAGACCACCTCGCGCATCGAGGCGTAGTCGTCCGGACCCTCCACCGTCTTGATGTTGAAGTGGCGGTACTCCTTGCGTGCCGGCTTCCCGTCGCGGAAAACCACGCACGACGCTACCGGATGCGCCCCTTGCAGGTTCGAGTTGTCGAAGCACTCGATGTGCCGCGGCGGACGGTCCAGCCGCAGTTCCTTTTGCAGGGCCGACAGCAGCTGCTCCGCATGGCGTTCGGGATTCCGGATTTCGAGGTTTTTGAGCTCCTCGGCCCGGTAGATCCGGGCGCTCTTGCGCGAAAATTCCAGCAGGTCGAGTTTTTCGCCCCGCTTGGGTACCGTGAACGTCACGCCGTCGAACAGCAGTGTCGTCGACGGCAGGAACGGAACGATCACCTCCCGGGCCAACTCGCCGCCCGCCACATGTTCGACCATGTACTGGATCGCCAGCGTCAGCATGTCGCGCTCGTCGCCCTCGACACCCGCCGAGAGTTTCACGGTCTGCACGCCCACCACCGAACCGTGGCGGATCCGCACGAAGTTGCACCACGCCACATCGTCGTCCGGCAGCAGCGAGAAGACATCCACGTCGACGATCTTCGCACTCACGATCACCGACTTCCCGGCATAGTGGTCCAGCGCGTCGAGCCGCTGCTTGTAACGCTGCGCCACCTCGAAGCGCAGCTCCGCCGCCGCACGCGCCATCTCCCCTTCGAGATACCGGCGCGCCGGACGCAGGTCGCCTTTGAGCACCGAGACCACCATATCGACCTGACGGGCATACTCCGCCTCGCTCTGCGCACCCACGCAGGGACCCTTGCAGTTCCCCAGGTGGTATTGCAGACAGACGGTGTATTTCCCGCGGGCGATCTGCTCGGGCGAGAGGTTGAGCTTGCACGTCCGCAGCGGGATCACCTCGCGGATGAATTCCAGCACGCTGTGCTGCATCATCACCGACCCGTAGGGCCCGAAATACTGCGAGCCGTCGCGCAGCAGCTGCCGCGTCGACTGCACCCGCGGGAAGGGCTCCCGACGCACGACGATCCACGGGTAGGTCTTGTCGTCTTTGAGCAGGATGTTGTATCGCGGTTGGAGGCTCTTGATGAGCGAGTTTTCGAGCAGCAGGGCGTCCGTCTCGCTCCCCACGACGATGTGGCGGATCCCGACGATCTGCCGGACCAGCACCCGGACCTTCGCGCTGTGCTCCTTCGACTCCACGAAATACGACGAAACCCGTTTGCGGAGACTCTTCGCCTTCCCCACATAGATGATCGTCCCCGTGCGGTCCACGAACTGATAGACCCCCGGAGACAACGGAAGCAGCGCAACCTGCTCCTTCAACGTGCTTTTCACATCGGCATCCATACGTGCTGCAAATGTAACAAAATTGTCACGAAATTGCACATAAACAAAAACGTTCGTTTTTTTGGTTTATTTGTCCGGATTTAATTATCTTTGCGGGTCATTTTCACACACTCCCATGCCTATGAAAAGATTCATTCCGCTGTATGTTCTGTGCGGCATCTGCGCAACGGCCTGTGTCGATCAGAATTACGACCTCACCAAGATCGACACCGACAACATCGCCATCGGGGACGAGAGCTCCCGGTTCGAAATTCCCCTGGCCCGAGTCATCGTCGGAATCGACGAACTCAACAGCAACGATCAGACGCCGATCGACGAACTCTTCAACGAAGCCGACACCTGGCTTCCGACCCAACTGCCCGACAAGGACGAAAACGGATCGTTCATCCTCGTGCAGAAGCTCACCGACGATCCCGAATTCGTCAAGAACGAACTGCTCCCGGAACTGATCTCCGAAATGGAGACCGATGACGCCAAACTCGACGACGTGACCTCGCTGTTGAGCGAGAGATACTACGAATCGTTCGCGCCACTGCTTCCCGGAGTCACCCCGGAGACCTTCCAGGAGACCTTCAAGAGGGAGTTCCGGGACAACGAACTTCTCCACGAACAGCTCGCCGAACAGGTCCGAAGCCTCGCCGGCAACTACCTCTCGACGCTCGACATGAACCTCTCGGGACTCTCCTATGACATCGAGCACATCGACATCAGCGACGACATCGTCAACATGCTCACCGACAACCTCGACCCCGAGGGAACCCCCGACAGCCGGAACACGCTCCATATCGCCGGCACGATCGACAACAAGCTCCCGCTCTCGCTCACGGCGACCCCCGTTCTCACGCCGACCGACGTCACCTTCACGGCCGACATCGCCGCCAACCGCGACGGCAACGAGTTCCCCGAAACGCAGCTCTTCGCCGAGGACCTGCGGACGATCGTCCGCGGCATCACGATCGAGATCTCGGTGGCGCTCGGCAAATACTATCCCGGCAAAGGTTTCGAACGCGGAACCGATACCGACACCCAACTCCAAATCAACCTCCACCTGATCAAACGCGGAGGCTTGAAGTTCGACCTCTAAACCGAATCCCGACATGAAAAAAACATACCTTCTTCTGGCCGCGCTGTTCCTCGCGACGTCGCTGGCCGCACAGAACCCTACGGCCTATTTCATGGAGGGTTCCACCTTCCGTTCGCAGTTCAACCCCGCCTTCGCGCCCCTGCGCGGCTACATCAACCTGCCCGTCATCGGCGGGGTCCAGATGGGGTGGAACGGAAACATCGCCCTGGACAACCTTCTCTACGCCCGCGACGGCAAGCTGGTGACGCTGCTCGACAGCTCCGTAACGCCCGACCAGGCCCTCGGAAACCTCAAAAAGAACAACCTTCTGGGGCTCGACACCCGGATCAATATCCTCGGATTCGGAAAATTCACCAAGAATCACAAGAACTTCTGGTCGTTCGACCTCAACGTGCGCGTCAACGAGGAGATGAACCTCCCCAAAACGCTCTTCGAGTTCCTCAAACGCGGGCAGGAGGGCAGCATCAGCAACTTCGGAGCCACGCTTGAATCCTACCTCGAAGCCGGATTCAACTACTCGTTCCCGCTGCTCAACGACCGGCTCTACATCGGCGTGCGGGGCAAGTTCCTCGCCGGACTCGCCCGCGCACAGGTCAACTACGACCAGTTCGACATCTCGCTCCAACAGGATCGCTGGGCCGTCGTCACGAAGGGGACGATCGACGTCACCGCCGACGGAACCTCCGTCACGCCCGACCCCGAAACGGGAATCTTCGAATTCGGAGACATCAACTACAAACCCCGCAAACCCGCCGGATACGGATTTGCCGTCGACCTGGGCGCCACGTACGACATCCTGCCCAACCTGCAGGCCTCGCTGGCCGTAACCGACCTGGGATTCATCAACTGGGGCCGGAAGAACACCGTCTCGGGCGTCTCGACCCAGGAGGCCGAGTTCACCGGCGTGACGGTTCCCGACGACGGGTCGGAGAGCACGCCCGACTTCGATCTCGAAATGATGAAATTCACCAGCGTCGAGGGTAAAAGCATGTCGAAAATGCTCCGCGCATCGGTCAACGCCGGCATCGAATACGAGGTCTGGAACCACCGCGTCGGCGTAGGACTCCTCTACACGGCCCGCTTCTGGGAGTACAAGACCATGCACAACATCACCGGATCGGTGAACTTCCACCCCACGCGCTGGTTCACCCTCTCGGGAAGCTACTCCGTGCTCGACAACCGCGGCAGCGCCGTCGGTCTCGGACTGAACCTCTGCCCGGGATGGATCAACTTCTTCCTCGCCACCGACCTGCTGCTCACCAAGCACACCCCGCAGTGGGTTCCCATCAGGCAGAGTTCGATGAACCTGACCCTCGGGATCGGCATTCCGCTCGGCAAGCGCAGCCATCGTATCGCGGCCTATGTCCGCGAGAACGACCGCAAATAAGCGGACGGAACGAGCGGAGAGACCCCCGAATCCGATGAACGGCAACCGCCCGGCGACCGCAAGGTGCCGGGCGGCTGCCGTTTTGTCCCGGAGCGCGGCATCGTCCGAAATCCGGAGCGAGCAGCTCGCAGTGCAAAAGCGAGAGGGGGGGGGAAAGAAATCCGGATCAAAAAAGCCGACTCTTTCGACATTTTGGTCGCACACGTGCAACTTTCGGACAAAGCCGTTGCAGATTCGGAAACTTTCGTCTATCTTTGCCCCGTACGAACTCCGGAAAGGCTCCGGTCGCTTCGGAGCGCTCCGAAAAGGATTGCGGCGGCCCTAAAATCTGTGTGAAGTTGCGTCACTATTATTTGAATTCTTCAAAACGGGCCGTCGCTTTTTTCATTTCTCTCATTTACAAAAACCATACCGATCTCCGCGGCAACGAACGGATCATCCGAACGCCGGGCACGCATCCAAAGCCGCCCGCGTCACGGCGTGTCCGGCCTCGACGAGTTCCGCCGCACGGTAGAATTCGAACATCCCGTAACTGTCGGCCGGCAGCTGCACCAGCACGTCGGGCCGGTAAAGGCGGCACATCAACTGCGAGATATGCTGCTGCATGATCTGCGACGAGGCGATCAGCACCTTGTAATAATTGAGCGACGCATTGGCCCGCGTCGTCGGATCGGCCCCGAACGGGGCGCTCACGTCCACGGCAACCAAAAGGTCGCCCTCCTCGCGCCGGACCCGGTTCAACGGCAGCGGATTGACCGTCCCGCCGTCGACGAGCACCATGCCGTCGCGGTGCACGGGACGGAAAACCGACGGAATGGAGATCGACGCCCGGATGGCATCGTAGAGCCCGCCCCGGTCGAGCACCACCTCGCGCCCCGTAAGCAGATCGGCCGCCACGGCCGCAAACGGAACCGGCATCTGTTCGATCCGCACGTCGGGGATCAGCTCCTGCATGGCCTTCATCACCCGGTCGCCCTTGACCAGGCCTTCGGTACTCAATGCAAAGTCCACCAGACCGAACACCTTGTATTTGTCGAGCGAGCACATCCACTCCTTGAAGGCTTCCAGATGTCCCGCGGCATAGATGCCTCCGACCAACGCTCCCATCGAGGTCCCGGCCACCGCCGCGATCTCGAAGCCCCGACGCTCCAACTCTTCGATGGCGCCGATATGCGCCACACCCCTCGCACCGCCTCCTGCAAGCACCAGGGCAACCCTTCGCTTTTCCATACGTTCCGTTTATCGTTTCAGTTGCGGGACACATCCGGCGGAACAACTCCGCCGGGCTGATTCGCAGGTCCTTCAAAAATCACGCCATCCATCCGGATATCATGCGGTTCGGCCGGCAGGGCATCGACCAGCTGGTGGGCAAAGCAGACGCCGAGCCGGAAGCCCCGGAAGGCGGTTTGTGCAAGATAGCGGTCGTAATACCCCCGGCCCCGGCCGCAGCGGAGCCCGCCGCAGGTGAAGGCGACGCCGGGCACCAGCAACAGGTCGATCTCCCCGGGGCTGCAAAGCCGGGCGTCGGGCCCCGGTTCGAGAATCCCGAAGGCTCCCGGGACGAGCCTCCGGGGATCGTATTCGAAGAAGCGCATCGCATCGCCCTCGACCCGCGGAACCACAAGGCGTTTGGCCGCCCGCCAGCGTTCCAGCGCCGACGACAGGTCCGGTTCGTCGGGCAGCGCGCAGAAGAGACCCACCGTACGGGACTCCGCAAACACGGACAGACGCTCGATCCGCGCAACGATCCCTACCGATGCGGCAGCCCGCACCGCGGGGTCCAGCGCCCGGTTCAGCGCCCGCATCTCCTTCCGGAGCTCTTTTTTGGTCATAAAACCCTCCATCGGTCGATAAATTCCTGCCTCCGGCTATTGTTATTCCGCAAACAATGGCTATCTTTGCGGCAAGCAACGCCGTGCGAAAGAGGCTGCGTTCCGACTCCCGGTCCGATGCCCGGATCCCCGACCGAAACCGGCCCCGTTTTTGCCCGCGAAATGCCGGATGCGACACAAATCATTAACAAATATAACAAATTTCAAAACATTATGAGCTGTTTTCTATCCAATTCCTCGCTCGGCAAGAAGTTAGTAATGAGCGTGACGGGGTGCTTCCTCGTGCTCTTCATCCTCTTCCACATGTCGATGAACGTCACGGCCATCATCTCGCCGGAGGCTTACAACACCATCTGTGAGTTCCTCGGGGCCAACTGGTACGCCCTGGCCGGAACCGTCGTGCTCGCCGCCGGCGTCCTGATCCACTTCCTCTACGCCATCATCCTCACGCTCCGCAACTACAAGGCCCGCGGACAGCGGCGCTATGCCGTCACCGTGAAGGAGCCGGGCGTGGCATGGGCTTCGAAAAACATGCTCGTCCTGGGATTCATCGTCCTGGCCGGTCTGCTGCTCCACCTCTTCAACTTCTGGTCGAAGATGCAGCTCGTCGAGCTCATGGGACAGCACACCAACTCCCTCGGGTACAGTCCCGCCGACGGCGCCGCGCTGATCCGCTACACCTTCTCGCAGTGGTACTACGTGGTGATCTACCTCGTGTGGTTCGCCGCCCTGTGGTTCCACCTCACCCACGGCGTATGGTCGATGTTCCAGAGCGTCGGATGGGCCAACGACACCTGGTACCCCCGTCTGAAATGCATCGCCAACATCATCGCCACGATCGTATTCCTCGGGTTCGCCGTCGTGGTTCTCGTCTACTTCTTCTGCCCCTGCCTGGCAGGCGCCTGCTGATCCAATCCTGCAAATTGTAGAACAATAAACACACAAACGATATGGCTTTAAAATTAGATGCTAAAATCCCTGCCGGGCCGCTCGCCGAAAAATGGAGCAACCACAAGGCAGCTATCAAGGTCGTGAGCCCCGCCAACAAGCGCAAGCTCGACATCATCATCGTCGGTACGGGTCTCGGAGGCGCCTCCGCAGCCGCTTCCCTCGGAGAGCTCGGCTACAACGTCAAGGTGTTCTGCATCCAGGATTCGCCCCGCCGCGCACACTCCATCGCCGCACAGGGCGGTATCAACGCAGCCAAGAACTACCAGAACGACAACGACTCCGTATACCGTCTCTTCTACGATACGATCAAGGGCGGCGACTACCGCGCCCGCGAGGCCAACGTCTACCGTCTGGCCGAGGTTTCGAACCTGATCATCGACCAGTGCGTCGCCCAGGGCGTGCCCTTCGCCCGCGAGTACGGCGGTCTGCTGGCCAACCGTTCGTTCGGCGGTGCGCAGGTTTCGCGTACCTTCTACGCCCGCGGCCAGACCGGTCAGCAGCTGCTGCTCGGCGCCTACGCCGCCCTCAACAAGGAGATCGCCGCAGGCTCGGTCAAGAGCTACCCCCGCCATGAGATGCTCGACATCGTCATCGAGGACGGTGAGGCCCGCGGTATCATCGCCCGCAACCTCGTCACGGGTGAGATCGAGCGCCACGGAGCCCACGCCGTCGTGCTGGCCACCGGAGGTTACGGAAACGTCTTCTTCCTCTCGACGAACGCCATGGCTTCGAACGGTTCGGCCGCTTTCCAGTGCTACCGCAAGGGCGCCGGCTTCGCCAACCCCTGCTTCACGCAGATCCACCCCACGTGCATCCCCGTACACGGCGACCAGCAGTCGAAACTGACCCTCATGTCGGAGTCGCTGCGTAACGACGGACGTATCTGGGTGCCGAAGAAGCTCGAGGACGTCAAGGCCCTGCGCGCCGGCACCAAGAAGCCGTCGGACATCGCCGAGGAGGACCGCGACTACTATCTGGAACGCCGCTACCCGGCCTTCGGAAACCTCGTGCCGCGTGACGTGGCGTCGCGTGCCGCCAAGGAGCGCTGCGATGCCGGATACGGCGTGAACGAGACCGGTCTGGCCGTCTTCCTCGACTTCAAGACCGCCATCGAGCGCCTCGGAAAGGAGATCATCAAGCAGCGTTACGGCAACCTCTTCGACATGTACGAGGAGATCACCGACGTCAGCCCCTACGAGCAGCCGATGCAGATCTTCCCCGCCGTGCACTACACCATGGGCGGCATCTGGGTCGATTACAACCTCATGACCACGATCCCGGGTCTCTACGCCATCGGCGAGGCCAACTTCTCCGACCACGGAGCCAACCGTCTGGGCGCCTCGGCGCTGATGCAGGGTCTGGCCGACGGATACTTCGTCCTGCCCTACACCATCGGCGACTACCTCTCGCATAAGATCCAGGCCCCGAAGGTGAAGACCGACACCAAGGCCTTCGACGAGGCCGAGAAGGGCGTGCGCGAGAAGATCGCCAAGCTGCTCTCGATCAACGGAAAGCAGTCCGTGGACGACATCCACAAGAAACTCGGACACATCATGTGGGAGAACGTCGGAATGGCCCGCACGAAGGAGTCGCTCGAAAAGGCCATCACCGAGATCCAGGCCCTGCGCAAGGAGTTCTGGAAGGATGTGAAGGTCGTAGGCCGCGAGAACGACTTCAACGTCGAGCTCGAAAAGGCGCTGCGTCTGGCCGACTTCCTCGAACTGGGCGAGCTGATGGCCCGCGACGCACTCAACCGCGAGGAGTCGTGCGGCGGTCACTTCCGCTCGGAGCACCAGACCGAGGAGGGCGAGGCCAAGCGTGACGACGAGAACTTCACCTACGCCGCCGTCTGGGAGTACAAGGGTATGGACCAGGCCCCGGAGATGACCAAGGAGCCGCTGAACTTCGAGTTCGTACACCCGGCACAGCGCAACTACAAGGACTAATCCATTTTGACGTTGAACTTTAAGATCGAAAAACAATGAATTTCACATTAAAGATATGGCGTCAGAAGGACGCTAAATCCAAAGGGGCCTTCGAGACCTACAAGGTGGAGAACATCTCGGCCGACACCTCGTTCCTCGAAATGCTCGACATCCTGAACAACGACCTCGTACACCAGGGCAAGGAGCCCGTGGCCTTCGACCACGACTGCCGCGAGGGTATCTGCGGCATGTGCTCGCTCCACATCGACGGCCAGGCCCACGGCCCCAGCCAGGGCGCCACGACCTGCCAGATCTACATGCGCAAGTTCAAGGACGGCGCAACGATCACCATCGAACCGTGGCGTTCGGCCGCATTCCCCGTGATCAAGGACCTCGTGGTCAACCGTTCGGCCTACGACCAGATCCTCCAGGCCGGAGGTTTCATCTCCGTGCGCACGAACTCCGTGCCCGACGCCAACGCCATCGCCATTCCGAAGCCCGACGCCGACGAGTCGATGGACGCCGCCGCCTGCATCGGCTGCGGAGCCTGCGCCGCGACGTGCAAGAACGGTTCGGCGATGCTCTTCGTCGCTGCCCGCGTATCGTCGCTGGCCAAGCTGCCCCAGGGCCGCGTGGAGGGTGCACGCCGCGCCAAGGCGATGGTCGCCAAGATGGACGAACTGGGATTCGGAAACTGCACCAACACCGGGGCCTGCCAGGCCGAGTGCCCGAAACAGATCTCCATCACGCATATCGCCCGCCTGAACCGCGAGTTCCTCTCCGCCAAGTTCAAGGACTGACAACCGCGAGAACAATGCGACAGAAAAAGCCCTCCGGATTTTCGGAGGGCTTTTCTGTTGCGGCGGGCGATATGCGTTGCACGCAACCGTTATTCACAATCCCTCCCGACCTCCCTTTGGAAAAGGGAGGAGCCGGGCCCGCCTGAACCGCGAGTTCCTCTCCGCAAAGTTCAAGGACTGACGGATACGGTAAGCGTAGCCACAGAAAATCCCCGGAACAATATTCCGGGGATTTTTGTTGCCAACCCGGGCGATATGCGTTGCACGCAACCGTTATTCACAATCCCTCCCGACCTCCCTTTGGTAAAGGGAGGAGCCGGGCCCGCCTGAACCGCAAATTCCGCTCCGCCAAGTTCAAGGACTGACAACTGCGAGAACAATGCCACAGAAAAAGCCCTCCGAAAATCCGGAGGGCTTTTTTTGTGGCCCAAGCGGACGATATGCGTTGCACGCACCCGCCCTACTCCTTCGGACGCTTCGGGCGGATCGTCGACAACCGCGAAACCTGCTTCAAATCGAACAGTCCGTAGATATTCACCGCCACGGTCTCCTTCGGGCCATAAGTCAGCATTAACAACTCCGAATAGCTGTAAAACTCCGCTTCCCGAAGGTAAAAACGAGTCGTCTGGCCCCCGGAACTCTCCGACATCACCAACTGGAACTTGAAAACCGGATCAGAGGCCAACGCCTCGGCATCTTTCAGAAACGTGGCACAATCCCCGCCATCCACGGTTACAATCCGGATATAGTGGATGCCATCCAACAGTTCAGCCAGTTTCGCATCCCCTTTCTCGGCCGCCTGACGGCTCATCATCCGCATCATCTTGCGTTCCAGTTGCACGCTGGAAAAACCTTCGGCCTTCGAGTAGCGGTCGAAAAACTTCCACGATGCGTTCTGCGCCCGCGCCAGGAACGGCACGGTCAACAGAATCAGAATCAAAATCCGTTTCATAACACACTCGATTTACAATCCAAAACAGATTCCGAGCGAAAGCGGATGCACCTTCGGCCCCACCCCGTTCTCGAAAAGCGGCGTCACGCCGTAACGGAAATAAACACCGCACCGGTAATAGGTGACACCAACCCCGACGCCGAACTGGAAAGTCCGGACTCCCGAAAGCGGATTCTTCACTTTGGGGTTCTTGTAGATGGAGTTGGCACCCATCGTAAAGTCGAAATAACCGCTCAACGAAAGGGTCATCTGCTTCACCGGATGGTAGGCCAGATGCAATGGGATACCGAGCGAGGTAATGCGGAGTTTCGACTTGTCGGCCTTCTCATCGAGCGCAACGGGGACAACCATCCCGTTTTCGTTGCCGAGCGTGATCGAATTGTTGGAAAGGCGGTAGTTGTCGACCGTATAACGCAGTCCGGTCGTCATATCGAACCGACGTTGCTTGCCGAACACGTAGTTCAGTCCGGCGAGCGTCGTCGAGAAGTGGAACGATTTGCCGCCGCGCAGGTCAAAGAACGAGTCCGTACCCGCCGGATAGGCACCGTAATCGACTTTCGAAGGGATGTTGTAACCCCACTCCGACTTGTAGAAGAGAACCAGACTGCAACGCGGCCGCCTGATCCGCGCATTGCGATCCCGGATCTTCTCGTCCGACAACGAGGAGAGCGTAATGCCGAAGCCCGCCACCTCGAGAACCACCTCCTCGCCCTCGGCCGAACGCCGCAGCGCCACCAGATCCGTATCCACGGGATCGATCCGTTCCAGACTGTCGGCGGCGATCGGGCGGTCGCTCAACACCAGCCGCGCGGTCGAATCCCGTTCGGCCGGCACCGGCTCCACCGGGACGGCCGGGGCTGCCGGGACTGCCGGGACTGCCGGGACTGCCGGGACCTTCGAAGGTTCGGGCGTCTGCCCCGAAACCGGGAACGCCAGCAGGAGCATCGCGACAAAAGCCGCAGCAAAGCGATAAATCAAACGTTTATCCATCGTTTTTCAGTTTTTAATTGTTTTCGATCAGTTCGTCGACCAGGCGGGCCGGAGCATCGAGCATGGCAAAGGAGTCGAAATAGACGGTCGTCTGCATGGCCACCTCCTTGTCGTAGACGGGCTTGCCGTCGATGTAACAGTAGGGTTTGCGCAACCACTCCGCGCCGAGGAAAATCCCCAGAATCACGACAGCTGCCGCCGCAACGCCCCACAAGATCCGCATCCGACGGCCGCGACGGCCGCGGGAAGACAACCGGATCGAGGTATCCGGCTGCGCGTCAAGGTCCGGGCGTGCGACAAATTCGGCCGGTGCGGATTCGGGCGGCAGCCCGATGCCGCAGACAAGCGGCCGGAGCGGTTTTTCGTCGGGCCGGGCCGCAAACTCCGGCGCAAACGCCCCGTCATGGGGCATCCGCTCCCCGGCGAGCGCCCCGAATCCTTCGAAGAGTATCGCCAGATCGCGCAGCGACTCCGGCAGCTCCGTCTCCGTCCGCAGCAGTTCGCGCAACTCATGCTCCTCGGCCTCCGTCGTCCGGGCCGCCAGCCAGCGCGCAGCCAATCGTTCAATCCGTTCGTGTCGTCCGTTCATCGTCTCTCATTTTTTGCAGAATAACCCGAAGACCCGCCCGCGCCCGCGACAGAATCACCCGCACCTGCGCCTCGTCGCACCCCACCATCGCGGCAATCTCGCGTGTCGGATACCCTTCGATCTCTTTCAGGTGAAGCACCTCCCGCTGCCGTTCCGGCAGGGCCGAAATCGCCCGGCGGACCAGCTCGCGGAGTTCCCACCGCTCGGATTCACCCTCCGACGAGCGTACGATGCCCTCCATCACCGCATCGTTGCGCCGCTCGTCGGCCCGACGCCGCCGCAGCCGGTCGCAGCAGCGGTTGCGGACCGCCGTCATCACGAACGCGTCGAAATGCCGCCCCGCCTCCAACCGCTCCCGGTCCAGCCACAACCGTTCGAGCAGGTCGTGGACCGTATCCTCGGCCTCCGCAGACGAGAGCAGCAGCATCCGTGCATAACGGAACATACGGTCGCACAGCGGCAGGACACAAGCAGTGAATTCGGTCTCCTTCATGGTATCCGTAAAACGAAGCAAAGCGGCAAAACGCAACATCGAAGCCCCAAATATCGCCATTTTTTCCTCCGAAGCTCTCCACCGGGGGAATTTCCGAAGAATTTTTTCAAAAAACAGGTACTTTGTATTGCATAATACTAAAAAGTGTTATATATTTGCAGTGTCAAAATAGTTGAACCCGCAAAAACAGCCGGCGAAAACCGGTGCGATCATGAAAGAGACTGTAACCGTAAACATCGGCTCGATGGCCTTCACGCTCGACAAGGATGCCTGTCAACTGCTGAAAGGTTATCTCGACGATATCCGCCGGCGGCTGCCCGGGGAGGATGCCGAAACAATGGCCGACATCGAGGCCCGCGTCGGGGAGATCTTCCGCGAACGCGTCGCCTCCCCCATGCGCGTGATCTCCATCGACGTGGTCCGCGCCACGATGGCCCAACTGGGTGCCCCGTCCGATTTCGGAGAACTCCGCACGGACCCCGCGTCCGAAACCCCGGAAGCCGGATATGAAGCCGCGAAACCGGCTCCGCGAAAACTCCGCCGGTCGCGGACCGACCGCTCGATCGCCGGCATCTGCGGCGGACTGGCCGCATTCTTCGACGCCGACCCCACGACGGTCCGCCTGCTGGCGCTGCTGCTGATCCTCTGCGGAGGCGTCTCCATCTGGGCCTACATCATCCTCTGGATCGTCATTCCCGAGGAGCCCGCCCGCACGTTCAACCCCTTCCAACCGAAATCCTGACAACCCATGACTGCAAACAACCGACACCAACTGTACCGTTCGCGCGACGAGCGCATCATCGCCGGCATCTGCGGCGGGCTGGCCGAATTCTTCGGACTCGAAGTCTCGCGCATCCGCCTCGCCCTGCTGCTGCTGATCCTCTTCGCCGGGCTCTCCCTCTGGGTCTACATCATCCTCTGGCTGATCATCCCCAACGCCCCTCAACGGTTAAACGCATAAGACCATGGCAGAAGACAACGTAAAGGCGCAAATGCGCAAGGGAATTCTGGAGTACTGCATCCTCGCCATTCTGTCGCGCGGGGACTCCTATGCTCCGAAGATCATCGCCGAGCTCAAACAGGCCGAGATGATCGTCGTCGAGGGTACGCTCTACCCGATCCTCACCCGGCAGAAAAACGCCGGACTGCTCACCTACCGCTGGGAGGAATCCCCCCAGGGACCGCCCCGCAAATACTACACCCTCACGGAGAAGGGACACGAATACCTCCACACGCTCGACGAGGCGTGGGACGAACTCGTCGAACAGATCCGCCGCGTGCGCCACGGACAAGTCGAGAACGATTAACCCTCAAACATACAAAGCCATGAAAAAGTTCCTGTTGGTAACCATACCGATCGTGATGCTGACCGCCGCCTGTGCGCTCTGCGCCGTCTGCTTCGCAAGACTCCTGCCGGACAGAAAAGAGATCAAGGGCAGCGGACATATCGTCACGAAGGAGATCCCGGCACCCGAATTCGACGCCATCAGCGTCTCGCGCGCCGTCCATGTCATACTGGCCGAGCAGGGCGACAAGATCCGCATCGACGCCGACGACAACCTGATGGAGCGGGTGGTCGTACAGGCCGAGGATCAGGAACTCCGGATCACGATCGACCCCGAAATCAAAAATGTCCGCAACATGGAGGCGACCGTGACCGTTCCGGTCGGCAACCGCATGCTCTGCCGGCTCGAAGCTTCGAGTGCCTCGAAAATCCGGGGCGAGGAGGTCGAATTGAAGAGTGCGGATCTGCAAGTCAAGGCATCGGGCGCCGCCGAAATAGAGACGTCGGTCAAAGCCCGGTCGTGCGACATCGACGCGTCAAGCGCCGCTACGGTCAAGGCCGCGGTCAAGGCCGCGACGTGCGACATCGACGCTTCGAGTGCCGCTACGGTCCGTGCCGAGATCAAATCACAGTCGTGCACGGCCGACACATCGAGCGCTGCCAGCATCGTGCTCAAAGGAGGTACGAACCGGTTCAAAGGCAGCAGCAGCTCGGCCGGCAAGATCAACGCCGCAGAGCTGACCTCGAAGTGCGCCGACGTCCAGGCGTCGAGCGCGTCGAGCATCTCGGTGAACTGCACCGAGACGCTCAAAGCACAGGCTTCGAGCGGCGCCAAAATCCGCTACCAGGGCGAATGCAAGGTCGAAGCCTCGAAATCGAGCGGCGGCAGCATCCGCAAAAACTAACCCCCTCCTCCGAAAGAAACCACACACAACGCAATACCATGAAAGAAGTCAAGAAATGCAGCATATCGGGCGTGGCCTTCACGATGGACATCGATGCCTACGAAACCCTCGACGCCTACCTCGAAAGCCTCAAAAAGAGCTATAAGGAGACCCCCGACGGCACGGAGATCGTCGCCGACATCGAGGCCCGCATCGCCGAACTGATCCTCACCGAACAGGACAATACGCGCGTGGTGGAGATGCCCCTCATCCAGCACATCATCGCACAGATGGGCTCCGCCGAGGATATCTCCGACGAGAGCTCCGACCGCGACCTGCAATACGAAACCCCGCGCATCCCCCGCCGCCTCTACCGCGATACCGAAAACGCCAAACTCGGCGGCGTCTGCGCCGGCATCGGCAAATACTTCGACATCGACCCCGTCTGGGTCCGTCTGACGCTCTTCCTGCCCATGCTGCTCTCCTGTTTCGGCGGGATTCCCTTCCTGTTCTGGTTCGGGCCCGTCTTCGGCAACCTCTTCGGCATCTTCCTGATCTGCTACTTCATCATGTGGTTCGCCGTGCCGGCCGCCCGCACCGCCCGCCAGCGGCTCGAAATGAACGGCGAGAAGATCACCGCCCAGTCCATCGGCGAAGCCACCGCCGCCGCAGCCAGCAACGAACCCGACGCAAAGGCGAAACCCATCGTCGCCGAAGCCGTCTCGCTCTTCGGGAAGATCGTCCTTATCCTGATGAAAATCTTCGCCGGAATCCTCGTCTTCGGACTCATCATGGGCGCCTGCGCCCTGATCATCGGGCTCTTCGCCATCATAATCGGAGGCCCCGAACAGATCCATCTGGAAAAACTCGCCGACTTCTCGCTCTGGGTCCCGATCCTCGGCATCTTCATCGTGCTGATCCCCGTAATCCTGCTCATCTACGTGCTGATGTGTCTGATCGCTTCGCGCAAACCCGGCGGAAAGACCGTGCTGGCGATCTTCCTGCTCTGGATCCTCTCGATCATCGGGTGCTCGGTGATCGCCATACGCGAGGATGTGAGCGCCAAACTCCGCAAGAAAAAAGCCGCCGTGGAGCGGGTCTTCCGCAGCGAATTCATCATCGACGGCGACACCATGACGCTCGAACGCCTGCTGGAAGATTACGACGAGGAGAGCGTTATCGAAGAGGGACGCCGGACCCTCCACATCGCCGTGCCGTCGAAGGAGATCGACATCACCGTGGACAAGAACGAGGGCGAATTGAAGATCAATGCCGACGGCAAGGAGGTCTCGATCCGTGCCGGACAGGATGCCGGCAACCCCGAAGTCTCGGTGCGCGACATCGGGGAGTAACCCCCGGCCCGTCCGACAATACCCGACGCTCCCGGCCCCGCGGAAAACGCCACGCAGCACGGCACTCCGCCGGGGAGTGACCCCGGCCCGTCCGACAACACCCGACCCGCCCGACACCCCCTGCGGTTGTCCGGCGGGTCGTCATTTTCGATCGGTTTCGGCCGGATTTTTGAAAAATACTGAAAAAATCACTAACTTTGGCCGGTTTTGTTTTTAAGCTAATGTGAGTATGGGAGGAATCAAATGTATCGGCATCCTGACCTCCGGAGGCGACGCCCCCGGCATGAATGCCGCAATCCGCGCCGTCACGCGAAGCGCCATCTTCAACGGATTCGCCGTCAAGGGTATCATGCGCGGATACAAGGGTCTTGTATTCAACGAAATCGTGGAGTTCAAGTCGCAAAGCGTCAGCAACATCATCCAGCTGGGCGGCACGATCCTCAAAACGGCCCGATGCAAGGAGTTCATGACCCCCGAAGGCCGCAAACAGGCCCATGACAACATGGTCGCCGCAGGCATCGATGCCCTGGTGGTCATCGGAGGCGACGGTTCGCTCACCGGAGCCAGTCTCTTCGCCGAGGAATACAACGTCCCGATCGTCGGGCTTCCCGGCACGATCGACAACGACCTCGGAGGGACCGATTCGACCATCGGATACGACACGGCCCTGAACACGATCATGGAGGCCGTCGACAAACTCCGCGACACGGCGTCGAGCCACGAACGGCTCTTCTTCGTCGAGGTCATGGGCCACACGGCCGGCTATCTGGCGCTGAACAGCGCCATCGCAACGGGCTCCGAGGCCGCAATCATCCCGGAGATGGAGACCGAAGTGGACCAGTTGGCCGAACTCATCAACCACGGCTTCCGCAAGAGCAAGAACTCGGCCATCGTGATCGTCGCCGAGAACCCCAAGACGGGCGGAGCCACGGCGCTGGCCGAGCGCGTGAAGAAGGAGTTCCCGCAATACGACGCCCGGGTGACGATCCTGGGCCACATCCAGCGCGGCGGATCCCCGACGGCCGTCGACCGGATCCTCGCCTCGCGCATGGGCGAAGCAGCCATCGAGGCGCTCCTCGACGGGCAGCGCAACGTCATGATCGGCACGATGAACGGAAAGATCGTCTACGTGCCCTTCACGAAGGCCGTCAAGCACGACAAGGGCATCGACCGCGCCGCGTTGGAGCTGGTGAAAATACTCTCGATGTAACCCCGGCCGCCACACGGCGACCTTGCAGAATAAACGCATGAATTTCAACGACAAACCCGAACACCGACGCATCAGACGCGTCATCGGGATCGGCAATGCCCTCACGGACATGCTGGTCAACCTGAAAACCGACTCCGTGCTGGGGAGGTTCAAACTGGCAAAGGGCTCGATGAGCCTCGTCGACACCCGGCTCCAAACCGAGATCTCGAAATCGGTCGCCGGACTCCCCTACTCGCTCTCGCTCGGAGGGTCGGCCGGAAACACGATCCGTGCCATGGCGCAGTTGGGATGCAGCGTCGGATTCATCGGCAAGGTCGGACCCGACACGACGGGCGACTTCTTCGTCCAGGCGTTGGAGAACCTCGGGATCGAGCCGATCATCTTCCGCGGCAGGGAGCGTTCGGGCAAGTGCGTGTCGCTGATCTCCGCCGACGGGGAGCGCACGATGGTCACCCACCTCGGAGCAGCCCTGGAACTCTCCGCCGAGGAGATCGAACCGACGATCTTCGACGGGTACGACTGCCTCTACGTGGAAGGTTATCTGGTGCAGAACCACGATCTGATTCTCAAAGCCGCACGCACGGCCAAAGAGTGCGGGTTGAAGGTCGCCATCGACCTGGCCAGCTTCAACATCGTGGCCGAGAACCTCGAATTCCTCCGCGGGCTGGTGCGCGAGCACGTCGACATCGTCTTCGCCAACGAGGACGAGGCCAAGACGTTCACCTGCGAGGCCGAGCCGCTGAATGCCCTGCAAAAGATCTCGGAGATGTGCGAACTCGCCGTGGTGAAGATCGGCACCAAGGGTGCCATGATCAAGCAGGGCGACGAGGTGGTGCACGTGGGGATCATGGCCGCGGCGAAGCGCGTCGACACGACGGGAGCCGGAGACTTCTATGCCGCGGGCTTCATGGCGGGACTCTGCGACGGGCTGTCGCTGCGCCAGTGCGGCACGATCGGGGCCATCACGGCCGGCAAGGTGATCGAGGTCGTGGGCACGACCTTCGGCGAGGAGGCCTGGGCGGATATCCATCGGCTGGTCAGCAAGGTCAAGCACGAGAAATACCTCTTCTGACCTGCGGCAGGAGTGCCTGAAAACGAGAGAACGGACCTTTGCGGGTCCGTTTTTTTGTCGGCATCCGGAAAGGAGGAAAAGAAGGAAACGCAGGAGCACCCGAAGGAAGGAGTGCACGGCCCGGCTTACGCCTCGCCGCACCCGCCGCCGAACAGGCCCCGGGAGATCCCGCAGCGCAGGCGCAGCAGCCAGAGCGCCTTGCGGGGCGACAGTCGGAAGAGATACCCGAAGGCCAGCAGCAGCGTCGCCGCCCATTTGACGCACTCGGCGGCGAAGGCCTTCGGCAGGCGGTGGTCCCGCTGCGCCCGGAGGCGCTGGCTCGCCCCGACGTTCCGGCACAACCGCCGGAAATAGTCGAGGGTGAGTTTCTGCGGCGGGATGATGTGCCACATCACGGCATCGGGAACGTACCAGAGCGTCTCGCCGCCGCGCGTCAGCCGTTCGAAGAAATCACTCTCCTCACCGCCGGTCAGTCGGCCGTTCACACGCCCCAGCGCCGGGTCGAAATCACCGTACTTCGCCACGACCGTCCGCCGGAAGGCCATGTTCCCGCCGCCCGGAATCCGCCCTGCGGGGAACGGCCGCACCTTCGGTCCGAAATCCATCGGGTTGGCGATGGGCTGTTCGGTGTAGCGCGACATCCAGTCGGGGCATCCTTCGGGGTACTCGGCGATGATCCGTCCTCCGGCCGCCACGGCATCGGAATGTGCGTCGAAGAACGAGGCATAGGCCCGCAGAAAACCGGGGTTGATACGCTCGTCGTCGTCGATGACGGCGATCAGCGGCGCCGCGGTCTCCCGAAGCCCCCGGTTGCGGGCGTGCGAGAGCCCCGGGTTCGGTTCGAAAACCATGCGGAGATTGAGCCCCGGATGCTGCGCGGCAAAGGCCGCAAACCGCGCTTCGGTGTCATCCGCCGAGTTGTTGTTCACGACCACGCACTCCCACTCTCCGGGCGGGAGATCCTGCCGCACGACCGACTCCAACGCCGCGATGAGCGGCTGTGCGCGGTTGTGCGTGGCAATTATGAGCGAGATGCGAATCATCGTGCGAATATAACGATTTATCCGTAAAAAATGTATCTTTGCAGCGGTATAAAACGACACGAAGATGCAGAAACTGATGCGCAACCTCCTGCCTGTTCTGGCCGCACTGACGGTCGCGACGGCCTTCGGACAAAAGGTCGCATGGACCGGCACCGCCGAACCGCTCGAAAACAACGAATACCGCATCGTCATCGAGGCGACGATCCCGGCACCCTACCACATGTACGACATGGGTCCCTACGACGGCGGCCCGAACGCCACCTCCATCACCTTCGCCCCTGCGGAAGGGGTTGCCTTCGAAGGCGGGGTCGAGCCCCTCACGACTCCGCACCGCTACTTCGACGAGATGTTCCGAATGGAGATCGGGACCTACGAGGGCAAGGCCCGCTTCGCCCAGCGCGTGCGGCTCTCGGTCCCGCAGGCCGAGGTCAGGGCCGCCATCGAATGGATGATCTGCGACGACAAGAGCTGCATGCCCCCCGAGGATACGGAACTGACGATCGCCATACCTGCCGACGCGAACGCATCGACAGCCCCCGCCGCCGAGGTCGCCCCGGCTTCCGAAACCGCCGCACCTGCCGCGACGAAGGATGCCGCCGGCAGCGGTTCGCTCTGGGGACTGATCATCGAGGCGATCCTCTGGGGATTCGCCGCGCTGCTGACCCCCTGCGTCTTCCCGATGGTGCCGATGACCGTCTCGTACTTCCTCAAAGGCGAGGGTGGACCCGCCATGGGGCGTCTGCGCGCCGCATTGTACGGTCTGTTCATCGTCCTGCTCTATACGGTGCCCATCGCCGCCATCATCCTCATTACGCGGATCCTCGGGGGTGATGCCGTGACGGCCGATATCTTCAACTGGCTCGCCACCCACTGGCTGCCGAACATCCTCTTCTTCCTCATCTTCATGCTCTTCGCCGCCTCGTTCTTCGGGGCCTTCGAGATCACCATGCCCTCGCGGCTGGTCAACAAAACCGACGCGAAGGCCGACACGAAGGGGCTCGGAGGCATCTTCTTCCTGGCCCTGACGCTCGTCCTCGTCTCGTTCTCCTGCACGGGGCCCATCGTCGGGTCGGTGCTCATCAAATCCACCTCCGGGGAGTTCTGGACGCCGATCCTCACCATGCTCGCCTTCTCCGTGGCCTTCGCCCTGCCGTTCACCCTCTTCGCCCTCTTCCCCTCGGTCTTGAAGAAGATGCCCAGGAGCGGCGGATGGTTGAACTCCGTGAAGGTCGTCCTCGGGTTCATCGAGGTCGCTCTCGGCATGAAATTCCTCTCCGTCGCGGACCAGACCTACCACTGGGGGCTGTTGGACCGCGAGATCTACCTCGCCGTCTGGATCGTCGTCTTCTCGCTGCTGGGTCTCTACCTGCTGGGCAAACTCCGCTTTGCACACGATGACGAAGTGAAACACCTCGGCGTCGGACGCCTCGCGCTGGCCATCGTCGTGCTGTCGTTCGTCGTCTACCTGATTCCCGGCATGTGGGGCGCCCCGTTGAAGGGACTCTCGGGATACCTTCCGCCCCTGACGACCCAGGACTTCGTACTCGGGGCCAACACGGCCTCAACCGCCGCTTCCACGGTGCAGGACGGCATCGACGGCAAACCGAAATACAGCGATTTCCTCCACCTCCCGCACGGACTCGAAGGCTTCTTCGACCTCGAGGAGGCCGAAGCCTACGCCGCCCGGGTCGGCAAGCCGCTCTTCATCGACTTCACCGGACACGGATGCGTCAACTGCCGCGAAATGGAGGCCCGCGTATGGTCCGACCCGCAGGTGCTCGACATCCTGCGCAACGAATACGTGATCTGCGCCCTCTATTCGGACGACAAGAAGGTGCTCCCGAAAGAGGAGTGGGTGACCACCGACACCGGCAAAGTCTTGAAAAGCCTCGGCAAGATCAACTCCTACTATGCGCTGAAAACCTACGGCGTGAATGCGCAACCCTACTACGTGCTGCAAGACAACGGCGGGCAGATCCTTGTCGAACCCCGCGGATATGATCTCTCGGTCGAGGGATTCGTCGACTTCCTCCGCAAGGGCGTCGAAGCCTACCGCTCCCGGCAATAGCCGGGGAGGACCGGAAGGAGCGCCGCACAACGAAACCGCCCCTGCTGTTGTTTGCAGCAGGGGCGGTTTCATTTCAATCCTTCGGGGCAGGATTCCCTTGCGGGGAAGGGCTACTTTTTGGTTCGGGTCTCCTCGAAAGCGGCCTTCACCTCCTGCTCCTTTTCATGGCGCTGTTTCGGGGTCGGGGCTTCGCCCTCCTTGACCAGATGGTGGATGTTGCGCTCGAAATTCGCTTCGCACGGCGTGCATTTTTCCTTCTCTTTCATAGGCGGAATTTTTTGGTTACAACCGCCCCGCTGCAAATTGCGGGCCGCAAACGCCCGGACGACACCCCGAAACCCTCACCGCAGCAGGCGCGACGGGGAGAGTTTGAAGCGGAACGTCCGGTCGGCGTAGGGAATCCGGTACTCGTCGCGCGGCAGCGAATACCACGAATCCACACACCCGAGACCCATCTGCACGCCGTCGATGCAGAGCCATACGCACTTGTCGGGCTCGATCTCCGGGAAGTGCAGCTGCTCCTTCACGGGTCCGCAGCTCAACGACTCGGGCGAATAGTGCAGCGCCGAAACCGAGAACGGCGCATCCGACGTGATGCGCAGTCCCCAGCCGTCCGGATCGCTCTGATGCCACCAGCGCACATCGCTCTTCGTGCCGGTCTCCTGCGGCCGGATGTAGGGATAGGGCTGCTCGTCGACCGTCTGGCTGTAAAGCCCGATGAAGGCCGCCGATTTCCGGTCCGCATAGTTCTCGCCCGGGCCGCGGCCGTAGTAGTCGATGCGGTCGAAGTCCTCCGGCATGGCCATCAGCATCCCGAAGCGGAAGAGACGCGGCAGCGACCGGTCCGACGCCTTGCCCTTCACCGTCACGGATTGTTCGACCGAGATCTCCCCGACGTTGTTGACCGCATAGTTCACCGAGAGCGTCGCGGCATAGGCCGGGAAATCATACTGCGCACGGACATGCGCAATGCCCTCCCGGAGTTCATAGTCCAGTGCGGTCAGGCGCAGCTCCGGATTCCGGATCGCCTCGTATTTCCGATGCACGCCGGCTCCGAAGTCGTTGTCCGTCGGCGCCCGCCAGAAGTTCGGACGCAGCACGGCACCCGGTTCCAGACACGGTTTGCCCGCCGCCTCGTAGCGGGTGATGAGTCCGTCGGCGCGACGGATGTCCAGCGTAAAGCATTCCGAGCTGATCCGCAGGTAGTTGCGGTCGGCATCCGAGAGCGTGACGACGGGCTGCGTGAAGCGGTCCGCGGAGCGGTTCGCCAGCGTCAGCGGCGCGAACGTCCAGTCGGAGACGGCCAGCTGGGCCCGGGCCGCGCAATGGCCGGCCCGGAGCCCCGGTTCGGCGCGTTTCAGGCGGTATTCCACGTTCAGCAGCAGCTCGCCCTCCAAACCGTCGAGGTCCAGCGGCAGCGTGAACTCACGCTCCTGCTGCGGAGCCACGTCGAGCCGTTCGACCGTTCCCGTCTGCACGGGGCAGCCGTCGTCCAGAAGCGTCCACAGCAGCGTATAGTTCGACAGGTCGCGGAAGAAGTACTCGTTGAAGACCCGGATTCTCCCGGCCCGCAGATCCACGGGGCGCGTCCAGACGGACTGGTGCTGGAAGGCCACCTCGTCGTAGTGGGGGTTCGGACGCCGGTCGGGCGAGATCAGACCGTTGTCGCAGAAGTTGTTGTCGCTGGCGTCGTAGGGATTGAAGTCGCCTCCGTAGGCGTAGATCCAGCGCCCGTCGCGCTTCACGCGCAACGACTGGTCGACGAAATCCCAGATGAATCCGCCCTGGTACGACGGATATTTGCGGATCAGGTCCCAATACTCCTTGAAGCCGCCCTCCGAATTGCCCATCGCGTGAGCGTATTCGCACTGAATCAGCGGCTTGCGGGGATTGTTCGTCACATACTTCTCGCAACGGTCGTAATCCCAGTACATCGGGCACATGACGTCCGTATTGTCGCCGCCCTCGGCACGCTCGTACTGCACCGGACGCGTCGTGTCGAACGACTTGATCCACCGGTAGCAGGCCGTGAAGTTCCCGCCGTCGCCCGCCTCGTTGCCCAGCGACCAGACGATCACCGACGGATGGTTGAAGTTCCGCAGGACGTTGCGCCGGTTGCGTTCCAGATGCGCCTTGTCGTAGATCGGGTTGCGGGCCAGGGTCTGCTCCCCGTAGCCCATGCCGTGCGACTCGATGTTGGCCTCCGCCACAACGTAGAATCCGTACTCGTCGCAGAGTTCGTACCAGCGGCTGTCGTCGGGATAGTGGCACGTCCGCACGGCGTTCACGTTGGCCTGCTTCATCAGCCGGATGTCCTGCAACATCCGCTCCTCGGTCACGTAGTAGCCCGTTCCCGGATCCATCTCGTGGCGGTTCACGCCCTTGAACAGCACCGGCTGTCCGTTGACCAGCAACTGTCCGTCGCGGATCTCCACGTTGCGGAAGCCCACCCGCACGTGCACGGTCTCCACCTCGCGCCCCGCCGAGCGCAACGACAGCGCAAGCCGGTACAGATCGGGCGTCTCGGCCGTCCATGCCTTCGGATGCTCCACCCCGAGGGTCACCTGCTCCTGCGTTCCGGAGATCCGGCGCGTCTCTCCGGCCACGACGCTCCCGTCGGGCGCCGTGAGCGTCAGGGCGATTTCATCCCCGCGGGCCGCCGTCGGGAAGGTGAGGTCGGCACGCAGCACGCCGCGCGTGAAGCCATCCTCCAACGACGCCGTGCAACGCACGTCGGCGATATGCGCCCGTTCGCGCGAATAGAGGTAGCAGTCGCGCCCCACACCGCTCAAACGCCAGAAATCCTGATCTTCGAGATACGATCCGTCGCACCAGCGGAAGACCTGGAAGGCGATGAGATTGCGCCCCGGCCGGACGTAACGCGTGATGTCGAACTCGGCTTCGAGCTTGCTGTCCTCGCTGTACCCCACGAACGAGCCGTTGACCCACAGCGAGATGTTCGACGTCACCGACCCGAAATGGGCGATGATCTGACGTCCCTTCCACGAAGCGGGAATCTCGATCTCGCGGCGGTACGAACCTACGTGGTTGTTCTCGACGGGCACTTCGGGCGGATTGTTCGGGAACTGCTCGCGCCACGCATAGCCGATGTTCACATACAGCGGGTCGCCGTATCCGTTCACCTCCCAGAGTCCCGGTACGGGCATCGTCGCCCAATGTCCGTCGTTGTAATCCATACGGTAGAAGTCCGTCGGACGCTCGTCGGCGTCTTTCGCCCAGGCAAATTTCCAGTCGCCGTTGAGCGACAGGAAGCGCTCCGAGGCGCTCTTTTCGCCCCGGAGGGCCATCTCCCCGTTCTCGTAGGCGAAGAACGAGGCCCGCATCGGCAGGCGGTTGATCGCATTGACCTGCGGATCGCGCCAGGCATCGCCCTGCGCGAAGGCTCCGCTCCCGCAGAGCAGCAGCAGGCCGGTGGTAAGGGTTCGCAGTTTCATCGGTTGTTTTATCAATTATTTAAAGTTAGGGTTTCGCTTCCGGAGCCTCCGCAGCCGAAGGCGGCATACCGAAAAAGCGGACGTCGGAACCCCGGAAACTCCGTCTCCGGATCAGGGTCCGGCCGAACCGCACTCCTTGTTCCGCAAATATAATAAAAAGGCTCTTAATTTAAATTATTGAAAAACAAAAATCCCGCCGAAATGCCCCGCAAAGCCCTCCGGAAGCCTCCCGACGTGCCGCAAACCCGACCGCAAACGCAGAAAAACAAAAAACTTTATTCGGTTTTCCGGTACAAAATCGTATCTTTGTCATCAATCTCCAACCTCCTTTGCAATGAACAAAAAGAAGAAATGGATCATCACGGCCGTCATCCTGGCTGTTTTCTGTGCGGCCCTCGGCATCTATAACTACTACGGCTCCCGCGCGGTCCCCGAGGACGACGCCGGACGAACCCCTTCGCCGCGCACCAAAAACATCCTCAACGTCAACGGTACCGTCATCCGCACCCAGCCCCTGACCGACGGAATCACCACCGTGGGCAACCTCCTCCCCGACGAGGAGGTCGACCTCTCGTTCGAGACGTCGGGCAAGATCGTCGCCATCAACTTCCAGGAGGGCGCCACCGTGCGCAAGGGCGAACTGCTGGCCAAAGTGAACGACAAGCCGCTGCTGGCCCAGCTCTCGCGCTACGAGGCCCAGCTCAAACTCGCCGAAGACCGCGTCTACCGCCAGAGTGCCCTTCTGGAAAAGGATGCCGTCAGCCAGGAGGCTTACGAACAGGCCCGTACCGAACTGGCCATGCTCAACGCCGACATCGACATCGTGAAATCCAACATCGACCTCACGGAACTCCGCGCGCCGTTCGACGGAATCATCGGTCTGCGCAACGTCAGCGAAGGCGCCTACGCCTCGCCGTCGGTCGTCGTGGCCAAGCTGACGAAGATCTCGCCGTTGAAGATCGACTTCTTCGTTCCGGAACGCTACGCCAGCCAGATCGGACCCGGCACCCGCCTCTCGTTCACCATCGAAGGACGCCAGGAGCGCTTCGAGGCCACGGTCTACGCCACCGAATCGCAGGTCGACGTCACGACCCGCACGCTGGCCGTGCGCGCCCGCTACCCGAATGCCCGGGGACGGCTGCTCCCCGGACGCTTCGCCACCGTCGAGATCCGCATGCACGAGATCCCCGACGCCATCGCCGTACCCACCGAAGCCATCGTCCCCGAAATGGGCATCGACAAGGTCTTCCTCTACCGCAACGGAAAGGCCCACGCCGTCGAGGTAACCACCGGGCTGCGCACCGAATCGAGCATCCAGATCATCAACGGGCTCAACGTCGGCGACACGCTCATCACCTCCGGCACCCTCCAGCTGCGCGAGGGGCTTCCCGTCCGACTCGACAACCTCGACAACCCCGCCTAAAAACGCCGCCGCATGAACATCTCCGAACTCAGCATCCGACGGCCCGTGCTGGCGTCCGTGATGACGATCATCATCCTCCTGTTCGGCTTCATCGGATACAGCTCGCTCGGCGTGCGCGAATACCCGAGCGTCGACAACCCGATCATCTCCGTGCAGTGCTCCTACCCCGGAGCCAACGCCGACGTGATCGAGAACCAGATCACCGAACCCCTCGAACAGAACATCAACGGCATTCCGGGCATCCGCTCGCTGTCGAGCACCAGCCAGCAGGGACAGAGCCGCATCACCGTGGAGTTCGAACTCTCCACCGACCTCGAAACCGCAGCCAACGACGTGCGCGACAAGGTCTCGCGCGCCCAGCGCTACCTGCCGCGCGACTGCGACCCGCCGACCGTGACGAAGGCCGATGCCGACGCCACGCCGATCCTGATGGTCACGATCCAGAGCGACAAACGCTCGCTGCTCGAATTGAGCGAGATCGCCGACCTCACGGTCAAGGAGCAGTTGCAGACCATCAGCGACGTCAGCGGCGTGCAGATCTGGGGCGAGAAGCGCTACTCGATGCGGCTGTGGCTCGACCCGGCGAAGATGGCCGGATACGGCATCACGCCGTCGGACATCAAGGACGCCCTCGACCGCGAGAACGTCGAGCTCCCCTCGGGCAGCATCGAGGGCAACACCACCGAGCTGACGATCCGCACGCTCGGGCTCATGCACACCACGCAGGAGTTCAACGACCTGGTGGTCCGCGAGGAGGACGACCGCATCATCCGTTTGAGCGACGTCGGGCGCGCCGAACTCGGACCGCAGGACACGCGCAGCTACATGAAGATGAACGGCATTCCGATGGTGGGCGTCGTGGTCGTCCCGCAGCCGGGCGCCAACCACATCGAGATCGCCAACGCCGTCTACCAGCGCATGGAGACCATGAAGAAGGACCTCCCGGACGACGTCGTGACCTCCTACGGCTTCGACAACACGCGCTTCATCCGCGCGTCGATCGACGAGGTGAAGCAGACCGTCTACGAGGCCTTCGTGCTGGTGATCATCATCATCTTCCTCTTCCTTCGGAACTGGCGCGTGACGCTCATCCCCTGCATCGTGATCCCGGTCTCGCTCATCGGTACGTTCTTCATCATGTACGTCGCCGGGTTCTCGATCAACGTCCTCTCGATGCTGGCCGTCGTGCTCTCCGTGGGACTGGTCGTCGACGACGCCATCGTCATGACCGAGAACATCTACATCCGCATCGAACGCGGCATGACGCCGCTCGACGCCGGCATCGAGGGCGCCAAGGAGATCTTCTTCGCCGTGATCTCGACCTCCGTGACGCTGATCGCCGTCTTCTTCCCGATCGTCTTCATGGAGGGAATGACCGGACGTCTCTTCCGCGAATTCAGCATGGTGATCTCCGGCGCCGTCGTCATCTCGACCTTCGCCGCTCTGACCATCACCCCGATGCTGGCCACCAAACTCCTCGTGCGCCAGGAGCGCAAAAACTGGTTCTACACCAAAACCGAACCCTTCTTCGAGTGGCTCAACCGCTTTTACAGCTCGACGCTCGCCTCGTTCCTGCGCCGCCGCTGGCTGGCGCTGCCGATCGTGGCGCTGACGCTCGCCCTGATCGGGTGGCTGTGGAGCACCATCCCGGCCGAAATGGCGCCGTTGGAGGACCGGTCGCAGATCTCGGTCAACACCCGCGGATCCGAAGGAGCCACCTACGAATACATCCGCGACTACACCGAGGAGATCAACCGGCTGGTCGACTCGCTCGTTCCCGAGGCCGAATCGGTCATGGCCCGCGTATCGAGCGGTTCGGGAAACGTCCGCATCTCGCTCTCGGACATCGCCACCCGCAAACGCTCGCAGATGGAGATCGCCGAGGAGATCTCGGCCGCCGTGCGGACGAAGACCCGGGCCCGCGCCTTCGTCCAGCAGCAGAGCACCTTCGGAGGCCGCCGCAGCAACATGCCCGTACAGTATGTGCTGCAAGCCATCTCGCTCGAACGCTTGCAGGAGGTGCTGCCCGAATTCATGCGCAGGGTCTACGAAAGCGACGTGTTCCAGATGGCCGACGTGGACCTGAAATTCAGCAAACCCGAAGTGCGCATCGAGGTCAACCGCGACAAGGCCAACCTGCTGGGTGTCTCGACGCGCAACATCGCCCAGACCCTCCAATACGGATTGAGCGGCCAGCGCCTCGGCTACTTCTACATGAACGGCAAGCAGTATGAGATTCTGGCCGAGATCAACCGCCAGCAGCGCAACAAACCCTCCGACCTGCGTTCGATCTACGTGCGCAGCGACAAGGGCGAGATGATCCAGCTGGACAACCTCATCTCGCTGGTCGAGAACGTCGCGCCACCGCAGCTCTACCATTACAACCGCTTCCTCTCGGCCACGGTCTCGGCCGGTCTGGCCAAGGGCAAAACCATCGGGCAGGGGCTCGACGAGATGGACCGCATCGCCGCCGAGACGCTCGGAGACGACTTCCGCACGGCGCTGGCCGGCGATTCGAAGGAGTTCCGCGAGAGTTCGTCGAGCCTGATGTTCGCCTTCATTCTGGCCATCGCGCTCATCTACCTGATCCTCGCGGCGCAGTTCGAGAGTTTCAAGGACCCGCTGGTCATCATGCTCACCGTGCCGCTGGCCATTGCCGGAGCGCTGGTCTTCATGTGGAACGCCGGCCAGACGATGAACATATTCAGCCAGATCGGCATCATCATGCTCATCGGCCTGGTGGCCAAGAACGGTATTCTGATCGTCGAGTTCGCCAACCAGAAGCAGGAGGCCGGCATCGACAAGCTGCACGCCATCGAAGAGGCCGCGCAGCAGCGTCTGCGACCGATTCTGATGACCAGCGCCTCGACGGTGCTGGGCATGCTGCCGCTGGCCGTCGCCACGGGCGAGGGCGCCAACGGACGGATCGCCATGGGTGTGGCGGTCGTGGGCGGCATGGTGGTCTCGACGCTGCTGACGCTCTACATCGTCCCGGCCATTTACAGCTATGTCTCGACGGACCGGATCCGCAAATCGAAAAAGAAACAGGCATGAAACGCATCATTCTGACGTTCGGATTGCTGGGAGCCTGCCTGACGGCTCCGGCACAGGAACTCCCGGCACAGGGTGCCGCCGCTTCCGGAGCGTACGCCGAGAGCGAACCGCTGACGCTGCGGCGGTGTCTGGAAATCGGGCTCGAACGCAACTACGACGTGCGCATCGTCCGCAACGACGAGCGCATCAGCGACAACAACGCCACGGCCGCCAATGCCGGCATGCTCCCGACGGCGGACCTCTCGGCCGGCTACACCGGGACGTGGGACAACAGCCGCACGACGGCGCTCCGCGACGGCGGCGAGAGTTCCGAAACGAACGTCTACGACCAGACGGCCAGTGTGGGCGTCGCCGTGAACTGGACGCTCTTCGACGGATTCCGCATCCGGACGAACTACCGCCGGTTGAAGGAGTTGCAGGAGATGGGCGCCCTGCAAACCCGCATCACCATCGAAGACTTCATGGCCAGCCTCACGGCCGAATACTACAACTATATCCAGCAGACGCTGCGTTTGCAGAATTTCCGCTATGCCGTGGCGCTCTCGCGCGAACGGCTCCGCATCACCGAGGAGCGCTTCCGCGTCGGCAGCTTCTCGCGGCTCGACCTCCTGCAAGCCCGCGTGGACTTCAACGCCGACAGCTCGCAGTACATGTCGCAGCAGGAGGTCGTCACGGCCTCGCGCATCCGCATCAACGAGCTGCTGGCCAACGAAAACCTCAACCGGCAGATCGCCATTCAGGACTCGGCGATCCGGGTCAATGCCGCCCTCGACTGGGACCGTCTGCTGGAACGGACGCTGGCGACCAACGCCTCGCTGCTGCTGGCCGGGCACGACACCTCGGTCGCCGAACTCGACCTGAAAATCATCCAGGCGCGCAACTACCCCTACGTGAACCTCTCGACCGGCTACGGATACGCCTACAACCACTACGGAACGGGGACGAACCGCTCGCGCGGAACGCTCGGGCTGAATGCCGGGGTATCGGTGGGTTTCACGCTCTTCGACGGGAACCGCCGGCGCGAACAGCGCAACGCCCGGATCAGCATCGAGAATGCGGAGCTGACCCGCCAGCAGTTGGAGCAGTCGCTGCGGGCCGATCTGTCGAACTTCTGGCAGGCCTACCGCAACAATCTGGAAGTGATCGTGCTGGAAAAGGAGAACCTTGTGGCGGCACGCGAGAACTACGAAATCGCCATGGAACGCTATCGGCTGGGCGACCTGCCGGGCATCGAGATGCGCGAGGCGCAGAAGAGCCTGCTGGATGCCGAGGAGCGTATCCTCACGGCGCAATACAACACGAAACTCTGCGAAATCTCGTTGCAGCAGATCAGCGGCAACGTCATGATCTATCTCGAATAGGCGGCACCCGCATCGGGCCTTACGCAGGAGCGGTTCCGAGGTCAGGAATCCGTCCGGCAGGCCCCCTTCAAAGACCAGTCATCCAAGAGGCCCCGGCAATCCGGGGCCTCATTCGCACCCCGCGGTCGCCCGGTTTCAGCCGGAGATTTTCGCCCTGCCCCCCCCATTTCCGGCCCGCATTGCCGCACGATCCCATTCCGGCCCGCACTTCCGACGGTCCCATTTCCGACCCACATTTCCGCCGGTCCCATTTCCGGCCCGCATTTCCGCCGGTCCCATTTTCGACCGCATTTCCGCCGGTCCCATTTCCGACCGCATCCCCTTCTCCCAAGTCCGCCCCGCACGCCCGTTTCCGGGCCGGACAATTCCAATCAAAAATATTTTCCATTGGAAATTTGTTTTATTGGAAAACACTTTTTACCTTTGCATCGTTATGAACAGACAACCGCAAGAAAAAAGATGAAAAAACTGCTCTCCATGCTTTGTGCGCTCTCGCTCTTCGCAACCGGATGCGCCCAGAACAACAACAAAACGGAAAAACAAAACGAACAAAAATCAAAAAAGATGAACACGATCGCATTGACCAAGGCCGACTTTCTGAAAAAGGTCGCCGATTACGAAACGAATCCTACGGAGTGGAAATACCTGGGCGACAAGCCCGCCCTGATCGACTTCTACGCCTCATGGTGCGGGCCCTGCAAGGCACTGGCCCCGGTTCTGGAAGAGCTGGCCGCCGAATACGGCGATCAGATCCACATCTACAAGATCAATACCGAAGAGGAGCAGGAACTGGCCGCGGCATTCGGCATCCGCTCGATCCCGACGCTGCTCTTCATCCCGATGGAGGGCAAACCGCAGATGGCACAGGGCGCCCTGCCCAAAGCCATGCTCAAAAAGGCCATCGACGAAGTAATGCTCGGCAAGTAATGGCACTCACGATCGACCCGGGCCGCTGCCCGCAGAGTCACCGCTGCCCGCTGATTGCGATCTGTCCCGTGGAGGCCATTTCGCAGGAGGGATTCTCGCTGCCGAAGATCGATCCCGAACTCTGCATCGAATGCGGCCAATGTATGGAACACTGCGGCAGACAGGCCGTATACAAAGCCGAACAGCATGGATAAACTATGCAGAATCCGCGACCTGCAACGGGCTGTGATGCGTTTCGAGGCCGATTTCGAGGCACATTACGGCATCACGCTGAATGAAGGAATGACCCTGTGCAGCCTCTCGAAGAGGGAACGGATGTGTCCGGGCGAGTTGGGCGAGACGCTCGGGCTGACACCCTCGAACATGTCGAAGGTGCTCCGCACCGTCGAATCGAAGGGACTGGTCGAGCGTGAAATGTGTTGCAAGGACCGCAGGCAGATCTACTACTCCATAACGCCGCAGGGCCACCGCCTGCTCGGATCGCTGGATTGCCGTGCGATCGAATTGCCGACCCCGCTGCGCGAATGGGTCGAGGCAGAGTAACGGCACACGGCGGAAGAGGGACGGAAGAGGTATCCGGACCGTCGCAGCGATAAAAAATGAAGCGTATCCAGGCAAGGATACGCTTCATTTTTACGGTCTGTTCCATCTCCGGACCCCGGTTTCAAAGGTCCTTTCCGTGCGCACGGATCCGGATTTCTTCCGGGTTCCGGCCCCGGCTATTCGAGAAAATGGTTTTCGTCGTTGTTCGTCACCGCAAACTCACGCAGCGATTTCAGATGCCGCCGCAGCATCTCGGCAGCACCCTCCTCGTCCTGCTCGCGCACGCAGCGCAGCAACTCCCGGTGCTCGAAGCAAACCTCCTCCGAAGGAACCGAGCAGACGCGGTAACGCTGGTAGTAACGCAGCACGTCGGGCGTGATGACCAGCAGCAGCGATGCGATCACCGGGTTGTGCGCCCCGCGGGCCAGCGCCTGGTGGTAGGCGAAGTCCTTCGAAACCCGCTCGTCGGTATAGAACTTCTCCTCGCACTCCTTCAAGGCCTCCTCGATGGCCGCCAGATCCTCGAGCGTCCGGTTCCGGGCACAGAGCTTCACGGCCTCGATTTCGAGCAGCACCCGCACGTAGACCAGCGACGCAAAGTCATACTGTTCGATCTGCAACGCATCGGTGATCATGCGTTCGAGCACCTGCATCTTCTCCTGTGCGACGACCGTACCGCTCTGCGGGAAGGTCTGCACGATGCCGTAGAATTCGAGCTTCTGGAACGCCGCACGCACATGCGCACGCCCCACGCCGAGCTTCTCGGCCAGACGCCGTTCGGCCGGAAGGCGTTCCCCGGGTTGAAGAAGTCCCGAATAGAGCTGATCCTTGATATATTTGAGAACGGTCTCTACCTGTTTGATGTTGGGCGAGTGATTCATGAAAAAAGAGTCAATTTTCGGATTGCCCTGCAAAGGTCGTAAAAAAACCAATCAAACCAAAATTATCAACTGCCCTTTTCGACGGCCGGACCCGCCCCCTCCGGGCGCCCCTCATCCATACATATTTACATTTTTAATCGAATTCGACCTTTATGAGAAAATTTTTTTTCGAATTCATACAGTATATCTAATAATTCGTCGGGAAATGTTGCTGTTTTATCAAAAATCGTTATATTTGCGTAAAATGCGGATATGGGATACGGCCCGGCTCCATCGAACACGCACGGCACCTGCCTTTCCCCATGTCTGAAAATCCGAAACAACCTGCAAGCTATGGCACAACGAGAACTTTTACTCGGAGACGAAGCCCTCGCACTGGGGGCCCTCCATGCGGGACTGTCGGGCGTCTTCGCCTACCCGGGAACGCCGTCCACCGAAATCACCGAATACATTCAGAACCACCCGCTGGCCGCCGAACGCGGCGTTCACCGTGCATGGTCGGCAAACGAAAAAACAGCCATGGAGGAGGCGCTCGGCATGTCGTTCGTCGGCAAACGCGCCATGGTCTGCATGAAGCACGTCGGACTGAACGTCGCCGCCGACGCCTTCGTCAACTCCGCCATGACCGGCGCCCACGGCGGCCTGGTTGTCGTCGTGGCCGACGATCCGTCGATGCACTCGTCGCAGAACGAGCAGGACTCGCGCTTCTACGGACAGTTCGCCCTGATCCCGGTCTTCGAACCCGCGACCCAGCAGGAGGCATACGACATGGTGCGCGCGGCATTCGACCACTCGGAGCGGTTCCGGATTCCCGTACTGATGCGTCTGACGACCCGCATGGCCCACTCGCGGGCCGCCGTCGAGGTCGGGGAGCCGCAGCCGGAGAATCCGTTGAGCTACCCCGAAAGCCCGCGTCAGTGGGTCCTCATGCCGGGCAACTCGCGCGTGCGCTACACGGCGCTGATCGACGACTACGCCCGGATGGAGGAGGCGGCCGTCGAGAGCGCGTTCAACCGCTATACGGAGGGTCCCGACAAGCGGCTCGGCATCCTTGCCTGCGGAATCGCCTACAACTATCTGATGGAGAACTATCCGGAGGGCTGTCCCTGTCCGGTGCTGAAAGTCTCGCAATACCCGCTGCCGCGACGGCTTGTCCGCCACCTGGCCGCGGAGTGTCAGGAGCTGCTGGTCATCGAGGAGGGGCAGCCGCTCGTCGAGCAGGCGCTGCGGGGCGTGCTGCCCGCGGCACAGAAGATCCGGGGACGCCTGACCGGCGAACTGCCCCGCACCGGGGAGCTGACCCCCGACAGCGTGCGGGCCGCGCTGGGACTCGCCCCGCACCGGGCGCATGCCGCCAGCCAGACCGTCGTACCGCGTCCGCCCGCCCTCTGCCAGGGGTGCGGACACCGCGACATGTACACGGCTCTGACCGAAGTGGTGCGTGAATTCCCCGCCGGCAAGGTGTTCAGCGACATCGGCTGCTATACGCTGGGATGGCTGGCGCCGTTCCACGCCATCGACACCTGCGTCGACATGGGGGCCTCGATCACGATGGCCATCGGCGCGGCACACGCCGGACAGCACCCCTCGGTGGCCGTGATCGGCGACTCGACCTTCACGCACTCCGGCATGACGGGGCTGCTGGACGCCGTCAACGAAGGGGCCGACATCACGGTGGTGATCTCCGACAACCTCACCACGGGCATGACCGGCGGGCAGGATTCGGCCGGGACGGGGCGTCTGGAACAGATCTGCGCCGGAATCGGCGTCGATCCGGCCCACATCCGCGTGGTGGTGCCGCTGCCGAAGAACCGCGAGGAGATGAAGCAGATCCTGCGCGAGGAGATCGCCTACCACGGTGTCTCGGTCATCATCCCGCGCCGCGAGTGCATCCAGACGGCCAAACGCCACGCTGCCGCCAAAAACAGATAAATCCGCAAACGCCATGAAAAAAGACATCATACTCTCGGGCGTGGGAGGACAGGGAATCCTCTCGATCGCCACCGTAATAGGCCGTGCGGCCCTTGCCGAAGGGTTGCAGATCAAGCAGGCCGAAGTCCACGGCATGAGCCAGCGCGGCGGCGACGTGCAGTCGCACCTGCGGATCTCCTCGTCGGAGATCCGTTCGGACCTCATTCCGCGGGGCGCCGCCGACCTGATCATCTCGCTCGAACCGATGGAGTCGCTGCGCTACCTGCCGTGGCTCGCGGCCGAAGGGTGGGTCGTGACCAACACCGTGCCGGTGATCAACATTCCGAACTACCCGGACGAGGCGGCGCTGCAAGCCGAATTGAAGGCGCTGCCGCAGGTCGTCACGCTCGATGCCGACGCCCTGGCCCGCGAGGCGGGATCGCCGCGTTCGGCCAACATGGCGCTGCTGGGGGCTGCCGCACCGCTGCTGGGCATCGACGCCGGGCAGCTCGAAGCCGGCATCCGCGACATCTTCGCCCGCAAGGGCGAGGCGGTCGTCGAGGCGAATCTCGCCGCCTTCCGCGCGGGATACGAAACCGCACGAAAACAGACCGCACGATGAAAGCGCCCTACGACCGTTCCTATCTGCACGCCGCATTGGAACAGATGGACATCGCGGACATCGCCCGGGCGACGATCCGCCAGTCGGGCGACATCGCCCGCATCATGGAGCGCGCGACGGGCGAGGAGTTTCTCCATTTGGAGATGGGCGTTCCGGGGCTTCCGCCCGCGCAGGTGGGCGTCGAGGCCGAATGCCGGGCGCTGGCCAACGGCGTCGCCTCGCAGTATCCCAACATGTACGGACTGCCGGAGCTGAAAGAGCAGGCCGCCCGCTTCATCCGGGCCTACCTCGACGTGGAGATCGACCCCCGGGGCTGCATTCCCACGGTGGGGTCGATGCAGGGGAGTTTCACGACCTTCCTGCTCTGTTCGCAGCTCGATCCCCGGAAGCGGAAGATCCTCTTCATCGACCCCGGCTTTCCCGTGCAGCGGAGCCAGGTGCGCATCCTCGGCATTCCGGGCGATTCGTTCGACATCTACGACTACCGGGGCGAAAAGCTGGGCCCGAAGCTCGAAAGCTACCTCGCGCAGGGCGATGTGGCGGCGATCGTCTACTCGAACCCGAACAACCCGTCGTGGGTCTGCCTCACCGAAGAGGAGCTGCGCACGATCGGCGAACTGGCCACACGCTACGACGCCATCGTCATCGAGGACCTGGCCTACCTATGCATGGACTTCCGCAAACCGCTCGGGCGCCCCTTCGAGGCTCCCTACCAGGCCACCGTGGCCCGCTATACGAAGAACTGGATCCTGCTGATCTCCGGGTCGAAGATTTTCAGCTACGCCGGACAGCGGATTGCCGTGGCGGCGATCTCCGACGCACTGTTCCGGCGCGAATATGCGGCGCTGCGCGAACGCTACGGAATCGGACATCTGGGCGACGCCTACGTGCTGACGATCCTCTATGCTGCCTCCTCGGGTACGAGCCACTCGGCGCAGCACGCCCTGGCGGCGATGTTCCGCGCGGCGGCCGACGGACGGCTCGACTTCGTGGGCGAAACCGCCGAATACGCACGCCGGGCGCGGCTGACCAAGGAGACCTTCCTCCGCCACGGATTCCGCATCGTCTACGACAAGGACCGCGACGAGCAGATCGGCGACGGATTCTTCTACACGATCGGCTACGGAGCGATGACCAGTTCCGAACTGTTGAGCGAACTGCTGCTGTGCGGCGTCTGCGCCATCTCGCTCTCCTCGACGGGAAGCCGACAGCACGGCATCCGGGTCTGCGTCTCGCAGATGAACCGTCCGGAGCAGTTCGAGCTGCTCGACCGGCGCCTCGAAGCCTTTGCCGAAAACCACCCCCTAAAATAGAGTCATGCGATACACCACGGCCGCGGAGGCGGTAAAACTCATCCGTTCGAACGACAGCATCTACATCCAGGGCAGCACGTCGATTCCCGAAGTGCTCGTTGCGGCGCTGGCCGACCGCGGCGGAGAGCTGCGGGGCGTGAAGGTCTATTCGGCCTTTGCCGTGGGGGCGCACGAGGCCCCCTACTGCCGTCCCGAATTCCGGGAGTCGTTCCTTGTGAACAGTCTTTTCGTAGCCAACAACATCCGCCGCTGGCTCGCCGACGGCTACGGGCAGTCGATCCCGGCCTTTCTGGGCGAGATCCCGGGGCTGTTCCGCGACGGTACCCTTCCGCTCGACGTGGCGCTGGTCAACGTCTCGCCTCCGGATGCCGAGGGCTACTGTTCGTTCGGCGTCTCGGCCGACCTCGCGGTCTCGGCCGTGGAGTGCGCCCGGACCGTCATTGCGCAGGTCAACCGTGCCATGCCCTTCTCCTATGGGGATGCCGTCATCCACTCGTCGCGCTTCGCAGCGGCCGTGGAGGTCGACTCTCCGCTGGTGGAGGTCCCGACGGCCGTGCCGACCGAGACCGAACTCCGCATCGGGCAGGCCATCGCCGAGCTGATCCCCGACGGTGCGACGTTGCAAATCGGCGTCGGCGGCATCCCGAACGCCGTGCTGGGGGCGCTGAAAGACCACAAACACCTCGGTCTCCATACCGAAGCGATGACCGACGGCGTACTGCCGCTGTTGGAGAGCGGCGTGATCGACAACTCGCAGAAGGTCGTCATGCCCGGCGTCTCGGTGGCCTCGCTGGCCCTCGGTTCGCGCCGGCTGTACGACTACATGGACTACCGCAAGGATCTGGTGATGAAGGACGTGGCGTGGACCAACGACCCGTTCCGCATCCGCCGGAACCCGAAGGTCATGGCCATCAACTCGGCCGTGGAGGTCGACCTCACGGGGCAGGTGTGCGCCGATTCGGTCGGCGAGCGCATCATTTCGGGTGTCGGAGGCCAGCACGACTTCATGTACGGAGGGTCGCTCTCCGAGGGGGGCAAGACCTTCATCGCCATACCGTCGATGACCCCGAAGGGCGAGTCGAAGATCAAGGCGCTGCTGACGCCCGGAGCCGGTGTCGTCACGACGCGCCACATGATCCAGCACGTCGTCACGGAGTACGGCGTGGCGCACCTCCGGGGCAGAAACCTCGCCGAACGGGCCCGGGCGCTGATCTCGATCGCCCACCCGTCGGTCCGCGAAGAGCTGGAACGCGCCGCCGCCGAACGCTACGGCTATTCGTTCCTGCGCATGAAGGGGTGATCCGAGGGGGGGGGCCGCGAGGAGGGGCCGCAAGGAGGAGTCGCAGAGAGGGGCCGCAGGGAGGAGTCGCAAGGAGGAGTCGCAAGGAGGAGTCGCAGGGAGGGGCCACAGGGAGCTTTTCGGCATCCGCAACCGCCCCAACCCGCCGCTCACATCACGAAAAGCCCGGTTTTCTGCTGTGGAAACCGGGCTTTTTGCCTATCTTTGCCGACAGAAACCCGAACCCCCGCATGGCCATGCTCCGCAAATACCTCTTCTTCGACCTCGACGGCACGCTGACCGACCCCATGGAGGGAATCACCCGCTCGGTGGAGTACGCCCTGCGCCACTTCGGCATCGAAGTGGCGGACCGCCGCGAACTCTGCCCCTTCATCGGGCCGCCGCTGGCCGACTCGTTCCGCGAACGCTACGGCATGGACGACGCCGATACGGCCGCGGCCATCGCCAAGATGCGCGAATACTTCGTCCCGAAGGGGATCTTCGAGAACGAACTCTACCCCGGGATTCCGGAGCTGCTGGCCGACACGGCGGCCGCGGGGTGCGCGAACGTCATGGCGACGTCGAAACCCGAGCCCTTCGCCCGGCGGATCGCCGAACATTTCGACATCGCCCGCCACTTCCGCCTCATCGCCGGAAGTGCGCTCGACGGCGCACGCACCACCAAGACCGAAGTGATCCGCCATGCCCTCGCACAACTGGGAATCGCCCCGGAGGAGGCGGTGATGATCGGCGACCGCCGCTACGATATCGAAGGTGCCGCCGCCACGGGACTCGACTCGGTGGCCGTGGGCTGGGGATACGCCGCACCCGGCGAACTGGAAGCCGCACGGCCCGGCCATTTCGCCGCGGATGTCGACGCGCTGCGGAAGCTGTTGCTCGGAACCGACACTTTTCGGCCGAAAAAGGCTGTAATCCGGAAAATTTGACCTACTTTTGCAGCGTTTTCAACCGCCCCAACGATGGAATGGCTCAAAGACCTGCTCCTCGAACCCTCGGCCCTGCAAGCCGTCGTGGTGATATCGCTGATCTCCGCAATCGGAATCGGTCTGGGGAAGATCCGCCTCTTCGGAATCTCCCTCGGCACGGCCTTCATCTTCTTCGCGGGAATTCTCGCCGGGCACTTCGGACTCAAACTCGACCCGGCGATGCTGACCTACGCCGAGAGTTTCGGACTCATCATCTTCGTCTACGCCCTCGGTTTGCAGGTCGGACCGGGCTTTTTCAGTTCGATGCGCTCCGACGGGTTGCGGCTCCTCTCCCCGGCCATCGGGCTCGTGCTTCTCGGCACGGCCGCAGCCGCCGGCATGAGCTGCCTGCTCGGCATCGCGATGCCCGACATGTCGGGCATCCTGTGCGGCGCAACGACCAACACCCCGGCGCTGGGAGCCGCACAGCAGGTGCTCAAACAGTTGGGGCTCGATGACAGCGGCGCGGCGTTGAGCTGTGCCGTCACCTATCCGCTGGGCGTCGTGGGGGTGATTCTGGCCATCGCCTTCCTGCGCCGCTTCTTCGTCCGCCCCGCGGACCTGCCGGGGCCCGATGCAGAACACCGCAAGAACGTCTTCATCGCCAGTTACCACATCACCAATCCGGCGCTCTTCGGCCGGAGCGTCCACGACATCGCCGTGCAGAGCCACCACCGCTTCGTCATCTCGCGCGTCTGGCGCGACGGGCGGGTCTCGATCCCCACGTCGGACAAGACCCTCCAACAGGACGACGTCATCTTGGTGATCACCACCCCCGGCGAAGCCGAAGCCCTCGGGATGATCTTCGGCGAACAGGAGCAGAAGGACTGGAACAAGGAGAACATCGACTGGAACGCCGTCGACAGCCAGCTCATCTCGCAGCGCATCCTCGTCACGCGGCCCGAAATCAACGGCAAGAAACTCGCACAACTGCGCCTGCGCAACAACTACGGCATCAACATCAGCCGCGTCTACCGTTCGGGCGTACAGCTGCTCGCCACGCCCGACCTGCGGTTGCAGCTGGGCGACCGACTGACCGTCGTGGGCGAGGCCCAGGCGATCCGCAACGTGGAGAAGATCCTCGGCAACGCCGTGAAGAGCCTCAACGAACCCAACCTCATCTCGGTCTTCATCGGGCTGATCCTCGGGCTCACGCTCGGAAGCATCCCGGTGTCGATTCCGGGCATCTCGATCCCCGTCAAACTGGGGCTTGCCGGAGGTCCAATCATCGTCGGCATCCTGATCGGCACGTTCGGACCCCGCCTGCACATGATCACCTACACGACGCAGAGCGCCAACCTCATGCTGCGCGCCCTGGGGCTCTCGATGTACCTCGCCTGTCTGGGGCTCGACGCCGGGCAGCACTTCTTCGAGACGGTCATGCGGCCCGAAGGGGTGCTGTGGCTCGCGGCCGGACTCTTCCTGACGTTCGTACCGGTGGTGCTGGTCGGGCTGTTCGCGCTCCGGGTCCAGAAGGTCGATTTCGGATCCGTCTCGGGACTGCTCTGCGGCAGCATGGCCAACCCCATGGCCCTCAACTACGCCAACGACACCATCGAAGGCGACAATCCCTCGGTCTCCTACGCCACGGTCTATCCCGTCTGCATGTTCCTGCGCGTGATCGTCATTCAGGTGTTGCTGATGCTCACGTTGTAGGCTCCGGGACCTTCGGGGCGGCGGAAGCGGGAGCAGAAGCGGCGGGGACGGCGGAGACAGCGGAAGCTGTGGAGACATCGGGGGCAGCCCCCGGAACAGAGGCAGAGGTCACGTCCGAATCCGGAGCAAACCGGTCCGGCTGCGGAGCATCCGGCTGCGGAGAGTCCGGCTGCGGAGAGTCCGGCTGTGCGGACTCCGGATCCGCCTGGATGAAATCGCCCAGAGCCGCGACATCCGAACCGGCGGGATTCTGGAAGACCCGCAGTCCGAATTCGGGAATCACCGCCAACACATGGTCGAAGACATCCGACTGGATCCCCTCGTACTCCTCCCACACCACCGTATCGGTAAAGAAGTAGAGCTGGATCGGAATTCCCGTTTCGGTCGGCTGCAACTGACGGACCATCAGCGTCATCGACCTGTTCACCGGAACCTCGCTTTCCAGATAGCGCAGCAGATAGGCGCGGAAGGCCCCCAGATTGGTCTGATGCAGACCGTTGATCTTCCGCTCGCCGGGTGCGATGCCGTGGGCCGCATTGTAGGCCCGGAGGCGCTGTTCGGTCCGGTCGATATAGTCGCGCAGGAGATCGATCCGCCGGAAGCGGTCCAGCATCTCGGGCGTGCAGAAGTGTACGCTGGTCATGTCGATCGAGACCGAACGCATCACCCGCCGCCCGCCCGACAACTGCATGGCGTGCCAGTTCGTAAAGGAGTCCGTCGTCAACAGGTAGGGAGGCAGCATGGCCAGCGTATTGTCCCAGTTGCGGATCTTGACCGTCGTGAGCGACACCTCCTCGACGGTTCCGTCGGCGCCGTACTTCGGGACCGAGATCCAGTCTCCGACCTGCAACATGTTGTTGGCCGAGAGCTGAATCCCCGACACGAAACCCATGATGCTGTCGCGGAAAACCAGCATCAGCACGGCCGCCGAGGCGCCGAGCCCCGTGAGGAGCTTGACCGGCGACTTGTCGATCAGGATGGCGACGATCAGGATGACGGCGATCAGCGAAGCGATCCCCTGGGCCGTCTGCCGCAGCCCCTTGATGGGCTTGTTCTGCCAGGAAGGGCGCAGCGAGACGATGTGGAAGGCGGCGCACAGCAGGGCATTGACCAGCCGCAGGAAGGTGACGACGATACAGACCTGCGTGAAGCGCAGCACGACGGTCTGTGCCGCGGATCCGTCGTCGAAGAGAATCGGCAGGACGATCGTCAGCAGGATGGCGATCAGGACGTGGCACGTGCGGTTGAGCACCGGCACGCTGAACAGTTTGTCGTCCCACTTCATGCGGGTATGCTCCACGAGCCGGCGGATGCCGCGCACGACGACCAGTTGCAGGAAGAGGTCGAGCAGCACGGCGGCCAGCAGCACGAGCAGGAAGGCCACCCAACGGTCCAGCGTGTCGTCGGATGACGTCGTAACGCCCAGCCATTCGAGCAGGGCATGAGTCCAACGTTTCAGCAGTGTTTGCATACCCCGGGACCCGCAATTTCCGGGCCGGGGTGCGTTCTATTTCAGAATCAGGGATACCTCCCCCTCGAAATTGGGAGTAAAAAGGCCTTTACCGCGGTTTTCGAGGATTTCCGCCGCGGTCCAAAAACGGCCGCCGTCGAGCTCGTCGCTCGGGCGCACCTCCCCGTCGTAGACCGTGCGGAAAACGTGGACCAGTTCGTATTCGCGCTCCGAACGGAAAGGATAGACCGCCACGGCTTCGGGGACGAAGCCGACGATACCCAACTCCTCGCGCACCTCGCGCCGCAGGGCCTCTTCGACCGACTCGCCGTAGTCGACGTGTCCGCCCACAGCCGTATCCCAGCGTCCGGGCTGGATATCCTTCCACAAGGGACGCCGTTGCAGGTAGAGCTCCCCGCGGGAATTGAAGACGTGGAGGTGCACCACCGGATGCAGCAGCATCGAGCCGTTGTGGCATTCGCCGCGCGTGGCGCTCCCCACGACCCGACCCGCAAGGTCCACCACCGGGAAGAGTTCCCGGCTATTGTCGCTTTTCGGCATGGCAAGGGTATTTAGGAATATGGATCATTCGGAAAAGGCATCCGGTCGTCAGGTCCATCAGCGCCCCGGAGACTCACAACTCCGGGCCCGACTCGCGCGGCTGCCCCACTTCGAAGCCCAGCGCATGCATCCACTCCACCGTGGCCGGATCGACCAGATCGTTGCGGTCCGTCCAGCGGCGCTCCTCGATGTAGCGTTTCTTGCGCTCTTCAAGGGCCTGCCGCAGCGGGAATTTCGGATGCGCAAGCTGCGACTTCTCGCTTCGCAGCGACGGCCGGATCGTACGGTCGAAGACATCGCGCTGCGCCGGACGCCGCGCCCCCTCCCACTTGAAGCCTTTCAGATAGAGCTCCTGATCCGCCGGGACCTTGTCGATCGGATAGATGTTCCATGTGGGGTCCTGCCGATAGATGATCGTCACGATCTGCTTCTCTTCGATGAAGAACGACGCATCGCCGCTCTCGATGACGCCCACACCCGTGATCTGGGGCGGTTCGCCATCCTGCATGTAGTAGATCGTCTGGGCGTTTCCGTTCACGTCGTCGCGGTAGATCTGGTTGTCGCGGAACCACGCCGTCATCTGCTTGCCGGCCACCTGGTTATAGTGCGTCGTGTCGAGTTGCGAGACCATCAGCGGGCTTCCCACGAACTCCGCATGCGTGATCTGCTGGTTGGCCGTATAGATGTCCATCACCTCGGAGGTGATCTGATTGGCCTCGTTCCACAACACGGGTTCGATATAGAGGTGAATCGTCGAATCGGTGCTGATCGACGTCATCGAATCACAGACAGCCTGAAAATCAGACCGATAAATCCGCACGTTGCGAAAACCCTTCATCAGCCGGTAGATCGAGTCCGCCGGCATGGCCACCGAATCGGTCGTGTCGGCCGGGATCACCATCGCCGCGGAGTCCGCGGCCGCCAGCGAGTCGGCCATCAGCAGCATCAGCGAATCCTGCTCCTCGACGCTGCGTCGGATCAACGAGTCGAGTTCGCGCAATGCCGCCAGCTCCGCCGGATCGATCGGCCGCTTCTTCCCCTTGCGGGCCGCCCGGAGCTGCCGCGCCCGGAGTTTCGATTCGAGTTTCAGTTTGCGGGCCGCCAGCCGACGCTCCTCGCGCTCCTTCTGGGCCAACAGCTTCGCCGTGGCCTTCTCCTGACGCTTGGCCGCGATCTCGGCCAGCAGCGTCTTCTTGGCTTCGGCCTTTGCCGCCTTCTCCTCGGCTCTCCGCTTCCGGGCCTGCTCTTTGAGATAGGCCTTCCGCGCATCGCCGACCAGCGTATCGAGCGGATTCACACGCTCCGCAGCCACCGAATCGGCCACCGCCGCTCCCCGCAGCGAATCGGGCAGTTCGGGACGCGCCAGCGAATCGCCCGGCTCGACTGCTCCGGGCAACAGCGGCTGCTCCCCGCCGAGGCTGTCGGCACCGATTCCCGGCTCCTGCGCCAGCGAATCGGCCGTCTGGACCGGCAACTCGCCGCCCCGCTCCGCGGCCCGAAGCAGCGAATCGGCACGCATCCGCGCCAGCGAATCGGCTCGTGCGGCTTCGGCCGCCCGACGCTCCGCCTCGGTGTTGATCGTGAGGAGCAGCATCGTATCGGCCCGCAGGAAGAGCGAATCGCCCTGTGAGCGGTCGTAGCTCACCACCGCCGGACGGCGTGTGAGAAAGGCATTTCCCGGCTCTTTCCAATATTCGCCGTAATCGCCGAACCCGATGGCCTTGCGCTCCGTATCGTCGAGTTGCAGGTCATGGCGCATGATCACGTGGTTCCGCATGCGGTAGTAATCGAGGCTGTCGCTCCAAATCTCCTGTTTCTCGGTCAGGATGTAGCCGTTGCGGGTGATGATGTAGAGCGTGTCGAGTTTCTCATAGGAGCCCCGGTCGGCATACAGGTAGTCGCCGTCGCGGTTCCAGATGTTCGTCCGGTCGAAAAAGTAGGCGTTGTCCGTGGCCATGTTGTAGACCACCGAGTCGCCTTTGAGTTCGTACTCCTCGTTGCGCATCTCGACCTGATCGACGGCCACCAGCTCCTTCGTGTCGGCGTAGTAGTATCCGCGCACGGCTTCGAGCAGGCTCTCCCGGTTGGTCAGCACGCCGCCGTCGGCGAATTCGCCCACGTTGGACTTCGTATTGAAGAGGAACTTGTAGGTGTAGAGCGTGGCGTCGCCGTCGACGACCTTCACGATATGCGAATAGACCCGCGCCTCGTTCAGATTGCCGTCGTATTCGGCACGGTCCCCATAGATGTAGGTCGTATTCTTGTTGATCAGCACGTTGCCGAAGAACTCGATCCGCATGTCCGAATAGCGGACGGCCGAGTCGCACGTGATGACCGCCCCGTTGTGCTGTGCGGCGAAGTTCCCCACCAGAAAAACCGCCGAATCGCCCGGGGCCACCGGACCCATCAGGTCGGATTTCAGATCGATGAGTTTCTTCTCCCCCTCGGGTTGTTCGGGGGCCTGCATGCCGCTGCGCGCCGTCACGACGACAACCGCCGACAGCGCCACAATGGCTATGGAGAGGAGTCTGCGCACGATCTATTTCACCCAATGTTTGTTTTCGAACTCCCCGTCGCGGAACTCCGGACTGATGTAGACGTACATGGCATCGATCTTCTTCGAGAGCCACTCGCGGAAGACCCGCTCCTGCTTCTCCTGCAAGGCCATCTCTTCCAGGCGCAGGTAGTCCTCGTTGAGCGAGGCCGTGTGCGTGGGGATCACCGCGACGAGTTTGACGATCTTGCCCATCTGGTTGCCCAGCATGTCCTCCGTGAGGTAGGCATCCGAAACTTCGCCGGGTTTCAGACGACGCAGCGCGTTGTAGTCGTCCAGGCTCTTGAAACGGCCGAAATCCTCTTTGAGGAACTTCGTGACGGTGAGTTTCGCGTCGAAGGCGTTGAAGCGTTCCAGAATGTCGTGGTTCGAGACGATGCCGCCGTTCATCTTCGAGGCCGCGTCGTCCGAATATTTGAGGGCCGCCGCCTCGAAGGTGATCGAATCCTTGTGGATCAGGTCGGCGATGCTGTCCAGCAGATTCAGCGACTCGCCCAGTTCCTCGGAGGTATAGACCGGACGCAGCAGGATATGGCGGAAGTGGTAGAGCTGCCCCCGTTTGTCGAGCATCTGGATGATGTGGAACCCGAACTGCGACTCCACGACCTCGGAGATCTGTCCCGGTTTGAGGGGTTCGAGCGCCGCGGCGAACGACGGGTCGAGACTCGCCAGCGGCGAGGGATCCATCTCACCGCCGCGCATCGCCGTACCGTCCTGCGAATACATCCGCGCGAGGTTCTCGAACTTCGCGCCGCCCGTGATGACACGCTCACGCATGTCCAGCAGGCGTTCGCGGGTGCGCTGCTTGGCGGCGGTCATCGACTTGGGGAACTTGGTGATCTGCGCATAGACGTACTGGTCGGCGATGGTCGGCAGGCTGTCCTTCGAGATCGACTTGTAGAAGCGCTCGACCTCGCCCGGAATCACCGAGACCTTGTTCATCACCTCGCTCTGCATCGACTGTGCATAGGCCTGCTCCTCGTAGCGCTGGCGCATGATCTCGCGGATGTTGAAGATCGGCATGTGGTGTTTGGCTTCGAGGGCCGGAATCGAGCCCTCCATGTCGATCATCTGCTGCACCTGATCCTCGACGCGCGACATGATGTCGGCGTCGTTGACCTGCACGGAGTCGATCTGTCCCTGGTTGTAGAGGAGTTTCTGGGTCATCAACGCTTCCAGCGCCTCGTTCATCGGGTCACGGTCCGAGGTGTAACCCTCCTGCCGGCGCTGTTCGGTCAGTTGACGGGCGTAATCCGCCACCTCGGAATAGAGGATCGAAGATCCGCCCACCACGGCGACCACCTTGTCGAGCATCACCTGCCGTTTCTGCGCCAGGGCTCCCGCGAACAACAGCGCAAGAAGCACACCCAGTATACCTTTTTTCAACATTTCGCTATCGTTTATCGTTTTGTTTCGTTGATTCGTTTTCCGACTCCGCCGCATCCGTTCCCGCGGTCTTGTGCCGCTCTTCGAAGACCTTCACCGCACCGTTCTCCCGCGCCCGGGCGCACAGCTCCTCCTCGTGCCGGCGGATGATCTCGCTCTTGCGGCGGTTGAAGAGGATCCGGCGGATGTTGTCCCGGAGACGTTCGAGCGGGATCGCCTCCCCCTCGCGCATCACGGCATCGATCTGGAAGTAGTAGCGCGAATGGCTGTCGCGCATCTCCTGTACGGCCGACGAGGCCAGCACCGGATCGTAGTTCTGCGACCGCAGCGTCGGGAGGTAGCTCAAAAACTCCGGGAAGTCGATCCACTGGTCGCGGAAATCATTGACCGTGAAGTTGTTCTTCTCGCAGATATCGCTGAAATCCTGCTGCTGGGCCCCGGTTTTCGCCGCCATCAGCGTTTTGAGCTTCACGGCCTGGCGGTATCCGGCATCGAACTGCACGATCCGCCCCTTGACGATCGTCCGGTCGAGCCGGAAATCGGCCTTGTGTGCCTTGTAGTAGGCGGCGATCTCGTCGTCGGTGAAGACCGTGTCGATCGAACGGTCGACGTAATGCTGGTCCAGCTGGCGGATCAGCAGCGCCTGCCGGTACTCCTCGACCATGCGGTCGATGTCGCCGGCCGACGACGAAAAGAGCGTCTCGGCCTCTTCGAGTTTGAGCTGCTTGACGATCCAGCGGTCGACGTATACCTTCATGAAGGCGGCGCTGTCGTCGCCCGACAGCCCCTGCGGGACCACCGAACGAACGTCACGCATGCGCAGCTCCTTGCCGCCGGCGCGGGCGATGGTCGTGTCGCTGGTGAAATAGCGGGGCAGCTCCCGGCAACCCGCCAGCAGCAACGCACTCGCCGCGATCGTTATTTTCGCCCGCAAACTCATCTTTCGGATGGCAAAGATAGGTTTTTTACTTGTAAGTAACGCACATTGCGGCCGGAATATTACGCTGCGGAGCGATTTTTCTCCGCCTCCTTCATGCGATGCAGGGCGTGCCAGATCATCCATCCCGAGACGAGGCAGAGGACCACCGCCACGACATAGATGATTCCGTAAAGGACGGGGCTATGGATCAGGTCGATGAGCAGCGTGCTCCGGGTTTCGCCGCCGGGTGTGACGAAGAGGATCATGAGCAGGTAGGCGGCGGCGTTGTTCAGCGCATGGAGGATGATCGCCGACCAGAGCGATTCGGTGGCCAGACAGACGTATCCGAGGATCAGTCCGATGACCGTGGCGCTGACGACCTGCACGGGCTGCACGTGGAGCACGCCGAAGAAGAGCGAGGAGCCGAGCCAGGCCACCGTAACACCGTAGCGGGCGCGCAGGGATCCGAGGATCACGCCCCGGCAGAGGAACTCCTCGAAGAGAGGCGCCAGCACGACCAGCGAGAGGATGGCCCACAAGCCGCGCCCGAAATCGATTTTCAGGTCGGGCAGCAGCCGCAGCAGCGGTTCGAGGACGATGCCGACGGCGAAGATCAGCACGAAGGCCCACAGCAGCAGCGTGGGGTTGAGCCCGCGGAGCGAGAAATGCGCCCAGGACCCGCGGCCGCCGCGGAGATGGCGGTAATAGAGCACCCCGGCCAGCGTGACGGACATCGACACGAGGTAGAGGACGGCGGTCATCCGGGCCAGGACGTTCGGGGCGGCCGTCTTGAAGTCGAGTCCGTATGCGGCGGCCAGCAGCTGCCCGACCACCCCGACGACGACCTGCACCGCAAGGGCGATGCCCAGCATGGCCAGCAGGTCCCCGATCGTGGGAAAGCGGCTTGCCGTGGGACGGATTTCCGGGGCGGAGACTCCGGCTGCGGATTCCGGCGCATGCTCCGCCGGTTTCTGTTCAATCTTTTCCTTCATGATGCGTATGGATCTGAAAATCTTCCCGATTTGCCGTCGGGAGCGGCTTCCGGGTCCGAACGCCGTCCCGGAAGCCCGGGCCTTCGGGACGTCGCTCCGGGAATCCCGGAGGATTCCGCACGGCGGCGACCGCCGAAAGCCTCTGCCTGCGGCGCCGTTCCGGCGCGGAACCGCTCCAAAGATACGAAAAATTCGGTTAAGCGCCCCGGACGTCGGGAAATTCTTGCCGCAATCGCCGCCGAAGCCCCTCCCATCCGCTTCCCTGCGGGCTTTTCGGGAAATCACCCCGCCGGATTTGCACGGGCCATATTATTTGCGTAAATTTGCCTGCTTATAAACCGAATCTGAAACATGGGAAAGGTAATCGCACTGGCCAACCAGAAGGGCGGCGTCGGAAAGACCACGACGGCCATCAATCTGGCGGCATCGCTGGCCTTGCTGGGCAAAAAGGTGTTGCTGCTCGACGCCGATCCGCAGGCCAACGCCACCTCGGGACTGGGCTTCGACATCAACCTCGAAGGCATCTACGAATGCCTCGCCGGCCAGAAACAGGCCGAAGAGGTCATCCTGCGGAGCCCCGACGTGAAGAATCTCTGGCTGCTGCCCTCGTCGATCGACCTGGTGGCCGCCGACACCGAACTGCCGAAGATGGAGAACGCCCACTTCGTCATGAAACGCATCGTCGACTCCGTGCGCGAACGCTTCGACTACATCTTCATCGACTGCTCCCCGTCGCTCGGATACACGACCGTCAACATCCTCACCGCGGCCGACTCGGTGCTGATCCCCGTGCAGTGCGAATACCTCGCGCTCGAAGGGCTCTCCAAACTGCTCAACACGATCCGCAAGGTCAAGTCGGGGCTCAACCCGTCGCTCGACATCGAAGGCTTCCTGCTGACGATGTACATGCGCAACCGCCTGAACAATCAGGTCGTCACCGAGGTCCGCGAACACTTCGGGGAACTGGCCTACGACACAATAATCCAGCGCAACATCCGTTTGGGAGAAGCCCCCTCGCACGGAAAGCCCGTCATGCTCTACGACGCCGGGGCCGTGGGCTCGGAGAACTACCTGAACCTGGCCCGGGAGTTTCTGAAACGCAACCGCCGGAAACGCAACTGAAAACTCCGGAGAAGGGTCCCGATGCAAGGGGCTCCATCCGGCACCCTATAATAACACGCGAAAAGTCATGAAAGCACAGAAGGGATTAGGCCGGGGTCTCGACGCCATTTTCGGCAGCGAGCCCATCGACGCAAAGCTCAAACCCATGAGCCGGATGGCCGAGATCGAAATCGCCGACATCATACCCAACCCTACGCAGCCGCGCACGCAGTTCGACGAGGAGTCCCTCGACGAACTGGCCGATTCGATCCGCCAGTTAGGGGTCATCCAACCCGTGACGGTGAAGAAGACCGACGACGGGAAATACATCCTCATCAGCGGCGAACGACGCTGGCGGGCCGCGCAGCGCGCCGACCTGACAACCCTCCCGGCCTACATCCGCGAGGCGGACGACGAGAACCTCCACGCCATGGCCCTCGTGGAGAACATCCAGCGCCAGGACCTCAACGCCATCGAGATCGCCCTGGGCATGCAGCGCCTGATCGACGAGTGCCACCTCACGCAGGACGCCCTCTCCGAAAAGGTCGGCAAGAAACGCTCCTCGGTCTCGAACTACCTGCGCCTGCTCAAACTCCCCGACGAGGTGCAGCTGGCTCTCAAAGAGGGGCTCATCTCGATGGGCCATGCGAAGGCCATCGCCGGCGCACCGGCCGAACAGCAGCTGCGGGTACTGAAACGCTGCATCAGAAAGGACCTTTCGGTGCGTCAGGTCGAGGAGCTGGTGCGCACGCTCGCCGAAACCCCCGCCAAAGAGGCACAGAATGTGGAGGACGAAGAGTATCCCGAGAGCTACTCGCGGCTGGTCGAGGCGCTCGAACCGATCTTCTCGCAGGAGATCTCGATCAAGCGCGCGAAAAACGGCGGCGGCAAGATCGTCATCGGCTTCGACGACGACCGGGATATCGAACGCTTCATCGAACGATTTGCCAAACGCCCCTAAACCGCAGCCTTCCATGTCGAAAATCCGGTTCCTCCTTCCGCTCCTGGGCTGTCTCCTGCTGGGAATGCAGGCCGCCGAAGCACAGCTGCCCCGCAGCGCACGCAGCATCGTGCGCGGCGGCATGTTCCAGAAACCGGATTCGCTGCGGGCCAAACGCGACTCGATCCGGTTCGCGGAGCTCGCCCTGCGGATCGACTCGGCCCAGACGCTCGACTACCCCATCGACTCGGCAGCCGTGGCAATGCTGCGCACGGACGACCTGCTGGAACTCGACTCGATCGCACTGGCGCGCTACGACGCCGCACTGCACGGCATCGACACCACGACCAAACGCAAGGTCTACAAGAAGGGGTGGTTCATGAGCGACTCGATGTCGCTCTCGAAGGTGTGCTGGATCTCGACCGTCCTGCCCGGATACGGACAGATCTACAACAAACAGTACTGGAAACTCCCGATCCTCTACGGACTGGTGGGCACGGGACTGGGGCTCTACATCCACGAAAACAAAATCTACAAGCCGCTGCGGCGCCAGTACAACTCCTACACGAACGTGAGCCTGTCGCGCACGCCCGAACTCGACGCGCTGCAAACCAAGATGATCCGCAGCAACACGCGCCGGCAGATCTACCTCGGAGTGACGATCGCCTCGTACATCTACTTCATCGGCGACGCCGCGGTGAGCTACAAGACCAACGACGTGTCGAGCGTCAAGAAGGCCACCACGCTGGCGTGCATCTTCCCCGGCGCGGGCCAGATCTACAACCGCAGCTACTGGAAGGTGCCGTTCGTCGTCGGCGGATTCGCCTCGATGATCTACTGCATCGACTGGAACAACCGCGGCTTCCAACGCTTCAAGAAGGCCTACAACCTGCTGGCCGACTACGAACAGCATCCCGAAAACTATCCGAACGGCCCGACCGACGAGTTTCGGGGCCGCTATTCGTCGGACTTCATCAAGAACCTGCGCGACAACTACCGGCGCAACCGCGACCTGTGCATCATCATTTCGGGAGCGCTCTACGTCCTGCAAATCATCGACGCCCATGTCGACGCCCACCTGAAAGACTACGACATCTCGGACGACCTGTCGATGAACCTCGAACCGCTGGTCAATTACACGTACGTTCCGACGCTGGGCGGCAACCGTCCGGTCTTCGGATTCAATTTGAGCCTGAACTTTTAGACGATGAGAAAACTCCTGATACTCGCCCTGCTGGCCGCCCTCTCCGCCCCGGCATGGGGTCTCGACCGCAGCCCGCGCAAGAAGAAACGCGATAAAAAGTCCCGGAGCGAACAGACCGTTCCGGCAACCGTTGCGGATACGTTGCGGACCGTCTGCCCGGAACCCGTGGAAGAGCCGACGCCACCCGTGGCAGAAGAGCCCGAACTGAACGACATCACGCTGGGGCTGACGGCCGAACAGGCCGACTCGCTGCTGGCCGTCTGGCGCGAACGGCAGCGGCAGGACGCCTACGACGAATTCTTCAAACGCTACATCCTCGAAGATTCGACGGTGATCGCCGACCAGACCCCCGATTCGGTCTATGCGCGGCGCCTGCTGGATCTGGCCTCGCCGATCCAACTGCCGTTCAACGCAATCGTCAAGAACTACATCAACCGCTATATCGACCCGCGTTCGGGGACGATCAGCCGGATCCTCGGCATGTCGCAATACTACTTCCCGATCATCGAGGAGGCATTGCTCCGGGCGGAACTTCCGGTCGAGCTGCGGGCCCTGCCGATCATCGAATCGGCCTTGTCGACCACGGCGGTCTCGCCGATGGGCGCCGTGGGGCTGTGGCAGTTCATGCCGACGACGGGCAAGAGCTACGGACTGGAAATCAATTCGCTGGTCGACGAGCGCCGCGACCCCTACCGGGCCACGCAGGCTGCGTGCCGCTACCTGAAAGACCTCTACAAGATCTACAACGACTGGACGCTGGCCATCGCAGCCTACAACTGCGGTCCGGGAAACGTCAACAAGGCCATGGCCCGTTCGGGCGGCAAGACCTTCTGGGAGATCTACGACTACCTGCCGCGCGAGACCCGCGGGTATGTCCCGGCCTTCATCGGCGCGACCTACGCCTATGCCTACCACCAGCTCCACGAGATCGAGCCGACCGAAGCGCCGATTCCGCTCTCGGTGGACACGCTGCACATCGCGCGGCTGATGCATCTGAACCAGATCTCCTCGACGATCGACGTCCCGCTGGAAACGTTGCGGCAACTCAACCCGCAATACAAACTGGACATCATCCCGGCGACGACCAAAGCCTACACGCTGGTGCTCCCGCAACGCAACATCGCGCAATACATCGCCCACGAGCCTGAAATTCAGGCCAAGGACTCGATGTATCTCAAAGAGTACATCAACCCGGCGAACATCGACAAGAAACGCCAGGAGCGCAGCGGCACGATCTACGTGGTCAAGAAGGGCGATACGCTGGGCGCCATCGCCCGCCGCTACCGCGTGACGACCTCGCAACTGATGCGCTGGAACAACATCAAGAACGCACACAAGCTCCGGATCGGACAACGGCTCCGGATCGAAGGCCGGTAATGATTTCGGATCACGATACGATCGTCGCCCCGGCGACGGCTCCCGGGGGAGCCCTCGCGGTCATCCGCGTGAGCGGTGCGGAGGCTTTGTCGCTCTGCGACCGGATCTTCCGGGGACGGCAGGCGTTGGCCGCTGCGGCCGGGAACACGGTCCACTACGGCCGGATTCCGGACGGCGAACGCGTGGTAGACGACGTACTGGCGACCGTCTTCCGGGCTCCGCACTCCTACACGGGCGAGGATTCGGTCGAAATCTCGTGCCACGGTTCCCCGTACATCGTTTCGGAGATTCTCCGCCTGCTGATCGCTGCGGGCGGCCGCATGGCCCGGCCGGGAGAGTTCACGATCCGCGCCTACCTGGCCGGGAAACTCGACCTCTCGCAGGCCGAAGCCGTGGCGGACCTGATCGCCTCGTCGAACCGCGCGGCGCATGCGCTGGCCACGAACCAAATGCGCGGCGGCTACTCCGAAGAGTTGGAGGAGCTTCGGGACCAATTATTGAATCTTACCTCGCTGCTGGAACTGGAACTGGATTTCTCGGAGGAGGATGTGGAGTTTGCGGACCGGAGGGCGTTGCGCGAGACGATGGAGCGCATCGGCGCGGAGATCGAGCGGCTGCGCAACTCCTTTGCCCTGGGCAATGCGATCAAGGAGGGGGTTGCGGTGGCGATCGTGGGAGCTCCGAATGTCGGAAAGTCGACGCTGCTGAACCGGCTGCTGAATGAGGATCGCGCGATGGTTTCGGAGATTGCCGGCACGACGCGCGACGTGATCGAAGAGCGGGCCAATATCGGCGGTGTGCTGTTCCGGTTTCTCGACACGGCGGGAATCCGTGCGACGGGCGACCGGCTGGAACGTATGGGCATCGAACGCACGATGGAGAGCATCCGCCGGGCGCAGGTGGTGGTCCACCTGCTCGACGCCCGGACGATGAACGGATCGAAGGCATCGGAACCGGAATTCACGCTTCGTCCGGATCAGCGGTTGTTGACGGTGGTCAACAAGACAGATGCTTTACCGGAGGGCTTCCGGTTGCCGAAGGGAGTACTTGGGATTTCGGCCAAACGGGGAGACGGGATCGAGGCGTTGTGTGAAGCGCTGCGGAATGCGGTCGATACGGAGGGGCTGTACCACGGCGACGCGGTAGTATCGAACAGCCGCCACTACGAGGCTCTGACGGCGGCGCGTGAATCCTTGCACCGCGCCATGGAGAGTCTGGACGAAGGGCTTCCGGCGGACTTGTTAAGTGAAGAGATCCGGCCGGTGATCCGGCATCTGGGCGAGATCACGGGACGTGGGGCTATCGCCCCGGACGAAGTTCTGAACAATATCTTCTCAAAGTTCTGCATCGGAAAGTAACTCGACCGAAGAAAAATCGAGCAAAACGCAGAATAATTACCAATAAATCAACGAATTACAACAGAAAATCGAGCGATTTTCTAGAGTTCGTTTTTGCCGTAGAGGTGTAAATTTTACACTCCATTTACACCTCGAAAACGCCGAGGTGTAAAAAAGTGTAAAAATATTTTTCTATCTTTGCCCTGAACCAAAACCTCGACACCATGGAAATCAAACTTCATCAAAAACCACAGCGCTCGACGGGACGCACCTCGCTGGTGCTGGAGTACTACTATGGCTACACGCGCGATGAGGAGGGGCGGATCAAGCACCGCCGCAAATTCGAGACCCTCGAATACTTCCTCTACACCACACCCCGCAACAAGGCCGAGCGCGATCACAACAAGATCAACCTGGAGATGGCCGAAAAGGTCAAGGCCAAACGGCTGCTTGACGAGCAGAACGAGCAGTACGGGTTCGCCGGACAGTTCAAGATCCGCACCAACCTGGTCGAATTTATCCGCGGCATGGTCGAGCAGCGCAAGGATTCGCCCGGCAACTGGGGCAACTGGGACAGCATGCTGAAACACCTGATCGCCTATGCGGGGACGGAGACCACCTTCGAACGGATCGACCGACGGTTCGTCGAGGGATTCCGCAACTACCTCGCCAAGGAGGCCCGCACGAAGAGCGGCACCGCCCTCTCGGCCAACAGCCAGAACAGCTACTTTCTGAAATTCAAGGCGGCGTTGAACCGGGCCGTCGAGGAGGGGATCGTCACCCAATCGCCCGCCATGGGGGTCAAGGCCACACGAACCGAGGACGTCCACCGCGAATACCTCACGGTCGAGGAGCTGCAGCGGCTGGTCAAGACCGACTGCTCCTACCCGGTGCTAAAGGATGCCTTCATCTTCTCGTGTCTGACGGGCATGCGCTGGAGCGACATCAACAAGCTGACGTGGGGCGAGGTGCAGGAGTTCGACGGCGGCACGCGCGTGGTCTTCCGCCAGAAGAAGACCCGCGGTCTGGAGTACCTCGACATCTCCGAGCAGGCCGTGCGCTACATGGGGCCGCGCGGCAGGGCCGACGAGCGGGTCTTCTCGGGGCTGAAATACTCCGCCTGGCACAACCTCGCGCTGCGCGAATGGTGCATGAAGGCAGGCATCACGAAGCATATCACCTTCCACTGCGGGCGCCACACCTTCGCCGTGCTCCAGCTCTCATTGGGTACCGAGATCTACACCCTCTCGAAGCTCCTCGGCCACCGCGAGCTGAAGACCACACAGGTCTATGCGCAGATTATGGACGAGAAGAAACGCGAAGCGGTGAACCGGATTCCGGAATTATGATTATCTTTGGAAGACGGGGCTTCAGCCTTCACCCCCGCACCGCAACCGACCGCCCATGAACCGCATCGAATACATCCGTTACTCGCACCGTCGTGCCAACAGCAGGGTTCGTGCATGGATCGGGAGCGTACGCGCGCAACTCGCGCGTCGGAGCCGGTTGCTGGGCTGGATCTGGATGGTGCCGGGATCGATCTTCTATGCGCTGGTCGTCCTCTTCAGCTGGCTCACCTTCTGCGTCGTTCTCTTCAAGGATCCCCGCTTCACGCTCCACTACCTGGAGAGCGAGATCGAGTGCCGCGGACTCACCGGTGCGGAGGTCCGCCACTACCTCGACGAGCAGCACCGCGACTACGAACGTCGGCTGGCCTACGGCAACTTCACGCGCGACGAACAGCGGCGCATCGACCAGACCTTCGCGTACCTCTACAACCGCTACCCTGCCCCCATACGGGACGACCTCAACGCCCGGCTCGACGAGGTGCAGAGCGCCGTTGCGGAGATTGCCGGCTTCACGCGGCAGCGGCAGGAGGAGCTGGAGCAGGCCCGGGAGCGCGAAACCGCCCTGCAGGTGCAGGCCGAGAAACGCCGCGCCATCAACCGCAGCCGCACGGGATTCGACCCCACGCCGGAGGACTTCTCGCCGCGCCTTACCGACCGCCAGCTCGATCTGCTGACCGAACACATCAACCGCATCGGCCTCTTCCGGCGCGACGTCACCCGACCGGAGGTTGAGTCGCTGCTCGCCTGCCAACTCCCGGAACCGTTGCAGACGACCCACAACAAGCTGCTGGCGCTGCTGCTCGAATCGTTGAGTGCCGCGCGGTTCATCACCCCGAAGTGGCAGCGCGTGGCAGGAGCCAAGGGATGCTTCCTCTCGAAGCTGGGCAAACCGCTTACGGCCAAGGATCTCTCGGCGGCCAAGCAGATGGCCGACATCATTGACGCGAAACGCGAGCAGCAGATTCTCGACTGCATCCGGGCCCTGGAGGCCGCGCAGTCATAGCCTGCCCGTAGACGCCGACAGGCACGGACAATGTCTCCCTTTTCGGGGTTCCGCCGTCGTGTTTGCAGGGTGCCAGTACGCGGGAAAAAGATGGGAAAGATTGTCCAAACAAGCGGAAACGTTGGCAGACAATGTCGCCAGCCTTTTTTCTTCGTTTTTTTGTCTCTGTAATTACAAGCCTGTGCGTTGTGCAACGCCTTTGTCAAACCTTTTAAATTGTGTTTTTATGCAAATGAGTCTAACCGTCGAGGAACGTCTCGACCGCATCGAACAACTGCTGCGCGGACAGAAGAATGTCCTGAACTTTTCCGAAGCCTGCGACTTCACAGGCATCTCACCGAGCTACATGTACAAACTCACCCACAGCGCCCGCATCCCCCACTACAAGCCTCACGGCAAGAATGTCTACTTCCTGCGCGAGGAGCTCGAACAGTGGCTGCTGCAGAATCCCGTGCGGACCGCCGAACAGAAGGATCGCGAGGCGACCGAGTTCGTCCTTCGCAAACAACGTCCGAGATAGCGGCACGCATCGGTCCGACCGGTCCCAAGCCCATCGGGGCGGCCGGATTATCTACCCCTAAAAAAGCGCATCGCTCCCCTTAAACGAGCGGATCACCCGCTCCTTTACAACATCACCCTCCTCCATACGGCCGATCAACAACGGCGACGTCGGGTCATGCAACACCCGATTCCGATACACCGTCTTCGTATCGGTGTTGGCATAGCAATACAGACAGCCGTGGCTGCATGTATCATAGGCTCCGATATCCACACTCTGCACACATCCACACTCCGGCCGTTGGTTCCTGTCTTTGGCGACCTCCAACCTGCACCCCAGCAGCTCTTCAATCAACATACGGTCGATGCATCGGCCATGCCGGATGCCCATCGGCTCCAGGTCTATCCGTTCCGCGCAGCTCTGAATCCGGATGCCATAGCTTGATGCAATGGAGGCCAAACCCGCAGCCAATCGGGTGATTTCATCCGCACTCGGTTCCCGGGCCGTTGTCGTCCTTAAATTGCGCCGCGTCTTCTGATACAGATCCACAAAACTGATCACGCAGGTTTGGGTACAGGATGCCAACCGTTTGGCGATTGCCTCAAAACCGTGCAGATGATATTGGACGTCCATGCTTTGCGAGAACAGAATCGGGTCATACCTCCAGATGACCCGCTTGGGGCCAATCCGGTCGGACAGCAGTCTGAACGTCTCGATCACGGACTCCTTCTGCGGAAGCCCCATCTCCAGCTCCCTGTCGTATGGAGTGACCGTAAACTGGAAATAGTACATGTAGTCCGCAAGTTCACCCAGACGCGGCAGCATCGGCGCCGGATTCTTGCTCCAAAAGACAATGCAATCAATCACATCCGGAGAAAGCCGGATTTTGCTGACCTGATGCCGGTTCATCGGATTCCGGACGCACACCTGCCCCTCCCGGATTCGGTTGTAAAACCAGTCCGAATAGAAGGCAGGAATATCGGTTCTTCTGCTGACGCTCAGTATCATCGCGAATCATTTTATCGTTTCGCCGCACTTTGCAGACGGCACCCGAGGCTGCGGCGTATATCGGCCCAACCGGTCTATTTGCGCTCGGGGTCCGCTTCCGCCGCAGGCCGATCCTTCCAGAGCCACCACTTGCACTTCGCCGGATCGGGATTCTCCGTGTTGACGAAATAGACGACCGCGCGATAAAGATACAGCTGACAGCGGTCAATCTGACACCCCCGCAGACGACACTCCTCGGCATAGAGTTCCTCGGCCGTCTTGCCCTTCAGCGATTCGATGGTCGTGTAGCCCATGGCCAGTAGATCCGCTTCGGTCCGCGGCCCGACGTTTGGTATTTTTCGCAGTTCAGTCATGGCTGTTTGGTTTCCCGTAAAGCCGCTCCAGATCGAGCTTCTCGATGCGCGAACGGATGGCACGGGCTTGCGCTGGAAATGGGCGGACAGCTCCACCTCCGTCGCCCCCTCACACCACCGGCGCGTCAACTCCAAATCATCTTCCTCAGTCCAGGGCATATAGGCGTTCGGATACTCCTGGCGGCAGGCGTAGACCGAGTAGGTCGGTTCGCCGGTCAGCTGCTTGTAGGCCCGCAAATAACGCTTCAGCCGCTTGACATCCTTGTCCGAGAGGTACGGCAGGCGGCGGATATCCATATTGTCCGTCAAGTCGTTCAGCTTGACCGCCACGGCCAGCGGATTGCCCTTTATGCGGGCAATATAACGGTCGTAAGGCTCCTCCTCGGCGTGAGTCAAACAGCGCAGCGCCTCGATGATTTCGGGTGCAAACCCCTCGGCCGTCAGCCCCTCCAGCGTCCAGTCGCTGTCCTCGACCACATCATGTAGCACCCCGACGATCTTCTCTTCGGGGGTTGTGCCCACGGCCATGACCCGCAGCGGGTGACCGATATAGTCGTTCCCGGCCTTGTCGCGCTGGCCGCGGTGCGCCTCGGTGGCAATCTCGATGGCTCGTTCCAGGGTACTCATGCTCTACTTCGGTTTATGGACGCCGTTCGGCGCGTCCTATCCAAGACAAAGATACGAAATTTGCCGACAGCAGGAAAGCGGGTCACCCCGCCTGCGGCAATAAACTACAACGATACACACCGCCCGACAGACGCTCTACCGCAAAAAACAGCGACTGTTGGCGGTTTTCCGATTTAATTTCCTATTTTTGTAGATGGTTCCGTGCCGATCCGCGGAGCCGGACATTTTATACGAACGTTTTGTTACGTTTTCTTTCGCATTCAAACTTCGCAACTTTGATCTCTCGAAAGAAATGTAGCCGGGCGCTCCGTAAACGTATGTATTGCATCCGTGCGCTATTGGCGCATTATGTGCAATACACGTTTCGCGTGGGCTGTCCGTGTTGCTTATTTCGAGAGGGGCAGCGAAGGCCTGAATGCGTGGTAAGTCAATGCGGCAACCCACGTTTTTTATGGCTTTCGATTACGATTACACCGGAAACCCCGCCCTGCTCGACCGTCGGAAGGTCGCCTTCTTCGCCTCGCGCGTCGTCTCACCGGCCGTCGAGGAGCAGGCCTTGCGCTGGGCCGAGGCGTGTTGCGCAACCGACCGTGTCGTAATCAGCGGCTTCCAATCCCCGCTTGAAAAATCAGTCTTTGAACTTCTGCTGCAAGCCCGGCACCCGGTGATCTGGGCCCTGGGGCGCGCCCTCTACCGCCGCTACCCTCCCGACATCGAAGAGGCGTTGGCCGAGCAGCGCATTCTGATCTTTGCCGTGCGCAACGCCCGCCGGACCGGTTGGCAAACGGCCCAAACCCGCAACTACGCCATCGCCACGATGGCCGAGGAGAGCGTCTACGCCCTCCGCTCGGACGGCCGTCCCAGCTCGCTCGACGTCCTCTGCGGGCTGGAGTTGGGACGCAAACCGGTGCGTTGTTTCCCGCAATAAACGTCTCGTTTCACGGGAAAAATTGGTACTGAAACCGCTTCAAAACCCGGTTCTGAATGATCGAAATTCTGTAAAATCGAACGCTGAAAGAGGACAAATTACCCTGCTTTTTATGGCGTAAATGTCGGATTAGAGGCTCTCAATTGGATGAATTGAGGGCTTCCAAATTCGTGAAATTTGTCCAAAATTTTGCACCCTTAACCGCCCAAAATCGGTCGAAACGGGCTTTTTGAAGTCTGATTTGAGGCGATAAACCGCCACTTTACCACGCCAAAATGGCCGGATCTTCCCTGTTTTCTGGCGAAGGGGGTCTCGAAAATCCTTCGCCGGCTAAATTTCGGGTCGGGCCACGGTGGCCCCGGTAAAAAACGACGACTTCGGAGGAGTTTTCCACCCCCTTGCGGGCAAGCTGTTTTCGTTACCGAGAATATTTCGCGTAACGGAAAACACAGCTTGCTGAGTCCCGAACATATAATGTTCCAGGGGCTCAAAAACGGGTCGAATATCACGTCCCGTTCCCGCTTGTTCGCCGGCCAATCTGAAGAGGCGAACCACCCGTTCCCGAAGCCGACATCGGGAACAAAATCGACAAAAAAAGGAAGGTCCGGAGGCGTCTTATTCAAAAAGGCCGACTGACTGATTGACGTCAGTACTGACTGAAGTACTGACTGACTGAAGTACTGACTGACTGAAGTCACGGTTTTGCTGTTTCGCTGTTGTGTTGACACACTGTTTTGTTGTTTTACTGACGTAGTGTTTTGCAGGCTCTCTGTTTTGTTGTTTTGCGGACATATTGATTTGCGGATACCAGTTGGATACATAGGGCTGGAGCGACAACAAGACTTTGGTCGTTGCCCACATTCTTGCATCAGGGAGGGTTGGGCGCTGCGCCTACGGCGGAAGCCCGATAAATACACGATAGGGACCACAGAAATAGGCCATACACCTCAAAAACCACCGCAGAGCACAACTAACATCACCAAGCTCCATCATGGCTCAAACGCGAGAAAAACGGGCGACAAATTAACCTTAGGTGGCAGCAGGGATTGAGGCCAGTGGATGAAAGATGGTCCGGGGAACGGGAGACACGACACACAGCCGAAGCATGGTTTTTCTCCTTTCCATCGGTAGCATCTTCAAAAGTGGGCCGGAGCGAATACGACAACTTTTTCCGCGGGGAAAGGGCTCCACCGAAAGAGGCTTTTCCCTGCGGAAACCCCACCGGGGCCTGAGGTTGGCATTTCGCTCCGGGCCCTTACCTTGCTGCCGGATGAAAAGGAGCAGAACTCACAACCGCCCGTTGTCGTTCCACTCACCGTAGAGAATGCCTTTGCGGGTGTTTTCAAGAAATTTGTCGAGACGTTTCCGAAAAAGTTCGGGTTGGTTCTTTTTGATCTGAATAGTATCAATCCGCACCCGTTTGTAGAGATCCGGCAGACGGCAGAAGTTTTCCCAAAGAACAGGGTCGGACTGCAACTCGTGCAAAATATCGGGATCGATGGAAAATCCGGTTTCGCTCATATCCGGCAAGACGGCCCGTCCCGCATCGGTCATCAGCCCCAGCCGTTCCATGCGGCGGCATCGTTCCTTGTTCAGTTCCGACCAGTTGCTGCGAGGCTTTCGGGGACAAAGTTTCTGGGCTGTCACCTCTTCGGAGATCTTCTTGGTGGTGCTGTCAATCCAGCCGAAGCACAGGGCCTCCTCCACGGCATCGACATACCAGAAGGTGTCGTCATCAACGGGGCGTCCCCGCTTGACCACCACCCAGCATTCCGGCTCCTTGTCGTGGTTCTGCCGAAGCCACTCGCGCAACTCCGACCTCGATTTGGCATCTAACAAATTATGGATCTCCATAATCTTCTGCAGCTGTCTGTCCAACATGCAATATTACGCAAATTAATGCGAAACGAGTACATGTAGAGGGCTACAAAAGCGGGGCAAATCCAAGAAACACTCTTTTCCCATCCATTGAAACTTTATATATCCAAGATGACCGACTTCGTTAGATTTATCTTAATTTTGTATTCATCGATATTCGGGGAACACGCCCCACAATCTATTCGCTTTGCTTATGACTCGTTGTCTATATCACGCCACGATACACGAATTTTTACAGCAGTCGTCAGAGGCTCTGTTGGGAACCTTCGTGAATAACTATCACGGAGTTGCTATGACCACAACCAACGAAGCCTGGGCCGATGAGATCCGCATTATGCAGGAGGGCCTGCAACCGTGGAAGGATGAAGATGGACAGGTCATTTTCGAGTACGACATTCCACGACTCGGAAAGCGGATCGATGTTGTTCTGCTGCTTCGTGGGCTTATCTTCTGCCTCGAATTCAAGACAAGACAAGAGGCTAAGAAGGAGAATATGCGGTCATATATCGAGCAAGTATTAGATTATGCTTTGGATCTGAAGAATTTTCACTTGCTGAGCCAAAATAGGATCATTATCCCCATTCTCATACATCCTTGGATCAGTAAAAGTTCAAGCGTATTCCAGGCCTCTGTATATGATGATTCCATATACAACCCCCTGTTAACAGGGCCAGCTGGTCTACAACAGCTCATTGCCGATGTTCTGGCACATGCTGGAGCCACATCGCCAGATCCAAGTCTGGGGGCCGACTGGATCATCAGCCCCTACTCACCCACCCCGACTATCATCGAGGCAGCCAAAAGGCTCTACGAGAACCACTCGGTAGAGGACATCACCCGCCACGAAGCGGACAAGGTATCGACCGATCGCACGATTGCATATATCCTCGATGTGATCAAGACCAGCCGAGAGAAGGGCGAGAAGAGCATCTGTTTTGTTACGGGCGTACCGGGAGCCGGGAAGACATTGGTCGGGTTGGATGTTGCCGTCAAACAATCCTACCAGAATGGTGAGAAATTGAGCGAGGATGAAGGGGCCGTTTATCTTTCGGGCAACGGGCCGTTAGTCGCGGTGCTGACCGAGGCTCTGGCCATCGACAACCAGAAGAAGTGTCAAGCTCGGGGCGAGAAAAAGAACCGGTCGGATTCACGAAGGGAGGTTGGCAAATTCATCCAGATTATCCATCGCTATCGGGACAACATGCTGGCCAAGCTAAAAACTCCGATTGAGAATGGCATCCTTGAGATTGATCCCAAGAAAGCAATCAAGCTTGCCAAAGCCGGCTATGGCGAGGTGGAACATGTCGCCATCTTTGACGAAGCGCAGCGTTCATGGACCCACAAGCGGCTCGCAGATTACCTCAAACGCGGAGGAACCTACGGCAACAAACTCAAGATCCAGAACTTTCCCTACTCCGAGGCGGCCTTCCTTATTTGGTCTCTGGATCAACGGGAGGATTGGGCAACGATTGTATGCTTGGTAGGTGGCGGGCAAGAGATCAACACCGGAGAGGCCGGCATTTCGGAATGGATCAAGGCCCTCAATGAGAAATTTACACACTGGAGGATCTACATCTCCGACAAGCTAACCGAGGCGGAATATGCCGAAGGACGTGTCAATGAACTACTGGCCGGCAATGACAAAGTGACCTTCTCTCCAGAGCTCCATCTGGGGGTTAGTCTACGTTCGTTTAGAGCCGAGAACCTCTCCGCCTTTGTGCACGCCTTGCTCTCCTTCAACCCGGATGCCGCTGCGCTGTACGACACGATCAAAGCGCACTATCCGATTGTTCTGACCCGAGATATGACCAAGGCAAGGGCTTGGCTACGCAAGAACGCCCGAGGCTCACAACGCTCCGGCGTTCTCGTCAGCAAGACTGCCGCACGCTTTAAGCCGCTGGCCGTCGATGTTCTGGGTCAAGGAGATGAAAACGCCGTTCATTGGTTCCTGGAGGATAAGACTGACATCCGCTCTTCCAACTACCTCGAGGATGCGGCAACCGAGATCCAGGTACAAGGGCTCGAACTGGATTATACCTGCGTCCTTTGGGATGCCGACCTGCGCTGCGAAAACGGAAGCTGGCGATACTTCAATTTCAACGGCCGAACAGCCTGGCGCGAAGAGTCCGGGCAAACCGAAAGCAGCCTCGAACGACGAAAATACATGTTGAATGCCTACCGTGTCCTCCTAACACGCGCCCGTATCGGCATGGTCATTTGCGTTCCAGGAGGCAATTCCAACAAGACCGTTGATGGGTTCCCTGAGGATGCAACCCGACTACCTGAGTTTTATAACGACACCTACAAATACCTCAAGTCAATAGGGTTAGAAGTGATATAAGAAGGGGAATACTGATACTGTTCCCAAAAGTGTGTCTGGAGAAGGATAAATAAAAAAGTCTACAGATTTTTTAGATTTGTATAGGGAATCAACAAAAAACTAAAAAAGAGTAGACTTATGGTGTTGACAA
>NZ_NFHT01000030.1 GCF_002161445.1 Alistipes sp. An66
CCGTTGCGCTCCCCATTTTCTCGTCTCACGCAGATTAAGAATAATGGTTTCAATTCCAGGCGTTACCTTCATATTTGCGAGTCTTGATGGGCGTTTAGACTTATCGGACAATTTTGACTGTAAGCAACCGGTGAAGAGCGTGTAGCGAATTTATTCCACGCGAGGTATCTTCGCGCAAAAAAAATGCTTACAAGAGAAGAAATTGCAGAGATAGTTCAATACTGCAAGGAGCATGGAGTCTCCTACAAGAGCCGACTGAAAGAAATTGGGATACCTGAGTGGCAGTTTTATGACAGTAAACGCAGATACGCCGAGGCTCAGGCCAGTGAACGGGAATCAGGAGAGTTTCTTCAGCTGGTGCGTGGAAATGACAGTTTTCCGGAACCTGTGCTGACAAACAGGAAAGCAGGCAAAGGCAGGAAGTCGGGATACGAGTCCATGGCGATGAGCATAGAGATGCGCACGCAGACAGGGGCAGTATTGCGGATCCAGGGCAATCTGGACGCGACGATGATACAGGCAATAATCCAGGCGTCGTCGAGTCATGTTTAGCCTGAATGACAGCATGAGGTACTGGCTATATAACCGGCCTACTGACATGCGGAAGAGCTACTACACCCTGAGTGGAATAGTGACTAATGAGCTGGGGTGTGACCCGTGTAACGGAGACGTATATATCTTCATGAACAAGTCGAGGAACAGGATAAAGCTTCTTCACTGGGAACCGGGCGGTCTTGTGCTGTACTGCAAGCTTCTTGAATCGGGGACCTTCGGCATGCCCTCCGGTCTGGAGAAGGATGCCGTCAGCGGGAGGATAGAATGGAGCGAACTGGTCATGATAGTAGAGGGCATAATCGAACAGCCGGATTGTCGCAGACAGCGACTGGAGAATCTGAAGAAACTACGTAGATAAGTGAATGAGAAAGTGCCACAGACTTGCGTATATGGCACTTTTTTCGTATCTTCAAGTATTGAAAACAGAGGAGAAACAAGTAGTTATGACGGTCGAGGAACAGCTGGCGGCAGCACTTGCGGAGATGGAAAATCTCCGTATGACCATTGCTGAAAAGGACTGCATAATCCAGGATCTCCAGAACAAGTTTCTGTGGCTCCGCAAGAAAGTCTTCGGTCAGATGAGCGAGAAGGCCCTTCCCGTAGATCCCTCCCAGCTGTCACTGTTCGAGGAGAAACATCTCACCGACGAGGAACGTGCTCAGCTTGACAGGGAGGTCGAAGAAGCGGAAAAGACAATCACAAGGACAATAGCTGTAAAAGCCAAGCCCTCGCGCAGACCACTGGACATCACCGGCCTTCCGGAGAAGGTCTTCCATATCTATCCCGATGGTGTCCTCGACGTAAACGGCCACCTCAGGGATGAATATGTAGAGATAGGAACAGATGAATCCTCCCGTCTTGAGAAGAGGCCGGCCGAGGTATACATCCACAAGGATGTCTTCCATAAGGTCATCCTCAAATCCGATATAGAGACAAAGCACCCTGAAGACAGGAAGATACTCTCACCGGAACGTCCTCTCTCCCCGGTAGCCAGGTGTATGGCAGGGGCATCGGTCCTGGCCGATATCATAGTGGGAAAGTTCGTCTACCACCTTCCGTTCTATCGCCTGATACAGCAATACCGGGAGTCCGGGATAACGATAAGTGACTCCACGATGGGAGGATGGTATGAAGCGGCAGTGGAGAAACTCAAGCTTCTGTACGACATCCTGCGGCGTCAGATCCTCTCAAGCGAATACATCCAGATCGACGAGAGCGTGATACCGGTAATCGATAACGAGAAGCATAAGGCCAGAAAGGGTTACGAGTGGTGCGTCAGGGACGCGGTCACGGGGGATGTCATGTTCTACTATGACAGGGGCAGCCGAGGCCATCACGTTGCCCGGGAAATCCTGGGTGGATACCGGGGAAACGTACAATGCGACGGCTATGAGGCATATGACCAGTTTGAAAAGATGCCCGGGATAACCGTACACGGCTGCTGGGCACATGTCCGGAGGAAGTTCGTCGACTCGCTGAAAGAGAACGAACGGCTTGCCATGGAGGGCATACTCTTTATAAGAAAACTATACAAGGTGGAGAGCGATGCGGACGATAAAGGCCTGAGCGCGGAAGAGCGTATGGAACAACGCCGGAAGATATCCTATCCCACAATCCTGATGTTCGAGAAGTGGATCGAGGAAACCTATGCAAAGGTTCTTCCCAAGAGCAGGCTTGGAGAGGCCCTTGCCTATGCCTACAGTCTTCTTCCCCGGCTGTCGCGCTATGTGAATGACGGCAGGATCAACATCGACAACAACCTCATCGAGAATGCCATCAGGCCGCTGGCACTCGGTAGGAAGAACTATCTCTTCTGCGGCAACGACGCCTCTGCATATCGGGCAGCCATCGTATACTCCCTCATAGGCACCTGTAAGGCCGCAGGGTTTGACCCGAGAACATGGATGGAGGATGTCCTCAGCAAACTGCCCTACTGGCAGCGCGACGGCAAGGACCTCGCAGGCCTCCTGCCCAGAACCTGGGCAAAGGAAAACCAAATCACTTCCAAGTAGTATAAACTAGGTCCGACTTGTGCCAACTTTATACAAGTTGGACCTAGGCGGACCGAATAGTAATATTCTCTGTCAAATCAATACGGTATTCACCGGTTGCTTACAAAGATTCTAATCAACACTCAATTTTACCTATTCAAATTCAAGCAACTAAAAAAGATCCTAACTAACATCATCAAATAAGAACAAGAACGAAAAACTTCACGACGTATAAGGCTAAGAAAAAAATGCTAAATTTGTATAAAGTAATAGTCAGATACTCTGATCCATATTCACTTAAAGCGAAGACATCACCAGACTGAACCCAAAAACCACATCATGCAGGAGAGCCCCATATCGAACCAACTGGCCGAAACCGGATCCGCCGAGCCGTCGAATACGACCCGCACAAGCAGCAACTCGCCTCTTCGGTATGGTCCGCTGCGTTATGCGGTTGTGGATGTTGAGATCGGGCTAACAGACCACCGAATCCACGATATCGGGGCTCTTCGTTACGATGGGGCTATCTTCCATAAAGCCTCAAAAGAGGAGCTGTTACCCTTCCTCGAGCGTGTGGAGTATCTCTGCGGACACAACATCATCCACCACGATGCCAAATACCTCTTCGAGGATAGACAAATACCTTGGCGGCTGGTCGACACGCTTTACCTCTCGCCCCTGCTCTTTCCCGAACGTCCCTATCATCGACTCGTCAAGGATGATAAGTTGGTCAGCGATCAGATGAACAATCCGGTCAACGACTGTGAGAAGGCCCGTGATCTGCTTCTGGACGAGATGGCCCGTTGGGATGCATGGCCCGAACAGAAACGGAGACTCTTTGCCGCGCTGCTGAGGGGACAGCCGGAGTTCGACGGATTTCTCGATTTGATGGGAGCCGGCCCGAAGGACTGCAACCTCAGCAAACAAATCGCCTCCGTCTATCGAGGTCGCATCTGCCAGAATGTCGAACTTGAACCATTGATCGAGCATTACCCCTGCGAACTGGCCTATGCATTGGCGCTAATCGACACAACCGATCATCGCTCCATCACGCCTGGATGGGTACTGCACAACTACCCAAGCGTAGAGTTCGTCATCAAAAAGCTGCGCCACACCCCCTGCCTCACAGGCTGTGCCTACTGCAACGCCCAACTCGACGTCCACCGCAGCCTCAAGTCGCTGTTTGGCTACGATGCCTTCCGCACCTACGAAGGCGAGCCACTTCAGGAGCGGGCGGCACAGGCAGCCATCGAAGGGCGCTCACTGCTGGCAATCTTCCCGACCGGTGGTGGGAAGTCGCTCACCTTCCAACTGCCGGCTCTTATGGCAGGACGCTCGGTTCACGGACTCACGGTGGTGATCTCACCCTTGCAGTCGCTGATGAAGGACCAGGTGGATAACCTCGCCGAACGAGGCATCACCGAGGCCGTCACCATCAACGGTATGCTGGATCCCATCACGCGGGCTCTGGCTATCGAAAAAGTACAGGATGGAACGGCCGCGCTGCTCTACATCTCCCCTGAGATGCTTCGCTCGGCAACGATCGAACGTATTCTCCTTGCCCGCAACGTCGTCCGCTTCGTCATCGACGAAGCCCATTGCTTCTCGTCGTGGGGTCAGGACTTCCGGGTCGACTATCTCTATATCGGCCACTTCATCCGCAAATACCAGCAGAAAAAGGGGAGCAAACTTCCGATCCCGGTCTCCTGCTTCACGGCCACGGCCAAACAGAAGGTGATCCAGGACATCCGCGACTACTTCGAACAGACGCTGGATCTGAATCTGGAGCTCTTCGCTTCGAAGGCCACACGCACAAACCTGAGCTACTCGGTGCTGCACGTCGACAACGACGAAGAGAAATACCAGCGGCTGCGTGAACTCATTGCCGACTCACAATGCCCGACCATCGTCTATGTCTCGCGAACCCGTCGAACCCGGGAGTTGGCTTCACGTCTCACCCACGACGGTTTTCAGGCCCTTCCTTTCAACGGCAAGATGGATTCCGACGAGAAGATCACCAACCAGGAGGCCTTCATGAACGACCAGGTGCGCATCATCGTCGCCACGTCGGCCTTCGGCATGGGTGTGGACAAAAGCGACGTGGGACTGGTGGTCCATTACGATATCTCCGATTCGCTGGAGAACTACGTACAGGAGGCGGGACGAGCTGGCCGTAACCCCCATCTGCATGCCCGCTGCTACGTCCTCTATGGTGACAACGACCTGGACAAACACTTCATCCTGCTGAACCAGACGAAGCTGAGTATCGGCGAGATCCAGCAGGTATGGAAGGCCGTGAAGGAGCTCACGCGCCAGCGCATGCGGGTCAATTCGTCGGCACTGGAGATCGCGCGTCAGGCCGGGTGGGACGGTTCGGGCCCCGACATCGAAACCCGGGTACGAACCGCACTGGCGGCACTCGAACAGGCCGGCTACCTTGAACGGGGCAACAACGTTCCGCACGTCTACGCCACGGGCATCACCGTGCGGAATCTCGACGAAGCCCGGCGACGGCTGACAGCCTCGCCGCTGTTCGACAGCAAGGAGACCGAACAGGCGGTCCGCATCATCAAGTCTCTCATCTCGAAAAAATATATTGCCAAGGCGCAGGACTCGGAGGCCGAATCACGAATCGACTACCTGGCCGATATTCTGGGCATGAGCAAGCGCGAGGTGATCTCCGCCGTGGAACGCATGCGCCAAGAGGGGATCCTAGCCGACAGCAAGGATCTGTCGGCCTACCTGCTCGGAACAGGGGATTCGGAACGCAAGTCACAACAGCTGCTCGAGCGCTTTATCCAGCTCGAACGCTACCTGCTCCACCGCATCCCGGAGGAGGGGCTCAGCATCTCCTGCAAACAGCTGAACGAAGATGCCATCCAGGAGGGAATCAGCACCTCGAAGGAGAAGGATATCCGCACCCTGCTCTATTTTCTTACGGTCAAGGGATACCTCCGCAAGCAGGAGTATGCGGATCACAACCTGCAGCTTCGGCGACAGACCGACCTGCAGTCGACAGAAGCCCGATTCGATAAACGGGCCGAGATCTGCCGCTTTGCTATCGGTTGGCTCTACCGCCAGGCCGCCGAGTTGTCGCGTACGCTCGCGCAACCCAACGCCACCGGGCAGGAGCATACCGTCGCGGACAATGCCGTGCAGTTCTCGATCGTCGAGTTGCTGAATCAATTCAAGGCCGACAATCGGACAATGCTCTTCGGGCGGAACGACCTGCAGCTGGGCGAGGTCGAGGGGGCTCTTCTCTACCTCTCGAAGATCGGAGCGTTGAAGCTCGAAGGAGGCTTCCTGGTTCTCTACAACGCGATGGACATCCGCCGGATCAAGGACAACAAGTCGCGCTACAAGGTCGACGACTACCGGCTGCTCAACGCCTTCTACAAGCAGAAGATCCAGCAGGTCCACATCGTGGGCGAGTATGCCAATCTGATGGTCAAGGATTACAACGCGGCGCTGCAGTTCGTACAGGACTACTTCCAGATGGACTACCGGCGCTTCATCGCGAAATACTTCCGCGGCGAGCGCATCAACGAGATCCAGCGCAACCTGACGCCCCAGAAATACGAACAGCTCTTCGGGTCGCTCTCCCCTCGACAGATGGAGATCATCTCCGACAAGGAGTCCCACTGCATCGTGGTTGCGGCTGGACCCGGTAGCGGCAAGACCCGTGTACTGGTCCACAAACTGGCATCGCTGCTCCTGCTCGAAGATGTCAAGCATGAACAGTTGCTGATGCTCACCTTCTCGCGTGCGGCGGCCACGGAGTTCAAACAGCGGCTGATGGCGTTGATCGGCAATGCGGCCCACTTTGTCGAGATCAAGACCTTCCACTCCTATTGCTTCGACCTGCTGGGGCGTATCGGCAACCTTGAAGATGCCCAGGACATTGTCTCGCGGGCTGCCCGGATGATCGAACAGGGGGAGGTCGAGCCCAACAAGATCGGCAAGACCGTGCTCGTCATCGACGAAGCGCAGGACATGGCCGCCGACGAGTATGCCCTCGTAACGGCGCTGATGGCCCGCAACGAGGAGATGCGCGTCATCGCCGTGGGTGACGACGACCAGAACATCTACGAATTCCGGGGTTCTGACTCTGGCTACATGTTCCAACTGGTCCAACGACCCGGAGCTCGCCTCATCGAGATGACCGACAATTTCCGCAGTGCCCGTCATCCGGTCACCTTTACCAACGAGTTCGTCCAATCGATCCCCGGACGGATGAAGCACACGCAGATCCAATCGATGCGGCACGAAGAAGGATGGGTTGGTGTCACCTGCCACACCTCGGCAATCATGTACCGCCCGCTGGTCAACGAACTGCTCCGTAACCGTCATGCAGGCACCTCGTGCATCCTCACCCAGACGAACGACGAGGCGGTCATTCTGACCGGTCTTCTGCGCAAGGAGGGCGTCCCGTGCAAACTGATCCAGTCGATGGACGGCTTCCGCTTCTGGAACCTCTCCGAGATGCGATACTTCCTCCGATACCTGGACAAACGGGTGACGACACCCGTGATTCCGGGCGAGCTCTGGGAGGAGGCAAAGCGCGCCACGGGCAAGACCTACGCGCGGAGTCAGAATATGGACCTTGTGAAGCGCTGTTTCGAACAGTTCGAACATCTCAACCAAACGAAATACATCAGCGATTTCAAAGAGTTTGTCTTCGAATCGTCGATGGAGGATTTCTGCGATGTTTCGGGCTCCGAGGTGGTGGTATCAACCATTCACAAGGCCAAAGGACGCGAGTTCGACGACGTCTACATGCTTCTGACCGACAACTACACCAAGAATGCGGAGCTGAAGCGCCGCTACTACGTGGGGATTACCCGTGCCAAGAACCGGCTGTTCATTCATACCAACGGACACAGCTTTGACCGTCTGACGGCCGACCACCACGACCGCGACGATCGGAGCTATACCCTGCCCGAAGAGATCATCCTGCAACTCTCCCATCGGGACGTCTATCTGGAGTTCTTCAAGGGAATCAAACGCGAAGTACTGGCACTGCAGAGCGGCGATCGGCTGCAATATTGCGACTTCACGCTCTATACCGAGAAGACGGATCTCCCCGTAGCCAAACTCTCAGCCCGGATGCAGAAGACTCTCACCGATTGGTTTGCGAAAGGCTATCGGGTCAAATCCGCAACAGTCAGCTTCATTGTGGCCTGGAAACCCAAGGATGCCCCAAAGGAAGAACCAGAGACGGCCGTCCTACTGGCCGACCTTACGCTTACCCGCTGATTGAAGATCTGACATTGGAGGAAGATGATGAAAAACCGTCAATATTCGTCATATCCAGGCGCAAACTACTGATAAATAACAATATGAAATACGACATCGTTAAATCAAAATAAGGAAAGAGATGAGATGGCTGCGCCATGAAAATGATCTCAGCCATTTTTCTCTTTTGGCTGCAAAATATTTTTCCGAGTCCAATGCACAAAACAACAAGTTTCACGGCATGTAAATTGACCTCCGCCTAAATTACTCATAATAAAATTTCATTTATGACATTTTATTCTTATATTTGCTACAACAAGTATCAGATTTGACATGTTGGACAATATATACATACTGACAGATACCGAGCTTTGCAACAGGACTGCCACCAAAATAAAAACAGTACGCCTGAAGCAGAATATGTCGCAGGCCGAGCTGGCAGACAAGAGCGGTGTTTCCATCTCCACCATAAAGCGCATGGAGGACGGAGAGATAAAAAACTTCGAGTCGCTGATCCGCATCCTGCGCACCCTGGGCAAGCTCGACATTTTCATCCCGCTCGTCGAAGAAGAGCAGTTGAGCCCGAATGAATACTACGAATTGGCCAGCAAAGCAAACAAACATAAGCGCAAGCGGGCATCCAAAGGTTATACAAAAGAAAATAAGGAGGAATTGGAATGGTAGACATAGCTCGTGTCAATCTATACGGCCAGCCCATAGGTTCGGTGCGCTGGGATCGAAGATATGAAATCGCGCAGTTTGAGTATGATCCGAACTTTGTACGACAAGGCATAGAGCCTTCGCCGTTAATGATGCCCGTAAGGGAAGGACGTGTGTACAGTTTCGGAGAGCTCAATAAAACGACCTTCAAAGGCCTGCCCGGAATGCTGGCGGACTCCCTGCCGGATACATACGGTCGTACCCTTTTTGAGAGATGGCTGGCCCTGACGGGCCGGACCAGCGGCAATGCGATCGAGACACTTTGCTTTTTGGGCAAACGTTGCATGGGCGCCCTTGAGTTTGAACCGGCCATCGACACTATTGATACAGATATCCGGATAGAGGTTGATTCTTTGGTGGATGTAGCCAGAGAAGCCCTTGCCGACAAATCAAGTTTTAACGTGAATATCAGCTCCGACAAGAAGGCGGCCATTGCGGAGATTCTGCGCCTCGGCACTTCAGCCGGCGGACAACGGGCCAAGGCAATCATTGCCTTTAACAAAGCCACCGGAGAGATCCGTTCGGGACAGGTAGAGGCTCCCGCCGGATTCGACTACTACCTCATCAAGCTGGACGGCGTATCCGCCACTGCCGGATTCAGAGAGACTGAAAACTTCGGCCGACTGGAGTACTCCTTCTCGCGTCTTGTGAGGGAATGCGGCATCGAAATGACAGAATGCTCGCTGATTGAAGAGAATGGGAGAGCGCATTTCCTGACGAAACGGTTCGACCGGATAAACGGGGCAAAGGTGCACATGCAGACACTCTGCGGTATCGCACATTTCGATTACCGGCTCCTCAGGGCCTATTCCTACGAACAGGCGTTCGCCGTAATGCGCGGGCTGCGGCTCACCTACAAGGAGGCACAGGAGATGTTCCGCAGAATGGTGTTCAATGTCGTGGTGCGCAATCAGGACGACCACACGAAGAACATCTCTTTCCTGATGGACAGAAGCGGGAAATGGCGCCTTTCTCCGGCCTACGATATGGGCTACGCCTACAATCCCGACGGCCAGTGGACCTCGGCCCACCAGATGTCGATAAACGGCAAATTCAGTGGCATCACCAAAGACGATCTGCTCGAATGCGGCACCAAGAACAATATCAAAAATGCCGCACGGATTATCGACGAGGTTTGCCAGGCGGCATCCATGTGGCCGGAGATTGCCCGGGAATGTGAAGTGCCGCAAAAGATGATTGAAGAGATCCAGCCAAATATGGTTTTCTTCTAATCGACACAAGAAATTCTAACTACAGTAATGCCCTTTTATTCTCATGCTTATTGTATATATCAGCCTCTAGGGGCCAATTCACGGATAGATAACCTTCTTATTCTTCATACCTAAAAACACCGGCCATGAATTGGATTAAAAAGCATCAATTATATTGTGACATCCACTATGCAATCGAAACATGCATAATAGGATTATCTTCAAAACAAGAACCGGATTATATCGCCGCATTAGTGACACGGTTACCATCTAAACTTTCGAGCATATTAGGGCGTCAATATAACGTGGGAGGTTGTTTCATCCACCAAAAACCGTGTGCAAAATTTTGCAACCCTGCATTACAACATTATAAAAGTCCAGAAATTGGAGATCTCCTAATCGTATACAAAGAAAATAACCCTAAAGGAGAATTATACAACGCATTGTTATTACAGGCAAAAAAGACAGGTGATATTTACAATACAACAATATCTGCAGGAGATACTCATCAACTGATATTATACACACAATGGCCCCGATTTCAATATTGCAGAGCTGGATATCTTAATGGACAAAAAAGAAGTATAAACCCCAAAACAATAACAACAGGTGCCCAATATTTATTAATAGACGAAAATAAATTTTATAATACTCCCTGCGGACATCATACCTTTTGGTGTGCCTATGCAGACGAGCACTTAACTGCATCCAAGTCCCTCGCATTGCAAATAATTAATTTACTCGAATTCCAAACGGGACGACCTTTTGTATCTAAAAGACTGCATATGGATCATTGGTCGCAAATGATATGGGATCTGCTACAAATCTCGGCAAACTCCTACTTCAACAGACGCCATGCTGGATTTAACAATACCCCAAGAGGTTCTGAGATAATGGATTTCTTTACTGAAATTTGTAATCAAGATTCAAATCAAGATCTAAATCTAATTCTAAATCAGGATCAGGATACAGTTCAGGATAACGAAGATTATGGAATATCCACACTTCTTATCGTACGAAATTCCCAAGAATAAAATATACGGCTTTACCACATGGACAATTATTGCAACTGTTTGAAATAATACATCATCATGGATTTGTTCGGGAATACACATTCACACAGCCTATATATAATTGGCAATGGCTTTGATCTTGCCCACAGCATGAAGACATCATGGCAAGACTTTCATAACTGGCTGAAAAGCAACAGCCACAGTTCTCTAATAACTTTCTGCGAGAATAATTTCAGCTTAGAGACTGACCTATGGCAAGATTTCGAGAAAGCTCTTGGGGAATATGATCTTAATTCAATATTTGATTATTGCACAGAAGATATTGAGATTGACGAAGAACACATGATGCGCACCAACTTTATCATTGAAGATTCACCCGATTCTCTCTTTGTACCTCACAAGGATGAACTCATCCAATGTTTTATGGAGTGGATTGCAAATATAGAGATTTCGGACAAGCCACTCAATATTGAGATTCCACCAGAAGCCAAATACCTAACATTTAATTACACTAAAACTTTAGAAAAGTTATACCATATACATCCATCTCAGATACTTCACATCCACGGGGATGTCAACAATCCTATATTTGGGCATAATCAATTGATAAAAGAATATTGGAATGAGCACGAACTGCTATCTGAACAAACAGCAAAACAGAAAATCATTGCGGGGATGAATGAACTTCATAAAGATGTCCAAGGTATAATAGCCGATAATTCCGGCTACTTTGACTCTATTTCAGACATAGATGAAATCATCATCAGAGGCATTTCGTATGGGCCTATCGACCTGCCCTACTTCAAGAAGATAAAAGACTCCGTCAAACCTAATTGCCTGTGGAAATTATCATGGCATAGCCAGAAAGACAGACTCGCAACCAAGGCTTTTACAGAATCACTGGGAATCGAAGCAGAATTGTTCCAATTCTAAAGTGTATACTCTTTTTTAATCAAACTCACATTTTCGTCGCCCTTATATTTTTTGTAATGTTCCTCTGCTTGTTTGGAAATTTTTGCCAATATGTTATTTGGATTGCTCTTGGTTTTTTCAATCTGTTCCCTATATGTCTTTGTGTCTGTCAAAACAGGTACAGCTAGTTTTTCTCTTCCATATGATTTGTAGTACAGAAATTGAATAGGAATATTAGTATTTTCCAACAGCTTATCAACCATTAAGCATTCAAGACTATCGGTAGTGTTTCAAAAAGTGTGTCTGGGGAGGTGCCTTCAGATTCTTCAGATATGCAAATATAGCGATTCTTGGTTTCAGAACAACACGCCGCGGCGTGTTGTTCTTCTTTTTGTGTTA